>CAYJMF010000048.1:0-35098 GCA_964370855.1 uncultured Planctomycetota bacterium | reverse complement strand
CCTCCGGGCGCGGCCCCGGCCGCCCGCCGGGGGGGGGGGGGGGGGGCGGGGCGGCCCCCCAACGCCAGGGGGAGCAGCACGGGACCGAGGAGCCCCCCCTACCCCCTCCCCCCCCCCGCCAGGGCGAGGAACTCCTCCTCCGTCAGGACCGCGACCCCGAGGGAGCGGGCCTTCTCCAGCTTGGAGCCGGCCCCGGGGCCGGCCACGAGGAAGCCGGTCTTGCGGGAGATCGAGCCCACGGCCTTCCCCCCGAGGCGGCGGACCATGGCCTCGGCCTCCTCCCTCGTGAACTTCTCCAGGGCGCCGGTGAAGACCACGGTCTTCCCCACGAAGGGGCCCGCCGCCGGGGGGGCCTCCTCCCGGGGGGGGCGGATGCGGGCCTCGTCCCGGAGGCGGGCGAGGACGCGCAGGTTGGCGGGCTCCCGGAAGAAGCCGTGGACGGAGGCGGCGACCACGGGGCCGACGTCGGGGACGAGGAGGAGGTCGTCGGGGCCGGCGTCGCGGACCGCCTCGAGGGTCCCGAAGGTGCGCGCGAGGTCCCGGGCCGTCGCCTCCCCGACGTGGCGGATGCCGAGGCCGAGGAGGAGGCGCGGGAGGGTCGCCCCGGCGCGGCTCTTCTCCATGCGCTCGACGAGGTTGCGGGCGCTCTTCCCGGCCATGCGGTCGAGGCCGGCGAGGGTCTCCTCCGCCAGGAGGAAGAGGTCGGCGGGGTCCTTCACGAGGCCCCGCTCCACGAGCTGGTCCACGAGCTTCTCGCCGAGGCCCTCGATGTCCATGGCGAGGCGGGAGGCGAAGTGGAGGATGCGGCCCTTGACCTGGGCGGGGCAGGCGATGTTGGTGCAGTAGGAGAGGGGCTCGTCGGGGGTGAGTTCCACGCGGGCGGAGCAGACGGGGCAGGCCGCGGGCCAGGCGAAGGGGGCGGCGCCGGGGCGGCGCTGCTCGCGGATCACGTGGAGGACCTTGGGGATCACGTCGCCGGCCCGCTCCACGAGGACGAGGTCCCCCTCGCGGGCGTCGAGGCGGCGGACCTCCTCCTGGTTGTGGAGGGTGGCGCGGGAGACGGTGACGCCGCCGAGGGGGACCGGCTCGAGGTCGGCGACGGGGGTGAGCGCCCCGGTCCTCCCCACCTGCACCGTGATGGCCCGGATGCGCGTGGTGGCCTGGCGGGGCTTGAACTTGTAGGCCACGGCCCAGCGGGGGGAGCGGGTCTTCGCCCCGAGCCGCTCCTGCAGGGCCACGTCGTCCACCTTGACGACCACGCCGTCCACCTCGTAGGGGAGGTCGTCGCGGCGGGCCTCCGCCGCGGCCACGTAGGCGGCGACCCCCTCCACGGAGGGGAAGACCTCGGCCCGGTCCGGCGTCGGGAGGCCCCAGTCGCGGAGCGCGCGGAGCAGCTCCCCGTGGGAGCGGGGCGGCCCGTCGGCCTCCATCAGGCCGACGCCGTAGAAGACGACGCGGAGGGGGCGGGTCGCGGTGACGGCGGGGTCCTTCTGCTTGAGGGAGCCGGCGGTGAAGTTGCGGGGGTTGGCCCTGGCGTCCTCGCCGGCGTCCCGCAGCGCCCGGTTGAGCTCCTCGAAGTCGGCCTTCGTCATGTAGCACTCCCCGCGGGCCTCCAGCAGGCGGGGCACGGGGCGGCGGCTCCCGTCGAGGGGGCGGCGGAGGGCCCCGATGGTGAGGAGGTTGCGGGTGATGTCCTCCCCGATGCTCCCGTCGCCGCGGGTGAGGCCGAGGTCCACGAACCCGTTGCGGAAGACGACCTCCACGGCGACTCCGTCCATCTTGGGCTCGCAGTGGTAGGCGATCTTCGCGTCGGGCTCGCCGAGGTAGGTCCCGCGGACGCGGAGGTCCCACTCGCGGAGCTCCTCCTCCCCGAAGACGTTGTCGAGGGAGATCATGGGCACCGAGTGGGGCCGGGTGGCGAAGCCCCGGGAGAGGTCCGAGCCGACCCGCCTCGTCGGGGAATCCGGCGTGGCGAGCTCCGGGTGGGCCTCCTCGAGGGCCTTCAGCTCGTGGAAGAGCGCGTCCCACTCCGCGTCGGCGAGGATCGGCGCGTTGAGGACGTAGTAGGCGTGGTTCGCCTCCCCGAGCCTCAGGCGCAGGAGGGCGGCGCGTTCGCGTAGGTCGGCCATAGGGGACGCACCCAACTTTCTCACTTTTCTGTGGATAACTTTCCCGACACCCGGAAAGTTATCCACAGAAAAGTGAGAAAGTTGGGTGCGTCCCCTAGACGACGAGCATGGCGTCGCCGTAGGAGAAGAAGCGGTAGCGGGCGCGGACGGCTTCGGCGTAGGCGCGGCGGACCTCCTCCACGCCGCCGAAGGCCATGACGAGGGCGAGCAGGGTGGACCGGGGGAGGTGGAAGTTGGTGAGGAGCACGTCCACGCACCGGAACCGGTGGCCGGGGAGGATGAACAGGTCCGTGCTCCCCGTGCCCGGCCGGGGGAGGCCGTCGTCGGAGGCCGCCGCCGCCGCCTCCAGGGTGCGGACCGCCGTCGTGCCCACGGCCACGACCCGCCCCCCCGCCTCCTTCGTCTCCCGCACCGCCGCCGCCGCCTCGGGGGGGATCCACCACCGCTCCGGGTGCATCGGGTGGTCCTCCACCCGCTCCGCCTTCACGGGCCGGAAGGTCCCCGGGCCCACGGCCAGGGTCACCGCCGTCCGCCGCACCCCCCGCGCCTCGCAGGCCGACAGCAGCTCCGCCGTGAAATGGAGCCCCGCCGTCGGCGCCGCCGCGGCCACGGGCTCCCGCGCGAAGACCGTCTGGTAGCGCTCCCGGTCGAGCCCGTCCCGGGGGTCCTCCCCCCGCTCCCGCCGGATGTAGGGCGGCAGCGGCACCCGCCCCGCCCGCGCCGCGAGGCCGCGCACGTCCGCCGTCCCCTCGAAGCGCACCGTCCAGGTCCCGGCCCGCCGCTCCTCGAGGACGACCGCCGCCCCCTCCCCCCGCTCCACCGCGAGCCGCTCCCCCGCCCGGAGCTTGTTGTGGGCGTTCACCAGCGCCTCCCACCGCAGCGGTTCCCCGGGGAGGGGCTCCAGCAGGAGCGCGTCGAAGCGCCCCCCCGTCGCCCGCCGGAGGTCGAGCCGCGCCGGGAACACCGCCGCGTCGTTCACCACGAGGAGGTCCCCCGCCCGCAGCAGCCCCGGGAGGTCCGCCACGGCCCGGTGGGCCGCGCCCCCCGCCCCGCGCCGCAGCAGGAGGAGCCGCGCCCCGTCCCGCCGCTCCGCGGGCACCTGGGCGACGAGGTCCTCCGGCAGGTCGAAGTCGAGCTCCCCGATGCGCATCCCCCGAGGGTCCCCGCCCCGCGGGCCCGGGGCAAGGGAATCGCCCCCGGTTCCTTCCCGCGGCCGCCCGGCGGCGGCAAGATGGCGGCATGGAAACGCGGCCGGGCACCGGCACGGAGGTCGTCGAGCGCACCGACGCGCGCCTCGCGCGCCCGTGGAACGTGGTCGTCCACGACGACCCCGTGAACCTCATGGTCTACGTCACGCGCATCTTCATGCAGGTCTTCGGCTACCCCAGGCCCAAGGCCGAGACCCACATGCTGGAGGTCCACCACCAGGGCCGCTCCATCGTCTGGACCGGGGACCGGGAGCAGGCCGAGCTCTACGTGCTGAAGCTCCGCTCCGCGGCCCTCCGCACCACCATGGAACAGGTCGAGGCGTAGCCACGCAGGTGCTCTACCCCCGCGTGGACGCCTCCCCCGAGGGGGTCCTCACCCTCCGCTTCCTGCCGCCCGTCATGGCCATGGCCCTCCGGCAGCTCCCGCTGCTCCTGTCCGACGACGCGCCGGGCATCCGCGACCACCTCGAGCGCACCTCCTGCCCCGGGGACCCCGAGGCGGCGGCGCAGTGGGACCGCTACGCCGCGCCGGACCTCGCCCACCTCTTCCGCTCCGCGCGGGCCGTCGTCGAGGGGGACCTCGAGGCCCTCGCCGGCGAGCCGAGGAAGCGGGGGCGGTTCCTCCTGCCCATCCCCCCGGCCCACCTCGCCGCCTGGCTCTCCTCCCTCGCCGCCGCCCGCGTCACGCTCTCCGACGTCCACTCCATCGGGGAGGCGGAGATGGAGTCGGCGCTCCCCGAGGAGATCGTCTCCGACCGGGACCGGTCCATCCTGCTCATCCACCTGCTGGGGTGGATCCAGGGGCTGCTGCTGGAGGCGGGGGCCTGACCCGGCCGCCGCCGCCCCGGGGCCCTACAATCGGGGGATGCACCCTCCCGCGGCGGCCCGGGCCCTCGCTCCCCTGATCCTCGCGGGCCTCGCCCTCGCCGCGCCCTCCCCGGCGCAGGACGGCGCGAAGGAGGAGCCCGCCCCCGCCCTCCCCGCGCCGCTCTTCGTCGGCCCCCCCGCGGGCCCGGAGCGGGAGGAGGCCTTCCGCCACGGCGGCGGGACGGCGGAGGCGGCGAAGGCCGTGGAGGCGGGGCTCGACTGGCTCGAACGCCACGCCCTCCCCGGCGGCGGCTGGGACGGGGACGGCTTCCCCGCGCGGTGCGCGAGGGAGGGGAAGGCCTGCGACGGCCCCGGCAAGGGCCACCACGGGGAGGAGGTCCCCTGCCCCTTCGACGACGCCCTCTCCGCCTTCGCGGCCCTCGCCTTCCTCGGGAACGGGCACCTGCCCGACGCCGGCGGGGACCCCCGCGCGAAGCTCCTGCAGAAGACCCTGGAGCGGCTCGAGGGGGCGCGGGATCCCTGGGCCCTCGCGCTGGCGACGGAGGCCTTCGCCGAGGCCGAGGCGCGGGAGAGGAAGGGGCGCTGGCGGGAGGCCGCGGCGCGGGGCGCGGCGGCGCTGCTCGAGGCCCGAGGGAAGGACGGGGGCTGGGGCTACATCGCGTCCTTCCGGAAGGGCTCCGACGTGCCCTACACCGCCTTCGCCGCGACGGCGCTGGCGGCGGCGCGGGACGCGGGGCGGCCGCTCCCCGCGGACCTCGGGGAGGGGGTGGACCGGTTCCTCTCCTCCCTCGAGGAGAGGGAGGGGAAGCTCGCCTACCTCGTGGACGGGCGGGAGTACGGGTACACGCCGACGGCCTACAACGCCCACGCCGCGGCGGCGGTGCGGGAGGTGCTGGGCGCGGGGCTCGAGGGGGCGCGCCACCGGGCCCACCTCTCGCTGGTGCGGGGTTCGAAGCCGCGGTGGGAGATCGCGTGGAAGACGCTCGAGGTGGAGGGCCGGGGGAAGATCCCGGTGCAGATCGGCGGGCTCAGCGAGCTCAACTGGTGGTACGGGACCCTGGCGATGTTCCAGCGCGGGGGCGGGGACTGGAGCGGCTGGTACGGCGCGGCCAAGGGGGCGCTCCTCCCCCACCAGCGCAAGGACGGCTGCGCCCGCGGCTCCTGGGACCCGGAGGGCCAGTACGAGCGCTCCGTCGGCGGGAGGCTGCTCTCGACGGCGCTCGCCGTCCTCATCCTCGAGGAGCCCGCCCGCCACCGGCGGTGAGGCGAGAGGCGCGAATGGCAGGGACGTTCCTAACTAAGTAACTAACTCGGGGACGAGGACCCATGGCGAGGTCGTGAAGCCCCCGTCCCCGAGTTAGTTACTTAGTTAGGAACGTCCCTGCCTTTCGCCGTTTCGCCGTTCGCGAAACGGCGCACCGCGGCGGCGAGGCCGCCGGCGGCGGCCGCGGGGGAGATCCAGTCCGCCGCGGCCTTCGCCTCCGCCACGGCGTCCCCGACGGCGACGCCGACGCCGGCCCACCGGAGCATCCCCGCGTCGGACTCGGCGTCGCCGAGGGCGAGCACGTCCGCCGCCGCGACCCCCATGCGCTCCGCCAGGGCCGCGAGGCCGCTCTCCTTCGTCGCCTCCCGCGCGGTGACCGCGGCGTCGATGAGGCTCCCGTCGGCGCGGTAGTGGCGGACGAAGCGGAGGGGGGCGTCGGCGAAGGCCTCCATGAGCAGCCCCACGGCGCGGTCGCCGTTCATCATGAGCCGCTCCGGGGCGCCGGTGACGCAGGAGAGGTTGTCCCTCTCGAAGCGCTGGTCCTCCACGACACCGGGCAGCATGTGCCGGAACCCGGGGCCGTAGCGGTGGGCGCCGTCCACGGTGACGAGGAGGCCGAAGCCGTGCCGGTCGGCGAACTCCGCCATCTCCATGGCGAGGTCCACGCCGATGACGAGGCGGCGCACGAGGGCCCCCTCCTCGTCGAAGACCGTCGCGCCGCCGAGGCTGACGAGCCCGCAGGGGATGCCGAGGGCGTCCACGATGCGCTTCGCGGTCCAGTGGACGCGCACCGTCGCGAGGGCCACCCGCACCCCGCGGGCGTGGGCCTCGCGGAGGGCGTCGCGGTTCTCCGCGGGCACCGGCCCGCCGGGCACCGTGAGGGTCCCGTCCACGTCCGTGGCGATGAGGCGGATCATGGGGAGGGATCCTCGCCGGGGGAGGGGACGGGGGCCGCGCCCTTTCGGCTCCGGTGTCCCTCCGGCTGGAAGGCGATGACGGCCACCCCCGCCGCCACCCAGAGGGCGACGAAGGGCGGGACGGCGGCCTCCCGGTACGCCGCTTCGAGGAGGAACAGGGAGTCGAAGTCGGCGTTCCACCACCAGGCCTGTTCCACGCGGAGAAGGCCGCAGAGCCCCCACAGGAGGGCCGATACCGCCGCCACCAGGGAGAGGACCGCAACGACCCGGCCCGGAACCCTGCGCCCGAGGGCGAGCCCCGCCCCGGCCGCGGCCATCGTCCCGGCAAACAGCCCCATCGCCCCCCCGCGCCACCGGGCGGCGGGGAAGATCTCTGGGCGTACCGCCATCGGGGAATCCCAGGAGGATCCCATGATCCACAGTTCCTTCCCCTCCTCCTGGCCCACGTTCCTGAGGCCAAGACCGAGGCCATCCCGATCGTGCTCCCCGAGGCAGGGACCGATGGTCAGGAGGGCGAGGAGGATCACCACCGCCGCGGGCACCCAGGGTCGGACGCGATCGGCGACCTGGAGGGCGAGGGCCATCACTCCCGCGATGAGGAGCCACCCGAGGGAGGCGGCGACCAGGTGGAGGGGGTACGCGTACTCCCCCACCACCCTCCGGACCGACGGTGGCCCCGACCCCGAGAGCCCTCCGATCGCCCAGGCGACGCTGCCCGCCCAGGCCACGCCGATCAGGAACCCCACCGCGCCGAGCACGACGAGGAACCGGAACACGATCCGGGCGAGATCCCCCCTTCCTTCGAGCACGAACAGGGCACCGGCTCCGCCCAGCGCCAGGAGGAGGATGCAACATGGCAACGCCAGCCATGGTTCGGGAGAAGGCGGAATCACCATGCTCCCAAGGAGGTTCATTCCGGCATTGTCCACGGGGGGCGGGTCCGGGTCCACGGGCCCCCGCCGGCCCGGGTCACGCGAAGGGGTTCTCCACCACGAGCCCGTCGAAGTCGCGGCCGTGCTGGAGGTCCTCCGTCAGGAGCCGCGTGCAGCCGGCGGACAGGGCGGCCTCGACGACGAGGGCGTCCCACCACGAGATGCGCGCGGACTCCGATCGCGCCGCGGCCGCCAGGAGGAGGGGCACGTCGAGGATCACGACCTCGTGTCCCGAGAACCGCACCATGTGGGCGACCGCCTCCGCCGCGGGCATCCGCGGACGGAGCTTCCGCGTGACGGTGTTGTAGAACTCCTCGAGGACCTGGGTGCTCACGACGACGCCCTCGGCGTCGAGGGCCCGGTAGGCCTCCGTGGCGGCCGCCCGCTTCCCGGGCTCCCCCGCATCGAAGAGGTAGACGAGGACGTTGGTGTCGAGGAACGTCCTACCAGCCACGCTTCGGGTTCCTGACGTGGATCTCGTCCCGCGTCCAGCGCTTCTTCGGGAGCCGCCCCTTGTACTTCGCGGCCGCCTCCAGGACCTGCTCCAACCCCGCCTGGATCCGCTCCTCCCGCGAGCCGTACTCGGCGAGGTGCTTCCGGATCACCGCATTCACCGAGGTCCCCTCCTTCGCGGCCCGCACGCGGGCCTTCCGAAGGACCTCCTCCTCGATGGCCAGGGTCACGTTCCTCATGGGCGCCTCCACGGTTACACGGGATAAGTGTAACACAGGGTGGCGGGCGGGGCCGCCGTCAGCGCTTCTTCACGCCGAGGAACGGGTTCTCCACCCGGAGGCCGTCGAACTCACGGCCGTGCTGGAGGTCCTCGGTGAGCAGGCGCGTGCACCCGGCGGCGAGGGCGGCCTCGACGAGGAGGGCGTCCCACAGGGAAAGGGAATCGGTCCTGGAGCGGCGGACGGCCGCCATGACGAGGGCCGCGTCCGCGGGCACGACCTCGAGGGCGCAAAACCGGAGGAGGAACTGCTCCGCCGTTTCGGGATCCAGGAACCGGGTCCCCTTCGTCGTGGTGACGGAATAGAACTCGTTCAGGACCTGGGTGCTCAGGACGAGCTCCCGGGAGGGAGCCTTCTCCGCCCAGATCCGCTCCGCCACGGCCTGCTTGGCCGGAGTCGTCCGGTCCACCAGGTAGACCAGGACGTTCGTGTCGACGAAGGCCCTATCGCCCACGCTTGCGCCTGTCGGCGTAGAGGTCCTCGCGCTTCCACTTCCTCCCGCCGCTCTCGTAGGTGGACTCCTTCGCCATGCGGAGGACGTCGTCCACGGCCTCGCGGACGCGGTCGGGGCGGGCGGCGTACTCCTTGAGGAACCGCCGCACGACCTCGTTCACCGAGGTCCCCTCGCGGATGGCCTGGATGCGGGCCGCCTTGAGGTCCTCGTCGGGGATCTTCAGCGTCAGGTTGGCCATGGTCGTCTCCCGTGCAGCACGGGAACAGTGTAGCACGGGTCGGGGTGGCGGGCAACTCCGGGATCCGGCGAACGGAGGCGCGGTCAGGGAACGCGAAGCCCCGCCCCGGGCTCCCCTCCCCCTTCCCGTGGTTCCGGTTCCGGTTCCCCCCGCCGCAGCCACCGCTCCCGCACCCCGATCACGAGGCACCCGAGGGAGAGCCACGCCACCGCGAGGGCTGGCCAGGCCTTCGCCCGGAAGTCATCGACAAGGACGGAGGAGGACGGGGCGTGAGGCCACCGGAAGAGCACGGTGCCCCGCTCCATGGCGAGGAGCTCGACGAGGACGACCGCGACGGCCAGGGCCGCGGCCTGGAGGAGGAGCCGCGCCCCGGTCCACGGCGCCCCCCACCGCGGCTCCCTCCCCCGCGCGACGCGCAGGAGTTCGAGGAGCCCAAGCGCCGCCACAGCCGCGGCGGGGAGGAGGAGCACATGGAAGAGGGGGAGAAGGCCGAGGAGGTTCCCGGCGGGACGCGGATCCGGCCGGATCCACGGGGGGGGCCACGCCTCACCGGAATCCGGGGCCTGCGGGGCGGAGGCTGCGAGCCCTCCCCATCGCGCTTCGAAGGCCGCCCCGACGGCGTCGGAGCGGCCGACGACAAGGAAGAGGCAAAGGAAGACGGACAGGAGGAGCAGCAGCAGGCCCGTGGCCGGTCGCAGGGGGCGCCCGACAGCCCCGGCGAGCCGGGCCCCCCCGAGGGACAGCAAGAGCAGGAGCCATCCGAACAGCGAGGCGCGAGCAATGCGCACGAGTGCCCAGCCCCAATCCCCAATGTGCGCACGGGAGCCGAGGGCCGTGATCCGCTGCGGGAACTCCAGCGCCTCCTTCGCCGCCATGAGCTGGAACAGCAGGAGCGTCGCCGCTCCGATCCCGAGGAGGCACCGGCCCATCGCAACCCGGAACGCGGGGTCCAGCCGCGGCCCGCGGATCAGGAGCAGCAGGCAGAGGACCAGGAGGGCGCCGCCGAACCAGGTGACCGCGAGGAGGGGGAGGTCGGGTTTCGGCGCGAGGAGCGAGGCCAGGGGAAGCACCGGGGGAAGCACGTTCAGACCCTACCCCGCCGGGGTGGGACGCGGGAAGACGCAAGTCACGACCTCATTCCCCGTCCGGCGGTTCCACCCCGGAGCCCTCCAGGAAGGCCCACACCACCAGGAACAGGCCGAGGAGAGCCGCGGGAAGCGCCGGGACGGCGGTGGTCCGCGCTCCCTTGACGAAGGACTCCGCCGCCATTTCCTGGAACCGCTCCCCCATCATCCCGACGCAGCCGTCCATCAGGTTCCCGTGAAGCACCAGGACCGCGGCGGCGCCGCAGGCGCCGAGCACGATCCGGGAACGCGGATTCCCCGCCGGGAGGAACCGCGCGATGCTCCCCGCGGCGGACCTCCGGGTCTCCACGAGGACGAAGAGGGAGGCCAGCACCAACGGAAGGAGGAGCACCGGCCAGCGGGAATCCGGGTGGCGGGATCACGGGCCCGCGTTCCGCCGTCACGACGGGTCCAGCCCGGAGCCGGGGCCAACCTCCGTCTCCACGCCCCATCCCAGGGTGAGCACACCCAGCCCGATCCAGGCGAGCAACGCCGCGGGAATGCCGGCGGGGAAGAGGCCACCCGCCTGGATCGAGAACAGGGGAGGCGGAACCGAGAAGACCCACTCGTCCAGGAGGATCCCCACAAGGTGAAGCACGGAGAGGGAGACCGAGCACGCGCAGGCGGCCCTCAGCCACGGGGCTTCCGGGCCGGGTACGCCGCGCACGCGAGCCGCGATCCATGGGAATCGGGAGAAGCCGCCGACGATGATCCCGGCCGCAGCGGGGACGAGCAGGATGCCGGTCCAGGTCAGGAAGGAGTGCTCCCAGAAGACATCCGGTCCCGACCAGCCGAATCCGCAGACGCCGAGTCCGATGGGCGGAGGTGGAGGCGGAAACAGGGTCCGGGATGCGGATCTCCATGCCACCGCCATGACTCCCAGGAGGAGGAGTGCTGCGAACCAGGCTGCCGCGTGCCGGTGTCCCCCTCCCACCCGCCCCATGCCGATGGCGACCAGGCACCCGAGGACGATCGTCAGGGATGCCCAGGCCAGCCAGGCTCCATCCAGGAGGAACATGGGGACAATCCCGAAGCCGGGAGCGGAGGAGGTCCATTCGGATCCCGAGAACGCCCGTACGCAGGCCTCGACGTGGAACAGGAGGAAGGCGGCGCCTCCCGCCGCGAGGAGCCGTTTCGTCCACCCGTCCCACCAGGTCGGATCCGGACGCTCCTCGTTCAGCGCGAACAGGGTCGCCGCGCAGGACCCCGCCAGCAGGAGGACCGCCAACCCGACGAGTACGAGGCTCAAGCGCCCCCCTTCCCGGACATGCGCCCGTCGGCCGGTGGGGCAGTATCTCACCGGCCGTCCCCGCCTTCCACCCCCCGCCCCCGCGCCCTGTCCAGCAGCCCGAGGGAGAGCACCGCGGCCCCGGTCCACAGGATGGCGGCCCCGGGGGCGGCGGCGCGGAGGAAGTCGTCGAGGAGGAGGGTGGCGGGAGGCGACCTCGGCCCCCGGAGGATCACGACCCAGGCCCTTTCCATGAAGGCCGACTCCACGTGGAGGACGGCGACGCAGACCGCCGCCGCCGTCCCGGCGAGGAGCAGGGCGTCCGTCGGCGGGCAGGGCCACGGCTTCCGCCGGGCCGCGGTCCGGAGGATCGACGCGAGGCCGGCGAGGACGACGAGTCCCGCCGGGACCAGGAGGAGCCGGAGCATCGGCTCCAGGACCCGCCACGGGTCCCGGAGGGGGAGGGGAGTCTCGGTGACGAGGAAGCCCCCCGGGGTCGTCGATGCCGGGATCGGCCCCGGATCCAACCTGGAGATGCGATCATCGTCCCTCCCGAGCCACGGGGCCACGGCGATGAGGAGGACGACCCCGGCGAGGAGGCTTCCTGCCCACCGCCGGCGCCCCCGCCCCGACAGGATCAGCGCCCCCGCGGCGACGAAGCAGAGGGCGAGAAGCCCGGTCCCCGTCCACGAGGTCCCCAGGGTCAGGACGGCGCCGTAGGCCTGATCCCTCGGCGTGACCCGCGCCCCCAGCAGCGCCAGGGACCTCCCCGACTGGATGGTCCCCAGCACCAACGCCAGGTGGCAGAGGGCCCACGCGACGATTCCCGCGAGGAGGACCCGCTTCACCGGGGGACGCGGGTCCTTCCCGGGTTCGCGCCCCTTCAGGAGCGAGGCGACGGCGTAGACGATCCCCACGAAGGCCACGAGAATCGCGACCGATACGAGGGTGGACCCGGGCGAGTGCCGAATGGAGGTCCCGACCACCGCCGTCACCGCCCCTCCTCCGCCCGATCCGCCCCGCCCCGGAGAGCCGGCAGCCCCACGGTCAGCGCCGCCAGGCCGAGCCAGGCGAGGATGATGGATCCCCAGGACTGGCGGAGGACCTGCCCTCCCACCCATCCCGCCAGGAAGGGCGGCGCCATGGGGAGGAGAATCGAATACAGGGCGCAGGAGTGGATGGCGACTCCGTGGAGCCGGGTCACCGCCGCCACCACGGCGAAGGCCCCGACCGCGAGCACGCCGTCGGCCGTGGACGGGGTCCCTGAACGGCGGAACCTCCTCCACAGGGCCACGACGCAACCGATCCCCGCGACGGGATGCACGGCCTCCGCGACGACCTGGATCATGTCGACCCAGATCGGCACGCGCAGGGGCGGCGCCCCGTCGTAGTGCACCGAGAACACCCTCAGGATCCCGCCGAACAGCAGTCCGAGGAACGGGACCCCGAGGAGAAGCGACAGCACGAAGGACACGGACCACCTACCCGTGGCGCAGGCGTACATCGCGAGGACCACGCCAAGGCCGGCCAGCAGGATCGTCCACCCGAGCATCGCCGCCACCAGGGGCTCGAATCCCACGATGGCGACCTCCGCCTGCGTGGCCCGCCCCCCGAGTGCGATCCTCTCGTTGAATCTCCCCACCAGGGCAACGACGGCGAAGACGTGGGCCACGAGGAACCCCGCGACGAAGACCCCGCCGACGCGCCAGCGGAGGATTCGCGCCTCCTCGCCTCCCCGGTGTGTACTCACCGGCCCTCCCCGCCGTCCACCCCGCGCCCCCGCCCTCGTCCCCGCCGGCCGATCAGCAGGACCCAGAGCCCGGCCCACGCGACGACCGCGGCGGGGGCGGCGGCGCGGAGGAAGTCGTCGATGAGGTGGTCCCCGGGGACCCGGAAGATGCGGTGGGCCCACGCCCTCTCGACGTAGGCCGCCTGGAGGAGGAGCACCGCCGCGAGGACCCCGGCCGCCGTCCCGGCGAAGAGCAGGTCGTCCGTCGGCGGGCAGGGCCACGGCCGCTTCCCCCTCGCCGCGAGGAGGGTCGAGACAAGCCCGGGGAGGACGGCGAGGGCGGCGAGGAGGAGCAGGAGGTTCCCCAGCGGGCCCGGCACGTCCCCGAAGGCCGGGGACCAGTCGTGGGTGATGTGGATGCGGACTCCCTCCGGCCTCGGATTCGGGGACCACTTCCGCTGGAAGCCCTCCTCGCTCCCGGCGAAAACGAGGGCGAGCACCAGGATCACCGCCCCGAGGAGGGCGGCCCCGGCCCACGCGCTCCGGCCCCTCCCCGCCAGGGCGAGCGCCCCCGCCGCCGCGACACCGATGAGGAGGCAGGCCGTCCCCGTCGCCGCGCCGGCCATGATCCAAGCCGCGCCGCCGGCCCGATCCGACGGCGTGGTCCTCGGCCCGAGCTCCGCGAGCCGCTCACCGAAGAGGATGCCATCCAGCACCGTGCCGGCGAGGCAGAGGGCCCACGCGCCGAGCGCTCCGAGCATGACCCGGCGCACCGGGGTTCGTACGTCCGTCCCGGTGGGCGGCCCCTTGAGAATCAAGGCGAGGGAGTAGGCGACGATGACGAAGGTCCCGAGGAGGGCGACCGGAAAGGCCACGTCGGACAGAGTCCGCACCAGGGCGACCCCGACCACCGCCGTCACCGCCCCTCCTCCGCCCGCTCCGCCCCGCCGCGCAGAGCCGGCAGCCCCACGGTCAGCGCCGCCAGGCCGAGCCAGGCGAGGACGAGGGAACCCCAGAATTGCAGCATCTGCCCCCACATCAGGCCCGAGAGGGACCTCGGCGCAAGGGGATCCAGCAGGGAATAAACCACGCAGGCATGGACCTCGACCACAAGGAGCCGGATCACCGCCGCCACCACCGCGAAGGCCCCCGCCCACATCGCCGCGGAGGCCGTGGCCGGGTCCGCGGGCCCCCGGAACCTCCTCCGGAGGACCACGAGGCAGGCGAAGCCGGCGAAGGGGTGCGCGAAGAGGCCGATCATCCCGATCACCCGCACCCAGGGCGGAGGAAGCAGGGGGAAAGTCCCCTGCAGATCCGGCGGCGGGCCGTCCGTCAGTTCGGCCAGCACGGCGGCCACGGGGAGGCCGACGAGGACCAGCAGGTACACCAGCGACCATCTCCCCGCGACGACGACGCGCACCGCGAAGGCGGCGGCCAGACCCGCGAGCAGGATCCCCCATCCGAGGACCGCCGCCTTCAGGGGCTCGAAGCCCACGACGGCCGTGTCCGTGGCCGAAGCCCGCACACCGAGTGCGACCAGGTCCCTGCTCCGATTCAGGACCGCGACGAGGGCGAATCCGTGGGCGATCAGGAACCCCGCGAGGGACACCCCGGCGATCCACCGGCGGACGGTGCGGAGGGCGCCTCCGGGACGGGGTCCCGCCTCATCCATGCCGCGAGGCTACGCCCCGCCTCCCTCCCGACGCAAGGCCGGCCTCCCTCCGCCGGGTAGATCATGATCCAGGTCAAGCCTCCTCCGACAGTGGTAAACTTCGCCTTGAGGCCCTCGCGCTCGAATCGTAAGTGATTGTCAGTAAATTCCTTACGCTTTGACCTCCCCCAATTCCAGTGCTACGTTTGCAGCATGGAACCAGGGCTGGCCCATCGACGTCCTGCGGGAGCGGCCGGCCCCAATTGCCCCGAGAACCTCAAGGGCGGAAAGGACCCCATGCGCATCCTCATCGGAACCTCCCTCCTGCTCGGCGCCGCCGCCGCCGCGGCCGCCGGCGAGATCCGCGTGCCCGGCGACCAGCCCACCATCCAGGCCGCCGTGGACGCCGCCGCGGACGGGGACGTCGTCGTCTGCGGCCCCGGCGCCTACGCCGAGGCCGTCGTCGCGGCGAAGGCGAACCTCACCATCGTCGGCCGGGGCGCGACCTGGGACGGCTCCACCGAAGGCGGCGCCGCCACCTGCCTCGACCTCACCGGGGACGGCAACACCGTCGCCGGGTTCCGCTTCGTCAACGGCACCGACCAGGTCGTCCTCGCCGGCGCCGACGCCACGGTCAGCGGCTGTACCTCCACGGGCGCCGGCGGCGCCTTCGTCTCCATCCAGGGGGACGGCGCCCTCGTCGCGAAGTGCTCCGTGAAGGACGCCGGCGGCGACGCCGTCGTCGTGGCCGGGAACGGGGCGGAGATCGCGAAGGTCTCCGTCTCCGGCTGCGGAGGCATCGGCATCACCGTCACGGGCGACGACGCCTCCATCGAGAAGTGCCGGGTCGCCGACGCCGCCGAGGGGGGCTTCACCGTCGAGGGCTCGGCCGCCGTCATCGTGAAGAACCGCGCCACGGACTGCGGCGACGAGGACGGGGCGGGCTTCCTGGTCGTCGGGGCCGGCGCGGAGCTCGAGAAGAACTCCGCCCTGCGCTGCTCCGTCGACGGCTTCCGCATCGAGGGGGACGCCGCGGTCCTCGTGAAGAACCGCGCCTTCGACTCCGGGGACGACGGCATCGACGTCGAGGCGGGCCTCGCCGTGGAGATCCGCTCCTGCACCTCGCTGCGCAACGACGGCGGGGGCATCGAGAACGGCGGCACCGGGACCGTCGTCACCCGGTCCCGGTTTCTTCGCAACGGCACCGACGTCGGCCTCGACGGCGGCCTCGACGCCGCCTTCGGCTCCTTCGAGAAGAACGTGTTCACGACGGGATCCACGGAAGCGGCCCTCCAGCTCTGAGGGGGGCCCTTCCACCGCCCCGGCCCACCTGTGAGGCCGGGGCGGACACCCCGTTTCACGGCCGCGGGGCCGCCCGGCCCCCGGGAAGGGAGCACCCATGGTGGACGACGACATCGCCGGCGGACCCCGGGTCCTCGTCGCCGACGACGATCCCTCCTGCCTCACCGTCTACCGCCTCCTCCTCGAGCAGAGCGGGATGCGGGTCGTCACCGCCCGGGACGGGAAGGAGGCCATCGCCCTCCTCGAGGCGGCGGCGCGGAGGGGGCTCGCCCTCGATCTCCTCCTCCTCGACATCCGGATGCCCGGGGCGTCGGGCTGGGAGGTCCTTGCCAGGTCCCGCGAGCTGGCGCCCCCCGGCGGAAGCCCGCCGCGGGCCCTCCTCATGACGGGGTTCAGCGTCGAGCTGGACATCGACCGGGTGACCCGGGAGGGGGCCACCGGCGTCCTCATCAAGCCGATCTCCAACCGGGCCCTCGTCCACGAGGTGCGGAGGGTCCTCTCCCTCCCCGCGGGGCTCGCCGCGCAGGGGGCCCCGGGGAGCCAGGAACGGTAGTCGGAGGATGTGAGCCCGGCCCCTCAGGCCACCGTCACCTTCCGCCTCCTGCCCGGCGCCACCCGCTCCCCCGGCGTCAGCACGCCCTCGAAGTTGAGCGGGTCCGCCGCCGACACCTCGACGGGCTCGAGGGGGCCCCGCCGCCGGAGCGACCGGAGGAGCGGGATCGCCTCGGGGAGCGCGTACTGCTCCCCGGAGAACCCCTGCACGAACCGCCCGCCGCGGATCTCCCCGCGGAGCTCCAGCGTGCGGTAGACCCGCACGAGATCCCGCCACGGCACCGGGATCCGCTCCCGGGCCAGGGTCGTGCGGAAGACGATTCCCGTCCGCCGCAGGAGCTGGCGCGCCGTGAACTCGGCGTGCTCCGCCCCCGGCGCCGCCGGGGCCTCCGTCCCCCGGAAGAGGCTCCACCGCCCCACCGTCGCCGCCGCCACCTTCCGCTTCGACGCCGGCACGACGAGCCACCGCAGCGCCCCGAAGGAATCGCAGGTGATGCGCCCCGCGCCGATGAGGGCGCCGAGGGCCTCCTCCACCTGCACCGGGAGGAGCCGCACCGCGCGGGCGAGCTCCTGGGGGAAGAGCGCGCCGCGCGCGCAGAGGACCTCCTCCACCTGCCGGGCCCCCGCCGGCAGATCGTCGAGGAGGACCGCCGGAGCCAGCTCCCTCCAGCGGTCGAGGTCCTCGCGGAGCACGAGCGCCACGGGGGTCGTCCGGATGGCCGACGCCCCGGACCCCCAGAGCCGCCCCCAGGCGACCTCGCCCGTCGTCGTCAGCTGGTCGAGCCACTCGCGGCGGTAGCCGTTCACCCGCGCCCGGAGCACGCTCCCCTCCCAGGCCGCCGCCGGCACCTCGAAGCCGGCGAGCTTGCGGATCACCTCCAGCAGGCCCCGCGGCCCCTCGGCCCGGTGCTCCCCGTCGACGTGCTGCCAGCAGGCGAGGAAGCGGAGGAACTCCGCCGCCGTGGCGGGCTCGATGGCGGCCCGGAGGCGATCCACGGTGTAGCGGTGGATGCGGGCGAGCAGGCGCCGGTCGCACCAGGCCTGCCGTCCCTCGAGGCGCACGCGGAGGGCCGACCCCCGCCGCTCCAGCTCGAGGAGGGCGGGGTCGTCGGTGAACACGGGGCCCAGCGCCTCGAGCCGCCCCCGCCAGGTCTCCACGGGATCCCGCGCCGACTCCGCCGCCCACCAGCGGCCGCCGTCGAGGACCACGCGGCCCGAGGACCGGAGCTCCTCCATCCAGGGACCCCAGGGGGCCGCCTCCCCCTCCGTGGCGTATCCCATCCACAGCAGGGTCTCGTGCACCTCCTCGGCGGACTGCGGCCGCGGCCACGCCTCGTCCCGCACCCGCGCCACGGCGTCGGGGTCGAGCGCGCCGATCTCGTCGGCGCTCCGGGCATCGAGCACCCGCCGCTGCATCACCGCCTGCGTCCTCCGCTCCTCCAGCGGCGCGTCGTCGAGGAAGGCGTAGGGCCTCGCCGCGAGGATGCCGCGGGCGAAGGGGGAGGGCTCGGGCAGGTCCACGGCGGACCGCGCGAGGGTGCCGTCCCGCAGGCGGCGGAGCACCGCCGCGAGCCCCTCGCCGTCCATGGCCTCCGTCAGGCAGTCCTCCAGCGTCTGGCGGACCATGGGGTGATCGCGGGGGATCTCCCGGTCCATGGTCGGCAGCGTCTCGGGGCAGGCCTGCGCCTCCGGGAAGGAGCGGACCATGAGGTCCTGGGCCATCATCCGGACCAGCGGCGCCGGGGTGCGCTTCCCGTTCCGCATGCGGGGGATGAGGAGGGAGCGGGCGGAGTTCCAGCGCCAGCGGGTCTCCCACATCGGCTGATCGAGGAGCGCCTGCTCGAGGAGGTCGAGGACGGTGCCGGGGTGGAGGTAGTCGAAGACCTCGCCGAGGTCGAAGGAGTGGTGGGGGCCGAGGGAGATCACCACGGCGTCCTCGTTGGCGGCGGCCTGGAGTTCGAAGCCGAAGCCGCGGCAGAACCTCTTGCGGAGCGCGATGCCCCAGGCCCGCGTGATGCGCCCGCCGAAGGGGGCGTGGAGGACCATCTGCATGCCGCCGGACTCGTCGAAGAACCGCTCGAGGATCACGCGATCGCAGGTGGGCGCGCCGCCCAGCGCGCGGCGGCCCGCCTCGAGGTACTCCGCGGCCTGGACCGAGGCCGCCGCGGGGAAGCCGCACTCCTCCTCGAGCCAGGCGGGGCCGGTGCACTCCTCGCGCACCTCCCCCACGGCCCGGGAGAGCTCCTCGGTGCGGGCCGGCGCCTCGCCGAACCAGAAGGGGATGGTGGGCGGCGCCCCCTTCGCGTCCTCCACCCGGAGCTTCCCGGGCTCGATGCGCCGGATACGCCAGGAGGTGTTGCCGAGCTGGAAGACGTCGCCCCCGCTCGACTCGATGGCGAAGTCCTCGTTGACGGTGCCGACGAGGGTGCCCGAGGGCTCCTCGAGCACGGCGTAGTCGGCGGTGTCGGGGATGGCGCCGCCGGAGGTGACGGCGGTGATGCGGGCCCGGCGCGTGGCGCGGACCACTCCGTTGATGCCGTCGCGGTGGAGCAGCGCGTTGCGCCCCTCGGCGTGGAGGCGGAGCACCGCGTCGAAGTCGGCCCGCGCGAGCTCCCGGTAGGGCCAGGCGCGGCGGAGCGCGTCGTAGAGCGCCCCCTCCTCCCAGGGTCCGGGGACGCAGGAGGCCACCACCTGCTGGGCGAGGATGTCGAGGGGGGCGCGGGGCTGCGGCGTGCGATCGAGGAGCCCGCGACGCAGCGACCGGAACAGCGCCGCCGCCTCCACGAGCTCGTCGATGGTGAGGGGGAGGAGGCGCGCCTTCGGCGTCCGCCCCACGCCGTGGCCGGCGCGGCCGGCCCGCTGGAGGAAGGTGGCGATGGTGCGGGTGCCGCCGAGCTGGACGACGAGGTCCACGTCGCCGACGTCGATGCCGAGCTCGAGGGAGGCCGTGGCGACGACGGCGCGCACCCGCCCGGCCTTGAGGCGGGCCTCCGCATCGAGGCGGCGGGCGCGGGAGAGGCTCCCGTGGTGGGCGGCGACGGCCTCCTCGCCGAGCAGCACCGTCAGGCGGGCCGCCACCCGCTCGGCGAGGCGGCGGGTGTTGACGAAGACGATGGTGGTGCGGTGGGCCTTCACGAGGTCGGCGACGCGGGCGTAGATCTCCTCCCAGGTCTCGTGGGAGCAGACCGTCTCCAGGGGCGAGGGGGGCACCTCGACGCCCACGTCCATGGGGCGGCGGTGGCCCTCGTCCACGAGGGCGCACTCCCGGCCGGCGCCGACGAGGAACCGCCCCACCTCCTCCAGGGGCTTCTGGGTGGCGGAGAGCCCGATGCGCTGCACCGGGCCGGCCAGGGCCTCGAGGCGCTCCAGGGAGAGGGAGAGGTGGCTCCCCCGCTTGTCCCCGGTGAGGGCGTGGATCTCGTCCACGATGGCGGTGCGCACCGTGGAGAGGATGCGGCGGCCCCCCTCGCTCGTGAGGAGGATGTAGAGGGACTCGGGGGTGGTGACGAGGATGTGGGGCGGGCGGCGCACCATGCCCTGGCGCTCCGACTGCGGGGTGTCCCCGGTGCGGACGAGGACGCGCACGTCGGGGAGGAAGAGATCCCGCATCCTCAGCTCGTCGAGGGGCCCCTGGAGGTTCCGTTGTATGTCGTTGCCCAGGGCCTTGAGCGGGGAGACGTAGAGGACCTGGGTGGCGTCCCGGAGCGCGGGTCCCTGCCGCAGGAGACCGTCCAGGGCCCACAGGAAGGCCGCCAGCGTCTTCCCCGTGCCCGTCGGTGCCGCGATGAGGGTGTGGCGCCCCGAGGCGATGAGGGGCCAGCCCCGGGCCTGGGGGGGCGTGGGCTCGCCGAGGCGCTCGGCGAACCAGCGGCGGACGACCGGGTGGAAGGCGGTGAGCGGCACGGGGTTCAACGATACCCCGCCCCGGCGACGAATCGACGGGGCCGGGAGGTCGCCCTCCCGGCCCCGGTGCGACATCCGTCTTCGTCAGCCTACGGGCGGGTCAGTCCGGCCGTGCTCCCGCCGAGATCCTCGAGGGAGTCGTACAGCAGCTGCATCATGTACTTCCGGTTGTGGGCCCAGGCGCCGGGCTCCTTGTTGAAGAACTGGAAGTTGAAGGCCGCCTTCGTCATCGGGGCGGTCCAGGCGGTGAAGGAGCCGTCGGAGACCCCGTCCCCGTTGGTGTCCTTGAACCAGTACGGGTACGAGTGGGAGTCGTAGAGGATCTGCGGGTCGAGGACCTTCAGCCTGGCGTAGATCCGGTCCGCGAAGGGCGCGATCTCGTCCATCAGCGTTTCCGTCGTGCTCCCGTCGCCGTCGTAGTCCGTCGTGTCGTTGCCGCCGCCGGTCTTCAGGCGGTAGTTCTCGATGGCCGTCGACCCGTGGCAGATCTGGCAGGTCGCGCCGGCTTCGGGCTTGAAGGAGTGGCTCCCCTCCTGCATGTGGCAGAAGGTGCACTGGTTGGAGGTGTCGCCCTTGTGGGTCCACTTCCCGACGTAGGTCTTCCCCGTGTACTCGTAGCCGACCTTGGCGTCGGTCCCGAAGAGGGTGGCGCCGGCGGGGAGGTAGTGGATGTTGCGGAAGGAGAGGCTGCCGGAGGCGATCCGGTCGTCCAGCGTCTTCTTGGACTCGCGGCCCTGGTGGCAGGTGAGGCAGATGAAGGACGGGTCATCCGTCGTGTTGGCAAGCGCCGTCGTCGCACCCGGCCACCAGACGGCCTTCACGGAGCGGAGCGCGGGGTCGCCGGCGAAGTCGGCGTTGTCGACGTGGCAGGACTCGCAGCGCATCCCCTCGGCGTGCTGCTGCCCGACGGAGGGGTTGTACTGGGCCGTGGTGGTGGTGTTGGTGACGTAGAACTCGAAGCCGTCGGGGCCGTGGCAGCGGGCGCAGGAGGCGCTCGCCGTCGCGCTGTCGTCCCAGTCGCGGTAGGCCATGGAGGTGGCGTCGAAGTGGCCGCCCGCCTCGTTGCGGACCAGGACCGTGGCGAGGGGCGCGTAGACCCCGGAGTTCTGCAGGGACATGTAGGAGTCGTAGAGGAGCTCCATCCCGTAGCGCGCGTTGTGCGCGTAGAGGCCCGGGTCCTTCGTCGCGAACTGGAGGTTGTAGCAGGCCCGCGCCAGGTTCGGCGTGAAGACGTTGTAGGACCCGCCCGTCGCCTTCATGAAGTAGGGGTAGGTGGCCGGGTCGTAGACGATGGCCGTGCCCTTGGCCTCGGCGTAGGCCTGGATGGCGGCGTACAGGGCGGCCCGCATCCCTTCCAGCTCGCCGGCGACGCCTTCCGTCGTGTTGCCGTCGCCGTCGTAGTCGAAGATGGTCCGGGTCATGCGGACCTCGGAGAGGTCGGCCACGGTCGCCACGGGCAGTCCGTCGGCGGCGACGTGGCAGGTGGCGCAGGCGTCCATGCGGAGTTCCGTGGAGTGCGGGTCGTGGCACTCGACGCAGGAGTCGAGGTCCTTCACGTGGTAGAAGCGGCCGTTGTACACCTGGCCGGCGTACTGGTAGCCGACCGCCGCGGAGCGGCCGTAGAGGGAAGCGGCCGCGGGCAGGTAGTGGACGTTCTTGAACTTGACGGCGGCGTCCACCTCGTCATCGGGCAGGCCGGCGAGGGCGGTGTCCATGCTGGCCGTGGACTCGCGGCCCTGGTGGCACTGCATGCAGCGGGCCTCGGCGCCGAGCCCGTCGACGCGCTCACCGGAGGGGAACAGGACCGTGTCGAGACCCGCGGTCCCGGAGTTGTGGCAGGCGTCGCAATCGACGGTGGAGCCGAGCGCCACGGAGGTGCTGTCCAGGGACTCGAAGGCGGTCCCGTCGGAACCGACCCAGTCCTGGAAGCCGTAGCTGCTGTGGCACTTCGCGCAGGCCACGTCGGTCCCCGTGAAGGCGCCCTTGGAGTCCCAGTGGCGGAAGGCCTCGCTGGAGTAGTCGGCGTGCCGGGAGGCGAGCCACTCGGCCCGGATGCCCTGGGGGGCGCCGGTCGGGTTCTCGGACAGGCCGAAGGCCCAGGAGCGCTTGAACTTGGGGTTCTTGAACTTGATGGAGGTGGTGACGTTGCCGGCCCCCGTGATGGTGATGTCCACGGTGTAGGTGCCGTTCACCGGGAGGGGATCGGCGACCTTGACGGTGGTGCCCGGGGTGACGGTCATGGCGCCGCCGGGGTACTTCACCCCGACGATGGTGGCCGTGGCGGCGCTGCCCTGGGAGGGCTTCACGGACGCCTGGATGAAGGCACCCGCGAGTGCGCCGCAGGGGACGTCGGCGGCCCCGTCCACGGTCAGCTTGGAGGGGAACTTGCCCTTGGTCGTCAGGTAGTAGTTGCCGCTCCCGGAGGCGGCCTTCACGTGCAGCATGTAGAAGCCGTCCGTCGGGATCACGATCTTCTTGAAGCCGAGGGCCGTTCCGCCCGCGAGCGGGACCTGCTCCCCGAGGTCGGACCACAGCTCGAAACCGAGGGTCAGGCCGGCGTCGGCCTTGGCCTTCACGTCGACGAAGGTCCCCTTGGGGGCGAAGAAGGTGAATTCGTGGACGCTCGCGTCGGCGGCCCCGAACTCGGCGGAAATCTTGTCCCCGAGTCTCACGTCCTGCGTCCCGTCCCAGCCCGCCATCGCGGAGCCGGGGAGCGCCACGAGGACCGCGGCCGCCAGCGTCAGCAGCAGCGATAGCGGGGCGCGATGCCGTTCTGTGCCGTGCATTCGAACTCCCCCTTCTCCGGCCCCGCATCGCGGGCACCGGTGTTCGCCACCCTGCCGGAGAGTGACGGAACCTTTGCCTGTTGGTCGTCCTGCCCGGCCGAAGGGGAGGGGAGGGGGCGGGGCGGGGGAAATTCCACCGTGATTGGTGGAGTTCCCGCACAGGCCCGAATTCCCGTCCCGGTCGCCCGGGCTTCCTTCGCGTCGGGGGGGGCTGGCGCAACCCTTGGTCCGGGCGGGGGGGCGGGATTGACGGCGGTCAAGGCCGCCGTTCCCGATCCCGGGGATCGGCCGTCGGGGGGGACGGGGCGGGCGGGGATGGAGGAGGGGGGGGAGCGGGAAATCCCCCCCCGTGGCGGGGAGTCCGCCCCGCTGCCGGCGGCTCAGCGCCGGCGCCAGCCCCCGATGCCCGCCGCCCGGAAGGGCAGGGAGAGGAGGGCCGTGGCCAGCTCGACGACCCCGCGGGCGACGACCCAGGCCCCCCCGAGCACGAGGCCGGAGAGGGCGAGGGGGACGAGGAGGACTCCTGCCAGCAGCGCCAGGGGCCAGCAGGCCGCCAGGAGGATCAGCCAGGAGAGGAGGACGAGGACGGAGAGGAGCAGGAGGGCCATGAAGCGTGAAACCGGCCCCCCCGCCGCGGGTTCGGCGGGACCGGGATTCGCGGTCCCGCCCGCCATGACCCCGGCCCGGTCCCGGCGCCTCCTCGCCGTCCACGCCCCCGCGGGGTCCGCCGCTGCCGGGTGGCTGGCGGGCCGCCCCGCGGCCCCCACGCCCACGCCCCCGCCGCCGGCCCCCGGTCCCGCCGCCTCCGCTCCCGCGCCTCCTCCCCCGGATCCGCCTTCCCCTCCCGCTCCCGCCGCTACTCTCACCGGCGCCGCCGGCTGCCTCTCCTGCCACATGGTCCGCGGCTGGGAGTCCTCCCTCCACCCCCTCTCCACCACCCCCGCCGCCGCGGGGCACCTTCCCCCGGAGATTCTCGCCGGCGCCGCCGTCCTCCACGGGCCCGGGGCGACCCGCTTCCGGTCCGAGGGGGATCGCTGGCTCGCCGCCACCACGGGGGAGGACGGGAAGCAGGGGGAGCACCCCGTGGATCTCGTCGTCGGCCGCGCGCGGATGCAGATGTTCGTGACGACCATGGAGGGGGGCCGCCTCCAGGTCCTGCCGGCCATGGCCGAACTGCCCGGGGGGGCGTGGTTCGACTACACCGATCTCCTCTTCGGCGGCCCCGGCGCCGACCCGGCGCGGGCCCCCGTCGTGCGCCCCGGCGAGCCCTCCTTCTGGACGGGGCCGGACCGGAACTACGACTCCCGCTGCGCCCGCTGCCACAGCAGCGGCTACCGCCCCTTCCCCGAGGGGCCCGGCGGGCCGCGCTTCGCTCTCCGCGCCCACGGCGTGGACTGCGAGGCCTGCCACGGGGAGGACGCCGGCCACACGGCGAAGGTGCGGAGCCTCCCCGGCGCCCCCGCGGCGGATCCCATGGCGCGCATCGGGAACCTCCCCCGGGACCGGCAGGTCGAGTCCTGCCTCTGGTGCCACATGGAAGGGGAGGTCGTGCGCCACGGCTTCCGCCCCGGCGACGACCTCTTCGAGTTCCTCGACCCGACGCTGCTCGATCGCGGCGATCGCGCCGACGCCGAGGGGAGGCCGCGGGAGCTCATCTACGAGGGGCTCTCCTTCCTCTCCAGCGCCTGCGCCGGCGCGGGGAAGCTCACCTGCCTCTCCTGCCACGGCCCCCACGCCGAGAAGCACCCCTCCCAGCTCCGCGTCCCCCTCGCGGAGACCGACGGCCTCTGCGCCCCCTGCCACGGGGAGCTCGTGAAGGACCCGGCGGCCCACGGCCGCCACTCCTCCGCGGGGAGCGGGGGGCGCTGCGTCGCCTGCCACCTCGGGCCCGTCACCATCGAGCGGGGCCACGGGAACGTGCACGACCACTCCATCGGGATCCCGCGTCCCGGGGGCGCCGGCGACGAGCCCTCCCGGGACGCCTGCACGTGGTGCCACGGCGGCGGGCGCGGGGCCCCGGCGGACGCGCCGCGGCTCCCCTTCGAGCGGGTGAAGGCGGCGAGCGACGCCTGGTGGCCCGTCCCGCGGCCGCAGCGGAAGTGGACCCTGGCGATCCGCGCCGCGCAGGAGGAGCGGCCCGGGGCCGTCGGGCTCCTCGAGGAGGTGCTCATCGACCGCGCCCTCCCCCGCGTGGCCCGCGCCTCGGCGGCGCGCCTCCTCGGGAGGTACGGGGAGGAGGCGCGCCTTCACCTCCTGTCGGCGGCGGCGGACGCCGATTCCCTCGTGCGGCGCGGCGCCCTCGCGGGCCTCGCCGGGCTCCGGGGGGAGGACGCGGACCGGGCCCTGCGGCGCGGCCTCGAGGACGCGTCGCTGGCCGTGCGCGGCGCCGCGGCGCGGGCGGCGCTCTCGGGATGGGAGCGGGTCCGGTCGAACCGGCCGCTCCTCGACGCCCTCCTCCCGGTGCTCGCAGAGGAGGCCGCGGCGGCCCCCGAGGATCACCTCCGCTGGTTCCGCCTCGGCGCGGCCCGCCAGATCGCCGGCGACGTCCCCGGGGCGATCGAGGCCTACGAGCGGAAACTCGCCCTCGACCCCGCGGCAAGGTTCGTCCGCGAGACCGTGAAGAAGTTGCGATAGGCGGGTAGGTGCCTGGCACAGGGTGGAGGGGAATTTTCCCCGGTTGACCGCCATACTGAACCCGACCCAGATTGGCGGCGGGGGCGAGACCCTCCCTCCCGGGCCATGATGGTCTGCCCCGCGGGGGGGGGGGGGGCCCGCCCCCCCCCCCCCGGCCCCCCGGGCCCCCCCCCCCCCCCCCCAATCCGGGTCGGGTTCAGTATGGCGGTCGGGCACCTACCCGACGAGGGTCGCGAGGGTCACCGACGCGAGGGTGCAGCGGACGGTCTCGTCCACCTCGCCGAGGAGGGCGCGGAGGCGGCGCTCCACGAGCCCGTCCCCGGTCCCGGGATCGCTTCCGGGGATCGGCTCGAAGGCCTCCAGCACCTGGAGCACCGTCACCTCCGAGGGATCCCTCGCGAGCCGGTACCCGCCGCCGACCCCCCGGTGGCCCACGGCGATGCGCGCCCGCACGAGCCGCTGCAGCACCTTGGCCAGCGCCGTGGGTGGGATCCCGTGGCGGCGCGCGACCTCGGCGACGGTGACGGGGTCGGGACCCGCCAGCGCCATCTCCATGGCGGCGCGCAGAGCGCAGGCGCCGCTGCGGGACAGGCGCACGGGCTAGACCTCCCCCTCCCCCGCCTCCCGCTCCGCGGCCCGCTCGCGGTGGGCCTCGAGGTCGAGGTCGAGGCAGAATCGGGGCGCCGGGAGGAACCCCTCGCCGCGGAAGAAGCCCATGAGGTCCTGGGCGTCCCAGGAGACCTCCGTCCGGAGACTGTGGATGCCGAGGCCGAGCAGGTTCGTGCGGAGCTGCGCCAGGAGGGCGCGCCCCACCCCCTTGCCGTGGAAGGAGGGGTGGACGCCCAGCGTGTCCAGCACCGCCGCCGCCTCCATGGCGCCGAACTCCCCGTAGAAGACCCGGCAGAGGAGGAAGCCGACGAAGCCCCCGTCCACCTCCGCCGCCAGGGAGACCTGGATCCCGGTCTCCTGCAGCGCCTGGTCGAGCTTCCTCCGGAAGTAGTCCTCGCGCCGCCGTCCCGTGATGCGCGCGTCGAGCGCGATGACCGCGTCGAGGTCCCGGGGCCGCAGCCCCCGCACCGTCGTCCGCGTCCCCGTCGTCGCTTCCATGGCGTCCTCCGTTTCCCGCGACCGCTCCTAGCCGATGAGCTGCCCGCCGTCCACGCGCAGGACCTGGCCCGTCACGTGGCGGGAGAGGTCCGAGGCCAGGAAGAGGATCGCGTCGGCGATCTCCCCGGGTCCCGCGACCCGGCCGAGGACGGTCTCGTCCTCGGCCCTCTTGCGGACCTCCGGCGGGAGGTCCCGCGTCATGGCCGTCTCCACGAAGCCCGGCGCCACGGCGTTCACGCGGATGCGGAACCGCCCCAGCTCCCGGGCCGCGGTCCGCGCCAGCGCGTTGAGGCCGGCCTTGCTGGCGGCGTAGTTGGACTGCCCGAACTTCCCCCGCTCCCCGTTGATGGAGGAGACGAGCACCACGGAGCCCGCGCCGGCCCGGCGCAGCGCCGGGGTGCAGGCCTTGAGCAGGTGGAAGGCGGAGCCGAGGTTCACGCGGAGCACCGCGTCCCAGTCCTCGTCGGCGAGCTTCCAGAGGAGCCCGTCCCTGGTGATGCCGGCGCAGTGGACCACGGCGTGGATCCTCCCGTCGAGGGCCGCCTCCGCGGCGGCGACGGCGCCCCGCACCCCCTCCCCGCTGCCGAGGTCGCAGGGGATGCCCGCGGCCCCCGCGGGCACCGGGGCTCCGGGGAGGTCGAGGCTCGCCACCCGCGCCCCGGCCTCGAGGAGGCGGGCCGCCACGGCGGAGCCGATGCCGCCGCCGCCCCCGGTGACGAGGGCGCCGCGCCCATCCAGCGAGAGGAGGACCCCGGCCAAGGTCAGGCCCCCCCGGCGCCGGCGAGGGAGAGCCCCTTCCCCGCCAGCCGCCGCGCGCGGAACGCCCCCCAGAGGGCGGCCCCGATGGCGCCCGCCAGCACCGACTGCGGGTGGGAGCGGATCACCATGGGCGAGCGGTTGGCGACGGCCTCCTCCTGCAGGGCCGCGACGAGGCCGAGGTCCGCCGCGGGGCCCCCGGTGACGAGCACGTTCCCCTTCGCGCCGGCGCCGGCGATGAGCCGGTAGTAGCGGCCGGCCATGGACTGGTGGATGCCCTTCAGGATGTTCGCCACCGGGATCCCGCGGGAGACCATGTTGATGACGTCGGTCTCGGCGAGCACGGCGCAGATGGAGGAGCACTTCTCCGGGTCGTCGGCCGTGAGCGACAGGGGCCCGATCTCCTCCAGGGTCACCCCGAGGTAGCGGCAGATGTTCTCGAGGAACTGGCCGGAGCCCGAGGCGCACTGGCTCGTCATGCGGTAGCCGAGGACCTTCGCCCGCCCGTCCATGAGGAGGGCGCGGGTGTGGAGCGCGCCTATGTCGATGACGGCCCGGGCGTCGGGATCGAGGAACAGCCCGCCGCGGGCGTGGGTGGTCATCCCGTAGAAGTGGCCCGTGCGGAAGTCCACCCCCTCGCCCTCGCCCGTGGTCGCCACGTAGCCGATCCCGTCGGCGCCGACCCCGGCCTCCGCCAGGGACTCCGCGTAGACGGCGCGGGCCACGTCCATGGCGTCGCGGCGCCGCATCCGCTCGCAGCGCCCGGAGAGCAGCTCCTCCCCGCCCTTCCCGTCGGTGCGCATCACCGCGACCTTGACGGCCGAGGAGCCGACGTCGATGCCCGCCGTGAACATGGTCCCGCCGCTCATGCGCGTTCCCCCGCGGCGGCCGTGGCCGCCTCCGCCTCCGCGCCGTCGTCGCCCCCGGATCCCCGCAGCGCGAAGAGCGCCGCCCCGAGGGCGCCGGTGTAGATGGAGTCCGGAGAGATGTTGAGGGTCCTCTCCCCGTAGTTGTCCCGCACGAGGCTCCGGAGCACGGAGACCGCCGTGGAATTCCGCGCGACGCCGCCCGTGAAGGTGAACTCGTCGGACACGCCGCCGGAGCGCGCCAGCAGCGACATGGCCCGGAGGATGATGGCGCGATGGAGCCCCGCGAGGATGTCCTCGCGCCGCTCCCCGAGCGAGAGCCGCTCGCGCAGCTCGGCGCCGGCGAAGACCGTGCACGTGGAATTGATCCGCACGGGCCGGGTGGCCTTCCCCGCCAGGGGCCCGAGCTCGTGGAGGCCGAGGTTCATCTCGTCGGCGATGTAGCCGAGGTAGCGCCCGCATCCGGCGGCGCAGCGGTCGTTCATCTGGAAGGAGGTGACGATGCCCGCCTCGTCCACCTGGATGGCCTTGGTGTCCTGCCCGCCGATGTCGAGCACCGTGCGGGTGCCGGGGAACATCGAGTGGGCGCCGAGCCCGTGGCAGAGGATCTCGGAGCGGATCTGGCTCTTCGGGAAGGGGAGGCGGGCCCGCCCGTAGCCGGTGCCGACGCTGCCCGACCTCTCGAGCTCGATGCGGACCGCCCGCTCCACGGCGCCGCGGAGCTCCGGGGGCGCCTCGCGCATCCTCCCCACGGCGGCCATGCCGTAGCGCTCGAAGTCCCCCGCCCCCGTGGGGGTGTTCTCCGCGTCGAGGATGGCCTTGTCGAAGAGCCCCGCCAGCGCGTCGAAGCGGGCCCCCTTCTCGCGGGCCTCCTCCTCGGCGAGCCGGAGGTAGCGGCTGCCGGCGATGTCCCGGAAGAAGTCGCTCTTCCGCTCGGCGCCGGCGGCGAAGAGGGCGTCCGACTCCTCGCGCATGCGGCCGAGGATCCTCGTCAGGGGGTGCCGCTCCTCCGGCGCCGCGGCGCCGGGGAGCCCGAAGAGGAGGTCGCGGAGGATGGCGAGCTGGCCGAGGTACTGCTGCTCCTTGAAGCGGCGGCCCATCTCGTCGAGCCACGCGTCCCGCCGCGCCGGGGGGACGCCCACCCGGTCCAGCTCCGCGGAGAGGAGGTAGAACCGCGTGTTGATGACCGCCTCCGCCAGGGCGACCTGGCAGGCGACGTCGTAGTTGCTGCGGCTGTTGGTGATGCCGCGGCCGATGATCCGCCCCCCCTCCTCGAGGACGACGGCCTTGGTGGTCGTCGAGCCGAGGTCGATGCCGGTCCAGGTCTTCACCGTCCGCTCCCTCCCGAGCGCTTCTGCTCGATCATCTGGAAGTAGGACTCCAGGCGGTTCTTGATGTTGGCCGCGGAGAAGTAGCGGGGGTCCACGAGGTCGCTCTCGATGAAGCCGCCGGGCTTCCCGGTGCGCTTCTCCACCTCGCGCAGCATGAGGAGCTGGCCCGCGGAGAAGGAGTTGCATGACTTGACGGAGTTCACGAGGAGGCCGTCGGCGCGGTACTCCTCCATGTACTTCACGAGGAGATCCACCCGGGAGGGGAGGTTCAGGTTCGTGTAGCACCCCATGCAGTACTCGGCCAGGGTCTCCAGGGGCCGGGAGGGATCGTGGCGGAAGCCGAGGTCGTAGGTGCCGCCCACCTTCGTGTAGGTGGAGGCGACCACGACGGCGCCCTCGTCGGAGAACATCTTCCAGAACTCCCGGAAGCTGGTCCAGTTGGGCGGCCCCTCGACGACGACGCGGTACCTCTCCTCCCCCATGTCGCCGTCGGGGGTGACGGGGCCCTTGCCGAGCCTCAGGCGCTCCTCGATCTCCTCGCGCAGCTCCCGGTAGTAGAGGACCGCGTCCTCGGTCCCGCGGAAGGCCGAGAAGATGGGGCCGATGTAGTAGACCCCTCCGAAGTAGGCGTCGATGGGCGAGGGGACGTTCTTCGCCGACTGGAGCACCCACACGAGGTCGTCCTCGGCCTTCGCCGAGCGGGCGAGGTTCTCCCTGAGGAGGTCCTCGTCGTAGGCGAGGCCCGTGGCCTTCTCCAGCGCCGGGATCACCTTCTCCCTCAGCTGGTCCACGACGTACTTCCGCATGGCGTCGGTGATGACGCCGTCCCCCTGGTAGGGGACGTGGAGCATCACCACGGGGCAGTCGTACTCCTCCTTGAGGAGCTCGAACCACTTGAGGAAGGTGAAGCACCCGGTGTAGGAGAGCAGGAGCAGGTCGGGGTCCGGGAGCCGCTCCCCCGTGGGGCCGATGTTCCCGGATCGCTTCATGCCGATGTCGCACTTGACGTAGGTGCAGACGTCCTCGCTGTGGCCGTCCCGCTCCGCGGCGGCGATGTAGTCGCGGGACTTCCCGCGCATCCCCGACTGGAGCGCGTTGATCTCCGGGAGCACGGGGAGCGCCCTGAAGGAGCGCAGCAGCTCCGTCAGGTTCCCGGGCACGTAGGTGTAGACGTTCTTCTCGCCGGTCTCGCCGCACCGGGCGAGGCGCCGGTAGTGCTCGGCGATCATCTGCTTCTGCCGCTCCTGGCTGCGGTCCTTCTGCGCCTGCGCTTCCGCCATGTCTATGCCCCCGTCCAGAGCTTGATGGAGTCCGCGAAGGTCCCCGCCTGCTCCCGGATCACCTGGAACTGGCCCGTGTTCTCCGAAAACTTGAAGCCCGTCCACGGGATGCCCGCCCTCTCGACGGCGGCCACCGTCATGGGCTGGTCCAGCAGCGCCGGGTCGCAGAAGGAGGCGGCGCAGAACAGCACCCCCTCGGCCCCGCTCTCCCGGACGCGCGCGACCAGCTCGTCGCCCTTGCGGTCCCTGTCGATGTACCTCGTCGGGTGGGCGATGGAGTCCGACAGGAAGGCGGCGACGAGGTTCTCCATGGGGTCCCCGTCCTCGCGCACGTCCCCCTTGAGCCAGCGGTGCACCTGCACGAAGTCGTCGTCCACGATGTAGCAGCCGGCCCGCTCCAGGGTCTTGATGAGCCCCAGCGGGGGCTGCTCGCAGAAGGAGCCCGTGACGACCACGCGCGCCTGGTCGAGGGGGCGCCGGTCCGGGTCCGCGAGGGCCGCGGCCCGGTACTCCCGGAGGAGGGCCGTGTGCTCCTCGACGGGGAGGACGAGGCCCGCCCGCATCACGACGTAGAGCTCGTGGGTGGGGACCTTCCACGGCTCCTGCCGGCGCAGCTCGTAGAGGTCCCGGATGAGGCGGCGGTTCCCGTTGTAGGTGCGGATGGAGGCCCGCAGCGCCTCCGGCTCCAGCGGCCGCGCCCCCCGGGCCGCGAGGTCCGCGGCCAGGGACTCGATCTCGTGGCGCCAGAAGACCCCGCCCACGGCGGGGTCGAAGTCCTGGGGCACGTCCATGTAGCGGACGAGCTTCCCGGGGAACAGCATCTTCCACATCCCCGAGAGGTTGCGGATGACGTCGCAGATGGCGGGGAAGAGCATCCCGTCGAGGCAGTCCATGCTCCCGTTCAGGCCGAGCTCGATGGTGCTCCTCGGGATGTGGCAGATGTAGGACTGGTAGTAGGCGTCGCCGCGGATGATCTCCATCTCGCCGCCGCCGACGATGCCCACGGGGAGGACGCCCTGCGCGTGGAGCGCCTCCCGCGGGACGTACACGGGCATGTAGCCCATGGCGAGACCGCCGGTGCGCTCCTTCCACGCCTTCACCGTCCCGAGGCGGAGGTCGTGCATGAGGGCCTCGGCCCGCGCCACGACCGCCCCCGCCGCGCCCCCCCCGCTCTCCGCCGCGGGGGCCGCCCCGCACCCGGCGCCGCCGCCGCCGCATCCGCAGGATCCGTTCCCGCCCTGCACGCCCGTCCCGCCGGTCATGGGGAGACCTCCAGTTCGCGTTCCAGCTGCACGAAGGGCCCGCCCACGAAGCCCCGCGCGCGGAAGAAGGAGAGGAAGGGGACGTCGTTGCGGCGCACCATGGTCCTGATGCGCAGGACCCCGGCCTCGCGGAAGCGGCGGCAGGCCTCCTCGAGGAGCGCCGAGGCGACGCCGGCCCGGCCCGCGGCGGGATCCACGGCCACGGCGAAGATCCACCCGCAGGACTCGGAGCCGAACTCGAAGGCCCTCACCTCGCCGAGGAGGTACCCGGCGAGGCGGCCGCTCCCGGCGGCTTCCGCGGCGAGCCCCACCCGGAGGCGGCCCTCCTCGGGCCTGCGGAAGTCCGCGACGACCCGCTTCCAGTAGGCGGGCTTCTCACGCCCCGTCCGGAGGGCGTCGATGCGGACGAACTCCCGCGCGTCGGCGTCGGAGATCTCGCGGATCCGGGGGACCGTGCCCGGCACCCTACGCCTTCCGCGCCCGGGCCGCCGGCAGCACCGACTCCGTGAGCTCCGGGCCCCAGTCCCCTCCCGTCGCGAGGGTGCGCCTGAGGAGGAGGAAGTCCGCCTCGCGGCACTCCTTCGTGCCCTCGTTGAAGGCCCGGAACCCGGTCCGCCCCTCGGTCATCATGTTGAGGCCGAGCCACGCGCGGTTGGATTCGCGGTTCCGGTCCCAGTGCTCGAGCTTGTGCTTGCGCACGCTCTCCAGCGTCTTGCTGAGGCAGCCGGGCATGGTGTTGGCCAGGGCCCAGACGTACTCCTCCACGGCGCGGTCGAGGAGCGCGAGGTCCACGGTGCCGGCCTTGAGGGCCGCCCTGCCGGCGTCCCTCTCCGCGCCCTCCCGGAACTCCCCGTGGACGACGTTCCCGCGGTCGTCGAGCCAGCGGTCCGTGACGACCAGGGGGTTGGGGACGAACTCGCCGTTCACCTTCAGGGCCGGGACGACGCGGGTCAGGAGGCCGAGCCTCGCGGACTTGTGGGCGCTCCACTGGCCGCAGAGGGTGCAGGACTCCATGGCCGCCTCGATGCCGACGAAGAGCGGGAGGAAGTCCGTGGAGCCTCCGTCGGGCGCGGAGCCGTGGCGGGGGCCCGCCTGGCCGAAGACCGCGAGGTCCGAGGCCACGGAGAAGTCGCAGGCCATGCCGATCTCCTGCCCGCCGGCGATGCGCATGCCGTTGACGCGGCAGATGACGGGCTTGTCGCAGTGGAGGATGGCCGTGACCATGTCGTTGAAGAGCCGCATGTACTGGCGGTACTCCTCGGGGCGCCCGGCGTAGTACTCGGCGTACTCCTTCGTGTTCCCGCCGGTGCAGAAGGCGCGGTCGCCGGAGCCCGTGAAGACCACCGCCGCGCAGGCCCGGTCGCCGGAGGCGCGGCGCATCCCGAGGATGACCCCCTTCACCATCTCCGTGGTGTAGGAGTTGAACTGCTTCGGGTTGTCCAGGGTGATGCGGACGGAGTGCAGCCCCTCGACGACGTTCCCCGCGGGGTCCCTCAGCGGGATCTCCTCGTAGAGGACGCCGGCGTGGGGCGCGGGGGGGACGAGTCCGTGGTCCTTGAATTCGATGGTCATGTTCCTCTCCTCACTCGCCGTCGGGGACCAGGACCACGCGCTTGGCGACGCGGTGCTCCTTCAGGTCCGCGAAGGTCTCGTTGATGGACGACATGGGGCGGCGCTCGATGAAGGGCTCCAGGGCCACCTTCCCGGACAGGGCGAGGTCCACGACGGCGGGGTAGTACTTGGGGAGGCAGCCCCAGTTGCCCTGGACCGTGGCGTCGAAGGCCATGAGGTTGGACAGGCGCACCTCGACCCGCGCCGTGGTGAAGCCGACGAGGGAGAGGTAGGAGCCGTGGCCCACGAGGTTGAAGGCGGTCTCCTGGCCCCCCTTCGTCCCCGAGCACTCGAAGATGCGGTGGCGCCAGGAGGGGATCCTCCTCTCCTTCGCGAGATCCCGCACCGCGCCCTTGAGGGCCTTCGCGTCGAGCAGGTCGGGGCGGAACCCGGCCTTGACCCCGTACGGCACGAGGGCGTCGAGGCGGCCCTGGTCGGGGTCGATGCCCACCACGACGGCGCCGCGGGAGGCGGCGATCTGGGCGCCGAAACCGCCGACCCCGCCGAGGCCGACGAAGACGGCGAGGTCCCCGCGCTCGAGGCCGCTCCGGTAGATGGCCTGGAACGGCGTGGAGACGGCGTCGGCGATGACGGAGAGGGCGGCGAGGTCGAGGCCCGCCACGTTCTGGACCCGGTCCGCGAGGTCCGGCACGGGGCAGAGGCCCGCCGCGGGGACGACGAGGTGGGTGCCGAAGCCCCCGTGGACGTCGTTGCCGGGGAAGATCTGGGTCGGGCAGACGGAGCCGTGGCCGTGGAGGCAGGCGTCGCAGGAGCCGCAGGGCATGACCGCGGGCACCACGACGGCCCGGCCGTTCCACTTCTCCGCCCCCTTGCCCGTCTTGACGACGCGGCCGCTCACCTCGTGGCCGAGGGTGAGGGGGAAGGGATGGCGGGTCGGGACGCCGTCGTAGTAGTAGCCGAGGTCGGTGTGGCAGACGCCGCAGCCGGCCACCTCCACGAGGACCTGCCCCTCGCCGGGGGACTCGTTGCGGCTCTTCCTCGCCATCGGCTTTCCGGGGGCGCCGACCACCCATGACGTGATGCGCACGGGACGACCTCCTTCTGGAGCGGCTGCCGGTAATGGGAATTCCTGCTCCTCAATTCCTAATTGGCCGCGGAGCGGGGTTCAAGGGGGGATCGGGACCGACCGTGACGCCCGTCATGCTTTCGGCGGGATGGGGGGGCGGGGGGGTGTGACCGGGGGGGCCCTTGGGCGACGGTTCCGCGGGGGGCCCCCGCCCGCGGGGGGGGCCCCCACCGGGGGGGGCCGGGGGG
>CAYJMF010000047.1:0-35216 GCA_964370855.1 uncultured Planctomycetota bacterium | reverse complement strand
CGCCGGGGGCCGGCCCCCCCCGTCCCCGCCCCGCACCCCCCCAAAAGGGGCGCAACCGCGCCGAAGGCGCGGAACGGGATTCCAAGGGGGCTTGGCATGGCAGGGTCACCGCAGGATTTTCCCCTCCACCCTGTGCCAGGCACCTTCCAGGCACCTATTCGCGATCGGCATCGAACCTTCCGGCGAGGCGGAAGCGCATCAGGATCACGTGGGCCGCGGCGCCCGCCGCCATGAGGACGCACCAGACCATGGCCTTCTCCTCCTCCCCCTCCCAGTTCCAGGTGTGGTTCCGGAAGAGGTCCTGGAACCCATCCAGGGTCCCGAAGACGGTGGCGGGAGGGGTGGCCATGAGGAACCACTGGGAATCCCGCCAGTCGAGGATGCCGATCTTCCTCCCCAGGCTGCCGAGGAGAGGGGCAGCCACGAGGACCGTGCCGAAGGCCGCCAGCGCGCGCACCATGGCGGGGCGGACCTTCTCGTGGTTGGCGGAGCAGGAGAGCCCCTGCACGGTCCAGTAGACGGGGAGGGTCGAGCAGAGGAGGAGCGCGGCCAGGGTGGGGATGAACTCCACGGTCCCCGACAGGGAGGCGATGACGACGTGGCAGAGGGGGACGGCGGCGAGGAAGCCGAGGCCGACGACCCCGCCCGTGACCTTGCCGAGGACGATGTCCCAGGCCGGGAGCGGGGAGGAGCGGAGGAGATCGTAGGAGCCCTGGCTCCGCTCGTGGCCGAAGGCCGCCGCCCCCTGCACGCAGCCGACGAGGCAGAGCAGCACCATCTCCGCGGACAGGGAGCGCCAGACGTCCCGCTCGTTCTCATCGCCGATACCCGCGGCGAAGATGCAGAGGAGCACCACGAGGACCGTGTAGTAGAGGGGCCGCGAGGTGGCGGTGTTGAGCTGGCGGGCCTCCTTCCAGACCACGGGGTTGAGGCCGGGACTGCCGTGGCCGAAGAGGCGCCGCAGGGTCGGGACCCGGGGAAGGCGTGAGGGGAAGGGGGACGCGGGGGGCCGCGGCGCCGCCGCCTTCGCGGTCCGCCGGAGGAAGGAGGGCAGGGTGAGGAACCAGGGCTCCTCCTCCCGGGCCAGCCGCCGCGCCGAGGCCGCCGCGGAGAGGGCGGCGAGGAGGGCCGAGAAGGCGAGGCAGCTCCACCAGGGTTGCGCGAGGAGGAAGGTCCAGAAGGGGGGAAGCGGCCCGGACCCGATGCTCCCCACCTCCTTTGCCAGCAGGCCCGGCTCCATGATCTCCATGAGGGGGCCGAGGGGGAAGGTCGTCACGAGGGGGACCGTCCACTCATGGAAGGAGCCGTCCCCCGCCCAGGCGTTGAGGGCCCCCCACGCCGTCCATCGCGCCGCCGGGAGGACGAAGGCGAGCACCACGGCCGTGGCGAGCCGCTTCGAGATGCTGGAGACGAAGACCGACCAGGCCGCCAGTTCCAGCACGACGGCCGTGGTGGTGACGACGAGGGCCACGACGGAGGACCAGGGGACGCCGCCGAGGAGCAGCGGCACCGCGAGGCAGGGGACCGCGGCCAGGGCCCCGGAGAGGACGGCGCCGGAGCGGGCGAGGATCTTCCCGAGGGCGAGGCCCGCGGGGTGGACGGGGGCGGCCAGCACCAGGGAGAGGGTCCCCTGCTGCCGCTCCTCGAGGATCGCCTCCACGGTCATGGGCGGGGTCCAGAGGGCGAGCAGCGCCAGCAGCGAGAAGGCCCCGGCCCGGAAGAGATCCACGGCGACCTCGTCGGCGCGCCGGGCCAGTTCGTCGTACTCCACGGCGGCCACGACGAGGATGGCCGCGGAGAGGATGGCCGCCACCAGGGAGCGGACGAGGAAGGCCCTTCCGCGGGAGACCTCGCGGAGGAAGTCCCGCTCGAGGACCGCCCTCATCCGTTCTCCCGCTCCCGCTCGAAGCGGCGGGCGGAGAGGCGGGGGCCGAGGAGGTGGAGGGCGACGGCGGCGACGGTGAGGACGGCGGTCCAGAAGACGGCCGACTCGTGGTCGTCGTTGAGCCGCGTGGTCCAATCGCTCCCCGGGAAACGGGGGTAGGTCCACCGGAGCATCGCCTCGGGGAAGAGGTAGGCGGTCCCCGGGGGCCAGAGGCCGACGAGGAACTCCGCGGCGTCGCGCGCCTTGAAGACCTGCCCGAGGAGGGCCGCCAGCAGGGGGACTCCGACCATGAAGATCCCGTAGACGCCCCCGGCGAGGCTCACGGCGGTGCCGGTCCGCAGCGTGACCATCCCGCAGAGGAGCCCCGTCCCCGTCCAGAAGGCGAGGGAGAGGAGGAGGGCGTAGACCGAGGCGAGGATCGCCGGGGCGGCGAGGATCCCCGTGGCGAGGCAGATGATGAGGAGGAGGGCGGGGAAGAGGGAGAGGAAGCCGAGGCCACGGGCGACCCCGAGGGCCTTCCCCCGGAAGAACTCCTTCGGCGTGATCCGGGAGGCCCGGATGAGATCGAGGGTCCCCGTCGTCCGCTCGTGGGCCATGCCCGCGGCGGAGGCCACCACGGCCACGAGGCCGAGGAGGCAGCCGTGGCCCGCGAGGACCCCGAGGGCCCCCTCCTCCATGTCCCTCGCGTTGGGGTGGAAGAAGCAGGCGAGGAGGTACACCACCACGGAGAGGAGGAGGAGGAGGAGGACCCCGTAGTAGAGGGGCCGCGACGCGGCGGTGTTGAGCAGCCGCGATTCCTTCCAGGCCATGGGGTTCCCCTCCCCGGGGGGGGAGCCGCGGAGGTTCCGGCCCCCCCGGCGCCCCCTCCCGATCACGGAGGCGAAGAGGTCGGCGAAGAAGGTGCTCCTCGGCTCCGCCTCCCGCGCGAGCCGCCGCCCGGCGGCGGCCACGGCGGCCAGCGCGAAGAGGAGGGACCAGGCGAGGTAGACGATGCCCGGGTGGCGGGCGGCGAAGGGCACGGGGACCGGGCGCGGGGGAGGGGGCGGGACGTACCTCGGTCCCCGGGGCGTCATCATGAACACGGGGGATGCGTCCGCCGTTCCCCTCCGCAGCGCCCTCTGCACCTCGCGGTCGTATTCCCTCGCGTCGGCGAGGCGGCCCGCGGCGAGGAGTGGCGTGGTGGAGAGGAGCAGGAAGGAGGCCTCCTGGACGGCCGGGGTCGCGAGCTGCCGGAAGGGCTCCGTGGGAGGAGAGAGGAACAGGGCGGCGAAGCCGATGGAGGCCCCCCAGCGCAGCGCCGGGGCGAGGTAGGCGAGGATGGCGGCCGTGGCGATGCGCCGGGAGACGGTGGAGATCCAGAGGGCGAAGGCGGCCATCTCCACCACGGACCCGACGGCGACGAGGACGAGGGTGGCGATGTCCCCCGCGGAGACGCCGCCGAGGAGGAGGAGGGCGGTCAGAGGGACCACGGCCCCCAGCGCCCAGGCGAAGACCGTCCCCGAGCGGGCGAGGAGCTTCGCCAGGGCGAAGCCCGAGGGGCGGACGGGGGCCGCCAGCACGAGGGGGAGGGTCTCCCGGACCCGCTCGTCGAGGACGGAGCCGACGACCGTGGGGGGGGTCAGCACCGCCAGGAGGCCGAGCAGCGTGAAGGCCCCCCCGAGGAAGATCTCCCGGGCCGCGCGGTCCGGGGCCTGGAGCCAGTAGGCGTGGTTGTCGAAGGCGATGCCGAGCACGACGACGGAGACCGCCACCGCCGCCAGGGAGCGGAACCAGAAGGTCCGCGGGCGGACGATCTCCGAGAGGAAGTCCCGCTCGAGGACCGCCCTCACGGGAGCCCTCCCGGGGTCTTCCCCCGTGCAGCGTCCTCCGCCTTCGCCCGCTTCGCGATGGCCACGGCCTGCGCCTCCCAGAGGATCATCTGCGCGCGCATCCGTTCGGGGCCGTCCCAGTGGTCGGTCTCCCCCCGGGAGAGCCGGAACATCTCCCGCTCCAGGAGGGCCGGCATGCGGCGCGCGTCGTAGAGGGCGAAGAGGGCCGTCATCCCGAGGAACACCACGAGGCCGATGAGGTTGAAGGTCCCGGGCCCCCCCCGGAGGCCGCCGTCCCCTCCCCTCCCCATGGCGTCCACGGAGAGGGGGGCCGTGTAGAGCAGGAACCAGGGGAAGCCGCAGAGGACGGCGGGCATCACGACGAGGCCGAGGTACTCGAAGGAGGGGGCGGACTTCCGCGCCGCCTTCACGAGGAGCGCCCCGATGGCCGCGGGGCAGAGGAGGCCGCAGGAGCCGTGGGAGAAGGCGATGAACGAGGCGGCCCCGGCCACGGCCCCGGTCCCCGTGCGCGTGGCGAACCCCCAGGCGAGCCCGTGGACGGCGGCGTTCCCGACGAGGAAGAGGCCCGCGACGGCGGTGACCGCGGCGGCGCTCCCCGTCAGGTAGTCCGCGGGCACGGACAGCGCGACGTGGGAGAGCGGGACGGCCATCAGGAGGCAGAGCCCCGCGGAGAGCCCCGCCAGCTTCCCGCGGGCGATCTCCCCCGAGGTGAGGGGCGTGGCGCGCAGGATGTCGAAGGTGGGGCCGTTCTTCTCCGCCGAGGCGGTGGAGGCCCCCTGCACCGCGGCCACGCCGGCCAGGGCCGAGAAGCAGGCGAGGAGCCAGGCCTGGTTCGTCTCCGCGTCCCATCGCCCCCTCGCCTGGAGGACCGTGAAGGCGGCCTCGCCCGCGAGGAGGACCCCGGCGAGGAGGAGGAAGAGGAGGCGCGACCACGCGGTGTCGAGGAAGAGGGACTCCTTCCACGCCACGGGGTTGTCCCGGAACAGGAGGGCGCGGACCCGGTCCTCGAAGGGGAGCCGCATCCGGCGGCGCCGCGGCGCCCGGCGCGCCGGCGCCTCCCGGAGGAGGAGGAACCCCGCCGCGGGCAGCGCCGCGGCGGCCAGGAGGAGGGCGAAGAGGAGGAAGCGCAGTCCCGCCCCGGGGAGGGCCCCCTCGAGGAAGGGGAGGGGGGTGGTCCCCGCGAGCACCGCCTCCCACGTCGACCCCGTCCCCGCGAGGCCCGCCTGCCGGAGCGCCGGGACGATGCCCCAGTGGAGCGCCGGGAGGAGGTAGGCGAGGAGGGCGGCGGTGGCGGTCCTCCGGGCGCCGCAGGAGACGAGGAGCCCGAGGGCGCCGGCCTCCACGGCGGTGCCGAGGAGCCCCGCGGCGACGTCGAAGAATCGCGACCAGGGGGTGCCCCCGAACAGCAGCGCGAGGGAGAGGGGGGGGAGCGCCGCCGCGGCCCACGTGAGGACGGTGCCCAGTCGGGAGAGGAGCTTCCCCGCCACGAGGCCCGTGACGCCGATGGGGGAGGCGAGGAGGAGGTCGAGGGTCCCGGCGCGGCGCTCCTCGAGGAGGCTCGGGGCGAGCAGCGCCGGCGTGGCCGCGGCGAGCAGGAGGAACAGCGCCGCCGTGATCCCCCGGAAGGCCTCGGCCCCGGCCTCGTCGAGGGCGACCCCCCCGAGCGTCGTCAGGGCCCGCGTCCCGAGGAGGAGGGCCGCCGCCCCGCCGGCCAGGGTCCGGAGCGCGAAGGCGCGGTCCCGGCACCCCTCGGCGACGAAGTCCCTGCCGAGAACCGCCCTCATCCCGCGCCCTTGCCGTGGAACGCGTCCCGCACCATCCCCGGAAGGCGCCGCCAGAGGAGCGCCCCGAGGCCGAACCAGAGGAGGCCCCCCACGATCCCCGAGATGCCCATGACGAGGACTTCCCTGTCCGGGGAGTCGTCCATGGCGCGGGCGAGGAGGACGAGGGGGCTCGACATCGCGAAGAAGGGGTTGAGCCCGAAGAGGAAGAGCCCGTCGTCGTTCCAGCGGAAGAGGGCGGCGAGGAACCCGAGGGTCATGGGGTAGCCGAAGACGAGGAAGACGAGGACGAACCCCGCCCGCCGGTTGGCGGCCCGCACCGTGGGGGCCTTGAGGCCGAGGCGGAAGCCGAGGAGGGCGAGGCCGGGGAGCACGAGGATCGCCCCCGCGGCCCAGCAGAGGGGGCTCAGCCAGTGGACGATGCCCGCGCCGACCCCGTAGAGGGTGAGCAGCAGCATCCCCGCGAAGAAGGGCCAGGCCTTGACGACGAGGCCGAGGGGGCGGGCGAGGAACCACTCCGCGGGGGAGAGGGGGGTGGCCCGCAGGAGGTCGAAGGACTGCTTCTCCCGCTCCTCCGCCACGAGGGTGGCCGACAGGGGGAGGAACCCGAGGGCGAGGAGCCAGACGGGAAGCGAGATGAAGGCGTCGTAGAACCAGTACCGCCGCCCGGGGCCGCCGTCCTCGTTGGCCAGGTTCCGTTGTACCTTCGGGTCGACGAAGATCCAGCAGAGGACGAGGAAGAGTCCCCCGACCGAGACCCGGAGGGCCCACCGCTTCCACCACTCCCGGGCGGGCCGGGACTCCTTCCAGAGGAGGGGGAACCTCCACACGCCGCCGGGGGCGCGGCCCGCGGCGGCGGAGCGCTTCGCGGTCCTCCCGGCGGCGACGATCCCGCTCTCCGTCTCCAGGGAGAGGCGATTCCCCGCGGTCCGGAGGGAGAGGAGCCCGAGGAGGGCCGCGAGGAGGGCGGGGCCCCCGTGGAGGACCCACCCCGGAACCGGGTAGGGGATGGGCAGCCCCCCGGAGGAGAGGACGATGAGGGGGCCGAGGGGGGAGGAGAAGACGGAGATCCCCGCGCACCACCCGAGGACCTCCTGGACCCCGTCCATCCCGGGGTCCCCCCGCCAGCGGGTTTCGATCAGGGCCGCGGCGAGGCCGAACAGGGAGGGGAGGAGGACCACGTGGAAGAGGAGGAAGGCGATGGACCGGCCGAGGGCGACGCGGTGGGTGGCGGCAACGTTCCCCGCCAGCATGCCCACGGAGGCCCCGTAGACGGCGGCCGTCCCCACGGCGGCGGCGGAGAGGAGGAGGTCGGTCCCGGAGACGCCCCCGAGGAGGAGGGCGAACCCCTCGATGGGCAGCAGCGCCAGCAGGCCCGTGAGGGAGAAGAGGAGCCGGGAGCCGAGGAACCCCGCCGCGAGGCGCCTGGTGGAGAGGGGCACCGTGAGGAGGACGACGAGGGTGTTGGTGGCCCTCTCCGTGGGGATGGCGACGGCGGCCTCCCCCACGGCGGCCAGCAGCGCGAGCAGCCCCGCCGTCCAGGTGAAGGCGAGGTGCACGGAGCGCCCCATGCGGTCCATGGGCGCGTCGTCGGCGGCGGAGACCCCGTAGACGAGGAGCACCACCATCCCGGCGAGGAGGGCGGCGAGGCAGCGGTTGCGGAAGAAGGAGGGGCGGGAGCAGAGGCGGACGTAGTCCCGCTCCAGCAGGGGATCGCGCAGGCGGCCGAGCGGACCGGGGAAGGCCTTCACGGGCGGGCTAGGAGACGACCCCCTTGGTCACGTGCAGGAAGACCTCCTCGAGATCCACGGCCTGCTCCGCGAAGTGGAGGATCCGGAATCCCCGTGCGGAGAGGTCCGCGGAGATGACGCTCACGTCCTCGCACTCCGCCCGCAGCAGCACCTCGAAGCCGGGGTCCGCGGGCCGGAGCGCCTCCACGTGGGGGTGGCCGCGCAGCATCTCCATGGCCTCGGCGTGGGTCCTCCCGTGCTCCGGCTCCTCGCGGACGCGCACCGTCACGCGCCGCCCCGGGCGGACCCGCTTCTTCACCTCCTCGATGGAGCCGGAGAAGAGCATCTTCCCCTGCTCGATGATCCCGATGGTGTTGCACATCATCCCGATCTCGCCGAGGATGTGGCTCGAGATGAGGAGCGTCTTCCCCATGCGGCGCAGTTCCAGCACCAGCTCCTTGAACTCGATGCGGGCGCGGGGGTCGAGGCCGGCGGCGGGCTCGTCGAGGAGGAGCACCTTCGGATCGTGGAGGAGGACCCGGGCGAGGCCGAGCCTCTGCCCCATGCCGCGGGAGAGGCTTCGGACCTGGGCGTCCCGCTTCCCGCCGAGGTCCGTCAGCTCCAGCACCGTGTCGATGACCTGGCGGCGCTTCTCCCCGTGGATGCGGTAGGCGGCGGCGAAGAACTCGAGGTACTCCTGCACCAGCATGTCGTCGTAGACGCCGAGAACGTCGGGCATGTAGCCGATGAGGGGCTTCACCTCGTCGGGCCGCCGCGAGACGTCGATGCCGCACACCAGCGCCCGCCCCGAGGTGGGCCGCAGCAGCGTGGCGAGGATCTTGAGGGTGGTGGTCTTCCCGGCGCCGTTGGGCCCGATGAAGCCGAAGGCCTCCCCCTCGGCGATGTCGAGGTCCACGGCGCGCAGCGCGTGCACGTCCTTGTAGCGCTTCTCCACCTGCTCCAGCTTGACGATGCTCATTCGTCCTCCCCGCCGGCGTACCCGGCCACGCTCCGCACCACGACCACCGTCGAGTCCACGTCCCTCGCCTCGGGCAGGATGCCGAGGGGGTCGGCGTCGCACCAGCAGACGAGCACCGGCCGCCCCTCCAGGGCCTGCCGGGAGAGGTCGATGCCCTGGCGGGCGAGGGCCCGGGCGAGCCGTCCCCCGGTCCGCCCCTCCCGCGCGAGGAGCGTCGTGAAGGTCGCCCCGGCCCCGGCCCGGGACATGGCCCGGCGCGACGCCTCGACGGCCTCCGGGGTCCCGTCCCGGGGCACGAAGTCGTCCTCCCCCCCGAAGAAGCCGCCGCCGCCCCCGAGGGGCTGGGGGAGGAAGCCCGATGCCTTCAGCCGGGACCAGCCCTGCCCCTTCGCGGCGAGGGGGAGTTCCACGTGGTCCCCGGGGGCCAGGTCGCCCAGCGACGTGACGGACCGGCCCCAGGCGACCTGGAGGTCGTGGACGGGGATCCTGAACCCGTTGGTGATGGAGAGGGTCGTCCCCCCCTCCCCCTCGTGCAGGGAGGTGGAGAGGGCGGCGGGGACGGTGCCCGAGAAGCGCGCCTGCACGGTGCGGTGGGAGCGCAGCGGCACGTCCACGAGGGCCGAGGGGCGGCCGTCGGGGGCGATGCGGGCGAGCCCCTCGAGCCCCCCCGAGTCCCCCTGCCCCCCGTAGCCCGTCCCCGAGCCGAGCCAGGGGAAGGCGACGAAGGAGCGGGGGGCGTCCCAGGAGGCCTCGAGGCTCGTCCCCGTGGGGGAGTAGGTGCCGAGGAAGTCGAGGCCGCGGTAGACGTCCCCGTCCCTCCCCGGCGCCGTGGCGAAGTCGAGGAAGGCCACCCGCGCCTTGCCCGCCTCGCCGCCGAAGAGCAGGAAGGAGGCCCCCCATGCCAGGAGCGTGAAGGAGAGGACGATGAGGGGGAAGGTGACGACGGTGCGCCGGAGCTTCTTCTTCCGCTTGAGGACGAAGTAGTCCACGGGGCCGATGGCGAGCACGTAGACGGCCAGCCCGAGGACGAGGAGCCCGAGGGGCGGCGGCGTCATGAACCGCTTCCGCAGGTGGCCGACGACGGCCTGCACCCCCGCGCCCTGGTAGTCCTCCTCGTCGGGTCCGGGGCCCGCGGCCGCCCCGAAGAGGGCGAGGAGGAGGGAGGCGCGGTCCTCGATGCCCGAGGAACCGAGCCCCCGGGGGTCGAAGGCGAGGAGCACCACGGAGCCGAGCCCGTAGTCTCCGCGCACGACGAGGGGGCGGCCGTCGTCGAGGGAGCGGAGGACCCGGCCCCGGACCCCCTCGAGGCGGGCCACGGACACGGGGGCCCGGCCCGCGGTCCCCCGTGGGGACCCGCGGCAGAGGCCCGACAGCACGAGGTCCGCGGAGGCGTCGTCGTGGCCGGCGACGGCGGCGGGAAGGGCGGCGGCGAGGGGGGAGCCCCCGGGGATGCGGGCGCCGGGGGTCGCCGCGACGAGGAGGATCCCCCCGCGGGCGGCGTACTCGAGCACGGCGTCGAGCTGTGCCGCGTCCTTCATCTGGTCGGGATCGGGATCGATCCAGAGGAGGGCGTCGAAGCCCTCGTAGCAGATCCACGGGTCCGGCGCCGTGGGGACGTCCACGGCGACGAAGGAGGGGAGGGCCATGGTCCCCTTGCCGTCGGGGCCGAGGAGGCGGTGGCCCCGCCACGGGTTGGGGGCCACCGCCGAGGCCGGGGCCCCGTCGGGGATGTCCTCCATCCAGGAGAGCCCGCCCGCGGGGGCCCCGAGGAGCCCCACGACGAGGCGGGAGGCGTCCGTCGGCGAGAAGGGGGTCGCCTGGATGGCCGCGGCGGAGCCCACGACGTCGTCGAGGGACTTCCCCTCCTTGTAGTTCGTCCCGTGGCGCAGGAGGACCCGGCGGTCGGTCTCGATGGAGATGCGCCACTCGGCGTCGAAGGCGAAGAGGCCGGCGAGCACCGGCAGGGTCAGCCGCTTGCGGGCGCCGGGGGCGAGGAAGACCGTGGTCTCCGTGGTGAACCCGCCCCCGCCGCCGACGACGCCGCCCCGGGAGGGGAGGACCCGGAGGGTGCAGGAGACGGGCTCCTTCTCGCTGCTCGAGATCTCGATGCGGACGGGGGTGACGCTGCCCGGGACGTGGCCGCCGTCGAAGCCGAGCCGGGAGGTGACGGTGACGTCGGCCCGGGCGGCGGGGGCCACCGCGAGGAGGAGCAGGGCGGCGGCCGCCGCGGCGGCAGCCGCGGCGTGGAGCGGTTTCATCGGACCTCCTCGGCGGGGGGCGCGAAGGGCAGGGCGTCGAAGCGGAACCGCTGGACGCGGTGGTTCTCGGTGTCGGCGACGAAGAGCCAGGGGGGATCGAGGGCGACGTCGTAGGGGCCGCGGAACTCCCCGGGCAGCGCTCCGGCCCGCCCGAAGACGCCGAGGGAGCGGCCCGCCGCGTCGAAGCGCTGCAGCCGGTGGTTGCCCGCCTCGCAGACGACGACGCCGCCGCCGGGGACGGCGGCGACCCCCGTGGGCCAGCGCAGGCGGCCCGCGCCGCCCCCCTCCCCTCCGATCCTGTCGAGGAGCCGTCCCGAGTCGAGGTCGAAGCGCCAGAGGAAGTGGGCGGCGTCGGCCACCCAGAGGACGCCGGCCTCGTCCACGGCCAGCCCCATGGGCCGCTCGAAGACCGCGTCGGTGCCGGGCCCGCCGATGCGGCGGAGGAACGTCCCGTCGGGGGAGAAGACCTGCACGCGGCGGCACTCCTCGTAGCCGAACTCGGAGACGACGTACCGCCCGCCGGAGACGACGGCGCGCTGCGGCATGCAGAACTCCCCCTCCCGCACGCCGCCGTTGCCGATGCGGGCCCGCTCCCTCCCCTCCCGGTCGTAGGTCACGAGGGCCGCCTCGTGGGTGTGGACGACGAGGGTGGAGCCGTCGGGCCGGAGGAGGAGCCCGAGGGGGTAGCCGCGGCGGGCGCCGGGGGGCATCACCGGGTGGCGGCCGTCGGGGATCCCCTCGGAGGTGAACCGGCGGAGATCCCCGGAGGTGTCGATGACGGCGAGAATCCCCCCGGCGGCGGCCACGGCGCGCGGCCTCTCGAAGACCCCCGGTCCGCCGATGACGAGGGGCCCCTCCTCGGTGCAGGCGGCGAGGAGGAGGGGGAGGAGGAGGGGGAGGAGGAGCGGGAGGAGGAGGCGGCGGCGGAGGGCGCGGACGGGGAGCGACTCCCGCGTCGCGGCCGGACCGGTGCCCATGGATCCCTTCCTCCCCGAGACCCGGGGATTGTAGCCCGGAAGGTGCAACCCCGATCCCGCCGTCCCGTTCATCGCGTGCGGACCACGACCGTGAGATCCCCGCATCGCTCCCCCTCCCCGGCCTCCCCTTCGCCGGGGAATTCCGCGAAGGCGGGGAGCGCCGCCATGGACTCCGCGGGGATGTCGAGCCGCTCCCCGCCCCAGGAGAGGCCGAGCCCGCGCCTCCGGGCCCTCGCCGCGGCCCGGGCGTCGAGCACCACCTCGAGGAAGAGGTCGTGGTGGAGCCTCCAGAGATCCTCCTCCACGCGCTCCCCGAGGCGCCAGTAGCCGGCCCGGAAGGGGAGCCCCGAGCGCCGCCGCTCGTCCTGCTCCTCGGCGGCGTCCTCGTTGCGGAGCGCCGGCGAGCCGGCCCTGTCCTCGATGTGGTGGCGGATCTCGTGGCGGATGGTCTCCCGCACCTCCGCCGCGACGTCGAACTCCGGGTCCCGCATGGCGCAGGAGACGAAGGAGCCGTACCAGAGGAAGACCGTGGAGAGGCTCTCCTCGCCGAGGGTGAACATGGTGGAGACGGGGACGCACATGCCGAGGGTGCAGTAGCCGCGGATGCGGGGGTGGTGCTTCGCCCGCCGGATGACGACGGGGCCCGCGACCCCCCGCCGGAACTCCTCCGGAACGGATTCGAACTCCTCGCGGGACAACCGGACGAAGGCGCGAAGGCGCATGGGCCTTACGATACCGGCATGGGACGACCCCGGCTCCTCCTCCCCGGCGTGATCCTCTGCCTGGCGGCCGCGGCGGCCGCGGCCTGCGGTCCCGCGGGGCGCGGCGGCCCTCCCCCGGCCCTCGCCGAGGCCGAGACGGCCCTCGGCGAGGGGCGCACCGTGGAGGCGCGGCGCGCCCTCCTCTCCCTCTCCGCCGGGTCCCTCCCCGACGGCCCCGCCCGGCGGCGCGCCGCCGCGGGGCTCATGAAACTGCGGGAATTCTCCCGCGCCGCCGACCTCCTCGCCGGGGACCCGCCGGGGAGGGGGGGGCGCAACGGGGAGGCGGCGCTGCTCCGCCTCGAGAGCCTCGTCCGGTCGGGCCGGCTCCCCGAGGCGCGGACCCTCGTGGTGGAGATGGAGGGGCTCGGGGTCGGGGGGGATCGGCGGCGCGTGCTCCGGGCCATGCTCGATCTCGCCGGCGGGAACGCCGGGGACGCCCACCGGGAGCTGGAGGACCTGGTGAGGGGGGGGACGCGGGACGCCGACGCCTGGATCCTCCGGGCCCAGCTGGCCCTCGACAACCCCGCCGAGGCGGAGCGGCGGCTGCTGTCCGCCCTCGGCGCCGTGGACGACCGGGTGCAGATCCTCCGCGCCCTCGGGCGGCTCCTGCTGCGGACCGAGGGGGGGGCCCGGCGCGCCGTGGACGCCCTCGAGGAGGTCGTGAAGGCCCGCCCCTGGGAGCGGGAGTCGGCTCTCGATCTCGTCTCCGCCCTGCGGCGGACCGGGGGGGCCGCGGAGCTGGCGCGGGCCCGCCGCCTCGCGGAGGAGCTCCGGCGCGGGGACCCCGCGGACTTCGAGGCCTCCCTCGCCTTCGCCGAGGTGCTGGGGGAGACGGCCCGGGTCGCCGCCGACGCCGCCATGGGGAACCCCGCCGGGGTCCGGGAGATCCTGAAGGAGGCCATCGCGGTCTACGGGGAGCTCGCCGGCCGCCCCGCCCCCGATCCCGTGGCCGGCATCCGCGTGCTCCAGGGGCTCGGCCGGGCGGAGATCCTGGCCATCTTCCTCGACGCGCAGGGGGACGCCGGCCCGACCTCCCACTTCCGGGCCGCCATCGCCGCCCTCGAGCGGGCCGACGCCATGGATCCGGGCGGAAAGCTCCGGGACGGGCGGGGGAGGAGCCTCCGCGCGGAGACCCTGTTCCTGATGGCGCGGGCCCACAAGCGGGTCCACTCCGGCGACGGGGACCACACGACGGCGGTGGCGCTCTACGAGGAGGCCGCCCGGGCGGATCCGCTCCACCTCGACGCGAAGTGGGACCTCGCCCTCCTCTACTTCGATTTCCTCCGCACCCCGGAGTACGTCCGCAAGGCCCGCCGCCTCGCCGACCGCGTGGTGGAGGGCCGCGAGGCCGCCGGGCTCCCGCCCCTCGACGCGGAGCGCCAGGCCCTCCTCGACCGGATCCGGGTCATCGACGACAAGGGCGAGGGGTTCCAACCGGGCGATCTCCCCGGCGGGGAGGAGAAGCCCGAGCCGAAGAAGGAGCAGAAGCCGAAGGAGGAGCTCAAGCCGAACGAGGAGCTCAAGCCGAACGAGGAGCTCAAGCCGAAGTAGGGGAAGGGGAAGGGGGCGGGGGAGGGAGCCCGTAAGGCCGGGTTCGGCCCCTTCCACCAAGGACCCCCCTTTGGGCAGGCGCCGACCTGCCTAGCTCGGCTCGGAGGTATCCGTGAACGGGCTCAACTTGGAGTCGACCTCGTCGGCGAGGTCCTGGACCTCCTTGAGTCCCCGAAGGACTCGTCCACCCACCTTCGCGATCTTCGCCGCGTTGTCCTCCATCTCGCGGCGCATGGCCTTGAAGTCGTGGTCGGTCTGGTCCGTGAAATTCTCCGTGAGTTCATCGACAAGCAGGAAGTACCGGGTCGGCCTGACGCCGCCAGCGCTCAGGAATGCAGGGAGCCTGCTCTCGACCAAGGGGAGTTTCTCGATCTCCAGGCCGGTCCGATTCGGGTCCTTGGCGACCTCGACCTTGTCGATGGCGATCAACTCGCCGTTCTCTACCTGTCGGTAGGGCATCCACAGCGCCCTGTTGTTGATGGTGATGTACGCACCCTTCCTCATCCCGCGGGTGAGGTACTTGCGGCGCTCGGCGATCTCGCGGAACTTGGCCGTCGGTCGATTCGGCGGCCCGGACACGGCGTCCTCGGGAGGGGCCACGAGCCTCTGGTACAGGGAGTCCAGGACCGTCGCGAAGTCGCGCTCGTCATCCACGGAGACCGCGAGGGGGGCGCTGAGCATCACCGTCCCGGAGCAGAGGCCCTCCAGGTAGCGGAGGAACTGCTGCGACTCCCGCGAGGGCTGGAAGAGAGGGATGGCGTCCCCCGTGACCTCGTCCTCGAAGAACTTCCTCCACTTCCTCCAGACGGGGGTCTCGACGTCCGCCCGCTTGGCGAGATGGGGCGAGAGCCGGAGATCGAGTCGACCCTCCCCCTGGAGGATGACCCCGGCGTTCAGGGGCTCCATGCGCTCACGGTCCCGGATGTACCGGATGAGGACGTAGCGGAGGTCCTTCATGACCGACTCCTCCCTCTCGGCGGCAGCCCCGGGAACAGCGCGGGGTTACCGGCGATGTGGTCGAACAGGTACGTGCGCCGCTTCACCAGGAAGCTGGCCAGCTCCCCTCGCTCTTCGGCGGTGGGTCGTGCCAGCCCCTTGGGGACCCGGGCGACGATCCCCTCGACGAGGAAGTCTGGCAGTTCCTTGATCCGTGCACACCATTCTTCGACGAGTGCCCAGTCCGTCAGGTACTCGCGGTAGTGGTTCTTCTTGTGGTCCATGTCGAACAGGTTCTTCAGGTCGGCCGCGACGCTCGTCAGCCTTGTGATACCGCACTCCACCCCCGCGGTCGGGCGGGGCCGATAGAAACAGGCGTTCCCGTGGTCGAAGAGCTGAAGGCGACCCTCGGGGTCGAGCGCCAGATTGCGCCTCTCGGGACCGACGGCCCGGTCGTTGTTGGCGACGTACAGGTCAAAGACGATGGCTCCGTGAAGGGCGTGCGGGTCAGCCTCGACGGACTCCTTCAGGGCCCTGGCTGTCGCCGGGGGACCATGCTGGAGCCTTGGATCGCGATCCAGCATCTGGACGAGGACGAGCGTGTCGCCGCCAACGGAGTGCGTGATCACCGACGGGACGTTGAGTCCGAGGGCGCGACCCAACTCGGATGCCACGACTTCGTTGGCCACCGTTAAGGGGAAGTCGGGGCTGTCGGACTTCCCCAGGAACTCGACATGGAAGAACCGTTTTGCCCCGGAGGCCCCTCCGAGGGGGTCACCGGGCAGCTCGGTGAACTCGCGGACATACGGCTTGATCATGCTCCTCCACGGGCAGACGGCAGGCGGAGCATGAGGATAGCCCACCTACTTCAATGCTCGGTAGCTCCGTCCCCAGCCGCCGTAGGGAACAACCGCTCCAGTGCCTCATCGACCCGGTCTGCCAACCCGATGAACTCCTCGCCCCACCCGCTACTGACACTGACCTCTTGGATCGGACCTGTCGCCACAAACCATACCCTGATGAGGCCGTGGTCAGGCATCCCCCCGGCCTCCATCGCCGAGATCACCTCGTCGACCTCTCGCAGTGCCATCTCCGGCCCTTCCCAGGGCGACCAGGCGTAGTCGTTGTCCGGTCGGGTGAGGAATGCCCTTGCCTCTTGAAGCAGCTCAAGGAGTCTCTGCCGAGCCTGTTCCTTGGTGTTCACGGGAGCCTCACGGTGGGAACCTAATCGTCCCAGCCCGTCTCGTAGGTCACTGGAAGTCCCCACAACCCAGCGAGACGAGCTGCGATCTGGTCCATGGTTTCCTGGGGCGCTCCCTCGAATAGGGACGCCCGGCCTTCCCAAGGTCTCGATGGGGCCCGCAGGACACGTGGCTGAACTGCGAGTCGAGAGCCGCCGGGTCCACGGGCCGGTTCGAGGCGAGTCAACACCAGGCTTCCCCCTGGTGCAACGGTCACCACACCCGGCAGGGCAGGGAGCGTCGGGAGCTGTCCACTTCTGTCGGCCATCTTGCCCAGATCTTAGCTCGCGGGAGGGTCGCCCTTCGGAACGCGAAGATCGACGGCAGTCGCGCCCCCCCCGGGGGCGTGAACTCTCGGACTACCCCGCCGTAGGTCCGGCGAGCCGCGTCGCTACTTGACCCCAAGCGTCAAACGGGGTCCAATTGCCACCCGATGCGTACCCTCCGACTTCTCCTGTTCGTCGCGGCCGGGCTCGCCTCCTCCTGCGCAGCGGCGGGACCCGCGCCCACCATGCGTGGCTTCGCGGTTTCCCGGACCGAGTTCCACGACGGGGACTCTCTCGTTCTCGACGAAGTTCGCGGAACCCACGACGCTTTCGTGCAGGGCGGCGTCTACCGCGTGCGCGGTCGCTACACGCTGGCCTCGGCGGAGAGAGCCCACCTCGCGCTCACGACAACGAACGGTCGCTCCGACGGCGAGAAGGAGATGGACGTTGAGCGCGGAAGCGGGACGTTCGATTTCACGTTCGGAATGGTGGAACTCGGATACCCCCACCTCTGGATGGCTCCCCCGGAAGGTGGTTCGGCGTTCTGCCATCTCTGGTTCGGGACCGGGCCAGAGACCTCGTTTCAGCCCGGTTGGGAACACGAGGGCTCCTGGGGGCCTGAGAGGAAACAGGAGACCACGCAGGGCCAGGGGAGCGCCACGACTCCGGTCCCCTTCCGTGCTGTTCCCCTTGAGTTCTCCGCAGGGGACTCCGTGGAGATCACGGACTTCCGAGGGACCCGGGGCCAGGTAGAGGCGGGGGGCTCCTACATCCTCGGCGGACGCTACTCCCTGGCGAGTGGGGAGTCCGCGGACCTCGTGCTCCTCCTCAAGCCCGCAGGAGGGGGCGAGGATCAAATGGTCTCCCAGCAGCATCTCTCCAAGGGAAGCGGGGAAGTGAGTCTGCCCTTCAATGTGAGCGAGCCGGGGAAGCTTGCACTGCTCCTCTGCCCCTCAAGCGGCGGGGACGCGACAGGACTCGTCCTCATCGAGACCGCCACTCCCGCCCATGCGGACACGAAGCCCACGGGGTGGATCGACAAGGGGGACACTGGCTTCGCATTCGAGGGAGACCGAATTGAGGTCGAGGAGGTGACCGGCCTTGCCGGGCCCTTCGTGACGGGCGCCGACTACACGGTACGCGGTAGTTACACCTTGGCCTCCCACGACAAGGCTCACTTGGCCGCCTACTGCACAGGTGGCGACCTCGAAGGCGAGCACGGAGTTGAGGTGAGCAAGGGAAGCGGGAAGTTCGAGTTCACCTTCCGGATTGCAGGGTTGGGCCGTCCGCACGTCTCGTTCTACCCGGTGGGCGGCGGCAACGGCTTTGGCAACCTCTACTTCGACTCCGCAGGGAAGGCCGTGAAGTAGAGCCCCCCGGCGTCGGCACATCCCGCCGTGGGCCCGCCGCGGTGCGGATCAGGGGCGTGGAGACAATCCCCCTCCTCCCCGCCCTCCAGGGCCGCTGTGGGCTGCGCACGCGGCCGGGCGGGCTTCGGCTGTGGCGCCCCGGGAGGGGCCCGAAATCTTGTCCCCCTCCTTGTCCCCCGAACGAAGGTCCTTCGTGGTCCCTGAGGGTCTGCGAGGTTCCGCAGGTCCGATGGGTCAGATCGGTCTGAAACCCTCAGTGCATGCGGGTTTCGGCCTGCGACGGGCGGGTTCGGTGGTGGGCCGTGCTGGATTTGAACCAGCGACTTCCACCGTGTGAGGATGGCACTCTACCGCTGAGTTAACGGCCCACGGGTGAACATGCAAGAGTAGGGGCCAGGAGGGGGATGAGGGGAAGATTTCCCATGCGGAGAGCGGGGAAGCGGGCCATACCCTCCTACCAGTACCCCGTCGTCACCACCCCGTCCCCGCGCACCCTCGCCTGGCAGGCCGCCCTCTCGTCGCGGGCGAAGCCCTCCCTCTCCGCCAGCCGCCTCTCCGCGGGCGTCCTCCGCGTCAGGTTCCCCGCCCCCGCGAGCACCCGCACCACGCAGGCGGCGCAGGCGGCGACGCCGCCGCAGGAGGAGCCGAGGGGGACGCCGGAGCGTTGCGCCGCGTCGAGGAGGGTCTCCCCGGGCCGCACCGCCATCCATCGCCGGCCCGGCCGCAGGTGGATGCGGGGGAGGCGGCTCAAGGGGTGTGTTCCGGCCCCGTGGAGCGCGCCTTCGCGAGCAGCGTCGCGGCGCGGGAGTCTCCGGGGAGGACGCGCAGCGCCACCTGGGCGAGCTTGGCCGCCTCCCGCTCCCGGCCGGGGCTCGCGAGGAGGCGCTCCACGCGGGAGAGGATGAGGTCGCGGGTGGCGATGAGGTGCTCGGCGATGCCGAGGATGTCCTTCGCCTCGCCGTCCCCGGGGAACCGCTTCCCGATCTCCTTCGCACGGTCGAGGGCCTCCTCGACTTCGCCCGCGGCCAGCAGCTCCTCGACCTCGCGGAACTCCTTGAGGCGGCCCGCGGCCCGCTCCTCGATGGCCTTCAGGCGCTTCGCCGCGTCGCCGTCGGAGGGGCAGAGCTCGAGGATCGCCTGGAGGCGCTCCACGGCCAGGGAGGCGTCCCCCTCCTTCTCCGCCGCCGCCGCCTCCGTCCGCAGGGCGTCGAGCCTCTTCCGGAGGGCGGAGACCCGCTCCAGCCCCTCCGCAGCGGACCCGTCTTCGGGGTTGGCCTCCGAGGCCTCGAGCCACGCCTCCTCGGCGGCGGCGAGGTCCCCGGCCTCCTCGGCGGCGCCGGCCCGGGAGACGAGGTCCGCGGCGCGGGCCAGCTCGAAGCGGGCCTTCTCGTCGGCCTCCTTCGCGGCGGCGTGGCCGGGATCCTCGGCGAGGACCTCGGAGGCGGCGTCCCGGGCCTCGACCCACTTCTTCGCGGCCACGAGGCGGGCGACGGCCTCCACCTTCCCCTCGAGGTCCTTCGCCCGGCGGGCGGCCCGGACCTCCTCCTCGAGGGCGGGGAGGACGGCCGCCCCGGCGAACCTCCCGCGGAGCTTCCCCAGGGCGGCGTCGGCGGAGGGGAGGTCCCCCGCCCCCGCGGCCTTCCGGACCGCCGCGACGGCGTCCTCCATCTCCTCCTCGGCGGCCTGGGCCCTGCCGAGGAGCTCCTGGATCCGGGGATCGGCGGAGGCGCGGTCCCCGGCGGAGGCGATGGCGTGGACCGCCTCCTCGGGGTTCCCCGCCTCGAGGGACTTCCCCGCGCTCTCCAGGAGGGCGTCCACGGCCCCCATGGCCTCCTCGATCTCGCGCACCCGGCGGCGGGCCTCGCCGAGGTCGGGGCTCAGCTGGAGGACGGCGCGCCACGCCTCGAGGGCGGCGGCGGGGCTCCCCTCGGAGTCGAAGGCGCGGGCCTTCGCGGTGCCGCTGTCCACCCCCGCCAGCGCCGCCTTCGCCTTGTCGAGGAGCTCCACGAGCTCCGGGGTCCGCCCCTCGGACATCATGAGGCGCTCGGCGGCCTCCCTCGCCTCGGGGAATCGGCGGGCGTTGAGGAGCGCCTGCACGGTGAACTTCCCCTGGCCGCGGCGGCTCGCCTGGCGGGCGCGCTCGAGGTCGTCCTGGAGATGGACGAGGTGGTCGTCCCCGGGGTACGTCTCGAGGGCGGTCTTGAGGCGCTGGCCGGCCCGGTCGAAGTCGCCGGCGGCCAGGAGCGCGCTCACGGCGGAGCGCTCGTCGCCGAGGCCGTCCCTGCGGCCCTCCGCCTCGCGCAGCGCGGAGATGACCTCGGCGTTGACGGGGGACTTCTCCTGGGCCAGCTTGAGGCGCTCGATGGCGGTCTTGAAGTCGCCCGCGGCCAGCAGCGCCTTCCCCTCCTGGGCGAGGGTCTTGACCTCCTTCTCGAGGGGGATGTTGGAGCCGCAGTCGCCGCAGAACTTGACGCCCGCGTCCTCCTCCGCGCCGCACACGGGGCAGCGCTCGCGCATGGAGGTGCCGCACCCCTTGCACTTGCCGGCCTCGGGGTCGTTGGGGACGCCGCACTCGGGGCAGAAGGCCTTCTCGCCCTCGTCGCCGGTGCCGATCCTGGCGAGGTCGTCGAGGATGGCGTTGCAGTCCTGGTACCTCTGGTCGAGGTCCCGGTGGATCATCTTCCGGACGACCTTCCAGAGGGACTCGGGGAGCTCGGGGCGGATCTCCATGATCGGGACGGGGTCCTTCGTCATGATGCCGACGAGGATCTGGGCGGGGGTGGATCCGGTGAAGGGGCGCTTCAGCGTCAGCATGTAGTAGAAGGTGACGCCCAGCGCGTAGATGTCCGTGCGGCCGTCCTTCGCCTTGCCCTCGAACTGCTCCGGGGGCATGAAGAAGGGGGTGCCGATGACCATCGACTTCGCCTGCTCCTCGGCGTCGAACACCTTGGCGAGGCCGAAGTCGGCGATCTTCACGCCCTTGCCCGGGGTGACCATGATGTTCCCGGGCTTGATGTCGCGGTGGATGATGTTCTTCGAGTGGGCCTGCGCGAGGCCGCGGCAGCACTGGGAGATGATGTCCACGGACTCCTCGACGGACATCCACCCCTTCTCCTGGAGGATGTCGTGGACGGTGGTGCCCTCCACGTACTCCATGGCGAGGTAGTGGGTCTTGAGGTTGTCGTCGTTGCGGACGTCGTGGATGGCGACGATGTTGGGGTGGCTCAGCTGCCCCGCGGTGCGGGCCTCCCGGTAGAACTTCGAGACGTACTCCTTGTTGCTCGCGCGGACGGGGAGCATGAGCTTGACGGCGACGCGGCGCCGGAGGGTCCGGTCCACGGCCTCGTAGACGGCGCCGTAGCCGCCCTCGCCGAGCTTCCTGACGATCTCGAACTCGCCGCCGACGGCGTACCCGATGAGGTCGTCCTTCTTCTCCGGCGGGGGGAGGGTGATCTTCTGCGTGGCCTGGGCCGCGGCGGCGGGACGGGGCTGCGGGGTGGGAGGGGGCGGGGGGGGGGCCGGGGAGACGGGGCGGGAGACGGGGGCGACGGCGACGTCCTCGCCGGGGATCCGCAGGACGGTGTTGCAGGAGCCGCAGCGGATCCGCTGTCCCGGCTTGAATCCGGAGATGTCGAGCTGGGTCTTGCACTTCGGGCACGCCGTTGTCCTGCCCGCCATCGCGCCTCCGGGAAGTCCCGCGGGAAGGGAGCGCCCCTCCCTCCCGAGGGAGTCGAGGGGGGCGATTGTACGGGCCGCGCCCCGGGGGGGCACGGCATTCCTTGTAGGGTCGGGGGGCCGTCCGGAGGGCGTCCGGATTCGGTCCGACTTCTCTTGCGGCGGCCCCCCGGTCCGCTACCATCGAAGGGATCCTCCGGTGGGGGTATAGCTCAGCTGGGAGAGCGCCTGGTTCGCAATCAGGAGGTCAAGGGTTCAAATCCCTTTACCTCCACCACGACAGGCCGGTTCGCCGCGGACGCGTGCGGCGGGCCGGCCTGTGCGATTCCCGGGGCCGGTATCGCCCGGGAATCCACCGGGCGGAGGGTCACCGGCGTGGCAGCCGGAGTTCCACAATGGAAGCGCCCCCCTCGACCAGTTCAACTTCCTTTGCGGCGTCCGCCACCGGGTTCCACCTCTCGTCGAGGAGGGCGACCGCGCAGCGTCCGGCCGGCAGCCGGAACTCGACGATCCCGCCGGGGCCGGTCTCCTCCGAGTCCGCGTCCCCCACCCCGCCTCCGGGCCGGGTCCAGCGCACACGCGTCCCGACGGCGGGAGCGCCCTCCGCGTCGAGGACGCGGACAGTGAGCCGCGCGCCCCGGCGGAGCGTGACGACGACGGGACCGGAGGCGGGGGACTCCAGGGTGGCGGTCGTCGGGACGAACCCCACGGCCGAAACCGTGAAGTCGGTGCGTCCGCGCGGGAAGTGCGGGACTACGAAGTTGCCATTCTCGTCGGTGGTGATGGCCGCCTGGCCCGCGGAGCGCTCCACGCCGAAGGAGATGGTCGCCCCTTCCACCGGCTCGCCCGCCCCGTCCACCACGCGCCCCCCGACGTCGAGGCCGGGGTCGAGGAGGACTTCCCCGAGGTCGACGGTCCCCCCGGCGGGGGCGACGGCGGACTTCCGGAGCCGGGCGAATCCCGGGGCATCCACGACGACCCGCACGGGGACTCCTCCGGCGACCTTCACCTCGATCTCGCCGTCGATCCAGACGATGTGCTGCCGGCGGTACCAGGGGAGGCGCGGGCCGGCGAGGTCGACGCGCCCCTCCGTCCCACCCTCGGGCTCGCGCTCGATCCAGGTGGACACCTCCTCCGGCAGTTCGACTCCCGGGGGGACGACGAGGCGGAGGAGCACGGAGCCGACCCGCGGCATGACGATCCGCATGTCCTCCGCGGGCGCATTGACCCGGAGGCCGTCGTCCGCCCCGTCGGCGGCCCTTTCGTCCTTCCTGTCGGGGAGTTCGACGAGGTGGATGCCGTCCCGGAGCCCCTCGATCCGGAAGCGGCCCTCGGAGTCCGTCCATGTCCCTCCCCTGGAGGGCGGGAGCCTCCCTTCCGTGCCCGGGGGCCGGCCGACGAACACCCGGACATCGGCCAGGGGCCGTCCCGCGTCGTCCGTGACCGTCCCGGCGACGGCGACCCCCTTCTCGATCCGGACGTCGAGTGATGTGTCTCCGATTTCGGGAACTTCCACGTGGGTCCGGGCGGGAATCCAGTTCTCCATGGACACCTCCACGACGAGGCTGCCCGTGAACCCCTTCCGGATGACGTAGAGGCCCGGCTCCTCCTCGGTGAGCGGCCTGCCATACCCGGGACGCAGGCCGACGAAGGCCCCGCGGCAGGGGGACCCGTCGGGGAGGAGCACGCGGACGCGCACCATCCCGGCCTCGAGGATCCGGAAGTCGGCCGGGACGACGGGGGTCCCTGCGGTCGGGAGCAGTTCGCGGACGGGGCGGGATCGGCCGACGTCCGCAAGCACGGCCATCGCCATGTAGCCGGTGTCGATGGCGAGCCCGGTCACCTCGTAGGCTCCATCGGGGCCCGTCGTCCCCGCGAGGTCGGGCCTGTGTCTCGGCGCACTGGTGGGGTCGATGTTCCGGAACTCCCATTCCCATTCCGTGAATGCGTGGACCGTGGCGCCTGCGGCGGGCTTGCCGTCGGGAAGGAAGACGAACCCGCGGAGGACGCCCGACCCTGGCAGTTCCAGGGTGACGTGGCAGGAAAGGGGAGCCTCCTTCCCGGGCCGGAGGGACAGGGACTCGGACTTCGGCCCGAACCCCGGAGCGGATGCGCGGATCGTGACGCCCTCCCCCAGCGCGATCCCGTCGATGCGGAATCTCCCCTCGGAGTCGGTGGTCGCGGAGCCGAGGGGGGGCGTGGAGGCGGGTGGAGCGGCGCCACCGGCGGGCCCCTCCGCGTTCCCGGCGATGACGATCACCTGCGCTCCCGCGATGGGCGCTCCCCCGTTGGCGTCGAGGACGGTGCCCGCGATGTTGGTGGTGCCCGGGGCCCCGGCGGCGGGATCCGAGGGGGTCGCTTCCTCCGGAGGTCCCTCGGGCCGGGCGGCGCCGGCCGGGGCGGAGGCGGGTTCCGCAGCGGCCTCTCTCCCGGAAGGGACCGCCGGCTTCGACGGGAGCGCGGCCGGGGCGGGGGCAGGGAGCGAGGGCCTCTCACCGCTCCCCGGCCGGAGGAGGACCCACGTGACCGTTGCCAGCACGGCCACCGCCGCCGCGAGAATGAACCGCCCCTTCGTGCCCATGTCCGGCCTCCGGGGGGCATCCTACGGGATCACGCTCCCGCAGGACATCCGCCGGCCATGGGTGCACGGGAAGGTCGTGGTCACCGTACCCGGCCGCCCCCCGGGTACGCTTTCTCGATGAGACTCTGGTCCCTCCATCCCCGGCACCTCGACGCCCGCGGCCTCGTGGCGCTGTGGCGCGAGGGGCTGCTCGCCCGCGCCGTCCTCCGGGGCCGGACGAGGGGGTACCGCCACCATCCCCAGCTCGACCGGTTCCGCGCCCGGAGGGACCCGGTCGCCGCCCTCGACCGCTACCTGTCGCGGGTCCTCGACGAGGCCCGCGCCCGCGGCTACGGCTTCGACGCCCGGAAGATCCGCTATGCGGCCGCCGGCCCCCGGTTCCCGGTGACGGCGGGGCAGATCCGGTTCGAGTGGAGGCGCCTCCGCGCGAAGATCCTCGCCCGCACCGGCCGGGTCCCCCGGGGGCCGCCGGCGCCCCATCCCTCCCTCGTCGTCGTGCCCGGTCCCGCCGAGCCATGGGAGCGGGGGAAGCGGCAACGCGGCGGAGCTGCGAAGGGAGGGTAGGATCCCCCCTCCGCCCGGTCCTGCGCCGGACGGGAAAGGAGGCACGGTGAAGCGCGCGTTGAAGTGGACCCTGGGGATCGCCGGCGCCCTGGTGCTCCTTGCCGGCGGCACCTTCGCCTGGATGGCGTCGCAGCTACCGCCGGACCTCGCGCTCGGGGCCCCGCTCCCCGTGGCGACCCTCCGCGACGCGGAGGGGAAGCCCATCGATCTCGCCTCCTTCAAGGGGCGGCCGCTCTTCCTCGACTTCTGGAGGAGCACCTGAGGGATGTGCGTCCAGCTCATCCGTGGGATGGGCCCGCTGGAGGAGGAGTTCGAGAAGAAGGGCGTCGCGTTCCTCCTCGTTAACGGATTCGAGGACGAGGCCTCGGGCCGCGCCTTCATGGCCGCCGAGGGGAAGGACCGCCCCTGGGCCTTCGCCGACGCCGCGGCCCTCGAGGCGCTCGGCGTGCACCTGGCCCCGACCCAGGTCCTCGTCGACCGCGAGGGCCGGGTCGCATGGACCTCCTCCTTCAGCAGCATCCGGGAGGGGGTCCCCGCCTTCCGCCGCGCCCTCGAACGGGTCGTGGCGGGGGATTAGTCTCGCCAGGTTTACCCGTGATCCGTCGACTTCGCGGGTGCCCCCGGCCTCCCCGGCACCCGAAACCGGCCCCTACTTCGCCTCCTTGAACACCATGTCGATGGAGAGGCCGGCGGCGAGGAGGAGGGCGTTGATCTCGGCCTGGTCCTTCCCGACCTCCTCGACGGAGATGACGTAGTTGTCCGCCGAGGTGAAGAACTCCTTCCCGAGCCCGGCCCACTTCTTCGCGACGAGGCCGATCTCCTTCCCCGACGTCGTGAGGAAGCGGAAGTTCCACCCCTTCCAGTCCCCCTTCACCTCCGCGAACCGCTCCCCCTTCGCGTCGTGCACCCAGAACCCGCCGCCGAGGGAGAAGGTCTTCGTCTTGAAGTGGCCGAGGTGGCGGCCGGCCCCGGTCGTGACGGGAATTCGGTTCCGGAACAGGCCCGGCTTGAAGATGGAGAGGAGGACGGGGCCGCCCACCTCCTCGTAGATGTTCACCCGTGTGGGGAGGAGCACCTTGTTGATGATGAGGCGCGTGTAGCGGGCCCAGCCCGGGGGCTCCTCCATGGCGACGCCGACGACCTTCCCGGTCTCCGGGTCGAGGATGTCGTAGATGTCGGTGAGCTTCAGGAACCCGACGCGCTCCTTCACGAAGAACGTGCGGCGGTCGAACAGGGTCATGGCGCCCTCCCTCTCCCCGGTGCCCGGCGACTCCACGGTCGGGAGCATGGTCGCGGGTCCGCGCCCCGGAGTCGAGGACAATGCGGCGGGCGGGTCGGCGTTCGATTCCGCATTCCGTCCTCCCCTGTTCCCTGCCGCTCCCATCCGCCTCCATGACCCGGGCGATCAGCTACCCTCCCGCCCGCCCCCCCCTCGCCTCCTCCGCAGCGCCCCCGCGCAGAGGGCGAGGAGGATGGCGTTCCGGACGAGCGGGCCCCACCCCTTCTCGCCGAGGAGGGGGATCCCGCAGCCGCAGGGGACGTCCATCCCCCGGGTGACGTCGAGGTGGAGGAGCCACGCCGTCATGCCCGCGAGGAACAGGAGCGAGAACCAGGCGAGGTCCCGGGTCGGCCGCAGGAGGAGGAGCGTCCCGACGGCCACCTCGAGCCCCGCCGCGACGGAGACGGCGAAGCGGCCCGCCGGGAAGGAATCGAGGGTGGAGGCCACCAGCAGCGCCGCCGTCCTCCCGTCGAAGGCCTTGGCGACCCCGGCCGCGAGGAAGACCGCGGCCACAGCGCCGATCATCCACCGGGCCCCGCCGCGGAGCATCACCGCGGCAGCTCCACCCGGCGGAGCGGGCGGCCGTTCACGAGCAGGAGGAGGCCGGGGCGCGGCTCCAGGGCGCCCCCGGGAAGGCCCACGGTGATCCGCCCCCGGATCCGCCGCCCCTCCGCCACCCGGTCCGATGCGTCGGGATCCCAGCGCACCCACTCCGATTCGGGCCGCACCACGAGGAGGTCCTGGACGAAGTCGGTGACGAACTCGGCCCGGTAGACGATCCGCTCCCGCGTCCGCTCCACCTCCTCCACGCGGCAGTCCACCCGGAGTGGACGCGGCGGTTCCACGCGGATCCAGCAGAGGAACCCCGCCGCCGTCCCGAGGACGAGGGCGAGGGGGAAGGCCCAGCGGGGGAGGTAGGGAGCGGGGGGGGGCATGGAGGTGAGGCCGGCCGGACACCGACATCATAGGGCCGCGGGGCGAGCCGGCGCTCCCGCGGCTCCCGGTTCCGATCCCCCGGCGCCGCGCCCCGGTGACGGCCGCCCTGTCCGGGGGCCAATCCCGTCGATTCCGGCACCTCCGCCCGATACCCTCCATCCGGCCGATGTTCCGACGCGGGGGTGGACCGCCCGAGGGAGAGGGAATGGAACCGGGCACCGTCGTTTCGACGCCGCGCCTCCTGCGGGCCGTCCTGGCCGCGGGCCTCTGGATCCTCGTGCTCTGCTCACGTTCCCTCGCCGTCGAGGAGGTGATCCTCTCCATCGCGGACCGCCAGGTCCGCCTGGAGCCGGACCGGTGGGACGCCGTCGAGGGGCGCGTCCACGGCGTCGTGGCCCTGACGCGCATCCCCTCCCCGGAGGACCGGGAGCGGCTTCGCGACCTCGGCGTCGAGCTCCACCAGTACCTCCCGGAGAACGCCTTCTTCGCCACCGTGGACGCCGGGCGGGCGGCGGAGCTCCTCGCGCTGCCCTTCGTCCGGTCGGCGGAGCCCTTCCGCCCGGAGTGGAAGGGGCCACCCGCGGTGGTGGGGGAGCCGGCGGCACGGCTCTGGCTCCGGGGGGACGGCCGCCGGCAGGTCGTCGTCCACTTCTTCCCCGACGTCCCGCGGGAGGCGGCCCTCGCCCTCCTCGCGGACCTCCGGTGCGAGGTCGTCTCCGACGCCTGGGAGCGGGACGGGCGCATGGTCGCGGCCCTGGACCTCCCGCAGGTCCCCCTCCTCCTCGCGCGGGACGAGGTCCGCTGGATCGACACCGGCCGGCGGCCCGCGCGGGCCGTGAACGAGAGCGCGGCGGCCTTCCACGGCGTCCGGGAGGCGCAGGACGCACCCTACGGGCTCGACGGGAGCGGCGTGAACGTCGGGATCATGGACGCCGACGTCGTGCAGGCGAACCACCCCGACTTCGGGAACCGCGTGACGGTGGTGAAGACCCTGGGCGGGGCGGACCACTTCCACGCGACCCACGTGACGGGCACCATCCTCGGGAGCGGCGCGACCAACTCCCTGGCGAAGGGCATGGCGCCGGGGGCCAGGTCGTGGAACTGGACCTTCGCCGTGGACGATCCCTACCTGCCGAAGTTCACGGGCATCCCCCAGTACGGGATCGACGTGGACAGCAACTCCTGGGGCATCCCCATCGGGTGGGAGCTGTTCGACTACGGCTGGCTCTACTTCACCAACACCGACCAGTTCGGGGCCTACACCTCCGACGTGGGGGACCTCGACGGGCTGGCCCGGGACGACGGCGTCCTCATCAACTTCGCCGCAGGGAACCACTGGACCGACGACGGCTACGACGGCTACGGCTACTACTACGGGTACACCGGCCACTGGGACATCAACGCCGACACCGGGGCCTACTCATGGCACACCGGGTACCACCGGCCCGACGGGGACGCGGAGCGGTACGGGAACATGGAGCCGACGGCGGTCCTGAAGAACGGACTCTCCGTGGGGGCCGTGGACGACGACGGGTGGACCTCCCTCTTCTCCAGCATCGGGCCGGCGAAGGACGGGCGGCTGAAGCCCGACGTCACGGCCGTCGGGGAGGACGTCCTCTCCACGATCCCGCCCTCCACCCACGACAGCGCCTCGGGCACGTCCATGGCGACTCCCGTCGTCACGGGCATCGCCGCCCTGGTCATCGAGGCGTGGAACTCCTCCCATTCCGGGGCCGACCCGCGTCTCGACGTGCTGAAGGGGCTCCTCATCCACTCGACCTTCGACCTCGGCAACCCCGGGCCCGACTACATCTACGGGTTCGGCGCCATCGACGCACGGTACGCCGCCGCCCGCGCCCTCCTCGAGGACGGCTCGTCGGCCCCCTTCCACCGGACGGGCAGCCTCGCGAACGGGGCCACGGCGGAGTACCTGGTGGACGTCGCCGCCGCCGGCTCGGACCTCCGGGTCACGCTCTGCTGGACCGACTTCCCGGGGAACCCGGCCGCGCTGAAGGCCCTCGTCAACGACCTCGACCTCGTCCTCGTCTCCCCGACGGGCTCCCTGCACCGCCCCTGGATCCTGGATCCCTCGAACCCCTCCGCCAACGCCACGAAGGGGGTGAACGGGCTCGACAACGTCGAGGTCGCGCTGGTGGCCGCGGCGGCGGCGGGGACGTGGAAGGTCCGCGTCTCGGGGAGTTCCGTCCCCGCGGGGCCGCAACCCTTCGCGGCCTGGTTCACCCATCCGCGGAAGAACGCGGTTCCCGTCGCCAACGGGGGGCCGGACCGGCTGGTCGTGGCCCCCCTTCCCTCCGGCGCGACGGTCTCGCTGAGCGGCTCCGGCTCCACCGACGCGAACCAGGACGACGTCCTCTCCTTCCGCTGGGATTCCGACGGGGACGGGGACTACTACGACGCCGGCGGCAGCCAGGCGGGGGTCGCCGTGGACCTCTCCCTCCCCATCGGGGTGCACGCGGTCGGGCTCCGGGTGGAGGATTCCTTCGGGGCCGTCTCCACGGACGCGGTGACCGTGACCGTCGCCAACCGCCCCCCCGTGGCGAGCCTCGGGCCCTCCCTCGTCTTCCGGGCCGACGACCCGGAGGGTGGGACCGCCACCCTGGACGTCTCCTACTGCTCGGACCCGCAGTCGAAGGCGGACATCGTGGGCGCGGACTGGGACCTCGACGGGGACGGGGAGTTCGACGACTTCGCCGGGCTCAGCGTGGCCCGCCGGTTCCCCCTCGGGGAGAGCGCGGTGGGGCTCCGGGTCACGGACACGGCGGGGGAGGCGGACGAGACCACGGGCACGGTGACCGTCGTCGGGCCGGAGTTCCTGCTCCCCCTCGGCGGCTCCTTCAAGGGGGCCATCGGCTCCGTCACCGACGTGGACTCCTTCTTCCTCGCGGGGGTGAAGGGTGCGACGGCCTCCGTCGTCCTCAAGTCGAAGACCTCGGTGCGGGTCGAGGCGACGGCCCCCTCGGGAGCCGTCCTCGGCGCCATCGACACCTTCTTCACCCCGTCCGCCAGGGCCGCCTGGGCGCTCCCGGAGAACGGCTGGTACTGGCTGGAGGCGAGGCCGGGGACGGGGGCGGAGGGGCCCTTCTCCCTCTCCGTGAAGGTGCGGTTGCCGAAGCAGGGAGCGAAGGCGGAGGTCGCCCTGGATGCCGGCCACGCGGCCGAGGAGTGGAGCCTCGACCTCCTGGAGGGGGCGACGGTCTCCCTCAAGGCGAAGGGGGCCGGGACGCCGGTCATGGAGCTTCTCGGTCCCGGCGACGCCGTCGTGGCGCGGGTCGAGGGGGCCGGGAAGCTCTTCGCCGGGCCCGTGGGGGCGACGGGGACCTACCGGCTCCGGCTCGCGGCGGAGAGCGTCCAGGGATACGCCACCTACCGGGTCGCCTGGAAGGCGACCCAGCCGAAGGGGAGGGTGAGGATCCGGGAGTAGCCGCCGGCCGCGGCGGGCGGTCACTTGTCGTAGATCATCCTCCGCAGCAGGTAGGCCATGTTGAGGGGGCCGAAGCCGGCGAAGTCCGACCCCGTGGCGATGGAGTCCCCGAAGGAGGCGGCCGCCTCCATCACGTTGGGGCCCGCCGTGTCGATGTGGCCCGAGGTCGTGAGCCCGCCGGAGGCGATGAAGGTGTTGTTGGGGTGGGCGTTGCCGAAGAGCCCCGTCGGCGGGGCCCCGTCGGGCACGAGGCCCGTGGAGTGGCCGATCTCGTGGGCGCCGACGAGGGAGAGGTAGAGCGCGTAGCGATCGATGGCCGTCATGATCAGGTCGTAGCGCGCCTTCTGGCCCGAGGTGCCCGACGCGTAGGAGAAGGAGCCCGCCAGCACGACGCCGTCGTCGTTGCTCGCCCCCACCGGCGTCCCTCCGCGGGAGGCCGTGGAGATGAGAGGGTCGAAGGTCTTCGGGAAGGTGGTGGAATCGGGGTCGTTGATCCGCACCCGGATCATGTGCGTGGCGAAGGTGCCGAGGTTGCTCCCGTTGGTGGCCCCGGAGTTGGAGTCGTTCTCCTGGGAGGTGTTGCGGAAGTCGAGGAGGGCCCGCCCGATGGTCCCCCCGGAGGCGTTGGCCTGCTCGTCCCCGGTGAAGGTCATCATCGAGTAGCCGGAGCCCGAGGTCCACCCGGAGAAGGTCACCGTCCCGCCCCCGCTCTTCGTCTCCCCCTCCAGCAGGAACTCGATGCCGGCGGCGTCGGCCCCGCGGGTCCCGTCGTAGTCGATGCCGTAGCGCTGGTTCAGCCGGCCGCGGATCGCCTCCTTCACCAGCTTCTGCACGATGGCGTTGGTGCCCGTGGCGGAGCCGTTGGTCACGGTGGAAGCGTTGGTCCCGCTCTCCGTCCCGTTGAGCCCGACGAGGGTCAGGTCCTCCTTGAAGTCCACGGTCCCGTTGGTGGAGAGGGAGGTCGTGATGGCGATGGGCTTCGCGTGGCTCCCGCTCCCTCCCGAGGCGGAGGAGATGGAGTAGAGGTCCTGGTCGAAGCGCAGGAGCCAGCTCTGCCGGGAGTTGAAGGGATCCCGGTCGGTGCCCGCGGAACCGGTCCCGTTGGTGATGGTCTGGGTGATGTCCGCGACATCCACCACCAGGGTCTTCTGGGCCGCCCCGTTCCCGGCCCCGTCATCGACGTCGGAGGTGAAGGTGACGTCGGACTGGGCGGCGAGCTGGTGGGTCGAGGGCACCGTCCATGTCGCCCGGAACTGGGTGATGGTGAACAGGGAGGCGAGGTCCGTGTCGGCGGAGGTGGAGCCCATGGCCTTGTTGCACTTGAACGTGAAGGAGGAGGGATCGATGCCGCTCCCGCCGAGGTCCGTGAAGTCCACGTCGATGGTGAAACCGGAGCGGGGGAGGTAGGCGTCGAAGGCCGTGGCCGACCCGAGCCCCGACGGGGCGCCGCCGTTGGAGGTCCCCGGCAGGTAGGTCCCGGAGCCGTTGAGGTCGGCGGGAAGCCCGTCCACGGTGACCGCCTGCACCGGATCGGTCCCGTCGGCGGAGGCCGTCGTGAAGGTGCCGGACCAGGCCGAGGCGAGGGCGTTGCCGGAGAGGTCCTTCAGGGCCGTGGAGACGCCGACGGTGTAGGTGGTGTTCGCCGCGAGCTTCTTCCGCGGCGTGAAGGTCAGCACCTTGCAGGCGTCGTCGAGGGCGAGGATCCCGTCGATCACCGTGGAGGACTGCTTCAGGGTGAAGGCCGCCGCCAGGGTCGTCGGGTCCACGGTCTCGGAGAAGGTGACGGAGACGCTCCCGTCCACGTCGGTGCCGGTGGCGGAGGCCGCGGGGGAGGTGGAGGAGATCGTCGGCGCCGTCGTGTCCGTCGTCGTGCCCGTGGTGAAGGTGGTCTGGTAGAAGGTCGTCCCGAACTGGGGCGTGTCGAGGATGTTGCCCGCCGGGTCGGTGATGAAGTTCACCGTCTGGTTGATCACCTGCACCTGGCCCACGTAGATGGAGGAGGAGGAGAGGTTCCCGCCTGTGGCCGTCCCCCTCTGGATCACCATGAACCGGTCGAGGGGGCCGAGGGCCACGGAGGGGACGCGGGGGGACTGGATGTCGTTGGTGCCCGAGGAGGAGGAGCGGAAGAAGTCGAAGTTCCCCGTGGTGACGTTGGTCGAGGAGAGGGGCTCGCTCATCACGTAGACGACCTTCTGGAGGTTGGTCGCCACGCCCGTGGCGCCGGCGGCGGGGACGACGGCGTCGATGGCGGGCCGCTCGAGGTCGGCGTCGTAGGCGAAGCCGTCGTCCAGCGTCGCGTCGGTCCCCGGCGTGTTCTCGACGGTCACGTCCACGGCCGTGGCCGCCGCGGCCGACACCGAGGCGGCCCTCGGGACCCGGCAGAGGATGGAGGTCCCGTCCACGCGGTTGATGGCGTAGGCCTCCACGGCCCCGAAGCGCACCGTGGCCGCGGCGTCGAAGCCGAGGCCCTGCACGAGGACGAAGGTCCCCCCGGCCCCGCTCCCGGTGGAGGGAGTCACGGAAGTCACCACGAGGGTCACGTAGGAGAGGGCGTCCACGGAGGTGCTCGACTGCCCGTATTCGTCCTGCACCTTCACGTCCACGGCGCCGGCGGCGTGGGCCGGGGCGGTGAAGGAGAGCGAGGTGGCGGATCCGACGGACACCGGGGTCGCCTCGACGCCGTCGAGGAACACCCGGGCGCCGGAGCGGAAGCCGCCCCCCGTCACCGTCACCGTCTGCCCGCCGGCGGCCTGCACCTGGGCCGGGCTCACGGAGGAGATGGTGGGGGCCCCGGCGTAGGAGAGGACGGCGGAGGTCGTGGATGACTGGCCGAACTCGTCCTCCACCTTCACCGCCGCCGCCCCGGCGGACTTCGCCGGCGCCGTGAAGGAGAGGGAGGTCGCGGAATTCACGATCCTGCCCGGGATCGCCGTCCCCCCGACGGTGAGGATCGTGGAAGTGCGGAAGTCGGTCCCCGTGAGGGTCACCGTCTGCCCGCCGGAGAGGGGGAGGACGGAGGGGGAGGCGGCCGTCACCGACGGGGCGGCGACGTAGGCGTGGCCGCCCACGGCGGAGGAGGACTGCCCGAACTCGTCGGAGACGACGACGGTGACGGCCCCGGCGGCGTGGGCGGGGGAGGTGCATGTGATGGAGGAGGACGAACCCACGGAGACGCCGGTGGCCGCGGTCCCGCCGACGGCCACCGTCGCTCCCGCGCGGAACCCGCTCCCGGCGAGGGTGAGGGAGACCCCCCCGGCGAGGGGGGAGAGGGAGGGGGAGACGGAGTCGAGCACGGGCGGGGCGACGTAGGAGTGGCCCGCGAGGGGGGCCGTGGCGCGGCCGAACTCGTCGATGACCACCACCTCCGTCCCCCCCGCGGCGTGGGCCGGCGAGGTGCAGGTGATCTGCGTGGAGGAGACGGCGGTGACGGCGGCGGCGTCGGCGCCGCCCACGGTGACGCGGTACCCGGAGCGGAAGTTCGTCCCCCCGAGGGTGAGGGCGACGCCCCCCCCGAGGGGGCTCAGGGCCGGCCCCACGGAGGCGAGGGTGGGCGTGGCGAGGTAGGTGAATCCCGCGGCCCGGGTCGCCGTCTGCCCGTCTGGGTTCTGGAGGGTGACGATCACGGGGATGTTGAGGGTCGGATCGAAGCCCGCGGGGGCGGTGGTCGTGGCCGCCGCCGACGATCCCACGGAGAGCGCCGCCTCCTCCTCCCCGAACCAGGCGCGGGCGCCGGCGACGAGGTCGCTCCCGTTGATGGTGACGGAGGATCCCTCCACGCCGTTGGCGGGGGCGACGGAGGCGATGCGCGGCTCGGGGAGGAGGGTCCGCGTGCTCTTCGCGGCCTTGGCGAACTTCACCGTGATCTGGACGTCGGCGAGGGTCGCCCCGCCGGCGGCGCCCGTGAGCCGGAGCCCGTAGCGGCCGAAGCCCTGGCCGAGGGGGATCCCCTTCCCCTGTGTCGTGCTCCCCGAGGTCGTGATGAAGGCCGAGGCGCCGGGGACCTCCTCCGCCCCCGGGTCCAGCACCGCCACCGAGGCGAGGCCGGGGCCCGACGTCGCCTTCGCCTTGAAGGTGAGGAGCGCCCCGTCGTCCCCCGTGAACCCGATGTCGAGGGTGGAGCCGTCGGGCACGGAGTTGGCGAGGGTCTTCGACTTCGTCGGGGTCTTCGTCTTGAAGGAGACCGTGAAGACCCCCGTGGTGCTCCCGCCCGCCGTGAGGACGACGGCGTGGAGGCCGGTCTCCGACAGGGGGAGGTTCTTCAACTGCGGCTTCGCGGTGCCGTCCCCCTTGGTGAACCCGGCGAGGGGAAGGCTGCTCCCGTCGGGCTCGAGCACGGAGATGACGGGCAGGAGCGACTCCCCCTTGCCCGCCGCCACCTTCACCGAGAGCAGACCCCCCTCGGAGAGGTCGAGGACGAAGGCGTCGGAATCCCCGGCCGGGGAGAGGCTGCCCGTGAGCTTGTCCCCGTTGACCGCGGGCACGCCCCGGTTCGGGGCGGCGAGGGCGGCGGCGGCGAGGGCGGCGAGGGCGGCGAGGGCGGCGGCGGAGCATCGGATGTGCATGGCGTCCCCTTTCGGGGGGCCATTGTAATCAGGAGAGGGGGCCGCGCCGCGGCCCGAACTAGCGGGCTCAGCCGCCCTCCGGGATCACGGAGGCGGGGTCGATGGCCTCGCCCCGCCCGGCGGCGGCGGCCATCTCCTTCACCGCCGGGACCGGGATGTAGCCGCCGCTCCCGATGTAGGCGATGCGCCCGGAGCCGTCCAGCACGACGATGCTGGGGGTCGAGGCCACGAGGTAGCGGGTGAGGACGGAGCCGTCCCCGTCGACGAGCACGGGGAAGGCGGCCTTCTTCGGCGCGACGGCGAGGACCTCGGCGGGCGTCCCCTGGACGACGAAGACGACGCCGGGGTCGCCTCCGGGGCCGGCGAGGCCGGCGGCGGCCATCTCCTCCATCTCCTGCGTGGAGATGGAGCAGGAGGCGGCGCCGAGCACGAGCACCAGCGGCTTCCCGCCCTGGCGGGCGAGCGCGTCCTCGAGGGTCATGGTGCCCGGGAACCCGAGGGCGGGAAGCGAGAAGGAGGGAGCGCGGAGGCCGGCCTCGGGGCCCGCGGCCTCGGCCCCGGGGGGGGGGGGGGGGGGGGGGGGGCGGGGGGGGGGGGGGGGGGGGGGGGGGGG
>CAYJMF010000046.1:12729-36152 GCA_964370855.1 uncultured Planctomycetota bacterium | reverse complement strand
GGGGGGGGGGGGGGGCCCCCCCCCCCCCCCCCCGCGCCGCGGGCCCCCCCCCCCCCCCCCCCCCCCCAAATTGTGGGGGGGTTTATTTTGGGCGGTCCCCTCCCCTTCCTCCCTCCACCGAACCGGCCCCGGCACGTACCATGGTCCTGGCCGCTCCACCCCCCACGCGACGGGAGCCCATGCCCGGAACCCTCCTCCTCGACGGCGCGCGGTTCGGCCTCGACGACGCATGGCGGATCCTCTCCGGCGAGACCGTGCGCCTCCGCCTCTCCCCCGCCGCCTGGGGCCGGGTGGAGAAGGCGCGGAAGGCCGTGGACCGGGCCGTCGCGTCGGGACGCTCCGTCTACGGCGTCAACACCGGGTTCGGGAAGTTCCAGGACGTCGCCATCCCCGGGCCGAAACTGGTTCAACTCCAGTTGAACCTGCTCCGCTCCCACGCCGCCGGCGTCGGGCCGGCCCTCCCCCCCTGGGAGGTCCGCCTCGCCATGGCGCTCCGGGCCAACACCCTCGCCCGGGGCCACAGCGGCGTCTCCCCCGCCGTGCTCCGCGCGCTGCTCCGCCTCTTCGAGAAGAACGTGCTCCCCGTCGTCCCCGCCCAGGGGTCCGTCGGCGCGAGCGGCGACCTCGCCCCCCTCGCCCACATCGCCCTCGTCCTCATCGGCGAGGGGGAGGCGACCTTCGAGGGGAAGCGCATGGACGGCGGCGCGGCCCTCGCGAAGGCGGGCCTCAAGCCCGTCCGCCTCGGCCCCAAGGACGCCCTCTCCCTCATCAACGGGACCCAGGTGACCAACGCGCTGGGACTCTCGGCGCTGGTCTTCTGCGACTCCCTGGTCCGGGCCGCCGACGTCGCCGCGGCCATGACCGTGGAGGCGCTCCGCGGCTCGGCGCGCCCCTTCCTCGCGCGGGTGCAGGAGGTCCGCCCCCACCCCGGCCAGGAGGCCTCCGCAGCGAACCTCCGGCGCCTCTTCCGCGGCTCCCGCACCTTCCCCTCCCACGCGAAGCCCCACGGCCGCGTGCAGGACCCCTACTCGCTCCGCTGCGTGCCCCAGGTGCACGGCGCCTCCCGCGACGCGCTGGAGTGGGCGCTCACCGTCTCCCTCCGCGAGGCCAATTCCACGACGGACAACCCCCTCGTCTTCGCCGGCGAGAGGGAGGAGTTCGTCTCCGCGGGGAACTTCCACGCGCAGCCCCTCGCCATCGCCTTCGACACCGCCGCCATGGCGGCGGCGGAGCTCGCCTCCATCAGCGAGCGGCGCATCGAGCAGATGGTGAACCCCGACCTCTCCGGCGGCCTGCCCCCCTTCCTCGCGCGGGAGGGCGGCCTCGAGTCGGGGATGATGATCGTGCAGGTGACGGCGGCGGCGCTGGTCTCGGAGAACAAGGTCCTCTGCCACCCGGCCTCCGTGGATTCCATCCCGACCAGCGGGAACCAGGAGGACCACGTCTCCATGGGCACGGCGGCGGCGCGGAAGTTCGGGCAGGTGGTGGCCAACGCCGAGCACGTGCTCGCGGCGGAGCTCCTCTGCGCGGCGGAGGCGCTGGACGCCCGCGGGGGACCGGCCCCGGGCCGGGGCGTCGAGGCGGCGCGGGCCCGGGTGAGGGAGTGGGTTCCCCGCTTCGGGGGGGACCGCCCCCCCGCTCCGGCGCTCCGCGCCCTGGCCATGGCCATCCGGTCCGGCGCCATCGGGGCGGCGGCGGAGGGGGCCGCGGGCCGCCTCCGCGGGCTCGGGACCGGGAGGAGGTAGCGTGGCGGCGAGGGCGAAGGCGAGGGCGAAGGCCGGGGCGAAGGCCGGGGCGAAGGCGTGGAGCCCCCTCGGCGGCGGCTCCCCCCGGGGTCGCAGGCTCCACTGCCGCTCCTGGCAGATCGAGGCCCCCTACCGGATGCTGCTGAACAACCTCGACGCCGAGGTGGCCGAGGACCCGGCGCGGCTCGTCGTCTACGGCGGCTCCGGGAAGGCGGCGCGGAACCGGGCCTGCCTCGACGCCATCCTCGCCTCGCTGCGATCCCTGGAGGAGGACGAGACCCTCCTCGTCCAGTCGGGGAAGCCCGTGGGCGTCTTCCGCACCCACCGCCACGCCCCCCGGGTCCTCATCGCCAACGCGAACCTCGTCGGGCGCTGGGCGAACTGGGAGCACTTCCGCGACCTCGAGGATCGCGGGCTCATGATGTTCGGGCAGATGACGGCGGGCTCCTGGATCTACATCGGCACCCAGGGGATCCTCCAGGGCACCTACGAGACCTTCGCCGCCGCGGGGCGGAAGCACTTCCGCTCGGAGAGCCTCCGCGGCCGCCTCGTCGTCACCGGCGGCCTCGGCGGCATGGGCGGCGCGCAGCCGCTGGCCGCCACCATGAACGAGGGGGTCTGCCTCGCCGCCGAGGTGGACCCTGCCCGCATCGCGAAGCGGCTGAAGACCCGCTACCTCGACGAGACGGCGCCCACCGTGGACGCGGCCATCGACCGGGCCCTCGCCGCGAAGGGGGCCGGCGAGGCCGTCTCCGTCGGCGTGGCGGCCCACGCGACGACGCTGCTCCGCCGCCTCGCGGAGCGCGGCGTGGTGCCGGACCTCCTCACGGACCAGACCTCGGCCCACGACCCGCTGAACGGGTACGTCCCCGACGGCTTCACCCTCGCGGAGGCGCTGTCGCTGCGGAAGTCCGATCCCGCCCGCTACGAGAGGGAGTCCCGCCGCACCATCGTGGACCACTGCCGGCTCATGGTGGACCTCATGAAGCGCGGCGCCGCCACCTTCGACTACGGGAACAACCTCCGGGGCTTCGCGAAGGAGGAGGGCTTCGCCGACGCCTTCGCCTACCCGGGCTTCGTGCCGGCCTACATCCGGCCCCTCTTCTGCGAGGGGAAGGGCCCCTTCCGCTGGGCGGTGCTGTCCGGCGACCCGGAGGACCTCCGGAAGACCGACGAGGCGATCCTCCGCCTCTTCCCGAAGGACCGCGCGCTCGCCCGCTGGATCCGGCTCGCCCGCGAGCGGGTCGCCTTCCAGGGCCTGCCCGCCCGCATCTGCTGGCTCGGCTACGGGGAGCGGGCGAAGGCCGGCCTCGAGTTCAACCGGATGGTGCGCCGCGGCATCCTCTCCGCCCCCGTCGTCATCGGGCGGGACCACCTCGACTGCGGCTCCGTCGCCTCCCCCAACCGGGAGACGGAGGCGATGCGGGACGGCACCGACGCCGTGGCCGACTGGCCCATCCTCAACGCGCTCCTCAACACCGCCGCCGGCGCCACCTGGGTCTCCTTCCACCACGGCGGCGGCGTCGGCATCGGCTACTCTCTCCATGCCGGCATGGTGATCTGCTGCGACGGCACGAAGGAGATGGACGTGAGGCTGGAGCGCGTGCTGACCTGCGACCCGGGCATGGGCGTCGTCCGCCATGCCGACGCCGGCTACCCCCTCGCGAAGAGGGTGGCGAAGGCCCGCGGCGTGCGGATCCCCATGGCGGAGCGCCGCCGCGGGGGGGGCCGGGCGTGAGCGTGAAGCCCCCCGCGAAGTGCGTCGCCTGCGGCGGCGGGGAGTTCACCGCCCCGAAGGACATCCACGGCTACGTGCCGGCGACCTTCGGCTGGTTCGGGGACCCGCTGGTCGGCTTCGCCTGCGCCGACTGCGGCTACGTCCACCTCTTCCTCAAGCCGCGAAAGAAGGTCAGCGACCGCCTCGTGGGCGGGAAGGGAAAGGGGGAGGAGGGGGACGACGCCCCCCCCGCTAGGAACGTGGCGGACATCGAGGAAGGGACGTGAAACCCGTGAAGATGAGCGCCGCGAAATCGACCTGCCTCCGCTGCGGGGGCGCCGACCTCTTCGGCCCCGCGCCGCTGCGCACCAGCGCGCACCCCAACTCCTCCTTCCTCATGGTGGAGACGCCGGGGGCCCACTACCACGACTTCGCCGTGCAGGGGACGGTCTGCCTCGCCTGCGGCGGCATCGACCTCGTCCTGCCCGCGCCCTCCCTCGCGAGGCTCCGGGAGACGGCGGAGGGGAGCGGCGGCGGCGCGCGGCGCCGCACCGCGGCCCGGGGGAAGAAGCCCCGGTGACACGCCTCCCCTGCGACCTGCTGGTCCATTCCGCGGCGGAGGTCCTCACCATGGCCGGCGGGGGGCCGGGGCCGCTGCGGGGGCGGGAGCAGGGGGCCGCGGGGATCCTGGCGGGCGGCGCCGTCGCCTGCGCCGCGGGCCGCATCCTCGAGGTCGGGCAGAGCGACGACCTCCGCCGGAGGTACGCCCCGCGGGAGGAGATCGACGCCGCCGGCCGCGCCGTCCTCCCGGGGCTCGTGGACGCCCACACCCACCTCGTCTTCGCGGCGACGCGCGAGGAGGAGTGGGAGCGGCGCTGCCTCGGCGCGACCTACCAGGAGATCGCCGCCGCCGGGGGCGGGATCCGCTCCTCGGTCCGCTCCTTCCGCGCCGCCTCCGACGGGGCGCTCCGCGACGGAGCCGCCCGCCGCCGCCGCACGGCGCTCCTCCACGGGACGACGACGATGGAGGTGAAGTCCGGCTACGGGCTCTCCCTCGAGCAGGAGATCCGCGCCCTGGAGGTGGTGAAGTCCCTCGACGACCGGGGGGACCTCGTCCCCACCTTCCTCGGCGCCCACGCGGTGCCGCCGGAGTACGACGGGCGGACGGGGGAGTACGCGCGGGTGGTGGCGGAGGAGATGATCCCCGAGGTGGCGAAGCGGGGGCTCGCGCGGTACTGCGACGTCTTCTGCGAGGAGCGGTACTTCGACGCGGCGCAGAGCCGCTCCATCCTCGTCGCCGCGAGGGCCCACGGGCTCGGGCTGCGCATCCACGCCGACGAGCTGTCCGCCTGCGGCGGCGCGGAGCTCGCCGCGGAGATGGGCTGCGCCTCCGCCGACCACCTGCTGGAGGCGACCCCGGCGGGGATCGCGGCGCTGGCGGCGGCGGGCGTGGTGGCGGTGCTCCTGCCCGGCACCTCCTTCTTCCTCGGGATGCGGAAGTTCGCTCCGGCGCGGGCGATGATCGAGGCGGGCGTCCCGGTGGCCCTCGCCACGGACTGCAACCCGGGCTCCTCCATGACGGAGAACCTCCAGCAGGCCGTCGCCATGGGCTGCGTCGGGCTCCGGCTCACCGCCGCCGAGGCCCTCGTCGCGGCCACGCGCAACGCCGCATGGTCGCTGGGGCTCGGGAGCGAGGTCGGCACCCTCGCCGCCGGCTGCCGGGCCGACCTCCTCGTGCTCGACGTCCCCTCCCACCGGCTCCTGCCCTACCACCACGGCGTGAACCACGCCGCCGTCGTGGTGCACCACGGCGCCATCGTCCGCTGAAGCGTGCCTCCCGGGAGACGCTCCCCTCCCCGGGGAAATCTCGCCCCGGACGTATCAAGCCCCCCTCCACGCGGCTCTCCTGGGGGTACCACGGCCGCCGGGGCCTTTCCCCGGGCACAAGGAGATCAGACATGAACCGCATCCGCATCGCCGCCGCCGTCCTGGCCGCGGGCCTCGGGGTCGGGGCCGCCGGCTCCGCCCGCGCCGCGAAGTCGGAGCACGACCTCCAGGTCAAGATGAAGCTCTCCGCCACGGACACCGTGGCCCCCATCGCGAAGATCAAGGTCAAGAACAAGGGCACCGCCACCCAGGCCGGCGTCCTCGTGCGCGTCCTGGCCGAGAACGGCGAGGGGGCGGAGCTGTTCTCCGAGACGATCACCCTCGCCGGCGGCCAGTCCGCCTCCCTGACGGGCCGCATCTACCTCGACGTGGACACCACCTGCCTCGTCGCCGTGGTCGAGCCGACGGCCGGCGCCGACCAGGTCCCCACGGACAACCTCTCCCGCGGCCCCGTCGGCCTCAAGGGCGCGGCGGGCAGCGCCCTCGTCGGACGGGCCACCTTCCTCGCCTCCTGCGCCTCCTGCCACGGCACGGCCGCCGGCGGCGTCGGCGACGCCCCCTCCGTCGTGGGCGCCACCTCCAAGACCCTGCTGACCACCATGGCCGCGGGCGGGAACCACTCCTTCCCCTGGTTCTCCAAGACCGACGCCAAGACCGTGGGCGCCTTCCTCAAGAACCCCGCCGGCGTCGTGATGCCCCCCTCCCTGCCGACGCCCCCCGAGGGCGGCTGGCCGACCTACGCCGACGGCGGCGTGAAGGCCCTCCTCGACGCCCGCTGCGTGGAGTGCCACGGCGGGGGCCGCGTGGAGGCGGCCGTCTGGCTGTCCACCTACGACTCCGCGAGCAAGATGGCCAACCGCTCCCTCGCCGCCGTCAAGAAGGGCTCCATGCCCCAGGGCGGGAAGCACTTCGACTCCGGCGAGATCGGGCTCCTCCAGAACTGGATCACCGGGGGCCTCCGCCCGTAGGCGCCCCGTCGCCGTTCGCCGGGGAGGGGTCCGAGAGGCCCCTCCCCGGTTCGATTCCCCGGTTCGATTCCTGGAGCCGTCGCCCGCGCCGTCCCTTGACCCCGGGTCATGCCCGCGTACGAAAACCCCCGCCCCCCGGCTCTCCTGTCCCGGAAAGCGGTCGTCCCGCCCGGAACCGGGCGGGGCCGAAAAAGGAGGTCCCATGCAGAAGCGCACATTCATCCTGGCGGCCGTGCTGGCCGCCGCCGTCGCCCTTCCGGCCATGGCCGGGGACGACGACGAGAGGGAGCACGCCGGCGAGACGGAGACGGAGACGGAGACGGAGACCGAGCACGGCGTCGAGACGGAGACCGAGCACGGGGTCGAGACCGAGATCGAGCACGGCGTCGAGGTCGGCGGCGGCGGAGGCGGCGGCTCCTCCACCGGCGGAAGCTCCTCGCGTGCCGCCCACGACCTCCAGGTGCAGCTCAAGGTCCGGAAGAAGAGTTCCTCCAGCCCCCGCGTGTCCCTGAAGGTGCGCAACCGCGGCTCCTCCTTCGAGCAGGGCGCGGTCGTGGAGGTCCTCGCCGCCGACGGGACGCCGGTCTGGTCGGAGACCGTGGACCTCGCCCCGGGGCGGTCGGAGCGCTTCCGCTTCACCGCCTCCCTCCCCACGGGCTCCTCGACCCTCACCGCCCACGTCGAGTGCGCCGGCGGGGAGGACGGGAACCCCTCGGACAACGACGACATCGTGGTCGTGGCCCCGGGCGGCGGCTCCGACGCCTCCCTCGGCGGAGCCATCTACTCCGCCAACTGCGCCTCCTGCCACGGGACCGACGCCCGCGGGAGCCTCTCCGGCCCCTCCATCTTCGGCGAGGACGCCGAGGAGGTCCTCGAGGCCGTGCGCGAGGGCGAGGGCGGGATGCCGACCTTCCCCTCCATCGGCTGGACCGAGGCGAAGAGGATCGCCGCCTGGCTCCGCGACCCCTCGCAGGTTCCGGCGCCGACCCCGACTCCCACGCCGACGCCGACGCCGACTCCGACTCCCACGCCCACGCCCACGCCCGCCCCGGGCGCGGCGCCGACCTACACGGGCCAGGTGAAGGCCCTCCTCGACACCCGCTGCGGCTCCTGCCACACCGGCGCACGGGCCTCCGCCGGCATCAAGCTGGACACCTACGCGAAGGCCTCCCTCAACGCCGACCGGGCCCTGGCCGCGGTGAAGGCCGGCCGGATGCCCACCTCGGGCCCCCTGCCCGCGTCGGAGGTCCAGTTGCTTGCGGACTGGGTCGCCGGCGGGAAGAAGCAGTAGACCGCCGTACGCCGCCGTGGAGGAAGGGGGGAGGCTCCGGCCTCCCCCCTTCGATTCCGCTCAGCGCAGGTCCATCTCGGCGTGGAGGAGCTTCCGCCCGGGCTTCTCGCCGATGACGAACCCCGCCTTCTCCAGCATCCGGAGGACCGGCCGGTTGTCCGGCGCCACCTCCATGAGGATGCGCTCGAGGCCCTCGGCGCGGGCGACGTCGAGGAGCCGGCGGAGGATCTCCGACCCGAGGCCCTGGCGCTGGAAGAGATCCGTGATCATCATCGCGATGCGCCCCTCCGGCGTCCAGCGGAGCTTCGTGAGCCTTCCGATGCCGAGGATCGGCGCCTCCCCGTCGCCGGCGTCCCCGGGCTCGGCCACGAGGGCGATCTCCCTGTCGTAGTCGTTGAAGCAGATCCGCCGCAGCCGGTCGTGGGCGATGCGCCGGCTCAGGTTCATCTCCCCGAGGTAGCGGAGGTAGACGGTGCGGGCGGAGAGGGTCTCGTGGAAGCGCGCCACCCGGGGTTCGTCCTCGGGGCGGATGGGGCGGATGCGGAGCGGCGCCCCGTCCCTCGACTTCCACTCCCCCGCGTACTGCCAGGGGTAGGGCCGGATGGCGGGGGCCGGGAGCGAGGCGTCGGGCACCGCCGCCCCGTGGAGCACCACGCGGGCGTCCAGGGCCAGGAGCCCCTCCCCCGAGGCGAGGAGCGGGTTCACGTCGATCTCGGCGATGCGCGGGTGCTCGACCACGAGCTGGCTGAAGCGCACCATCAGCCCCTCCAGCGCCTCCATGTCCACGGGCTTCGCGCCGCGCACCCCCCGCAGCGCCTTGAAGATGCGGGTCTTCTCCATCATGCGGCGGGCCAGGGTGGAGGTGAGGGGCGGCAGGGCCAGGGCGCGGTCGCGGAAGACCTCCACGAGGGAGCCGCCGGCGCCGAAGAGCATGACGGGGCCGAACTGCGGGTCGATGGAGCTCCCGAGGATGAGCTCGTTGCCGCGCAGGCGCACCATGGGCTGGACGTTGACGCCGAGGAAGTGCCCCTTCCCGGCCTTCGCCTCCACGCTGTTGCGGATGGCGTTGAAGGCGGCGCGCACCTCCGTCTCGTCGGTGAGGTCGAGCTTCACGCCCCCGACGTCGGTCTTGTGGGTGACGGTCTCCGAGTGGAGCTTGAGGACGACGGGGTAGCCGAGCTCCCGCGCCCCGGCGACGGCCTCCGCCTCGGTGGCGGCGATGACGGACCGGATGACGGGGATCCCGTAGGCCGAGAGCACGGACTTCGACTCCGCCTCGGTGAGGAGCGTGCGCCCCTTCGCCATGGCCCTGGCGAGGAGGTCCTTCACGGTGCGGCGGTCCGGGGCCCCGTCCCCCCCGGCGCCGGCGGAGAGGCTCGGCGTCTGGTAGAGGGCGTTGAGATTGTCGCTGAAGCGCCACATGTGGGAGAAGGCGCGGGCGGCCTCGTCGGGGTACTCGAAGTTGGGGATGCCGGCCCGCTGCAGGACCTCCCGGCCCGCCTTCACGTGGGTCCCCCCCATCCAGCTCGCCAGGAGCGGCTTGCCGAAGGTCGCCGCGTGGGGCCTCAGCTCCTCGGCGATGCGGGTGGGATCGGTCATGTCCTGGGGGGTGAGGATGACGAGCATCCCGTCGGCGGCCGGATCCTTCGCCGCCACCTCCAGGGCCTTCGCGTAGCGCTCCGGCGTGGCGTCCCCGATGATGTCCACGGGGTTGTTGCGGCTCCATGTCGCGGGGAGGATGGCGTCGAAGGCCTCCATGACGGAGGGGGCGAGCTCCGTGAGCTTCCCGCCCGAGGTGAGCAGCGCGTCCGTGGCCAGCACGCCGGGCCCTCCGGCGTTGGTGAGGATGGTGAGGCGGGGCCCCTTCGGGCGGGGCTGCATCGCGAGCGTCTCGGCCATGGCGAAGAGCTCGGCGATGTCGTCCACGCGGAGCACGCCGCTGCGCTCGAAGGCGGCGTCGAGGACCTCGTCGCTGCCCGTGAGGGATCCGGTGTGGGAGGCGGCCGCCTTCGCCGCCTGCGCGGTGCGGCCGGGCTTGATGACGAGGATGGGCTTCGTCAGGGCGACCTCGCGGGCGGCGGAGAGGAAGGCCCGCGCGTTCCCGATGGACTCCATGTAGATGACGATGCTCTCCGTGCGCGGGTCGTCGCCGAGGTAGTAGATGAGGTCGCCCCAGCCCACGTCGATCATCGAGCCGACGGAGACGAAGTGGCTGAAGCCGACGTTCTGCTCGAAGGACCAGTCGAGGATGGCGGTGCAGAGGGCGCCGCTCTGGCTGATGAAGCCGACCTTGCCCGGCCGCGCCATGCCCGCGGCGAAGGTGGCGTTGAGCCCGCTCACGGGGCTCATCACGCCGAGGCAGTTGGGGCCGACGATGCGCATGCGGCCGCGCTGCGCATGGGCGAGGATCTCCCTCTCGAGGCGCGCCCCCTCCTCGCCGATCTCCTTGAAGCCCGCGGAGATGATGACGGCGCCGGGGATCCCGAGGTCCACGCACTCGGAGATGATCCCGGGGATGGTCGGGGCCGGCGTGATGATCACGACGAGGTCCGCCTTCTCCGGGAGGGAGGCGAGGTCGGGGTAGGCCTTGATCCCCTGGACGCTGGAGCGCTTCGCGTTGACGGGGAAGACGACGCCCCCGAAGGGGCTGGCGATGAGGTTGCGGAGCACGGTGCGGCCGACGGAGCCCTCCTTCTCGCTGGCCCCGACGACGGCCACGGTGCGGGGCGCGAAGATGGAGTCCATGGCCAGGCGCCCGCGGCCCCGGAAGATGAGGTCCGACGTGGGGTCGATGGCGGGCCAGTCGGCGGAGGGTTTCTCGGGGGCGGGCATGGGGGATCCTCGGGGGAGGGAGGGAAGGAGCCGGGGCCTTCCGGTTCCCTTCGATTCTCCCGCCTCCCCACCCGCCCCGGATCCAATCCCCCCCCGCTCCCGGTGCCGATGTCACGCCGCGGCGAAAGGCAGGGACGTTCTCAAGTTATAAAGTTATTCCCGCGTCACCGGTGTTGGCCCGCCCGGATGGGGTCCGTCGCGGGAATAACTTTATAACTTGAGAACGTCCCCGCCGTTTCCCCAGGAGGTTCCCCGTGTCCAGGATCGTCGAGTGCGTGCCGAACTTCAGCGAGGGCCGTCGCAGGGAGGTCGTGGACGCCATCGCCGCCGCCGCCGCCGGGGTGCCCGGCGTCACGGTGCTCGGCTGCGAGATGGACGCCGATCACAACCGCTCGGTGCTCACCTTCGCCGGCCCCCACGAGGCGGTGCTCGAGGCGGCCTTCCTCTGCATGAAGAAGGCGGCGGCCACCATCGACCTCCGCACCCACCAGGGGGCCCACCCCCGCATGGGGGCGACGGACGTGGTCCCCTTCGTGCCGCTGGGCACGACGACCATGGAGGAGTGCGCCGCCCTGGCGCGCCGCCTCGGGGAGCGGGCGGCGAAGGAGCTCTCCATCCCCGTCTACCTCTACGCCGAGGCCGCGACCCGCCCGGAACGCAGGAAGCTCGCCGACGTGCGCGAGGGCCAGTTCGAGGGGATCCGCGACTCCATCGCGACCGACCCGGCCCGGACGCCGGACTTCGGCCCGAGGGCGGTCCACCCCTCCGCCGGCGCCACCGCCGTGGGGGCCCGCTTCTTCCTCATCGCCTACAACGTGAACCTCGCCTCCCGCGACCTCGAGCTCGCGAAGTCCATCGCCCGCTCCGTCCGCGAGAAGAGCGGCGGCTTCGAGGGCGTGCAGGCCATGGGCCTCGACCTCCCGGAGAAGGGGATGGTGCAGGTCTCCATGAACCTCCTCGACTACCGGAAGACGGGGATGCGGAAAGTCTTCCTCCGCATCCACCGCAAGGCGAAGGAGGCCGGCGTCGCCGTCGCCGAGAGCGAGATCGTGGGCCTCGTCCCGCGGGGCGCGGTGCACTCCATCGTCGAGGCGGGGGTCAAGCTCGACGGCCCCCTCGCGCCGGTGGTCATCGAGGACAACCTCGCCTCCGGGGGCGGCGCCGTGGACCCCTTCGACGCGCCGGGCCCCTTCCTCGATCTCCTCGCCTCCGACGCCCCGGTGCCCGGCGGCGGCTCCGCCTCGGCGGTGGCCGGCGCCATGGCCGGCGCGCTGGCGGCGATGGTGGCGCGGCTCACCGTGGGCCGGGAGAAGTTCGCCGCGGTGCAGGGGGACATGGAGCGGGTCCTCGCGACGGGCGACGAGCTCCGCCGCTCGCTGCTGCGGATGGCGAAGGAGGACGCCGCCTCCTACGACGCCTTCATGCAGGCGATGAAGCTCCCGAAGAAGACCCCCGAGGAAAAGGCGGCCCGGGCCGCGGCCATGGACGCGGCGGCGGTGCGCGCATCGGAGGTGCCTCTCGAAACGGCGCGCCTCGCGCTCCGCGCGATGGAGGCGGCGGCGGAGGCCGCGGCCAAGGGGAACCGCAACGCCGCCAGCGACGCCTGCGTGGCGACGCTGCTCGGGCGGGCGGCGCTCCGGGGGGCCTGCTTCAACGTGAAGATCAACCTCCCGACGCTCAAGGACGAGGGGAAGAAGGCGGGATTCGCGACGGCCGTCGCGGAATTGGAGGCTGCCGCCGAGGCGGTGGAGGCGAAGGCCCTCGCCGCCTCGGGGCTGTAGCAGCAGAACGGTGTCAGACACCTGTATGCTGCGACGGACGACCGGGCGGGAGGTCACCAGCGGACGCGGACTTCCTTGCCCCATCCCTTGCACCCCACGGACCCGTGTCCGTCGGGGAGCGATTCCATCTCCAGTTGCCCGCCCGTGAAGGGGTCCCGCGGGATGGCGGGCAGGAGGGACGGCACGACGTCCTCCCATCCCCGGGCCGGACGCCTCTCACGCAGGGTGAACACCCGCAGAGCGAGTGCGCCCCGGAGCGCTCCGAGTTCCGCTTCGTCCTTGCAGCAGAACCGCCCCATGTGAATTCCACCCATCTTCAGGACCACGGGTGGCCACTCGTCGTCCGGATCGCCGGTGAACAGGGCGTCGATGGGACCCGAGGGCCGGAAGGCCGTGCCATCCCGGGCGTCAAGGGCCGCCTGTGTCGCATCCGCCGCGGCGAGGGCACGGCGAACGTCCCCTGCGGTGGGATAGCCGGAGGGCGAATGCTGACGGCGCCGGGTCCCAGGGATCAGATCCTTCAGCCTCGTCTCCAGGGAATCCTCGTGGCCGAGTTCCTCGTAGGCCTGCCGCCGCTCCGGACCGAGGAGGCGCAGGGCGACGGTCTCCGACCAGTGCCGATCCTGCCGGTGGTAGGCCCCCCAGAACTCCCATGGATCGTCCAGCCCGCGTGCGACATCGAGCGCCGCCAGGGCCCCCGCCAGGTCCAGCCGCGGGTCAACCGCGATGGACAGCAGAAGTTCCGCGGCCCACCGAGAGGAGTTCCTGGCATGAAGCGGCACGCCTTCCAGGACTTCAACGACCCGCGCCCTCCTCCCGAGGAGGAGGACTCGCCGTGCGCAGAAGACCGCCTCCTGGAAGTCCGCCGCTTCCCGCGCGAGGGCGCCGCGCACCAATTCCAGGCGGAGCAGCTGCGTGCCCTGGAAGTGGGATAGGGGCGTCAGCCCCTTCCAGCCGCAACGGGGAAAGGTGGCCGCTCGGTCGAGCAACGCGCACGCCTCGCCGTTGGATGCGACGAAGCCGCGTACGTAGGCGGAGACCGCCGCATCCTCTTCAACGCCGAGGGCGGCGGCTCCATCCTCCTCCCGCGCCATGGACCCTTCAAGGAGGTCCCCGGCCCGGATGTAGAGCAGCGCCGCGTTCTCTTCCGCCGGGATGTCCTCCTCCCCGTTGGCGTGAGCGGCGGCCGGGGATTCCGCGTTCGCGATCCTCGCGCGGAGATCCCGGATCACGGCCTCCCGGTCGGACTTCTCCCGCAAGTAGCGGACGAGCCCCCATGCGGCTCCGACGAGCAGGAGCGCGACGCCGGCGCGAACCCAGCGCCGCGCCCGCGGACTCACCGCAGCAGCTCCCCGAGCCCACGCACGACGCGGTCCGGGACCGCCGGAGGGTTCTCCGGCAGCCCCCGCCCCCGGTGGTCCACCCACACCGTGGTGAACCCGAGGCGCTTCGGGACGGCGACCTCCCACTCGAGGTTGTCGCCGGCGATCCAGGCCTCCGCCGCGGTGGCCCCCACGGCCTCCAGCCCGCGACGGTAGATCCTCTCGTCGGGCTTCCCGTAGCCGACCTCCCCCTCGACGAGGATCTCCTCGAAGAAGGAGGCGAGGCCGAAGCGGTCGATCTTCGAACGCTGCACGGCCGACGCGCCGTTGGTCACGAGCACCATGCGGACGCCGCGGTCGCGCAACCCCGCCAGCGCCTCCCGGGCGCCGGGGAGGAGGACCGAGGAGGCGCTCCGGAGATCGGAGTACCGGTCCGCCACGGACCGCGCGAGGCCGGGGTCGGGGCGCCCCATCCCGGCGAGCGCGTCCCCGACGATGAGCCGCCGCGCCGCCGCGAGATCGAGGCGGCCGATGCGGTGGCGCTCCGGGTCGCTCCAGAAGTGCGCGATGGCCGCGGCCACGGCCTCGCGCAGGCCCGGCATCCCGGCCCCGGCGCAGGCCGCGTCCCAGCAGGCCCCCGTCATCGACGAGTCGTCGATGAGGGTGTCGTCGAGATCCACCAGGAGGGCGCGCGGGAGCACGGGGGGATGGTACCCGACACGATTCATTCACGAAGCAGGATGGAATAGTCCTCTCGCCCGGGCAGACCGTCCAGGTCCTCCCCCTGGTCCTCCGGGGGCGGCCCGGCGCTGCGGAGCGATCCCACGCCACTGCCTAGAGTCCAGGTCAACGTTCCGCCCGTGAACGGATCCTCGGGCAGCGATTCGAGGATGTCCGGCACGAGATTTTCCATCCGGGAGGGGAGGTTCCCCGTCCGCAACTGGTACAGCCGCACCGCCGCCGCCCCGCGGAGAAGGGAGAGCATCGTCTCGACCTCGATCTCCCGCCGGTTCGCGCGTCGAAGCCAGGTCTCAAAGTCCCACGAGATTCCCCGGTTCAGCACGGACCGACCCTCCAGAGGGAAGGCCTCCCTGCCCCTCTGCCGATAGTTCGTCGCCGACTGCCGGTGGAGGGCCCATGCATGCCGCATTTCCACCGCCGTTGGGAAGTCCTCGACTCCCTTGGGGTACTCCTTGCCAAAGGCCCGCAGGAATCTCTGCTCGAGGGTCGGCAGCTTTGCACCGCCGGCGACGAACCACTCCTTCCCGTCCGGCTGGACGGCCTTCTCGAACCAGTCCGCAACACGCACCATTTCGATTCCCTCGAATTCCGCCACCGTGAAGTCGCGGAACTCCCCCGGCCGGAGGGAGTGGCGGAGCAGGAACTCCAGGTCGGCCTCGGAGAGCCTGCCGCTTTCGACCAGTTCGAGGGGAGTGTCCATCGAGTGACGGATGGTCCATGTCGAGATGGTCTGGTTCTCGACCGGTCTCCGCCCCGCGAGACGCTTCATCCGGTGGACCGCGAGCAGGGAACGCAGGGCCGCCGAACCGTCTCCTTCCGCGGCCCTGGCCCTCCCACGGGCGATGGCCAGGCCGGCGATGGTCACGAGGCTTCCGCCCATGGAGGCCTCTCCACGATGGCCGAACCGCGGACGCTCGAGGGAGGAGTCCAGGATGAGGAGGGCCGCCTCGTTGGCCTTTACCAGCGCGGCAAGTTCCTCGCTTTCGAGGTATATCCAGTCTTGGGCGTAGGCCGGTCTCCTCCCGGTCCCCGGCGCGATCGCCCGGATCGCCTCCTCCCAACCCACCGCCGCGTTCTCCGCGTCGGGAACGGGCTCCTCCGCCGGAAGGACCGGCCGGGAGGCCCGCCACTCCGCGATCTCCGCCAGCAGCCGCCACGCCGCCCACTCCTCCCGCGCCCACCAGCCGCCGAAGACGAGGATCACGAGGGCCGTGAGCCCCGTCCACCACGGATGCGCGCGCAGGAACCGGGCGGCGGCGGAGCGGGCCCCCTCCATCAAAACCCTCCCGGCCGCCAGGCCGATTCGGGTACGGGCCGCGCGGGCCACCGGAAGGAGAGATCCGCTCCGGTCTCGAGCCAAGTCCCGTCGGTCTGGAGTCCCACGTGGTCCCGTCCCGACGGGACCCGAAGGAGCCACCGGTCCCCCTGCACCTCGTAGGCGAGGGGCCCTCCGGTCCATGGATCCAGGGGGACCGAGGGGAGGAGGTCGGGAACGAGGTCCTCGACACGGGAGGCCGGCCGCCCCTTCTCGATCTGGAAGGCGCGGAGGGCCGCCGCCGCCCGGAGGAGGTCGAGCCGGGCCAGCGTGGAAGGGGGACCTGCCTCGGGCCAGGACTCGAGTCCGTGGCGGATGGGGCGAAGGGACCGCGCCCGCAGTGCCCGGATGTCGTCCGGGTCCGAGAAGGAGAATCCCAGGAGGGGAATGGCCCCAGGAAGACCCAGTTCCACCCGAAGTTCCTCCGCTTCACCGGCCTGCAGCAACTCCCCCGACACCAGCGCCAGGAGATCGATGTCCGCATGAAGCCGGTGGAGGCGGAGCTGGTTCTCGCGGCCCCGCTGGAGCTCCGCGCTCCCGGGGAAACCGGCCAGCAGCCGCGCGTCGTCGGCCGTGAGGTCGGGCCGCCCGAGGATCGCCTCCATCAGCGTGGCCGCCTGCCGGACGGCGCCGCACCAGTGGAAGGGGCCCTTGTACCACCTCCCCGTCGCCTGCTCCACGCACCGGAGGATTCGTCGGCAGTCCTGCCGCGCGTCCGCAACCCTGTCCTCCGCCAGGGCCTTGCGCGCCCGGAGGACCAGGAGATGGGGAATCTCGCAGGTGAGGCCGCTCTGGACCTGGGGACCGTAGGGGACCATCCTGAAGGCCCCGAGTGTGGACATCGGCTTCTTCACCGGGAAGAGGCACTCCTCCATCGCCAGCGCCCGATCCACCAGGACGAAGCCCGGCTCGCAGCTCGCTAGCACCCTGTCCTCGTCCCCCCGGTCCTTGACGAGGAACCGGCGCCTGAGGGCCGGCGGGAGGACCCGGGCCGCCTCCTCCCAGACCTCCGCCGCGTTGGTCCCCTCGGGAAGGCACCGCTCCTCCTCCTCGAGGGCGGCCCACTCCGCACGGATGTCGGCGAGGAGCTCCTTCTCCAGGGCGCTGCGCCGCATCTGGTAGGCGCCCACCCTCCAGACGAGGAGCAGGGAGAGCGCCACCGCCGCGGCCGCGGCGAGGGTCTTCCAGCGCACCCGCCCCCCCGAGCCCACCCGGCGTCCCGCCCTCGGCTCCATTCCCCGATGGTAACGCCCCCGTGGGAGGAAAGTGCCTGGCACGGATTTCCCGTCAGCGGAGGGAGATGCGGAACTCCGTGTGGTCGGCGAGCGGCGAGAGCCCCCCGCCCCGATCCTCCTTCGGCGGGCCCGCGCTCCGAAGGACGCCCGCGCCCCCCTCCATGGTCCAGACGAGCGTCCCCCCCGTGAACGGGTCCTCCGGCGGCGCATCGAGGGGAATCGGCACGAGATTTTCCATCCGCGCGGGGAGGCTCCCCGACCGCACCTGGTGCAACCGCGCCGCCGCCGCGCCGCGCAGGAGGGAGAGCCACGTCTCCGCCGCGAAGGCGTACCGGACCTGGTCCCGCAGGGAGGACTCGACCTCCACGAAGGGGTCCGGCGAGGAGTCTCGGGAATCGGGCCCCTCCTCCACCACCGGAAACGCCCCCGCCCCCCGCCGGCGGAAGGCTCCGGCCGCCTCCCGGTGCAGGAGCCAGACGGTCCGCGCTTGCACCGCCGTCGGGAACTCCTCGACCCCCGGGGGGTACGCCTTCCCGAAGGTGCGCAGCATCCGCTGCTCCAGGGTCGGCTCCTTCAGTCCGATGGACCGGAGCCACTCCTTCCCCCCGGGCTGCACCACCCTCTCCATGCCCTCGGCGACCATGGGCAACAGGGCACCCTCGTAGAAGTCCATCTCCGACTCCCGCAGTTCCTCCGGGCGGAGGGCGTGGCGGAGGAGGAACACGAGATCCTCCTCCCCGAGGTCCCCCCCCTCGATGAACCCGAGGAGGGGGTCCATGGTGTTCATGACCATCCAGGAGGGAATGTGCAGGACGGCGGTCCCCCTCCCCCCGAGCAGGCGCCGCATGCGGTGGACCACGAGGAAGGACCGGAGCGCCGCGGACCTCTCCCCCGCCGCGGCCTGCACCCGCCCCCGCGCCAGGGACAGCGCGCCAAGGGACCAGAAACTCCCGGCCACGGTGATGCGCGCCGGGAGGACGCAGCGGGGCCGCTCCAGGGAGGCGTCGAGGAGGGCGAGGGCTCCCTCGTTGGCCTTCACCTCCTTCTCGAGGTCCTCGATGGCGTCCGTCTCCCACGAGAAGGCGAGGCTGCCCCCGGCGTTCGACGAGAGGACCTGCAACGCCTCGAACCACCCCGCCGCCGCGTTCTCCCCGTCGGGCGGGGGCTCCTCCGCGTCGACGCCCGCCCGGGAGGCCCGCCACTCCGCGATCTCCGCCACCAGCCGCCGCGCCGCCCACTCCTCCCGCGCCCACCAGCCGCCGAAGACGAGGAGCACGAGGGCCGTGAGCCCCGTCCACCACGGGTGGGAGCGCAGGAAGCGGAGTGAGTCCCGCGCGGCGCCGGCCACTCACATCCCTCCCGGCCGCCAGGCCGATTCGGGTACGGGACGCGGGGGCCAACGGAAGGAGAGATCGACCTCCTGTTCTTCCCACCTCCCATCGAGGAACACGCCCGTGGGGACCTTCCCGGGCGAGATGCGAAGCGACCATCCATCCCCCATGGGCGCGTAGGGGAGGGGCGCCGCGGACCATGGATCCAGGGGGATCGAGGCCAGGAAATCGGGGACGAGATTTTCCAGGCGGGAGGCCGGCCGCCCCTTCTCGACCTGGAAGGCCCGCAGCGCCGCCGCCGCACGGAGGAGGTCGAGGCGCCCCAGCGCCGCGGGAGGGCCCGCCTCGGGCCAGGATTCGAGACCCCGCCGGAGCGGACGCGCCGCCCGGGACCGGAACGCACGGACGGCGTCCACGTCGGAGAGGGAGACGCCGACCAGGGGGAGGGCCCGGGGCAGATCCAGCTCCCGCCTCACTTCGTCGGCCCGGTCCGCCCCCAGGTTCCCCGAGACGAGCGACAGGAGGTCGATGTCCGCATGCAGGCGGTGGAGTCGGAGCTGGTTCTCCCTGCCCCGGTGGAACACCGCGCTCCCGGGGAAGCCGGCAAGGAGGCGCGCCTCCCCGGCGGGGAGGTCGGGGCGGCCGAGGATCTCCTCCATGAGGGTCGCCGCCAGCCGCACCGTTTCGCCCCAGGTGGAGGGCCCCGCGTACCACCTCCCCGTCGCCTGCTCCGCGCACCGGAGGATCCGTCGGGCGTCCTCCCGCGCATCGGCGAGCCTGCCCTCCGCCAGGGCCTTGCGGGCCCGGACAACCAACACCGAGGGAATGCGGAAGATGAGATCGCTCTGAACCGCGGGACCGAGGGGCATGACCCTGAACGGCCCGAGCGCGGATCGTGGCTTCTTCACGGGGAAGAGGCACTCCTCCATGGCCAGCGCCCGATCCACCAGGACGAGGCCCGGCTCGCACTTCGCGAGCATCCCGTCCACGTCCCCCCGGTCCTCGACCTGGACCCGGCACCAGAGGGACGGCGGCAGGACCCGGGCGGCCTCCTCCCAGACCTCCGCCGCGTTGGTCCCTTCGGGAAGGGACCGCTCCTCCTCCTCGAGGGACGCCCACTCCGCGCGGATGTCGGCGAGGAGCTCCTTCTCCAGGACGCCGCGCCCCATCAGGTAGGCGCCCACCCTCCAGACGAGGAGCAGGGAGAGCGCCACCGCCGCGGCCGCGGCGAGGGTCTTCCAGCGCACCCGCCCCACCGAGCCCCCGCCCCGTCCCGCCCTCGGCTCCATACCCCCGATGTTAGCCCCCGTGGGAAGAAAGTGCCTGGCACGGATTTCCCATCTTCAGACGCCGCCCCCACCTGCCGATGGCCTTTTCGAGGGGACGCGAACCCGCGCGTCCCGCGGCAAAAAGGGGAGGGCCGGGAAGGGACAGCGGACACCGCAGACCCACACCTGTGAGCCGCGCGGTCGCGCGCGGCGTGGCGGGAGGCCCGAGACCCCGCGTCCGGAACCGCGGCGTCGGAGGCGAGTCCTGACCAGGAGAGGAGGTGATCCATGCATCTAGTCCGGAGGTGGCCCCGGTAGCGGAGCGATCGACGGATCGCCCACCGTTTCGGGGCCGACGAGACTGGAGAAGTACGCCGGGCGGCGGGGAAACCCGCCGCCCGGTTCGATTCCGGGGGCGGGGCGGAGGGGATACGGGGATACGGTACCCGACCCGTTTCATCGGGGTTGGGGCGACGATTCCCCCTTGGATGGGAGACCTTCGCCCCAACCCCGATGAAACGGGTCGGGTACCGTATCCCCCTGCCTTCAGATGTCCAGCTTCCGCAGGATCTCCCGGTTCCCCCGCAGGTAGTCCACGAGGGAGACCGCCGTCACCAGCGCGATCCCCCACATGATCCAGCGGGCGATCTCCCGGTGGTGGGCCGCGTCGTCCACGTGCCAGAGGAAGAGCCCCCCCACCCCGTTCGGCGGGAAGGCCTCCACCACCCCGAACACGAGGATGGAGAGGATCCCCACGGCCTGCACCACCGCCTTCGCCTTCCCCGCGGGCCGCGCCGCCAGGACGACGTTCTGCCCCGCCGCGAGCACCCGCAGCGTCGAGACCACGGCGTCCCGCCAGAAGACGATGAGCACCGTCCAGATGGCCGCGTACCCCGCGAGGAGGAAGCAGACGAACACCGTGAACCGGGCGATGCCGTCGGCCAGCGGGTCGAGGATCTTCCCGAAATCGCTCACCTCGCCCCGGGCCCGCGCCACCCAGCCGTCGAAGGCGTCGGTCAGCTCGAAGGAGACCGCCACGAGGAGCGCCGTCCACTGCGCCCAGCGGGCGTGCCCGTCCACGTGCCCCTGGAGGAAGGCCCAGACGAAGACCGGGGCGAGGGCGATGCGGGAGAGGGTGAGGAGATTCGCCACCCGGATCCCCTTCCTTCCGGGGACCGCGTCGGTGAACGCCTTCGGACGGTCCGCGACGGTCTCCTGCACCGGGGCCATCCTAGCCCACCCCCGGGGAGCGGACCCCTTTCCCCGGCGCCACCCCTCCTCCGGGGAAAGCGGGGCCCCTCCACGGGCGGGTCGTCTAATGGCGTGCATGGAGCGGCCGACACCTCCCCGATCCCGCACACTTCCCCCGCCGGACTCCCCCCCCGGCCAGTCCGGGGTCGCCCTCCTCATCGTCCTCGTGGTCCTGTTCATCGTGGCGGTGCTGATGGTGGACATCTCCCTCACCGCGTCCACGGCCCGGCGGTCCGCCTCCAACGCCTCCAACGACTTCCTCATGGACGCCGCCATCGAGGGCCGCTTCCAGATCTGCGCCGCCCAGATCCTCTACGACGGGAAGGAGAACAAGACCGACTCCGTCAACGACCGGTGGGTGAAGGAGGAGTTCGCCGACCCCGCCGAGCCCGGGACGGGGGAGGACGCCTTCGAACCGCCCCCCGGGGGGGAGGACGACGAGCCCTCCAACGTCCTCGGGGACACCGCCGGGGTGACCATCACCCGCACCATCGAGGACGAGGAGCGGAAGTTCAACCTCAACCTCCTCCTCCACTCCGACAAGGCCAGGCGGGAGGAGGCGAGGGAGCGGCTCGCCATCCTCATCGACCGGTTCCGCGAGAACACCCCCCTCGACATCTCCCGCACCAAGGCGGAGCAGCTCGTGGAGGCCGTGGTGAAGTACCTCGACCGGCCGGCCCCGGGGGAGGGGGAGCGGGGGAAGATCCCGCTCCCCGGGAAGCCGTGGCGGCTCCTCACGCCCGACGAGCTCCTCAACGTGGAGGGCTTCACCGTGGACGACGCCGGGTACGGCGCCACGGAGATCCTCTACACCACCCGGGTCATGGAGGACGTCCTGGCGTGGGAGGAGGACCCGGAGAACGCGGAGAAGCCCGAGGAGTTCCCCGGCCTCCTCCGGTACGTGACCCTGTGGAGCGGGTCCGCCTGGGGGACGGACAAGCAGGGCAAGCCCGTGGTCGAGCCGGACTCCTGGCTGAAGATCAACATCAACACCGCCGAACCCCCGGTCCTCGCGACCCTCTTCAGGCTGGACCAGGACCAGGACAACGAGCGGGGGCTGGTGGCGAAGATCCGGGAGTTCCGCGAGGGCGCCGCCGAGGATGCCGAGCCCGCCACCGGGGACACGGAGGCCGAGACCACTCCCGACAAGCAGGTCTTCGAGGGCGACGAGCAGATCAAGAAGGTGGACGGGCTGGCCGAGGCCCTGGGCGATCCCAAGCGCGCCTACCCCGGCGTGGCCGCCTTCTCGGGGAACACGTTCTCCGTCGACCTCTACGCCAAGATCCAGCTCGAGTCCCAGGAGGAGCCGGCCCGCAAGCAGGTCCGCTTCATCATCCGCCGGACCGCCGACTCCAAGGGGTACACCACCCTCCTCCGCGAGGAGCGCGACGACCCGAGGTTCGAAGACGAACCGAAGAAGGAGGGGGAGGAGGAGTGAGCGGGGAGAGTCGGGGAGAGTCGGGGACGTTCTCAAGTTATAAAGTTATTCTACGACCCCCTCCTTGAGGTCGGAGGGGGGTGGCGCGGAATAACTTTATAACTTGAGAACGTCCCCGACTCTCCCCGACTCTCCTCGCCTCGCCTCCCCCCTTTTTCTCCCCGCGGGGCGCCCCGGCGGCCTACGATCGAGGGTTTCGACCCTGGGGATCCCATGCTCGTATTCCTCCGACCCGACGCCGACCCCGCCGCCCGGGAGAGGGTGCTCGCCCTCTTCCGGTCGGAGGGGATTCGCGCCGACCACCGGGTCACGGGGGGGCAGTCCTTCGTGGAGGTCCCGCCGGCGGGGGAGCGCCTCCGGGAGCGGGCCGCCGCCCTCCCCGGCGTGGACAGGGTCGAGACCGGGCTCGGGGCCGTCCGCCTCGCCGCGGGGAGGATCCTCGACGGCAGGCCGGGACGGACCGTGACGGTGGGCAGCGTCGTCTTCGGCGACGGCTCCTTCCCCGTCGTCGCCGGCCCCTGCGCCGTGGAGGGCCGCGAGGTCCTCCTCGAGATCGCCGAGGCCGCCCGCCTCGCCGGGTCGGCCATGCTCCGGGGGGGCGCCTTCAAGCCGCGCACCAGCCCCTACTCCTTCCAGGGCCTCGGCGAGGAGGGCCTCGCCGCCCTCCGGGAGGCCTCGGACCGCACCGGCCTCCCCGTCGTCACGGAGGTCATGGACACCCGCGACGTCGCCCTCGTCGCCGGCTACGCCGACATGCTCCAGGTGGGCTCCCGCAACATGCAGAACTTCGCCCTCCTCGCCGAGGTCGGGCGCCAGAGGAAGCCGGTCCTCCTCAAGCGGGGCATGGCCTCCACCCTCACGGAGTTCGTGGCCGCGGCGGAGTACGTCCTCGCCGGGGGCAACGGGGGGGTCGTCCTCTGCGAGAGGGGGATCCGCGCCTTCGGGGAGGAGACCCGCAACACCCTCGACCTCGCCGCCGTGCCCGCGCTGCGCACCATGACCGACCTCCCCGTCGTGGTGGACCCCTCCCACGCCACGGGCCGTTCGGAGCTGGTGCGCCCCCTGGCCCGTGCCGCCGCCGCCGTCGGCGCCGACGGGGTCATGGTCGAGGTCCACGTCCGCCCCCGGGAGGCCCTCTGCGACGCGCGCCAGGCCCTCCTCCCGGAGGAGCTCGACCGCCTCGTGGCCGAGTGCCACGCCGTCCGGGCCGCGCTGCGCGGCGGCGTCTACACGGCGGCCGGACCCGTGGGGGCGGGGGGGGGGGGGGGGGGGGGGGGGGGGGGGGGGGGGGGGGGGGGGGG
>CAYJMF010000046.1:0-12719 GCA_964370855.1 uncultured Planctomycetota bacterium | reverse complement strand
CCCCACGATGCTGGCCCGCCCCCCCCTCGTCATGGGGAACTGGAAGATGCACCACGGCGGTCCCGACGGGGCCGACCTCGCCCGCGGCATCGCCGCCGCCGTGGCCGCCCTCCCCCCGGGGAACGTGGAGGTCGCCGTCCTCCCCCCACACACCGCCCTCGCCCCCGTGGCCGGGGCCCTCTCCGGCACGGGGATCCTCCTCGGCGCCCAGTCCTGCCACGCCGAGGGGAAGGGGGCCTTCACCGGCGAGACCGCGGCCCCGGCGCTGGCGGCCTGGGGCTGCACCTTCGTCCTCTGCGGCCACTCCGAACGGCGGCGCCTCTTCGGCGAGGACGACGCCGCCGTGGCGGCCCGGGTGCGTGCGGCCCTGGCGGCGGGGCTCCGGCCCGTCCTCTGCGTGGGCGAGACCCTCGCGGAGCGGGACGCCGGCCGCACCGCCGAGGTCCTCGCGAGGCAGGTCGAGGCCGCCGTGGCGGGCCTCGACGGCCCCGCGGCGACCCGCCTCGAGGTCGCCTACGAGCCGGTCTGGGCCATCGGCACGGGCCGCAACGCCGTCCCGGAGCAGGCCGCCGCCGGCCACCGGGTGGTGAGGGAGGCCCTCGCGAAGGGTCTCGGCGCGGCGGCGGCGTCCGCCGTCCGCGTCCTGTACGGCGGCAGCGTGAACCCCGGCAACGCGGAGGCCCTGCTCTCCGCACCGGGGGTGGACGGGGCGCTCGTCGGCGGCGCGTCCCTGGAGGCGGCGGCTTTCGCCGCCATCGTGAAGGCGGCGTGCCCCCGCTGGGCGGACGCCGGCCCTGGAGGCCATTGATGCAGCACCTGCTCCTCTCCCCCGACTCCCTGGTGACGGCCAGCGTCCTCAACGACGTCCTGGTCTACACCTTCCGCACCCTGTTCTTCGTCTCGGCGATCCTGCTGATGGTGATCGTGCTCCTCCAGGAGGGCAAGGGAGGGGGCCTCGCCTCGGCGCTGGGCGGGCAGGGCGCGGAGACCTTCGGCGTCTCCACCGGGGGCGTCAACAAGGTGACGCTGTTCCTGGCGGGGATGTTCCTGGTGTCGGGCCTCGCCCACGCCCTCTCCTTCGGGAAGTCCCTCTCGAGCACCATCCCCGTGAAGAAGGGCAAGGCCGACGCGGTGCTGCCCGGCGGGGCCGGAGGCGGCGACGTCGTCACGCCGGGCGGAGCCGGCGGCGAGCCCGTGAAAGAGCCGGAGAAGGAGCCCGAGAAGGTCCCCGAGAAGGCCCCCGTGAAGGACGGGTCCGGCGAAGAGAAGCCCGGGGACGGCAAGTAGCCCCCCGATGGCCATGAAGAGCATGACGGGGTTCGGGACGGCGACGCGCGAGGGGCCCGCGGGGTCCGTCTCGTGCGAGCTCCGCTCCTTCAACCACCGCCAGCTCAAGGTCTCCCTCCGGATCCCCCCCTCCCTCTCGGCCCGGGAGGCCGACCTCGAGGCGCGGGTCCGCGCGGTCCTCGCGCGGGGCTCCGTCAACGGGATCCTCCGCGTGGAGCGGGCGGCGCAGGCGGAAGGCACCCTGGTGGACATGGACCTCGCCCGGAAGTACGCCGGCGACCTCGCCGGGATGGCCTCGGAGCTCGGCCTCCCCGGCCAGCCGGACCTCGCCCTGGTGGCCTCCCTTCCCGGCGTGGTCATGACGACCCCCGTCGGGGAGGAGGGGGAGGAGGCCCTCGGGGTGACGGCGGCGGAGGCCCTGGACGCCGCCCTCAAGGACCTCGACGCCTCCCGGGCCGCCGAGGGGAAGACCCTCCGGAAGGACTTCGAGAAGCGGCTCCGCCGCATCGGGAAGGGCCTGGAGAAGGTGCGCCGCCGGGCCCCCGCCGCCGCGGCGGCGGCGAAGGAGAGGCTGCGCAAGCGCCTCGACGAGGTCCTCGAGGGCCGCGAGTCGGCGCTGCGCGACGCCGTGGCCCGGGAGGTCGTCCTCCTCGCGGACCGCGGCGACGTGACGGAGGAGGTGACCCGGCTGAAGACCCACCTCGGCGCCTTCCGCGACGCCTGCGACGGGGAGGGCGAGACCGGACGCCGGCTCGACTTCCTCCTGCAGGAGATGCTGCGCGAGGTGAACACCATCGGCTCCAAGAGCCAGGACGCGGCCTCGGCGGCGGCGGTGGTGGACATGAAGGTCGAGGTGGACCGGATGAAGGAGCAGGCGGCGAACATCGAGTAGCGAGGAGCGGGCGGGCGCGGGCGTCGGGGCTGCGGGAGCGGACGGCATGGGAGCGCGCGGCGGCATCGTGGCGGTCATCTCGGGCCCCTCGGGGGTCGGGAAGACGACGGTGATCGAAGGGCTCCTCCGGCTCCCGGGGTACCGGCGCAGCATCACGGCCACCACCCGGGCGCCCCGGGGGTCGGAGAAGGACGGCGTGGACTACCTCTTCCTGTCGAGGGAGGAGTTCGAGAAGGACGTAGCGAAGGGCCGGTTCCTGGAGCACGCGACGGTGCACGGGAACCATTACGGGACGCCGCGGGACGGGGTCGAGGCCGTGCTTGCCCGCGGCGAGGTCTGCCTGCTGAACATCGACGTGCAGGGGGCCGAGAGCCTGAGGCGGTCGGGGCTCCCGGTGGCGACGATCATCCTCCTGCCCCCGTCGATGGAGGAGCTGGAAAGGCGTCTCGAGCATCGCGGCACCGAGGGGCCGGCGGAGTTCCGCCGGCGCCTCGAGGTCGCCCGGGCCGAGCTGGAGCAGAAGCACCGGTTCGACCTGGAGGTCGAGAATCGGGACGTGGCGGAAGCGGTCGAAGGGATCGCGGCGTTCATCGAAGCGAGGAGGATTCACCCATGAGCCTGGAAATGGTCCGCAAGGTCGAGGAGCTGGATCGGAAGGTCGGCGGGCGCTTCCGCCTGACCGCCCTCATCCAGAGGCGCCTGCAGGAGGTCGTCCGCGGCTCCGCCCGTCCCCTGGAGGGGAACCGGGAGCCCATCGAGCGCGTCATCGCGGAGATCGAGCGCGGCGAGATCAACCTCGTCGCCGACGACTCCCCCGACCTCCCGGTGACGGAGCCGGCGTCGGAGGAGGGTCCGAAGGGTCCCGCGGGGCCCCCGGCCACCTTCTAGCCTCCTTCTCCGGCGGGGGGTGCGGGCGCGGCCCGCCCCCCCGCCGGGAACCCCGACGGGGAGGGCGCTCCCATGGCGCGGATCCTGCTCGGCGTCACCGGCTCCATCGCGGCCTACAAGGCGGCGGACCTCTGCTCCCGCCTCGTCAAGGGGGGGCACGAGGTGACGGTGGTGATGACCCGGGGGGCGGCGGAGCTCGTCGGCCCCCTCACCTTCGCCACCCTCACGGGCCGCCCGGTCCTCACCAACCTGTGGGACCGGGAGGAGTGGGCCCGCGTGGAGCACGTGGACCTCACGGACCGGGCCGACCTCGTGGTCGTCGCCCCGGCCACGGCCAACCTGCTCGGCAAGGCCGCCCACGGCATCGCCGACGACATGCTGACGACGGTGCTCCTCGCCGCCGGCAGCCCCGTCCTCTGCTGCCCCGCCATGAACCCCCGGATGTGGGCCAACCCCCTCGTCCAGGAGAATGTCGCCCGGCTGAAGATGGTGGGCTGGCGCATCCTCGACCCCGCCGAGGGGGAGGTGGCCTGCGGCCACGAGGGGACGGGCCGCCTCCGGGAGCCCGCCGAGATCGAGGCCGCCGTGGCGGAGATGCTCGCCGCCGGGGCCCGGGCCCCCCGGCCGAAGCGGGCGCCGAATCGGGCCCCGAACCGGACCACGGGGCCGGGCCGGCCACCCCGCTGATGGTCCGCCGCCGCCTCCACCTCGTCGTCTCCGCGGGCCCCACCCGGGAGCACCTCGACGCGGTGCGGTTCCTCTCCTCCCCCTCCAGCGGCCGCATGGGGTTCGCCGTGGCCGAGGCCGCGAGGGCCGCGGGCCACCGGGTCACCCTCGTGGCCGGCCCCACCCACCTCCGCCCCCCCGCCGGGGTCCGCACCGTCCGCGTGGTGAGCGCGCTGGAGATGCGCCGGGCGGTCCTCGGCGCCTTCCGGGGGGCCGACGCCCTCGTCATGACCGCCGCCGTCTCCGACTACCGCCCCGCCCGCCGGAGGGCCGGGAAGTGGAAGAAGGGACCGGAGCGGGTCGACCTCCCCCTCCGGCGCAACCCCGACATCCTCGCCGAGGCCGGGAGGCGGAAGGGGCGCCGCCTCTGCGTGGGCTTCGCCGTGGAGGTCCAGAGGGCCCTCGCCGGGGCCCGGGAGAAGGTGGCGCGGAAGCGGCTCGACGCCCTCTGCCTCTGCTCGCCGGCGGCCTTCGAGGCGGCGGCGGCGGACTACCGGATCCTGTTCCCCGGGGGGGAGGTGGAGCATCACCCCGGGATCCGGAAGGAGCGGCTGGCGAGGAGGATCGTGAGGCTCGTGGAGGAGATGGCGGGGCGGGGGTAGGTGCCACGGGCCACGGAGAGGACTACCGCACCGCCTTCGGCGGCGCGGTGGCGCCCGTTTCGCTCGGGCCCGCCAATCTGGGTCGGGTTCGGTATGGCGGGCGGGCGCAACGGCCTCGCCTTTCTCAGCGCAGGAATCCTCCCCAAGTCCCCCCTTCCCGACGCCGATACAAGTGGTTGAGGACTGTTCTCGAATCATCCACCCACTGAAGGCCCCACCCGAAGGGTCCGGATGCCCCGTTCCACCCCACGTAAGGACGATTCCGCGCGCGCCCCGCGCGACCCCCGCCGCAGGGAGATCCTCCGCGAGGCCCGCCTGCTCTGCGGGGGGGCGCTCCTGCTCCTCCTCCTCGTGGCCCTCCTCTCCTACGACCCCACCGGCGCCGCGGGGGGGCTCGCGGGGAAGGTGGGGCAGTTCCTCGCACGGTGGACCTTCCGCGTCTTCGGGCTGACCTCCTTCCTCGTGGTCCCCCTGTCCCTCTTCTGGATCGGGCTCCGCTTCTTCCGCCGGGGGCAGACCCGGCCCTGGGAGAGGGCCTCGGGGCTCGTCATGGTGACCCTGGCCATGGCCGCGGGGCTCGCCCTCACCGTGGAGACGACCCGGTACGCCTCCCTCGCCGAGGGGGGCCCCGGAGGGGTGCTCGGGGCGGTGGTGCGGGACGGACTCGTCTGGACCCTGGGCAGCGTCGGCGCCTTCCTCGCCGTGGTCATCGGGTTCCTGGTCGGCCTGGCGCTCTTCACCGACTGGCTGGTCTTCGAGATGGCCGCCGAGGTCGCCTCCTCCCTGAAGGCCCTCGGCCCCTGGTTCCGGCGGATGCTCTGGCCGGAGCCCGTGGCCCCCGCCCCCGCGACGGCCTCCGGCGCACCCGGCGCCGACGAGCGCACCCCCCCCGCCCCCCGGGCCGCGGCGGCCTCCTCCGCCGCCGTCGCCCTGGAGCCCCCCACCGCCCCGAAGCCCTCCCTGCGGGAGCGGCTCTTCGGGGGAGGAAAGGGGGTGGAGGGGGTGGAGGCGGAGGCGAAGGAGGAGGGAGGGGAGCCGGCACCCGAGGCGGAGCCGAAGGCCGGGAGGAAGCCGGAACCGAAGCCCGCGGCGAAGGCCTCCGTGGACGAGGACGAGGAGGGGGAGGACGAAGCGGAAGAGAATGAGGCAGGGACCCCGGACGAGGCCGTGGGGCCGGTTCCGGCCAAGGGCTCCTCACCGCCCATCGACCGTACCGCCGCCCCGCCGAAGCCGCGGCCCGTCCGCCGCAAGCCCGCGAAGACGGAGGAGGGGGAGTACGAGTTCCCCCCCGCCGACCTCCTCGACAAGACCCGCGTGAAGGAGGTCAGCGCCGAGGAGGAGACGATCCAGGCCAACGCCCGGATCCTCGAGCAGACCCTCCAGGACTTCAAGATCGACGCCCGCGTGGTGGGATACACCCGCGGCCCCGTCGTCACGATGCTCGAGATCGCCCTCGCCGCGGGCACCAAGGTGACCCGCATCCACGCCCTGGCCGACGACCTGGCCATGGCGCTGAAGGCCCAGACCGTCCGCGTCGTCGCCCCCATCCCCGGGAAGTCCACGGTGGGCGTCGAGGTCCCCAACCTCATCCGCGAGGACGTCCGCCTCCGGGGCCTGCTGGAGACGGAGACCTTCCTCCGGAGCAAGGCCCACATCCCGCTGCTGCTGGGGGTGGACGCCGGCGGGGCCCACCGCATCGAGGACCTCGCCTCCATGCCCCACCTCCTCATCGCCGGGGCCACGGGGAGCGGCAAGTCGGTCTGCATCAACTCCATCATCATGTCCGTCCTCATGACCCGCACCCCCTCCGACGTGCGGCTCATCCTGGTGGACCCGAAGCAGGTGGAGCTCTCCTTCTTCTCGAGGATCCCCCACCTCCTCTCCCCCGTGGTGACGGACATGAAGCGCGCCGTCAACGTGCTGGAGTGGGCCGTGAACCAGATGGAGGAGCGCTACGACCTCCTGGCCCTCATGCAGGTGCGGTCCATCGCCTCCTACAACGAGCTCGGGCCGAAGTCCATCAACGCCCGCCTCGAGGAGGTCGGGGACACGGACCGCGTCGTCCCGACCCACCTCCCCTACGTGGTCATCGTCGTGGACGAGCTGGCCGACCTCATGATGACGGCGGGGAAGGACATCGAGGTCCTCATCACCCGCCTCGCGCAGAAGTCCCGCGCCGTGGGCATCCACGTGGTGCTCGCCACCCAGCGCCCCTCCACGGACGTCATCACGGGCCTCATCAAGGCCAACATGCCGACCCGCATCTGCTTCAAGGTGACGAGCAAGGTGGACAGCCGCGTGGTCATGGACCAGAACGGCGGCGACCGCCTCCTCGGCCAGGGCGACATGCTCTACCTCCCCCCCCGCACCGCGGGGCTCATCCGCGCCCAGGCGACCTTCGTCGCCGACGCCGAGGTGAAGCGGGTGGTGGAGTTCCTCGCCAAGCGCCACGAGCCCCAGTTCAACCGGGAGCTCACCCAGGTCTGCACCGGCGCCCTCCTCTCCGACGACGAGAAGGACGAGCTCTACGACCAGGCCGTGCGGGTGGTGCTCGAGGAGCAGCGCGGCAGCGCGTCCCTGCTCCAGCGGGCCCTCGAGATCGGCTACACGCGCGCCTCGCGCCTCCTCGACCTCATGCGCAAGGAGGGGATCGTGGGCGCCTACAAGGGAAGCAAGGCCAGCGAGGTGATCGTTTCGCTGGAGGACTACGAAGCGCGGGTGGCGGCCGCGAGGTCGGCGCCCGCCGTGGACGACGCGGACGAAGGGGACGAGGACGAGAGTTAGCGACCCGGGCGAGGGACCCGGGCAAGGGAGGAAGGAACACCCATGAAACTGCGCCTGGGACGCGGGGCGACCATCGCCGCCGCAGCCGTCGCCGCGAGCCTCTTCTTCCTGCTCTGCATGGCCTTCTACGGGCGGGAGGACTTCCTCTCGCCTGAGAAGGTCCTGGAGCGGGGGGACGCGCTGCGCTTCCGCATCGCGTCGGTCTTCGTGGAGCCCTTCGGGGCCGGGGCCTACCTCGGCTTCGGGCTTCTCTTCACCTGGAGCGTCATCGCCTACTTCCGCGAGAGCGTGGGTGCGGTGCTCCCCCGCCTGGTGGGCATGGCGGCCTGCATCCCCTCCTTCTGCGCCATGACCTCGCTGGCCTCGGGCCCCCACGAGTTCTGGTCCGGCTCCGTCGGGACCTGGATGGGGGACGTGGTCTACCGCGGCTTCGGCCCCGTCCTCGGCTGGGCCGTCGTGGGGACGCTCTTCCTCGTCTCCTTCGCCATGGCCACGGAGTACGGCTTCTACAGCCACCTCACCTCCCTCCGCGGGAGCCTCTCCTTCCCCCTGCTGCCGCCGGAGCGCGAGGAGGAGGGCGCCGCCGGGACCGCCGTGCTGGAGCCCGGGACGCCGGAGCCCGTGGAGGCCTGGAAGTCCGGCTCCGCGGAGCCCCTCTCCTTCGAGCCCGCGCCCCTCGATCTCCCCCCCCTCGACGCGGCCCCGGAGGAAGCGCTCCCCGTCGACGAGGTCCCCTCCTCCGACGCCGTCCTCGTGGACCGCGAGGTGCACCTCGCCGACATCCGCTCCCGCATCGGCGCCGGCGGCTTCGTGACGGAGGCGGAGCTCGCCCTGGTGAAGGACGTCGACGACCGGGCCGCCATGGCCGACGCCATCGACTCCCTCTTCGGCGCCCCCGCGGCCGAGGGCCCCCCGGCCGCCCCCCTCGCCCCTCCCCCCGCCGTGGAGGAGGCCGTCGACGCCCCCGCCGCACCGGCCGCGCTCTCCGACCTGCCCGACCTGCCGCCCTTCCTCGTGACGCCGGCGGCCTCCCACCCCCTGATGCAGCAGCAGGTGGAATCGGAGTCGCCGGCCTTCCCGCCCGCCGCTCCCGTGGAGTCCCACGCCCGGGTCATCTCCGAGGAGGAGATCGCCGCCGCCCGGGAGCAGGCCGCGGAGAGCGCCGCCGCCGAGGAGGTCGAGGACGAGGTGGTCTCCCTGAAGTCCCCCTTCATCTTCGCCGGCGTCGAGTTCCTGCCGCCCAACGAGGAGCTGGCCGACCCCGACGCGCCGGCCCCGGCCCCCGTCGTCGAGGCCGAGGCCGTGGAGGCCCTTCCCGCGGTGGAGGCCGCCGCCGAGGCCCCCGCCGGCGAGGCCGCCCCCGCGCCCACCGCCGAGGCCCCCGCCCCCGCCCCGGAGGCGGATCCCGCCGTTGCCGCCTTCGAGGACGAGTACTTCTCCTTCGGCATGGAGGAGGAGCCCTCCGCCGCCGCCCCGCCCCCCGTCGAGGAGCCCGCCCCCCCCGTCCCGGAGGCGGAGCCCTCCGCCGTCGAGATCACCTCCGTCGAGATCGCCCCCGCCCTCGAGGCGGCCGCCGCCGTCGAGGAGGCCCCCGCCGTCGAGGAGGCCCCCGAAGCCGGGGAGGCCCTCCCCGAGGCGAACTGGCTCGACGTCGCCGCCATGGACCTCGGGTTCCCCCCCGTCGCCGAGGGGGAGGAAGCCCCGGTTGTCGAAGCGCCGGCCGTCGAGGCGGTGGACGAGGCGATGGAAACACCCGCCCCCGCGCCCGTCTCCGACCCCGTCGCCGACCACGCCTTCGGCGCGGCCTTCCTCCTCGGGACCCCCGTGGAGGAGGAGGTCGCCCCTGACCTCGCCCCTGACCTCGCTCCGGCCTCCCCCGTCGAGGAGGCCTCCGCCGCGGAACCCGTCGTCGAGGAGGCCCCCGTCGCGGAGCTCGACGAGCAGGCCAGCATCCTCGAGAAGCTCTTCGGGGACCCCGTCGTCCGCGAGGAGCCCGCCGCCGGCCCCCGCGGCCCCTCCCAGTCCGAGCCCCGCGAGCCCCCCGCCTCCCTGATGCCGATCCTCTCGACCCCCGTCGAGGGGGTCACCCTCCTCACGGACCCCGTGGTGAGCGACTGCCTCAAGGACCACGGCATCGAGCTCGACATCCACCAGCAGGTGACGCTGCCCCCGCCGGCGGAGGTGGAGGACGACCTCCCCCGGGACGAGGAGATCCCCGCCGCGCCCCCCGTCGAGGCTCCCGCCGGGACCCCCGCCGCCCCGCTTTCCGCGGAGGAGGCCGCCGAGGCCATCGTGGGCAGCCTGTCGGACCTGTTCGGCGACGCGGAGCCGGCGCCCGCCTCGGAGCCCGAAGCCGCCGCCGTCGACCCCGTCGTCGCCGAGGAGCCCCCGGCCCTGGACGCCCACGGCTGGGGCACCCTCTTCCCCTTCATGTTCAAGGAGGGGGAGTCCGCCGAGGCGCGGGGCCCCGTCCACGCGCCTCCCCCCGTCGAGGAGCCCGCCGACGCCGCGGTGCTGAAGAACGAGGTGGTGGAGCCGGCCATCGCCGTGGAGCAGGTGTTCGCCGTGGAGCCGGTGTCCGTCGAGGAGCAGGCCGTCGAGGAGCCCGCCCCCGCGCCGGTCGTCGTCGAGGAGCAGGTCGCCGCCCCCGAGCCCGTCGTGGTGGAGGAGCCGGTCGCCGCCGTCGAGGCCCCCGCCCCCGCCCCGGAGGAGGAGGTCGCACCCGTCAACGAGGCCCTCGTCAGCCGCCTCGTGGAGGAGTTCCGCGGGGAGGAGGCCGCCCCGGCCCCCGTCGAGGAGGTCGAGGTCGTCCCGTCCGTCGTCCTCCCGGAGCCCGCGCCGGCCCCGGAGACCCCCGAGGGGGTGGACGAGCTCTACGCCGAGGCCGTCGAGGCGGTGAGGGAGCGGGGCCGCGGCTCCGTGGTGGTGCTGCAGCGCAAGCTCGGCATCGGCTTCACCCGCGCCACGAAGATCCTCGATCAGCTCGTCGTCCACGGGGTGCTCGGCGCGGAGAACGCGTCCGGGTCCCACCCCCTGCTGTAGCAGGAACGAAGCGCCCGCGGGGGGGGGCCCCCGGGGGGCGCGCCCCGGGGGGTGCGGGGGGGGGGGGGGGCCCGGGCCCCCCCCCCGGCGTTCCCAGCAACCACCCGCCGGCGGGGCCGCCCCGCAGGGGCGGGCCCCGTTCGATTCCGGGGGGAGGTCAGGACCAGAGCGCCTCGAAGGGGACGGCCAGGAGCCCCGGCCCGAAGGACACGGTCTCCCGCCCCCGGTGGAGGACGATGCCCCGGTGGAAGCGGCTCCCCGCGTCCTCCGCCAGCGCTCGCAGGCCCGCGAAGTCCCCCGGCCCGACGGCGGCGGCGGACTTCACCTCGATGCCGACGACCCGCCCCCGGGGGTCCTCGGCCACCACGTCCACCTCCCTCCCCGTCGAGCTCCGGTAGTGGAGAAGCCGCGTTCCGGGCCGGGAGGAGGCCGCCTCCCTCAGGAGCTCCAGGGAGGCGAAGACCTGGAGCAGGTTCCCGAGCAGGGTAGGGTCGGCGGCGATGCGCTCCTCGTCGACACCGAGGAGGTGGCAGGCGAGGCCCGTGTCGGAGAGGAGGAGCCGCGGGGACTTCACCAGCCGGCGCCCGGACTCCCCGGCCCACGCCGGCAGGAAGCGGACCGCCATGGTGGCCTCCAGCAGGGCCATGTACCGCTTCAGGGTCGTCTGCGGGATGGAGAGGACGCGCGACATCTCCGCGAAGTTCACGAGTCCCGGGGACCGGGCCGCGATGAAGGCGAGGAGGCGCGGCATCTCCACGAACCCCTCCACGTCGGCGAGGGCGCGGACGTCGCGCTGGAGGAGCAGGGCCAGGTAGGAGGCGAACCACCGGTCCCGACGCCCCGCGTCCTTCCGCGCGAGCGCTTCGGGGAAGCCCCCCCGGACCACCCGGGACAGGAGGTCGGGGAGGCGTTCCCCGCCCCGCACGCGGGGGGGGCTCGCGGCGAAGGCGGCGGCGAGGAGCCCCCCGCTCACGCCCCCGATCTCCGCCTGGGAGAGGGGCCAGAGCGTGAGGGCCTCCATCCGGCCGACGAGGGCCTCCGCGATGCCCGGGACGAGGAGGACGTCGGCGGAGCCCGTGAGGAGGAAGCGCCCGGGACGCCGGTCGGCGTCCACGGAGGCCTTGATGGCCCGGAAGAGGCCGGGGGCGAGCTGCACCTCGTCGATGACCACGCTGCGGGGAAGCCCGGCCAGGAACCCCTCGGGATCGGACCGGGCGGCGGAGAGAGGGACGGCGTCGTCCAGGGTGACGTAGGCCTCGGCCCCCCCCTTCGCGACGAGGGATCGGGCGAGGGTGCTCTTCCCCGCCTGCCGTGGCCCCTGGAGGAACACGACGGGGGTATCGGCCATGGCGGCCCGGACGCGGGCGACGAGGGGTCTCTCGAACATCCCTCCAATCTGCCTCCCGGGACCCTGCAAATCAACCACAAAGTGGATGAATTTCATCCACCTGATGGTTGATTTTCACCCACCGGCGCCGGGTCAGCAGCGGTTCCGGGGGAACTCCCGCTCCCGCTCCTGGGCGGCGGGGGACTCGAAGCCCTTCGTCTTCGCGTGGGCCCACATCTTCTCGATGTACGCCCCCGCGTCGGGGGTCTTGCAGGCGGTGTCCCCGTGATCGACCTCGACGGTGCCGATCCGCTTCGCCGCCGCGAGGGCCGCCTTCCGCAGCGCCGCGCTCCGGCCGCCGATGGCGATGAGGGCCCCGTTCATCCCCTCCCGCTCCGCGTTCGGGGCCCCGTGGATGGAGCGCTCGATCTCCGCCACCAGCCCGGCGAACCAGGAGTCGGGGATCGAGACGTCGCGCTGCGCCAGCTGGCCGGCGAGGCCCCACCCTTCGCACCTCTCCGGGCCCGGGGGGGCGGCGAGCCACTCCTTCGCCTTGGCGGGGCCGAGGGGGGATTCGGCGGCGAGCATGGGGATGTACCCGGAGACCATCCGCACCGAGGTGTCCCGGGCCCACCGGTCCAGTTCCGCGGAGGTGACCCGCGCGGGGTCGGCGACCTTCAGGGCGAGGTTCCGGGCGTCGAAGTTCCCCGTCTCCCAGAGCGCCCGCGCGAGGTCGTGGTCCGCGCCGATCCGCTTGACGAGAACCTTGAGCGTGGCGAAGCTCACCCCGAACATGGGCTCCGACGCCCCGTGGCGGGCGTAGGTCTTCCGCGTCTGGGCGGAACCGGCCTTCTCGAGGGTTTTCATCACCTCGGCGAGGGACATGGAGGGGGGGCGGGGGGGGCCCTTCGCGGGAGGCTTCGGCGCCTTCGGCTTCGACGTCTTCGTCGTCCTCGTCGCCGTCTTCGTCGTCGTCTTCGTCGCCGCCATGGCCTCTTCCTCCCCGGGGGTTCCGGGGGATTGTACGGGGTGGGGGGAGCCCCTCCAACGCCGGGGATCCGGAGCGGGGGTTCGTCGTCGGTGTCGGACGGATTCTCCATGGCGTTGGGGGGCCGGCGGGGGGGGGGGGGGCGGGGGGGGGGGGGGGGCGAGGACCGGGGCCGCCCCCCCC
>CAYJMF010000045.1:28812-36331 GCA_964370855.1 uncultured Planctomycetota bacterium | reverse complement strand
GGTGTATCCCCCCCCCCCCCCCCCGGGGCCGGGGGGGGGGGCGGGGCCCCGGGGGCGGGGGGCCCCCCCCCCCCCCCCCCCGCTGCCCCCGCCGGTCGGAGTTCCCGCATTCCCGTCCGGTTCCGCCGCGCCGCGGCTTCTCGTTGAGGGGCGCGGTGGAATGGTGTTCACGGGGCAACCTCCACGGAGAAGAACCATGATCGGACTCAGGTCGGCGGGACTCGCGGCGGCGGCGGTGATGTTCGTGCTGGCGGCGGGCCTGGCGGAGGATCCGCCGGCGGACGAGTTCTCGGCCACGGGCCCGCTGGCGACGGGCCCCCGGAGCAACCACGCATCGGTCCTCCTGGCCGACGGCCGCGTCCTCGTCGTCGGGGGCCACGGGACGGGGGACGGGAGCTCCCTCGCCACCGCGGAGGTCTACGATCCCCTGGCCGGGACCTGGAGCGCCGCCGGCACGATGTCCACCGGCCGCGGCGGCGCCACCGCGAGCCTCCTTCCCGACGGGCGGGTCCTCGTCGCCGGGGGCTCCAGCCTCGCCCCCATGTTCTCCTCCACGGAGATCTGGGATCCGGAGACCCTCTCCTTCTCTTCGGGCCCCTCCATGTCCGTGGCGAGGGGAGGCCACGTCGCCGTCACCCTGACCGACGGCCGGGTCCTCGTGGCCGGCGGCATGAGCGTCACGGCCAACCCCCCGGCCATCGGGTCCGCGGAGATCTACGACCCTGCCTCGAACTCGTGGAGCCCGACCGGCGCCATGGTCCAGGCCCGCGCGAACCACGCGGCGGTGCGCCTCCCCGACGGGCGGGTCCTCGTGGCCGGCGGCGACGGCGGCTCCCCCGCCCAGTTCAAGGGGACCACCGGCTGCCAGATCTACGACCCCGCCGCGGGGACCTTCTCGGCGGCGGCCTCCATGGCCGCGAAGCGCGGGAACCACGCCCTGGCGCTCCTCGGGGACGGCCGGGTCATGGCGGTGGGGGGGAACAAGAACGCCACGGGGACCCCCGTCCACGAAGCGGAGATCTACGACCCCGGGACCGACGCCTGGACCTCCGCGGGGACGACCGGGAGCGGCGGCACCCTGCCGACCCTGACCGTGCTGGCCGACGGCCGCGCCCTGGCCGCGGGCGGACAGGCCCTGGCCGACGCTCCCTGCGATCTCGCCGACGTCTTCGATCCGGTCACCGGCGCCTTCTCTCCCCTCTCACCGATGCCCGGCGTGCGCCTCGGCCACTCGGCGACCCTCCTCGCCGACGGGACCGTCCTCGTCGCCGGGGGCTACACCAACTTCACCACCTACCCCTACTGGACCGCCGACTGCGCGATCTTCACGCCCGGCGTGCCGCCCGCGGCCCCCGAGGGGTTCGAGGTCACGGGGACCGGGGCGTCCGCGATCTCCCTGGCCTGGACGCACGCCGGCGGCGGCGGGGTCTCCTTCGAGCTCGAGCGCGCCCTGGAAGGCGGGGACTTCGCCCCCGCCGCCACCCTCGAGCCCGGCGCGACCTCCCACACCGACTCCGGGCTCCCCCCGGCGACGGTCCACCGCTACCGCCTGCGGGCCGTCAGTGACTTCGGGGCGTCGGCGTGGACCGGCGAGGCGTCGGCCCGGACGGAGTCCACCCTCTCCCTGCTCGAGGCGAAGGGCTCCGTCACCGACTCCGTGAAGCCCCTGAAGGACAGGCTGGCCTTCCGGGCCGACGTCGCCTTCGGGGAGCTGTCCCCGGACGGCCAGTTCACCGCCGACGCCGGGATCATCGCGTTCCGGCTCGGCTCCCCCGCGGGCCCCGTCGAGTTTCTCATCCCCACGACCGGCGACGGGTGGACCCTGAAGAAGGATCGCCTGCTGTGGAAGTCACCGCGGGGGACATTGCCCAAGTTGAAGCTGGAGTTCCCCCTCGTGGGGGGACCCCTCCGGGTGAAGGCGAGCGGGTTCGACTTCCCCTCGCCGCCGACCGCCGCGACCGTCGTGGAGCTCGTCGCGGGGGACGACGGCATCCACATGGAGTCGGAGTGGCGGGCGCGGGGAACGGGGAAGTTCTCCCACCCGTAGGCGCGGCCGCCGGTCGCCGGGGGGTCGCGGGAGGCGCCCGGGGTAGGATCCCGCGCATGCCGGACGCACGGGATCCCATCCTCCTCCCCTTCCCCGCGCTCTACGCGCGGATGCGGACGGGCGACGCGGCCGCATGGACGGAGTTCAACGCCCGCTACGAACCGCTGCTGCGGCAGATGGCCCGCCGCTGGCTCAACCCGGCCCTCCGCCGCCAGGCCGACTCCCTGGACATGACCCAGTCGGTCCTGCGCATCCTGCTGCTGAGCGACGGCCGCGTGGCCTTCGAGGACGAGGAGAGGTTCCGCGGGTGGCTGGCGACGGTCATGAGGAACCGCGTCGTGCGCCTCGCGCGGCGGACCCGCGGCCCGGGCGGCGAGACCATCGGGAACCTGGACGGCGGAGCGGACCCCGCCGACGGCGATCCCGGCCCCGAGGCCCTGGCCGAGAAGGCCGAGGCGATCCACCGCCTGAAGGCCGCCCTCGACCTGCTCTCGAGGGACGAGAGGGAGGTCATCTTCCTCCGCGAGTTCGAGGACCTCGCCTTCGGAGACGTGGCGAAGCGGTCGGGCCGCCCCACCGCCGACGCCGCGCGCAAGGCCTTCGATCGGGCCCTCGCGCGGCTCGGGGAGAGGCTGCGCGCGGGATCCCCCGGCGACGCCGCGGGACGGGAATGACCGCCCCCGCCCCCGGAGGCGAATCCCTGACCGGCCGCGTCCTCGGCGGCCACTACCTCGTGGGCGAGAGGATCGGCGCGGGCGCCATGGGGGTCGTCTACCGGGTCCGCCACACCCTCCTCCACCGGGACTTCGCCGCGAAGGTCCTGGCCCCCGGGCTCGCCGAGGATCCCGACTCCCGCCGGCGGTTCCTGCGGGAGGCCGAGGGCCTCACCCGCATCACGCACCGCAACGTCGTCCCCGTCCGCCACTTCGGGGAGGAGGAGGGGCTCCTCTACCTCGTCATGGACCTCGGCGCGGGGGAGACCCTCCGCGACCTCCTCCTCCGCGAGAAGACGCTTCCCGTGGAGCGGGCGGCGGCCATCGCCCTCCAGGTGCTCCTCGCCCTCGACGCCGCCCACTGGGAGGGGGTCGTCCACCGCGACCTCAAGCCCGCCAACATCCTCGTCGAGCCCCCGGACCGGGAGCGCGGGGGGCCGGAGCGGGTCCGGGTCCTCGACTTCGGGCTCGCCCGCGTGGCCCCGTCGGGAGCCCTCCCCGGCCCCCTCTCCTCGGCGCCGGGGACCGTCGCCGGGACCGTGGCCTACATGTCCCCGGAGCAGGTCCGGGGGGACGCCGACGTGGACGGGCGGAGCGACCTGTTCTCCCTCGGCTCCGTCCTCCAGGAGATGCTGGGCGGCCGCCCCCCCTTCGAGGGCCCCTCCACCCTCACCGTGGCCATGGCGATCCTCGACCGCGCGCCGCCGCCGCTCCCCGAGGAGGGGCCCCGCGCCGTCCCGGCCCCCGTGCGCGCCGTCCTCCTGCGCGCCCTCGAAAAGGACCGGGAGAGGAGGTTCCGGACCGCCGGGGAGATGGCCGACGCGCTTCGCGCCGCCATGTCGGGGGAGTCTCCCGCCATCGCGACGGGACCGCCCCCCCGCGCGCGAAGGGTCCGGTGGACCCTCGCCGCGTCGGCGACCGCCCTCCTCGCGCTCGCGGCCTTCGCCGCGACCCGTCCCTCCTCCTCCGCCCCGGCGGCCTACGACGACCTCCGGGCCGGGGCCGATCGGGACCGCGCCCTCCGGTGCCTCCTCGACGCCCGCTTCGAGGAGGCGGCGGCGGCGGCGGAACGGGTCGTGGACTCCGGGCGCGGGTCGGCGGAGGACCTGCTCCTCCTCGGGCGGGCCCGGGCCGGCATCGACGACCCGCGCGCGATGGACGACTTCCTCCGGGCGGAGGCCCTCCTCTCCGGGGATCCCCGTCCCGGCACGGAGCGGGGCCGGTTCCAGTCCCTGCGGGAGTGGAAGGAGCTCCCCGCGGCCCTGGTCGAGCTGGACCGGGTCCTCGCGCGGGGTCCCGATCCCGGGGCGCTCTACGCCAGGGTCTGGGCCCTCCACCTCCGCGTCCGGGACCTCGTGGAGGCGGGGGCGGAGCCGGCGGAGCGGGAGCCGGTCCTCGCCTCCATGGCGGCCGACGCGGCAGCCCTCGGAGCCGCCCCCCTCGGCGGCGTGGCGGAGGCCCTGGTGGCCTGGGACGGCGGGGATCCGGAGCGGGGCTTCGAGCGCGCCCGCGCCGCGGCGGAACTCCATCCCGACCTGGCCGAGGCACCCTTCGTGGCCGCCTGGATCTCCCTCCGCCAGGCCCGGCCGGAGCTGGCCCCGGAGGACGTCGATCGGGTCCGGCGGTGGTTCGAGAGGGCGCAGTCGTCCATCGCCGACGCCATCGTCCGCGCCCGCCGGAGGCCCGGGTACCTCCTGCAGGGTCGGGACCTCGTCCGCTTCTGGCGCATCTCCTGCATGGCGAAGCAGGCCATGGGAGATCCTGAGGGGGCGGCCGCGGACTTCGCCAACGAGGTCCTCCCCCGCAACGGGAACTCCCTCGCCGATCTCTACCTCGGCGCCCAGTACCAGCAGCAGGCGGGCCGCTTCGCCGAAGCCCTCCGCACCTACGCCGCGGCCCGCCGCCTCGGGGAGGGCGACCGCATCCTCCACGGGGAGGGGTACTGCCACCTCCAGGTCGCCCGGAGGAGGGCGGAGGGGGGCGATCTCCCCGGGGCGCTGGCCGACCTGGACGCGGCCGTCGCCTGCTACTCCTCGGGGGCGGCGCACTTCCCGGAGGATCCCGTCTTCCCGGCCTACCGCGCCGAGGCGTGGCTCACGCGGGCCCGCATCCAGAGGGACGAGGCGGCGGCCGCCTGCCTGGGGCGGGCCCGGGCGGACTTCGACGCCCTGGAGGCGGCGGGCATGACCGGCAACCCCGAGGTCCTCTTCCGCCGGTGGGAGTACTTCGAGGTCCTCGGCGACCGGGCGGCGGCCCTGGCCGACATCCGCGCCGCCATCGCGGTCGGGATGCACGACACGGCGGCCCACCACCGCAGGCTGGCCTTCTCCTGCATCGCCAACGCCTCGGGCCCCGGGGCCCGGGCCCTCCTCGAGGAGGCGGTCCGGGCGGCGGGGGACGCGGAGCGATGGAACCCGCAGAGGGCGGAGCTCTCCTGCCTCATCCGCGGGGACGCCCGCTCCGCCATGGCGGGCCTGGAGGAGGATCCCGCGGACCGGAACCGCCTGCTGGCGGAGGCGCGGGAGGACTACGCCAAGGCCGAGTCCCTCGGCCGGTTCGACCCCCGCGTCCGGGCCGAGGCCCGCCTGCGCGCCGCGGGGGCCCTCCTCGCGCGCGGCGACGCCGCGGAGGCCGCCGCGCAGGCCGAGGAGGCGCTCCGGCTCCGGACCGCCTCCGACGCCTCCGCCGGCTCCCTCCTCTTCGTCAACGACTACTACCTCCGCTCCCCCCTCTCCGCCTTCCACCGCCGGCTCGGCGAGGCCTACGCCGCCGCCGGCCGGCCGGAGGACGCGGCCCGCGAGAACGCCCTCGCCGGGGCCCTCCGGTAGGGTCCGGCCGGGAATCCCCGTCCGATTCCCCCCCACCGCGGCTTTCCAGGAGGGGCGCCGCCATCCGGCGTCCGGGGCATTCTCCAAGGGAGGCAGGAATGAGGGCACTCGCGACGCACGGGCTCGTCTCGCTGGCGCTGCTGGGGGCGCTGGCACCGGGGTGGGCCGCCGATCCGCCGGCGGGGAGCTTCACCGGGACGGGAGGGATGCAGGCGGGGCCGCGCGCCCAGCACGACTCCGTGCTCCTCGCCGACGGGCGCGTCCTCGTCGTCGGGGGACACGGCACGATCAGCGGGGCCGCCCTCGCCACGGCGGAGGTCTACGACCCCTCCACGGGCACCTGGAGCGCCGCGGGCACGATGGCCCAGGGGCGGAGCGGCACCACCTCGAACCGGCTGCCCGACGGCCGGGTCCTCGTCGCCGGAGGGTCCCTGTTCGGCACGATGCACGCCTCCACCGAGATCTGGAACCCGGCGACCCTGTCGTTCACGCCGGGCCCCTCGATGTCCACCCCGCGCGGCGGGCACGTCGGGATCACCCTCGCCGACGGACGGATCCTGGTCGCGGGCGGCGCCACGTGGACGGACACCCCCGTCGCGGCCATCTCCGCGGAGATCTACGACCCGTCCACGAACTCATGGTCCGCCACGGGCTCCATGCTCCACCGCCGCCTGAACCACGCGGCGGCGCTCCTCGCCGACGGCCGCGTCCTCGTGGCCGGCGGTGGCGACGGCGCCCCGTCGGGCTACAGGGGAGGCGTCCTCTGCGAGATCTACGACCCCGCGACGGGGACGTTCTCCGCGGCCGCCTCCATGGCCGCTCCCCGCGGGAACTTCCGGGTGGCGCGCCTGCCCGACGGGCGGGTCCTCGCGGTCGGCGGCGACCGCAACGCCACGGGCGCCGTCATCCACGCCGCCGAGGTCTACGACCCGGCCGCCGACGCCTGGTCCCCCGCGGGGACGACCGCGTCCGGGGGCACCTTCCCGTCGCTGGCCGTGCTGGCCGACGGCCGCGCCCTCGCCGCCGGAGGGACCATCGACGCCGGCGCCTTCTCCGAGGCGCCCGGGTCCGGCGCGGACCTCTTCGACCCCGCCACCCTCTCCTTCGCTCCGCTCCCCCCGATGACGACCGTGCGCCGGGGGCATTCGGCGACCCTCCTCTCCGACGGGACCGTGCTTCTCGCCGGCGGCTACGTCAGCCACACCACCTACCCCTACTGGACGCCGTCCTGCGAGCTCTTCGTTCCCGCGGCGGCCAACCGCGACCCCGTCGCCGACGCCGGCGCGGATCGCACGGTGGAGTGCACGGGCGCGGTGGGCGGCACGGCGGTGACCCTCGACGGCGGCGGCAGCGGCGACGAGGACGGGGACGCCCTCTCCTGGTCCTGGACCTGGAGCGGGGGCTCCGCCACCGGCGTCGCCCCGACGATCTCCCTCCCCGACGGGAGCCACGCGATCACCCTGGTCGTGGCCGACGGCAAGGGTGGGACCTCCACCGACGAGGTGGTCGTCACCATCGAGGACACGACGGCCCCGGTCGTCTACGGGGTTTCCGCGGACCCCTCCGTCATCGAGGGGAACAACCACAAGATGGTGGCGGTCACCGTGGCCGGGACGGCGGCGGACCTCTGCGACCTCCACCCGACGCTGCGAATCCTCTCCGTCGCCTCCAACGAGCCCGTCAACGGCCTCGGCGACGGGGACACGGACGGGGACTGGGAGATCACCGGGGACATGACGCTCCTCCTCCGCGCGGAGCGCTCGGGCAAGGGCTCCGGTCGGATCTACACCATCACGCTGGCGGCCGCCGACGGGGCCGGCAACGAGTCCACGGCGACGGTGGTCGTGACCGTCCCGAAGGACGCGGGGAAGGGCGGGAAGTAGTAGCGGCGACTCGGACCGGGGCCCCGCGGGGGCGGCCCGCGGGGCGCC
>CAYJMF010000045.1:0-28802 GCA_964370855.1 uncultured Planctomycetota bacterium | reverse complement strand
GTTATCGGGGGTTATTTTTTCGGGGCTAGGCGCCCGGGGCCGGGGGGCCGGGGCGCCGGGCCCCGACACCCGGCGCGCCACTCCGGGCGGGCGGGCCATGTCGTGGCTGTCCGGACCATGGTGCGCCCCTGCCGCCGTTCCGGGGGGGAGGGGGGGGGGCCGCCCACCGGGAACCGCACACGCCGCCGGCCGGAATCCCGGAACCGCGGGACGTCCGGTCGCGTCTGATCCGGTGTCCGGGGAGGACCGCCATGCAAGCCGGAATCGTGCCGGGTCTCTGCCTCGCCGCGTTGTTCGCGTCCTGCGCCGCGCGGGAGCCGCAGGCCCCGCCGCCGGCGCTCGAGCTGCGGATCTCGGACGCGCGGACGGATGCGCGGGCCGGGGAGATCCTGGTGTTCGACGCGGTCTTCCGCAACCCGGGGCCGGCGCCTCTCTCCGTGTACCTGCCGCAGGACGGCTCCACGGACGGCCGGGTCCCCCCCTCCTTCGAATTCGAGGTCCTGCAGCTCCCCTACCTGGGCCCGGTCCCCGGGCTCACGGGGAGTTGCGGGAACTGCGGCGGGGAGTACACGGATCGGACGCGGGTCGTGGTCCCCGCCGGGGGCGAGGCGACGATGCGGGTGGCCGCCCCGGTCTTTCCGTCGGAGGCGGGCCGGTACCGCGTGCGGCTGCGGTACGAGGTCCGTGCGGGGGACTACCCGGGGCCCTTCCTCCACATCCCGAGCGAGGAGGAGCCGCGCCGGGGGGACTGGCCCGCCGGCGTCTTCGTCGGCGCCGTGCGGTCGGAGCCCGTCGAGATCTCCTGCGGGGCGAGGCGTTGAGCCCGGCTCCGCCGGGGCTCCCGCCCCCCGTGTCGAGGTCCGATGCGGCGCCGGCACCGTCCGGCATGCTCTCCCCATCCTGCTCTTCGAGGAGGTGAAGTCCCTCTTCGACGATGCGGCCTCGGCGGCGGAGAAGGGAGCCGGTAGGGTCCCGCCCCGGGCGGCGTCTCCACCGTAGGGAACTCTCCTACGTCCCCGGGCCCGGGTCGCGTGTGTTCACCGGAGGGGTCCAGGTTCGAGACTCGGGTGGGGAGCCAACTCGGGGCGGCCATCCGCGGGTGAACGCAGGCGCGCCCCGCGCCCCTCTCGCGCCGACGCCCCATCCCTCGACCCGTGGCCCTCTTCAGCGTGTATCTCCTCGTGCTACTGTCCGTCGGCGGTACGAGAGAGTCGCCCGTCGGCGCGCCTCCGGCCCGAGAGCGCCACACCGCGATCTCACACTCTCTCGACTCTCGCGAGAGTTGGCGATCGGGTTAACGGTGCAGGCCGCGAGAACGCGCACTTGCACTACCCCGGGTCAGGACAGTCGAATCGTCCGAATGGGGCGGTGGTCCCTCGGCAGCGGGCCATGGGGAACGGAGGCGGTAAAGTATGAACTTGAGTCACGGCACTCGGCCGACGGAGTTACTGATGACCAAGTACCCGTTCCGACTGGCAGACGAACTCATCGCGCGCCTGCCGCCAACGGCGCCCGACGGCCTGCGGTACATCGACGTCAAGGTGGGCGGCGCGTGGGATGGGATCCTCGTCGTGAACTCGGAAGGGAACTGCGTCGGAGTCCACGTACGACGTCGAGTCGAGGAGTTCCCACTTCGCTTCGAGGTGTCGCAGATCGAGGAGGTGCGCCCGGCGTGCTTGTGGAACCGACTCTTGGCGCAGGTACCGTTCGACCTCTACGCTGCGTCGCTGTCAACGGTGTTCATTGGCTCACCGATTCTCCTATTGTTGTCGAACACCCTGGTGCCTCCGCTGTCTGCGGTGGCTGTCGTCGCCTGCTTGCTGTCGATCTACTTCATGTATCAGGTGTCCGGTTTCCCCTTCATCCGACCACTGGCCGCGATCCTCGGGCTGACGCAGGCTGTCGTTGGCACGGCGTGTTTCCTCCGCTGGGTCTCCCATTGAGAGGCCGATGAGGGTTGGGGCCAGGTCATGACCAGGGCTATCTGCATCCGGTGCGCGGCAGGGAAGGTAGGCGCACTCACCCCCTGCCCAGAGTGCAACTTCGACCCGAAGTCGAACGAGGACCAGGCGCGTTCGATTGTCCTCTCTGACCACCACCTCTCGCCCGCCGCCTTGGATTCTGCAGGGGCGGAGATTCGTTCCGGTGGCACTCCCGCCCTGCCCGAGGACCTCGTCACCGGCTACATGGAGTCGCTCAAGAACCCGCCGAACACCAAGGCCGCAGGCATCTTCATCATCTGGTTCATGCTTGGCGCACTGGCAAGCCTTGGGGTCATGTTCGCCATCGGGGCGGCCTGCCTCGCAGGCGAGTGGCAGAGAGCGGTCTATCGCCTCGGCGGCCTTCTCTCCATGTGGGGCATCCTAGTCTGGGGCATGTACGTGATCTTCCTCTGGGAGGGCGGACTACCTCGCGAGCAGGACTCCCGTGTCCCCTTGAAGTGGAAGGTCATCCTTGGTGCGCCCCTCGCGCTTGCATTGGCAGTCGCGCTTGTTCAGGGACTCAGGTACGGACTCTTCTGAGCGTGACCATGCCCATGGCCGCCAAGCTCCTCGTCGTTGGTCTCGCCCTGCTTGCCCTGACCCCTCTGGCCGGTGCATGGGGCTGGCTCCCCGCGTGGAGTGGAACCTCGTTCCTTCTGGTCTCCTTCTGCTACGCGAGTCGGAGGCCCCGCGCCCTCGGCAAGCGGCCGGATGGAACCCTCGCCAAACTCCCCTCGCTCGTCCTCGCGCCCTACTCCGGCATGACATGGTTGACATGGCACGTCGCCAGGCTGATTTCGAAGGAGCGCCCGTGGGATCGGCTGAACGCGAGCGTAATCCTGAGTCGCCGGCTTCTGCCCGGCGAGGTGCCCGAAGGCGTAGCGTGCGTGCTGGACCTGACGGCCGAGTTCCCAGAGCCCCGGCCTGTGATCGCAGACCGCCGGTATGTCTCGTTCCCGATCCTGGATGGCTCCGTGCCAGATCAACCCACCCTTGAATCCGTCCTCTCCGCGTTGCCGGATGGCGAGGGGACGGTCCTGATCCACTGCGCCCAGGGCCACGGGCGAACCGCTTTGGTCGCCTCCTGCCTCGCATTGCAGCGTGGCTGGGCCGCGGATGCAGAGTCGGCGGAACGGCTCGTCCTCGATGTGCGCCCGGGTGCCCGGATGTCCTCCGTCCAACAGACCTACGTGCGGTCCATTGAAGCCAGTCTCCGCGGGCCGGGAGGCCCGGCTGAGCGCACTTCGTAAGGGTGTTGCAGGTGGGCCCCCACTCGCAACCCTCTTACGGAAGCGGCGTCCGAATCCCCCGCCCGATGCCACTACCCGTAGTAGATCCAACGCTCCTCTGACCACAAGAGGAGAGAGTGGTTATGAAGAGGGTTGCGAGTGGGGAGCCAACACCACTCGCGACCCTCTTACGGAAAGCGGCCGCGGCGGTTAACAACCCCGGCGCGGCGCCGCAACTCGCGACCCGTGGCCGCCTTCTGCGTGTATCTCTTTGTGATACTTTACGGACGGCGCGGGGGCTCTGCTCTCGGTTAACGCGCCCCGGCATACCGGCGCCGGATTCCGCTCTCAGACTCTTGGTGGTGAAGGACGTAGGTGGCAACAGGAGGAGGGCGCCGGAGGAACGTGGATCTGTGGTGGAAGACAGACTGATTCGAGGCACACTCAGCGTCGCATGACCTCGGAGTACTGCGATAGGTGCGGCTCGGAACTGGAACCTCCAGGGTCCCCGTGCTTGAACTGCGAGATAGCGGCCACGGCCGCTCGTATTGACTCGACTGAGGTGGCTGCAGAGGGGAAGCACCTGGGGGCCCTCGGGTGGATCGTCCACGGAACTGCGGTCGCGTGGTGCCTCCTCTGCCTGGGGTTCCTCCCCGCGGGGTTGATTGGCATCCTCAAGACCCTGGGTGCGGGGTGGGGAGTCGCGGAGGGCCCTGTCGGCAACATGCTCGCCTGGGCAATAGCCATCACCACGTGGGTCCTGATGAGGGGGAGCTTCAAAGCCCATCGCCGCGGAGATCCCGGTTCCTTTCGAAAGTACCTGCGTGCCTGTTCGGCCGTAGTGTCCATCGCGTCCGGGGTCATCGTCTGGGGGATCATCGCGCTGGCTTCTCACGGGATACGCTCGCGGTGACGGATTGTCGTTTCGTGGTCTTGTCCAGAACCACGCCTCGCGCAACGTCACCCAGGTTGGTCCCCCGCCCCCGGGAGGACGGGGGCAGGGGGCAGGGGGCAGGGGGCAGACATTCCACCTCCCAAACCGACTGCCACGCCCCACGATGTCTACTCCCAGGAATGAAGGGGGGACGGCGACGGACAGGTCACCGAGAATCCCTCCTGCCCGAGAAGGAGACTATCCGGCTGCACCGTCCGGTGACGGATCATGCGTCGTACAGTGCTGTGCGAGCCGAGCCATGCCGAGGCAGGTCCATCCCGAGACAGGCAGGGGCAGTTCCCCGGTGAAAGGCGCTATGCCGGGGGCATGGAGCCCGGGGCCATTCAGGCGCTCCAGCGGCGCCGCCAGCATCAATCCCCTAGCCCGTCGCTCAGGACAAACGCGCGGAGCCCGGCCCGGAGGCGGGCCAGAAGGCCGCGGAATCGGGGCGGTGACATGCCCGTGGCCCGGTCCGTGCGGAGGCTCGATCATGAAGGGATGTTTGTGACCCGGACGCCAGGGAATGCGCAACTCGCCATGGTGTTCGCGCACTAGGATTCCTCCATGAAGCGCCCCTCCCGCGGGCTGCTCTGGACGCTGTTCGCGGCCTTGCTCCTCTGCGCCGCGGCGTTCGGCCTGTGGACGCGATCCAGAGCCCCGAACCGCTGGGCGGCGCCGCCTCCTGCCGACGTCTGGATGCTCGAGGGCGGGACCCCGGGGGACATCCGGACTTCCCCGGACGGCCCTCCTCCCGTGGAGGTGGTCTGCGTGGGAGTCGGGGAGACCGCGATCGGGGGGCGCCGAAGGACCCCCTTCGTGGCCATCGTCCCGAAGGGGCAGCAGACGCCCACGGCCCTTCAGCGCCTGAGGGACCGGGTGGCGGGCGATCCTCTCGGGCACATGAAGTATGAGGACCGGCGGAACCTGTACCGCGCGGATGCGGACCCCGTCGACACGCCCTCCGGGCGCTGGTGGCGGTATTCCACACGTTGGTGGAAGGGGGCGAATCCCCCGACCGCCGGCGGGCGGTGACCGCCGCGGGATTCGGGGACTCCGTGGCGCGTGGTGCCGGGCCCGAGGTCTCCAGGGTGACACGCGTCCCCGTGCGCAGCGCCGTCGGGCATGCCCTCCTGCTGCGAGCAGGCGCGTGGCTCGGGGAACCGGTCTGGCCGGAGATCCGTCGGGAGGAGTGGCCTCCCGAGAGCGGCACCTGACGGGGCGAGAGTCGACCCAGGGGATGCGCGGACCGGAGACTGACGAGTTCATGGGAGCCACCCCGGGCTAGACTCGCCCTCGATGGAACCGCGTCGCCGTGTTCGGGCAGCGTCCCTCATTCTCCTTGGCTGCCTCCTGCTCGTCGGGTCCTACCTGGGCTCGCGGTGGGGGTGGAGGCAACTCAAGGTGTGGGGCTTCGTCGGGTGCTGGCTCCTCCAGTCCTTCGTCTCCGCCAGCATCCTCGTCGGCCTCGCGCCGCGAAGGCGGGGTTTCCTCCTGGCGTTCATTGGCCTGTTTGCAGGCGCCGGGGTCGCCGTCACGCTCGCGTGGTTGGGGAGGGTGGACGAGGGACTGCCTTTCCTGCCCGACTTGACCTTCACCGTCCTCATTGCCTTGCTCTATGGGGTCGTTCCGGCATTCGTGACAGGCCTCGTATGTCGCCACCATCGAGATAGCCCTGGATGGGGGAGGTTCTTCCGCGGATCCGCGAGCGCCCTCTTCACGACCTCTCTTTTCCTCGGCGTACTTGCCGTCTCCATCCCGCTCCACGACTGGTTCCACCGCGGGGAACTGAGGCGCGCCAGGGAGTTCGTCGAAGCCGTGGCTGTCGAGGTGGGGAAAGCATCGAAGTCCGCAGGACGGCCCGTCACCGACATCGAGGACCTTCTCCCCCGGCTCGGCAACCTGCCCCCGCTCCTCAAGCGCAGCGCGGACGGACTGGCATGCGAGGAGCGGGACGGCGTCATCCTCCTCCACTTCATCGAGTGCCCCGGGTTCATGAGGCTCGTCCGCTGGACCTATCGCGTTCCCTCCGGGCCATGGGAGCACAAGAACCTCTGAGGCACCTGCCGTCCCTCCCCCCTCCCGGGAAGCCCGGGGCCCAGAAGGCGGAGCACGGGGCTTCCCTCCCGGGACCGGCTCAATGGCCGGAATTCGGCCCGGGCGCGCCGCTTCCGCGCGAGGAACGGGGAGCCAGGTGCAACCCTCCACGAAGCGACATGCCCGTCGCGGCCCGGGGGGCCCGGTTCCACCGTTGGACCGGGGTAGAATGCCGGTCGACCTGCCGGTTCCCGGGAAGGGCACAGCATGTCCATCGGATTCACCCGACCGGTTCGCGGCGGTCTCGCCATGGCGCTCCTCCTCCTCCTCCTCGGGGGCGTTGGCGTCCTCTCGCTCGCGCCCGGCGGGTTCCCGGCGCTCCCCATCGTCCGGTACTTCCAGGGCCACGTCCGCGTCACCCCCTTGCGCGTCGTCCCGCCCGACGCGGGGGAGTGCGTCGGCCGGGTCGAGGTCACGGTCGAGAACGGCACCAGCGAGCCCGTCCACCTCGGCCGCCTCCACGTACTGCAGGACGGCGCCGTCTCGGACAGGTGGGACACCCCCAACCCGCAGCTCGGACCGGAGGGACCGGCCTTCGCCACGTTCGACTCGGGTGCCCCGGGACGCGACCTCGAGCCCGGAGCCTCCTGCGTCCTCGTGAAGACCGTCCTCCGATCCCGGGAGGCGCGTGCCCGTCCCGTCACGATGCGGGCGGAGGTCCTGGTGTTCACGGGGGAGACCCGGCAACCCACGCTGGCCACCGACCCGGTCGAGGTCGACTCCGGCGCGTGGCCCGTCCCGTTGCCGGTGACGGCGGACGCGCTCGACCGCGCACTCGCCGGGGGCCATGGCCTGCGCGTGCTTCTCTTCTCCAACGCGATGCCCGGAGGCGGGAAGTTCTGGCTCGACGTGGGCCCGGACTACGACGCCCGCGCCGCGGGGGATGGCCGGCGGGCGGGGAGGCCGGGCTCCGCATCCGGGTTCCGGTGCGGCGCGGTGCTCACCCCCGGGAAGGCCGCTGCCCTCCTCGCCGCGATCCGTGGTGCGCCCTTCACGGCCTTCCGCCACGACCCCCGGCACCGGACCTGGGAAGATGGTCACGTGGTCCGCCTTCTCCTGGCCGCCGGCCCCGCGGCCTTCGCCGCCAGCAGCCAGATCGACGACTTCCGGAGCGCCGGTCTCGAGCCCCTGCTCGAACACCTCCGGCTCATCGTCAGGGATCTGCCGGAATCAGGGCGGGAGGAGTGACGTCCCCCTCCTCGCCCGGACCTTCATCGCCTGCCTCCGGGGGAAGGTCCCATGGTGCCCCCCGCGCGTAGTACCCTGACGGCGCATGGGGAAGAGCGCTTCGTGAAGCAACGCGTGGAGTCGCCATGAACGACGATCACGGCCGGGGTTCCGAGGCGGGAGGGATGACCCGTCCCCGGTACGACGGCATCGGGCACGGTTATGCAGGTACCCGCCGGGAAGAGCCCCGCTTCCGCGCGCTCATCGTCGCCGCGCTGGGCGGCTCCCGTACGGTCGTGAACGTCGGCGCGGGTGCGGGCTCCTACGAGCCCCGTGATCGCCACGTGATCGCCGTCGAGCCGAGTGACGTGATGGCCGCGCAGCGACCGCGGGAGCTGGCGCCCGCGCTCAAGGCTTTCGCCCATCGCCTGCCGCTGCGCGACGGCAGCGTGGACGCCGCCATGTCGGTTCTCTCGGTGCACCACTGGGACGAGGGCCAGGAACAGGGCGTCCGGGAGTTGCGTCGTGTCGCGACCGGACCCGTCGTGATCCTGACCTGCGATCCCGAGGTCAGCGGCAAGGTGTGGCTCATGGCGGACTACATCCCGGAGGTGGCGGCCCTGGATCGGCGTATCTTCCCGGGAATGGACCAGTTCTCGACATGGCTCGGAGGGAGGACACGGGTCCAGGTCGTTCCCGTTCCCCGCGACACCCGCGACTGGATGCTCATGTCCTTCTGGGCCCATCCGGAGCGGGTGCTTGACGCTTCCGCCCGGAACGCGACCTCGGGATTCGCCCGCCTGCACCCGGCCGTCGTGGATCGCGCAACAGCCGCCGTTCGTCGGGATCTCGAAGAGGGCACGTGGGACGCCCGCTACGGCCACCTGCGCAAGCTCGATTCGTACGATGCGGGATTGAGGCTCGTGGTGAATACGCCCGCCTGACCGGGGTGAAGGACCGGGCGACATCCGTCGGAGTGGGAACCCGGGCCCTCAGAAGGCCCTTTCCACCCCCGGGATCCAGGCCGTCTTCCCCTTGAGCGAGAACCGCCCCGCCGCCCCCGGCTCCCCCTCCACGATGGCCGTCCACATCCCGTCCTCCCCGAACTCCTCGACGACCACCGTGGCGCCGGGCTCCACCGCCATCTCCACGCCCGCGGGGGATCGGAGGCCGACGATGCGCGCTCCCGTCTTCTTCGCCGCCCGGACGGAGAGGGTCCCGCCGGTGCGCGCCGCCGCGAAGAAGGCCGCCTCCGCGGGACCCTCCCCGTCCAGCGCGCCCTTGACCCGGATCCGGGGCGGGACGCCGAGGCCCGTCGAGAAGACCCTGTAGGACCCCGCCGATTCCGTGGGATTGCCGACGAGGAGCCGGTGGACCCCCGTCGCCCTCGCCTTCGCCGCCTTCCCCGCCGCCCAGCCCGGGAGGGGCAGCCCCGACGGATCCTCCAGGGCCGCCGAGGCCCCTCCCCCCCACTGGGGAGGGCCGCCCAGGTCCAGGACGAACTTCTCCCCCTTGACGAGGTGGATCTCCATGGCATCCACTCCGCGGGGGCCGAGGGAGCCCGTCAACTGGTCCTGGAGGGAGAGCCTGCCCGCGGGGCGACGCACCCGGACCCTCGTGCCGCCGAGGGTCTGCTGGGAGACGAAGATCGACGCCGGGTCGTAGCCCCCGAGGCGCAGCCGCACCTCGTAGTCCCCGGGGAGGTCCGCCACGGTGCGCTCCACGGTGATCTCGCGGACCTCCCCGGGCTCCAGGACCAGGGGCTCCCACGTTCCCGACGTCGCCGGGATGGTCTCGACGGCCTGGAGCAGGACCGGGCTCTCCGCGGAACTGGAGAGCCTCGCCGAGAAGGAGAGGGAGTCCCCCGTCATGACCTCCGTCCCGGAGACCGCGAGGTTGGACATCTGGGCGGTCAGGGTGGGGAGGGAGACCGTGGGCGGGGCGAAGCCCCGGCCGCCCCCCGGCGGGGGCGGGTAGAGGGCGACCTCCCCCCCGACGTCGTCGGGCTGCAGCGCCACGGCGACCTCTCCGAACACCGCGAAGGGCTTCATCACGGCGCCGCCCACGTCGGAGTGGGCGAGGCCGAGGGCGTGGCCGAACTCGTGGAGCGCCGTGGTCTGGAGGTCGAAGTACCCCGGGGACCAGAACACCACGTAGCTGGTGAAGGCGACGTCGCAGTCGTAGAGGAAGGACCCCGTCGACCCCGGGTCGAAGGCGTAGGAGCCGGAGTCGTCGGTCAGGTAGGCGATCCCGAGGACGTAGCCGCCGAGGGGGGCGAAGTAGACGTCGTTGGCGCCGTCGAGATCCCCGATGCTCCCGTCGTGGAAGCCGTCCTCCACGACGAACCGGAAGTCCGTCCCCGGGGTCACGCTCCAGGACTTGGCCGCGAAGCGGATCTCCTTGCCCCACTCGCTGGAGGGAGGGAGGAGGACGGGGTCCATGTTCAGGGTCGTCCAGTGGCTCTTCCAGATGAAGGGGGCGCCGTCCCCCGGGCGGGGAAAGAACTGGTAGCCGTGGAGGCCCGCCGCCGCGAGGGCCAGGGCCCCGGTGAAGGAGAGGGCGAGGAGGGTCCGCCGCCGGGTCACCGCGGGCGCTCCACGGGGAACGGCGCGACCGGACCGCCGCCGGCCTCCGGTGGAGGGGCCGCGGGCGGGATCCTCCGCGCCTCGTGGACGGCGTCGAGGAACTCCCCGAGGGGAATCCCCTCGGCGCCCTCCAGGATCCGCCCCCCTTCCACGGAGGCGATCCCCGCGCCGGCGAAGGTGAGGACGCGCTCCCCGCCGGAGGGGGATCCCTCCACGCGGAAGGCTCCCTGGGTCCACCCCACGAGCCCGCAGAAGGGCTCGTCGGCCTTGAGGAAGAGCAGGTACCTCCGCCCCTCCTCGAAGACCGGGGCCCCGGGAACCCGGGTCCGCCGGCCCGCCACGGTGCCTCCGACGACGGGGAGGAGGAGGTTGCGCGTGGCGACGGTCCCCGCCACCTCGACCAGGTCCACCAGCTCGTAGTCCGTGAAGGGCCGCGGACGGCCCGAGGGCGCCACGCCCAGCCGGCAGGAGGAACCGGCGACCCTCGCGATCACCACTCGGTCCGCCCGCCGCGCGACCTCGGCGAGGGGGAGGCTCCGGACCGTGGTGGCGTCGCCGCTCCCCGGGAAGCCGAGGAGCAGGAGGAGGGCGAGGCCCGCCGAGATGTGTCTGCCCATGAAGAGGTCTCCCGGAGCCGCCGCCGGCCGGGGGCCCGAACTCCCATTCTGCTCCCTTGCGCTTCCCCGGTCAACGAGGGGAGCCCCCCTTCCCCCGGAAGGGCCCCGGTGGTTCAATGGACCTCCGTGCGCGCCATCTCCCCCGCCTGGGTCCTCGCCCTCCTCCTCGTGCCCGTCGCGCTGGGGGGCACGGGCGGGAGGGGCCCGTCCCCGACGGAGGCCGCCCCGCCTCCCGGCTTCCCCGCCGCCCCCCCCTGGATGGGCCGGTTCGAGGAGAACCTCGGCCAGGCGCCGGGGCGCTTCCGCTTCCTCCTGGAGGCCGACGGGTTCCAGGGGGCCCTCACGGTGGAGGGCGCGGAGTTCCATCTCCCCCACGGCGGCATCCGGGGCGACGGGCGTGTCTCGACCCTTCGGATGCGCGTCGAGGGGGCGCAGGGGGACGGGGCGGAGGGGGACGGGGCGGAGGGGGACGGGGCCTTCGAGGCCGGGGAGCCGCTTCCCGGCCGTACCCACCACCTCCGGGGGCGGGACTCCCGCCGGTGGGTGCGGGGCGCGCGCTCCTTCGACGCCGTCCTGCGCCGGGGGATCCTGCCCGGGGTCGATCTCCGCTGGCGCTTCGAGGGGGCGCGGCCCGCCTACGATTTCCTCCTCGGCGCCGGCGCCGATCCGGCGGACCTGGTCCTCCGGTTCGAGGGGGCGGCCCGGGTCCGCGTGGATCCCGACGGCGGACTCTCCGTGGCGACCCGCGGCGGCATCCTCCGCCACGGCCGTCCCCGGGCCTGGCAGGAGTCGAAGGGCGGGCGGCGCCCCGTGGCCGTCGCCTTCGAGGGGAGGGGTGAGGGCCGCGCGGGGTTCCGGGTCGGTCCGCGGGACGAGACCCTGCCCCTCGTGATCGACCCCGTCGTCTCCTACGCGAGCTACCTGGGCTCCGAGGGGACGAGGGAGGCCGCCGGCTTCGCCCGGGACGCCGCGGGCCGGATCCACCTCGTCGCGACCTGCAGCCACGCCCCCTGGGTGGACGACGACTCCCTCGACGACGTCAGCGAGGAGGACGAGGTCATCCTCGTGGTCCTCTCCCCTCCGGGTTCCAGGCTCGAATACGCGACCTACCTCGGCGGCGCCGGGGACGACGCGCCCGCCGCCGTCGCCGTGGACGGGGACGGCTCCGCCTGGATCGCGGGCAGGACCGCCTCCGCGGACTTCCCCGCGGTCTCGGCCCACCAGGGGAGCATGGCCGGCTACGCCGACGCCTTCCTCCTGCGCCTGACGGCCCCGGGGGACGACCTCCACTTCTCGACCTTCTTCGGTGGAACCACCTCCTTCAAGGACCCGGACGACGGCTCGACGTCGGCCACCGCCCTCGCCCTCGTGCCGGGCGCGGGGGCCGCGATCGCCGGCGTCACGACCTGCGGGGACCTGCCCCTCCTCGACCCCTTCCAGGGGACCCACGGCGGCTGGTACACGGACGGTTTCGTGGCGGGCTTCTCCGGCACCGGATCGCTCCTCCACTCCTCCTACCTCGGGGGCGACTCCTACGATTCCCTCGACGCCATCGCCGCGGCGGCGGACGGCTCCATCGCCGTGGCCGGCTGGACCCAGTCCTCGGACTTCCCCGAGGTCGGGACGGCGGCCGGCATCCATGGCACCGGCGTCGAGGCCGTCCTCGCGCGCATCGCGCCGGGGGGCGGCTCCCTCGCCTGGTCCTACGCCTTCGGGGGCGCCTCCTACGACAGGGCGACGGGCGTCGACTTCCTCCCTTCCGGGGAGGTCCTCGTCGGGGGCGTCACGAACTCGGGGGCCTTCCCCGTGGTGAACCCCGTGCAGTCGAAGCACTTCAGCCCCGGCGGCGACGGCTCCGGGTTCCTGTCCGTCTTCGCCGGCGCCGGCGACGCCCTCACCTTCTCCACCTGCGTCGGGAACGCGATCACCGAGGTGACCTCCGTGGCCGCGGGGCCCGACGGCTCCCTCTTCGCCGCGGCCACCACGCGGGGGGTCACGCCCCCCCTCGTCGCCCCCCTGCAGGGGAGCCTCCTCGGCATCCAGGACACCCTCCTCGTCCGCATCGGTCCCGCCCGCGACGGGTACGCCCTCTTCACCTACCTCGGCGGAACGGGTTTCGAGAACCCGCCGAAGATCCTCGTGGAGGACGAGGGCCACTTCTGGGTCATGTTCGACACCGACTCCACGGACATCGCGACGAAGGGGGCCTTCCAGCCCCTGGCGAGCGGATCCACCGACACCTGCGTCGTCCGGGTCACCCTGGACCCGGGCCCCCCCTCCTCCCTCGACGCCTTCCCGCTTTCGGGCACCATCATGCGTCTCGCCTGGCTCGACGACTCCGACGACGAGACCGGGTTCGAACTCCAGAGGAGCCCCCCCGGCGGCCCCTTCGCGACCGTCGCCCTCCCCGGGGAGGACGCCGTCGCCGTGGACGACCCCGGGCTCGCCCCCCTGACGGAGTACTCCTACCGGATCCGGGCGCTCCGCCCCGGCGGCCCCACGGACTGGTCCGCCGCCGTCGCGGCGACGACCCCCGACATCGCGCCCTTCCCGCCGACCAGCGTCGCCGCGGTCCCCGCGGGATCGTCGGGGATGACCGTCACGTGGACCGCGGGGAGCGCCAACGCGACCTCCTTCGAGGTCCTGCGCCGCGCCCCCGGGGGTTCCGCCCTGCTGCACGCGGTGCTCCCGGCCGGAGCCGTCTCCTTCGAGGACTCGGGCCTCCTCCCCGCCCGGAGCTTCGGCTACGCGATCCGCGCGAGGAACGGGATCGGGGGCACCACCTCGGCGGAGGTCCTGGCCCGGACGGAGGGCAGCCTCGTCCCGGCCCTCGCCCGGGGGACCCTCGTCTCGTCGGCGGGCTCCCGGCGGGACAGGGTCTGGCTCGACGGGACCCTGGAAGGGCTGCCCGGGCTCTCCCCCCTCGAGGAGGGGTTCACGCTCCGGCTGGGGGACGAGGAGGAGCCCGTGCTCCTCCTGGAGATCCTCCCGGCGTCGGGAGGGTGGCGCGCGAAGAACGGGAAGTGGAGCTGGCGGGGCGCCGTCGCCGGGGCCGCGAAGGCGAGGCTCGACCTCGTCCCCGCGGCGTCCACCTTCCGCCTCACCCTGTCCGGCCTCGACCTCGCCGCCTCCCCCGCCGCGGATCTCGACCTCTGGATCGGGTCGGGGCTGGAGGCCGGGTTCGCGGAGACCTCCTGGGAGGAGGCGAAGCCGGGGTCGGGGAAGTTCCGGTTCCCCGCGAGGTAGGTGCGGGGGGGAGCTGAAGGCAGTCGGGGAAGGAGGACAATGCCATGCGCGCCGTCCAAGTCCTGGCGGTCGCCGCGCTGGCCGCCGCCGTCCTTCCCGCCGGACCCGCCCTCCCCGGCGATGTGCCGCCAGCCGCCGGGGACCTCAAATCCAGGGTCGACGCCTACCTCGAACCGCTTTCGGCCTCGGGGCTTTTCAGCGGGGCGGTCCTCCTCGCCCGCGACGGAAAGGTGCTGGTGGAGGCGGCCTTCGGCATGGCCGATCCCGTTGCAGGCGTACCCAACACGCCAGAGACCCGGTTCAAGATCATGTCCGTCAGCAAGTCGCTCACCGCCGTCGCGGTGATGACCCTGGTGCGGGAGGGCAAGGTCGACCTCCAGGACCCGGTGGCGAAGCACCTCGCACCCTGGCCCGAGTCGTGGAGCCAGGTGCGGGTCCGCCACCTCCTCGACCACACCTCGGGCATCCCGAACCTGGAATCGGAGTGGGCCCTGGCCGCGCGGCGGGAGCACGGCGGAGGGCTCCCCCTCTGGTGCCGGCTCGCCCCGGGATTCGCCTCGAGGACGCCCGAGGCGCCGCCAGGCGCCCGGTTCCGCTACAGCAACTTCCACTACGTCCTCCTCGGGCTCCTCGTCGAGGCGGCGGGCGGGAAGCCCTACCCCGAGGCGCTCCGGAGTCGGGTCCTCCTGCCCGCGGGCATGGAGCGCACCGGGCTCGATGACGGCAAGCGCGCGCCCGGAATCGCAATCGGCAACTTCCGCGGGCTCGACGGGGCGATCGAGCCCGCCCGGCCCGATCACGACATGTCGGGAATTCAGGCGGCGGGCGGGGTGGTCTCCACCGTGGGGGACCTCTGGCGATTGGACCGCGCACTCCGCGGGGATGCGATCCTCGATGCCCCGACGCGTCTCCGGATGGAGACGCCGGCGCCCTCCTCTCCGGGATACGCCTGCGGCTGGCAGGTCTCGCCGGTGGCGGGCCGCCCGTGCATCCACCACTCCGGGGCCGCCAACGCCTACGTGGCCGACTTCCTCCGCTTCCCCGAGGACGACGCCTGCGTCGTCGTGATGAGCAACTTCGCCTTCGCACCGGCGGGAAGGGTGAGTCACGCGCTGGCGGCCCTGCTCTTCGGGCGCCCGGTCGCGGCGCCCGCGCGCGCGGCGCCGGCGGACCTCGCCGCCCGGGCCGGGGTGTACGCCGCGGAGGGGGGCGCGCGGGGCCCGCTGCTCCTCCGTCGATCCGGCGCCACGCTGGTCGCCTTCGAGGTGGTCCCCTCCCTCCCGCGCGTCGCGGGCAGGCTCCTCGTGCCGCTCGCCGACGGTGCCTTCGGCGACGCCTGGAATGAGTCCGAGGTCCTCTCCTTCCACCCCCCGGTGGACGGGCGCTGCTCCTCGCTGCGGACCGAGCCCGGGGGCCTTCGCCGCGAGCGGCGCGACCCACCCCCGGCCGCGTGGGCCGACTCGGTGGGCGACTACCGCGACGGCGCGTCGGGTTCCGGGGCGGCCCGCCTCGTTTCGCTGGAGGGGCGCCTGCTCCTCCATGGCCCGGGAGAGGGGACCGGGCCGCGGGAGGTCGTCCCCGTCTCCCCGACCCTCGCCCTCGCGCTCCTGGACGACGAGGGCGGGATCCTCCTCCGCCTGGAGCGCGACGCGGCGGGGCGGGCCGTCCGCCTCCTCCTCGAGGCGGGACCGGGCCGCCCGTTCGTCGGGGAGCGGGTGGGGACTCCGCCCGATCCCCTCGCAGGCGTCGGGGAGGGAGCGGCGTTCGAGGTACTCGTCCTCGCGACCGTCCATGCGCCCTGGCAGTTCCGCTCGGAGCGGTTCACCCCGGCCCACGTCCGCGCCGCACTCGATGCGGCGCGCCCGGATGTCGTCGGGATCGAGTGCCCGCCGGAGTGGTTCGCGCGCGGGAGGTACCATGCCGTCACCTGGGAGGCGGAGGGCGTGGCGGTCCCCTTCGCCCGGGCGAGGGCCATCCCCGTGGTCCCCGTCGACTGGCAGGAACTCCCGGAGCGCGAGCGACGGGATGCCGGGACCGAGAGCCTGAGGTGCGCCCGGCTGCGCTCGATGCTCGGCACCGGGCGGCCGCTTCCGCTGGCGGAGTTCGGTCTCCTCGGCGAAGAGGCCGCCGCAGCCTTCCGCGAGTCCTTCCGGAACCCCGAGTTCGACTTCGCGCGGGCGAACGGGATCGCGGATGCCGAACCGGCCCGGCCCCCCGCGGGGGAGCCGGGGAACCCCTCGGACCCAGGGTTCGGCGGGCGTCGGAACCGGGAGATCGCGGCGCGCTGCGTCCGCGCGATGGCTGGTCGCCCGGGGAAGCGCCTCGTGGTCGTCATCGGGGCCTCCCACAAGGCGGTGCTGGACGCGCTGCTGGCCCGCGTGCCGGGGGTGCGCGTACTCCGGCTCGGGCGGGAGGTCCCCGCCCCGTCCAGGGAAGCCGTGGACCGCGCCTGGACCAGGGAGGACCTGCTCGCGGTGCTCGGGCACAACCTCGACGGGGAGCGCTCCTGCTTCCACCTGGGCGAAGCCGAGCTCCCGCGGCTGCGCGAGGTCCTGGCGCGATTGCGGGCGATCCCCGGCACGGAGGACGAGTCGGCGTACTTCGGCGCACGCCTCCTCGCCGCGGAATCCCGCGGGCAGCAGGATCCGGCGTCCCGGACCCGCGACCACGAGGAGGCGGAGAAGATGTTCGCCTCCCTTGCATCCGGCAGGAACTCCGCGTCCCCGTACCCCTTCCCGATGGACCACTGGCGGATGCGGTACTCGCTCACCCAGGCGGCGCGTATCGAACGGGCTCAGCTCCTCCTCGACCGCGGCGAGGAGCGGGAGGCGCGTGCGCTGCTCCATGCGGTCGAGAAGGAGCGCGCCCAGGCGGAGACCGCGGCCCGGGTGATTGAGGAGGTTCTGCACGATCCAGGCTTCGAGGTCACGGCGCCGGCCTCCTCCCCCCTGGAGGGATGGTGGGGCGAAGGGCCGGGGGGCGCGTGGCGCTCGGCCCCGGACGAGGAGGTGATGGTCCAGGGTTCCCGCTCCCTGCGCGTGGAGCTCGTCCGAGCAGTGGAGCCCGGCCGGGCGCAGGTGGGGCAGGTGATCCGGGTCCCCGCGGCTCTTCGCGGGAAGCCCTGGGAGTTCTCCCTCCGGCTCCGCGGGCAGGGTGGGGTCCGCGCGTTCCTCGTCGCCTATCGTTGGGAGGACGGCGGGCGCAGGGCGGTGGAGATCGCCCGGGGGGAGGCTCTTGCCCCGGGCCCGGAGTGGATGCGCGCCGAGCTCCGCGTTCCCGTCGCCGCCGACGCGACGGAGATCGGGATCCGCTGCTGCCCATCCGGTCCTGCGGGGGTGCGCCTCTGGCTCGACGACGCCTCGCCCCTGCGGGTGGAGGTCTCCGGCGCTTCCTCCGCCGACATCCTGGCCCGGGAGTTCCCCAGGTCCCTGCTCGACGGGAAGCGCTGAGAGGCATCGCCGCGCCAGGCAGCAGGAGGCGCTCCAGCTCCGCCCCCGCCTCCGCCTCCTGGCCGGACCCGGCCCACCGCCTGAGCCGGCTCTCCCGCAGGTTCACCGGAGGACTCCCTTGAGCGACCGGGGGCCCATGCCACTCCATGTGCCGCGGGTCAACGCCCGAAGGGAGGACGCGACCGGAAGGAGGCGCCGCAGTGAAGCCCACCCTGGCCGCCCGCATCCGGGCGCTCCGTGACATGGCCGTCCCGGTGCTCCGGGAGCCGTACCGCGGGGCATTCGGTACTGTCTCATATCGTGATACACTTTCCCGTGACGATCCGGTGCCGCGGCCGTGACCGGGCGGTGGCGTGGCCCCGCGACGCTGTCCCCGTGTCCACCCGGATCCTCCCCGGCCTCGCGGCGCTGGCCGTCACCCTCGCCGCGACGGCGCTCCTCGGCGGTGAGGGGGGAACCCGAGGCCCGGTCCGCCGCCGGGCCGCCTTGGAGCCAGGACCGCGGAGCTCCTCCCCCACCCGCCTCCCCGCCATCACTCCCGCTCTCCCCACCGCCGCCTCCCCCGCCCTCTCCCGGGCGCTTTCCCCCGCGCCGCCCCCGCCCGTCGTGGGAGAGGATCTCCCCGAATCCTCCCTCCCCTTCCTGAGCGAGGTCGTCACGGAATCCGGCGATCCGGTGCCCGGGGCCCTGGTCCTCCTCGGCGACCTCGACGCCCCCTCCTGGTCGGGCACCGCCGACGGCGACGGCCGGTTCGTCCTCGACGCGTTCCCCATGTACGACACCCTCCGCGCCCGGGCGCCCCCCCGCGGCGCGGGGGGGGTGGGGTCGCCCCCCCCCCCCCGCGGCCCCCTCACCGGGGCCGGGGGGGGGCGGCCCCCCGCGTCCTGCCACGACCGTGTGGTGGTCGTGCGGGTCCTCGACCCCGAGGGACGGCCGGTCCCGCGGGCGACGGCGGTGCCCCTCTCCGGAGCCGTCCGCGGCAAGCACCCCCGGACGGAAGGGGGCGCCGTCTCCGGCGGGGTCTTCGTGGTCCCCGCCGCCCGCTGGCACCGGGGAGAGGTCCCGGTCTTCCTCCTCCGCGACCCGCGGGACGGGGAGGACCGCCCGCTCCCCCTCGGCGAGGCGGCCGTCGCCGTGGACCCCGCGGGGCCGGCGGAGGTGGAGGTCCGGCTTCCCGCGGGCGGGTTCGTCGGGGGGCGGCTCCTCGGGCCCGACGGACGCCCCCGCGTCGGGGGGACCGTCACGTTCCGGCAGGAACCCCCGGGAACGCTCCCCGTCCCGTCCCCCGAATGGACCTGCACCGACCGGGAGGGGCGGTTCCTCTTCGCCTCCGGTCCCGGCGGCGGGCTGCTGGAGGCGACGGACCTCCTCGGGAGCGGCCCCGTCGCCGCCGCAGCGGGGGAGGTCGAGGTGGTGCTCCGCCTCCGGGAGGAGGCCCCCCTCCTTCTCCTCGTCCTGGACGAGGGGGGCGCCCCCGTGGAGGAGGGGAGCGTCTGGGTCGAGGTGGTCGGCGGGGAATCCAGCCGGAAGCGGGTCGCGCTCGCCGCCGACGGGACCGGCACCCTCCCCGGGCTCCCCGCGGGGTGCGAGATCGACCTGTCGGTGTGGGTTTCCGGCTGCATGCGCCACGAGGGGCGAACCCGCGTGGACGGCTCGCTGCTGCGCATCGAACTCCGGCGGGCCGCCGTCGTCCGGGGGAGGCTGGTGGCCGCCGACGGGACGGGGATCCCGGGGGCCACGGTCCTCGCGTCGGCCCCGGGCGACCTCCCCGTGCCGTGGGCGACCTGGGCCCTGACCGGCGACGATGGCTCCTTCTCCATCCAGGAGCTCCCCCCCGGCGCCGCGGTCCGGCTCGCCGCGGGGGACGAGCGGCGGACCCTCGTGGAGGAGGAGGTTGTCGCCGGCGGCGGGGAGGAGGTGCTCCTGCGGCTGCCGGCGGAGGAGGAGGTCCTCCTCGTGTACGTGGACGGAGGGGATTGCAGGCCCGAGTCGGCGCCGGTGGTGATCTCCGCCGGCGGGCGGGTGCTCGCCCGAGGGTTCGCGTGGTGGCTCCCGGCCTTCGTCGCGATCCCCGCCTCGGACCTCCCCCCGACCGTGGACGTGGCCGTGGGCCCGACCTCCTGGTACGGGGAGCGCGCCTTCCTCCGGGGCGTCCCCTCCCGCGGGATCCTGCGGCCGGACATGGGGTACGCCTCCGTCCGGGGCCGCGTCCTCCGCGCCGACGGGAGCGGGGCGGCCTTCGCCCGCTGCCGGGCGGAGGGGGAGGGAGGGCTCTCCGTGGAGTTCGAGGCCGACGAACGGGGGGAGTTCCGCTCCTGCGGTCTGCTGCCGGGGCCGGTGGTCGTCACCGCGGAGGGGTTCGACGGCTCCACGGGGACGGCGGCGGCGGAAGCGCCGGCGGAGGAGGTGGAGGTGGTGCTCGAGGGGAGGTGAGCCGTCATCCTTGAAAATCCAGCATCCAACGCTGGATTTTCAAGGAACGATGGCGGCGGCCCGGTTCCTCCCCCATCACGCCTCCGCGTCGGCGCAGGCGTGGAGGGAGGCGTTCAACGCCCGGGGGCGACCCGCATGATCCGGGGAAGAATCGGGGGCCCCCCCCTCCCCCCCTACCTGTACGCGAACACCATCGCGTACACGATCCACACCACGATCATGAACCCCAGCGTCAGCGCCGTCCAGCCGAAGACGCGGATGGTGCGGGTCACCACCGGCGGGTAGGGCTCCGCGAGCCGCTTCCCGATCTCCCCGGAGCGGACGAGCTCGTCGTACTCCTTGGGCTTGTCCTTCCGCAGCTCCTCCACGGGCATGTGACCCGTGAAGACCACGATGTCCATGGGGAACTTCTCGGGCCGGAGGTGCGTGTTGAAGAAGTGCACCGTGAAGATGAAGCCCACGGCCAGGAGCGCCTCGTCGCTGTGGATGATGGTCGCCACGTTCAGGCACCACCCCGGCATGAACCGCGTGAAGAACTCCGGGAACCAGAGGGTCAGCCCCGTGGACCCGATGATCGTGATCCCCCAGAACACCGCGAAGTAGTCGAACTTCTCCCAGTAGGTCCAGCGCCCGTAGCGGGGACGCGGCCCCTTCCCGAGGAACCACTTCAGCGACCCGATCAGCTCCGTGAGATCCCGGCGCGTCGGCAGCATCGTGTTCGGCCCGAAGAGCAGCGCCTTCCAGGACCCGAACTCCGTCCGCTTGCGCTTCCAGAGGTCCCACATGTGGAGCGCGAAAATGCAGACCATGAGCACCGCCGCGGCCCGGTGGATGAAGCCCGCCGCCTCGAACCCCCCCAGCGCGTGGGAGATGACGCGCGCCCACCCGGTGTAGGAGAACTTCAGCGTCATCCCCGTGAGCGCGAGGCTGATGAAGCTCACGATCATCGACACGTGGAGCAGCCGGTTCACCCGGGAGAAGCGCACGTACCACTTCTCCGCGAGCTCCGGGGGCAGGGGCTCCTCGGCGGCCTCGGCGGCGGACTCCGGCCCCTGCCACGTCAGCGCCTTCCTCCCCTCCCGCCGGTGGGCCGTCGCACGCCAGAGCCAGGCCACCGTGTGCAGCCCCCCCAGGGCGAAGGTCGTCACCAGGAGCGTCGTCATCCCCCAGAAGGTCCAGAACAGCAGCGGGTACTTGTCCGGGTCGTGGTGCGTCGCGTGGGTCAGGTAGCCGGCGAACTTCCGCGTCGCCCCCTCGTGGCACTTGTTGCAGGTCGCCACGACGTTGTCCCGGCTGAGGTGGGATCGGGGGTCCGCGGGCGGAAGGATGTCGTGGGCCCCGTGGCAGTCGTAGCACTTGGCCGTCTTCGTGTACCCGAGGCGGGAGACCTTCCCGTGGTAGGTGTCGAAGTAGGTCTCCGCGATGGCCTCGTGGCAGCGGCCGCATCGGGTCATGATGTCGAGCTTGAAGCCCTCGCTGTCGGCCCTGTTGATGGTGTGGGCGCTGTGGCAGTCGTTGCAGACCGGCAGGGGCTTGTCGGTCTTCGTGATCTTCGAGGAGTGCACGCTGTTGACGAACTGCTCCTCGATCCCGTAGTGGCAGCGCCCGCAGGTGTCGGGCAGGTTCGCCGGGTTCACCGTGGAGGCCGGGTCCGCGGAGGGGAGCTCGCCGTGGGCCGTGTGGCAGTCGGAGCACATGGCCGTCACCGTGAGCCCGCTCTTGAGGAGCCCCTTGCCGTGGATGCTCTCCCGGTACCGCTCGATGATGTCGTGCTGCGTCCCCCTGTACCGGATCGCCGCCTTCTCCCCCTCCCGGTGGCACCGGGCGCAGAGGTCGGGGACGTTCCGCGGGAACGTCACCGAGGCGGGGTCCTTCTTCCCCAGCACCCCGTGATCGCCGTGGCACTCGAGGCAGGTCGGCGCGTTCCCGTTCCCCTCGGCGGTGAGCTGGCCGTGGGTGCTCAGGACGTACTGCTTCGCCACGTCCGTGTGGCAGGAGGCGCAGTCCACCTTCTTCGTGATGGCCGCGCAGCCCCTCTCGAGGCTGCGGCTCACCTCGGAATGGCACTGCCCGCACCCGACGTTGGCGTGGCGGGAGTTGCGCAGCTGCCCGGCGTCGACGAAGAGCGTCTTCCCGTCCCCGGCGCGGCGCAGTTCCGGATCCTTGTGGCAGCGCAGGCAGTCGAGGCCCTCGTCGTAGGCGACCTTGCGGGCCCTGTGGGGCTGGTGGCAGTCCACGCAGGCGGGGAGCACGTCCTGCTGCTTCTCCCAGAGCTCCCCCTTGATGACCTTGCGGTGCACCTGCTCGATGGCGGCGTGGCAGCGGGTGCAGGTCGCGGCCACGTTCTCCCGGGAGATGGAGGAGCGGGGATCGGAATGGGGCCGGATGGTGTGGGCCGTGTGGCAGGAGGCGCAGGTCGCCGTCACCACGAGGCCGGCCTTCATGAGGCCGTCGGCGTGCATGCTCTCCGAGTAGTTCTCGAGGATGTTGTCCTGGTGGATGTCCCGGGTCCGCGCCACCGGCGCCCCCTCCTTGTGGCACTGCCCGCACACGAAGGGGATGCGGATGGGAGCCACGGCGGACTTGCGGTCCTTCACGGGGAGGATGTCGTGGCTCCCGTGGCAGGACCAGCACCTCGGGGCGAGTTCGTCCCCGGCGGCCAGGGCCTGGCCGTGGCGGGAGTCGGCCTGCATCTCCTCCACGCCGTCGTGGCACAGGCCGCAGGCCACGGGTTCCGCGGGGGAGGCGTGGGGGAACTCCGTCCCCGAGAGGTCGGCGTGGCAGGTGATGCACTCGAGGTCGCCGTGGACCGATCCGGCCAGCGCCGCGGCGTCCACGTGGAGGGAGACCGGCTTCCCGCCCCGGTTCACGGAGAGGTCCTTCCCGGCGTGGCACTCGAGGCAGGCCCCGTTCTCCTGGGCGGCGGCGGCCGCCGCGGACAGGAGGAGCGCCGCCAGCGCGACGACCGTCCCGGGGAGTCCGGACCTCATCGGGCGTGGTCCCCGCCGCCGGCCCCGGGCCCCGCCCCCGCCGCGTCGTCCCCCGCGGGTGCGGAGGGCTTCGAAGCGCCCCCCCCCGTGGCGGCCACCTCGTAGTCGGTGCCCTTCAGCCGCTCGTACTCCAGCGGGTGGGAGTGGCGGATCTCGTCCTCCGTGATGCGCCCCGTGAGCCAGGTGAGGTTCATGGGGTATTCGTTGGGGTGGTAGATGACGAAGAAGAAGTGCCAGACGATGATGGCCAGCACCGCGAGGATGCCCTCGTAGAAGTGCACGCGCTCGGCGACGTACACCATCCAGCGGGGCACGTACTCCGTCGCCTCGACCTTGAACCAGAGCATGAGGCCCGTGAAGATCATGAGGAGGGTGCCCCAGACCAGGGCCCAGTACTCGGCCTTCATGGTGTAGTCGAAGCGATCGAACTTCGGCGGGTCCTTCCGCAGGCCCACGTGGTAGGCGATGTTCTGGATCATGTCCCCGAGGTCCCGGGGCCGGGGCAGCATCTGGAGGAAGCCGTAGCGGCCGTGGGGGGAGAGCATCAGGTAGCCGACGTGGAGCACCGCCGTCAGCCCCATGAGCACCGCCGCCCCCCGGTGGAGCCACGCCCGCACCGGTTCGCTCATGCCGGCGCCCCGCAGGATGACCACCCAGGCAGCCTCGGGGTAGGTGAGGGCGAAGCCCGTGACGGCCAGCGTCACGAAGGAGATGGTGAGCAGCATGTGCACCGCCACCTCGTAGTTCCGGAAGCGGACGAAGTGCTTCTTCTTCTTCTGCTCGCGGAACTTGGCCTGGATGAACTTCCACACCAGGAGGAGGTTGTGGAGGAGCATCCCGCCGATGACGAGGGGGATGAGGAACCAGTAGACCACCCGGGCCCAGTAGGCGACCTTCGCCTCCTCCCGGTCGGGCGTCGTGTGGACGGCCCCCTCGATGAAGCCCGGCCCCGCGTTGGCGTGGCACTGGGAGCAGGTGCGCACGAGGTTCGCCGGGTTCACGGAGGAGGCGGGGTCCGCGGCCGCGAGGATCCTGTGGAAGCCGTGGCAGGAGCCGCAGTTCGCCGACTTCGCGTAGCCCTGGCGGTCGGCGAGGCCGTGGTAGGAGTCCTGGTAGGTCGTCACCCGGTCCGGGGGCAGGCCGTACTTCCGCACCAGCCGCTCGGCGTTGTGGCAGGAGGGGCAGGTCGTCTTGGCCACCTCCAGCGTGTAGACCGTGGACTCCGGATCGCTGGGGTGGCGGATGGAGTGCTCCGTGTGGCAGTCCGTGCAGGCCGGCGCGTCCATGTTGCCCATGGCCAGCGCCTCTCCGTGGATGGACCCCCGGAAGTCGGCGGCGACGGCGGTGTGGCACTGCCCGCAGACCGAGGGGATGTTCATCTTGAAGGTCTGGGACTGGGGGTCCCGTCGGGGGCGGAGCTCGTGGGAGGAGTGGCAGTCGGAGCAGGAGGCGGCCTTCATGTTCCCCTTCTCCAGCAGCTCCACGCCGTGGACGCTCAGCTTGTAGTCCTCGACGGTGGACCCGATGCCGTGCTCCTTGCGGAGGGACTCCCGGCCGTGGCACTTCGCGCAGGTGTCCGGGAGGTTCCGCTTGTTGACCGGGCTCGTGGCATCCTTCGCGTAGTGGATGTTGTGGGTCCCGTGGCAGGAGGAGCAGGTCGGCACGTCCAGGGCGTCGGGGTGCTTCGCGAGGTACTGGCCGTGGGCGGACTTCGCGTACTTCTCGGCCTCCCCGTCGTGGCACAGGGCGCAGTCCACCTTCGCGGCCTTCGCCCCGTGGGGGACGGCCTCCATGTCGGGGTGGCACTGGAGGCAGGAGTCCTTGTGGGGGGTCATGAGCCACTGCGCGTCCTCGATGCGCTTCCCCGGGGGGGCGTCGGCGCGGGTGGATCCCTTCGCGTGGCAGCCCAGGCAGGAATCGGGGTCCCCCTCCTGCCCGAGGGCGGCGGGGGCGGCGAGGAGCGCCGTGACGACCGTCAATGCCAGGGACCAGCGATGGAGCATCCGGGACCTCCGGGCGGGCCGGAAACGGGAACCGCCGAGAGGACCTTCGCAACGGTCATGCCGCCGGCTCCCGCCCCCGCGGCCCCCGGGGCGAGCCCCGGGGGCGTACACGACAGGCGGCAAATTCACCGCCGATGCGTAATCCTCGGGAGGCGGGCTCCGCCCGCCTTCATTCCCCGGGGGTGGCCACGCCGGCCCGGAGGGAGGAGCGGCGTGACGGCGGACACGCCAGGGGCGTCCCGGGGCCGGGCCCCGAGACTCCGGTCCTTGACGCCCGGGGGGGGCGGACCCGCCGGGGTACGGGGCTTGCCTTGCGGAGGACCGAAGTTCCCGCGGGCAGCGGAAACGCGCGCGCCGTGCCGGCGCGACGCCCGTTCCCCGCGGCCATCCGGCGCCGACGCCGGCACCCGCACCCCGGGAGGTGATCGATGACGGGCCGCATCCCAGCCTCGCTGCTGTTCACCGCGATCCTCGCCGCCGCCTGGCTCACCCCCGCCGCCCCGGCCCTCGCCGGGGAGGAGGCCGAGGAGGGGCCCGCCTGCGCCGACTGCCACGAGGAGGAGACGGCGCAGTGGAAGGCCTCCTCCCACGCGCGGGCCATGAAGCCGGAGTTCATCGCCGAGTGGGAGAGGCAGGGGAAGAAGTTCGAGTGCCTCGCCTGCCACTCCACCCACTACGACCGCGCCGCCGGGACCTACGACATGGCCGGCGTCGGCTGCGAATCCTGCCACGGGCCCGCCAACCCCGATCACCCCGACAAGGCGAAGATGAACCTGCAGAGCGGCAACGAATCCTGCCGCACCTGCCACAGCATCACCTACGGGGAGTGGCGGCTCAGCGCCCACGGGCAGAAGGACGTCGGCTGCATGTCCTGCCACTCCATGCACGCCATGGACCTCCGGAAGGAGGACCCGGACCAGCAGTGCGGCTCCTGCCACACGAGCCGTCTCGAGGACTTCGCCCACGCCACGCACAAGGAGAAGGGGCTCCACTGCATCACCTGCCACATGCCGGAGCACCCCGAGGCGCGGAACAAGATCAAGGGGACCGGCGTGCGCGGCCACTCCTACGGCGTCGGCGCGGAGACCTGCTCGGGCTGCCACCGCGTCCAGGTCCACCAGAGCGGCGGCATGGCGAGCCTGGAGCACGAGGTGGAGGTCCTCAAGGAGGCCGGCTCCGAGGGGAAGATGAAGGAGTTGTCCACGCTCCGGCAGGAGAACGTCGATCTCCGCCAGGCGCGCCAGGAGGACCGGGGCGCCTTCCCGTGGGTGGCGGGCCTCTGCTTCGTCCTCGGGCTCGGCCTCGGCCTCGCGCTCATGGGGCTGCGGCGCCGCACCCCCCCCGTCCCGGAACCCGCCGCCTCGGCCTAGGAGGATCCCGTGGAGGCCAACGACCCGGCCGGGCCCCTCCTCCCCCGCCGCGCCTTCCTCGGCGGCGCCGCCGCGGCGGGGCGCCACCCCAAACCCAGCCCCCCCGCCCACCCCCCCCCCGCGGGGGCCCCCCCCCCCCGCCCCGGGCCTCCGGGGGGGGGGGGGCGGCGGCGGGCCTCCTCCCCTTCGCCTGCCCCGCGGCCCTCGCCGCCGCGGAGGGGGCCGCCGCCGACGGCAGCGGCGTCCTCGTGGATCTCACGAAGTGCATCGGCTGCCGCAACTGCGAGAACGCCTGCCGCATCAAGCACGGGCGGTCCGGGCTCGACGGGACCTCCGCCGGGTACGCCCCCGGGGAGGGGAAGCTCTCCTTCACGAGCCGCTGCTTCGTGGACGACCCCCTCGTCAGGGACGCCTCGGGGCGGGAGCGGCGCGTCAGCATCAAGCGCCAGTGCATGCACTGCCTCGACCCCGCCTGCGCCTCGGTCTGCCCCGTGAAGGCCCTGGAGCGTCGGCCCGACGGCTCCGTCACCTACGACGCCGACCGCTGCATCGGCTGCCGGTACTGCGTCTTCGCCTGCCCCTTCAGCGTGCCGCGCTACGAGTGGGACTCGGGGCTGACGCCCCGGGTGGGGAAGTGCGACTTCTGCCACGAGAGGCAGGCCCGCGGCGAGGAGCCCGCCTGCACCGCCTCCTGCCCAACGGGGGCCCTCAAGTTCGGCAAGCGGGCGACCCTGCTGAAGGAGGCGCGCCTCCGGCTTTCCGCCTCGCCGCGGCGATACACGACCCTCTACGGCGCCGACACCGTGGGCGGAACGGCCTGGATGTACCTCGGGGACACCGACCCTCTCCAGCTCGGGTTCCCGGCGTCGCTCCCCGAGAAGTCGCTCCCCTCCCTCACCTGGCAGGCCCTCCAGAAGGTCCCCGTCGTGGTGGTGGTGATGGGGCTCTTCCTCGCCACGGTCTACCGGAGGCGGATGGCGAAGGCGGCGCCGCCGGCGACGCCGCCGGCTCCGCCCCCGCCGGAGGGGGCCCCGGCCCCGGAGGCGCGCCATGGATGAAGCCCGCATCGTCGCCGGCGTCGCCGTGGGCGTGTTCATGGCGGGCCTCGCCTGGATCGCCGCCTGGTTCCTCCAGGGCCGCCGCGGTCCCCGCTCCGCCGCCGGGGCCGTCCTCGGCTGGGGCGGCCTCATGGTCCTCTGGGCCCTCGGCGGGTGGGTCCTCGTGCAGCGGTTCACGGGCGGCCTGGCCGACGTGACGAACCTCACCGACGAGTTCCCCTGGGGGCTCTGGGTCTCCTTCGACGTCCTCTGCGGCGTCGCCCTGGCCGCCGGCGGCTTCCTGACGGCGGGCGCCTCCCACATCTTCGGCGTCGGCAAGCTCCACGGCGTCGTGAGGCCCGCGGTGCTCACGGCCTTCCTCGGCTACCTGCTGGTCGTCGGCGGACTGGTCTTCGACCTCGGGAGGCCCTACAGCATCTGGCACCCCATCATCCACTGGCAGCACCGCTCGGTGATGTTCGAGGTCGCCTGGTGCGTGACGCTCTACAACACGGTCCTCGCCCTGGAGTTCCTGCCCATCCTCCTCGAGAAGCTCGGCTGGAAGACGGCGCTGCGCATGGTGAAGCGGATCACCATCCCCGTGGTCATCGCCGGGGTGGTCCTCTCCACCCTCCACCAGTCCTCCCTGGGCGCCGTGTTCCTCATCGTCCCCCACAAGCTCCTGCCCCTGTGGTACTCCCCCCTCCTTCCCCTCTACTTCCTGATGACGGCGGTGGCCGTGGGATTCGCCATGGTGGTCTTCGAATCGAACCTCTCCCGCATCTTCCTCGGCCACGAGGGGGACCCGAAGGTGCACCGGCTGGCGCTCAGGGTGTTCGGCCCCGTGGCCGCGGTCTTCCTCGTCCTGCGCATGGTGGACATCACGGCGCGGGGCGCCTGGCCCTCGGCCTTCCGCCACCCCGTCCCCGGCATCGCCTTCCTCGTCGAGACGGCCCTCCTCGCGGTGCCGCTCCTCGTGCTCCTGGTGAAGCGCTGGGCGGCGAGCCCCCGGGCCCTCTTCGTCGCCTCCGGCGCCACGGTCTTCGGGGTCATGCTCAACCGGCTCAACGTCGGCTGGTTCGGGCTCCTCTCCTCCTCCGGCGGGGTCTACGTCCCCGCCTGGCAGGAGGTCGTGGTGAGCCTCGTGCTCCTCTCCCTCGGCGTGGTGGCCTTCGGCCTCGCCGCCCGCTACCTGCCGCTCTTCGAGCACGAGGAGGAGGAGCACTCCGAGGGGAAGCCCGCGGCGATTGCTCCCGCCCCCGCGACGGCCTGAACTGCTGGCAACGGTACCTGGATACGGTACCCGACCCGATTCATCGGGGTTGGGCGGGATGCAGGGGGCGGGGGTTTCGCGGCGTCTAGAGCGGGGATCCCCCGGCGTTGAGCGCCTCCGGCGCGGGGGTCCCGAAAGAAGAGGCGTCCCCTGAACGGAGGGGACGCCTCTTCATTCGGGACCGATGGAGAGGCGGCGGATTCGAGACGGCATTCGGCTCCGCGGGGAATTGCCGGGATCGGGGCATTGGGGAGGATGGGACGGCGGGCACCCCAGCGGAGTTCCGGTGACTTCTAGGCACGAGCGGTGAACGCCGTCCCCCCTTCCCATGAGCCCCGATCCCGGGGATCTCCCGCGGAGCCGGAGGGCATACCTCCTCCCCCTCCTTTCCTA
>CAYJMF010000044.1:36543-36890 GCA_964370855.1 uncultured Planctomycetota bacterium | reverse complement strand
GGTCCGGAGAGACCCGGACCCGACCCTCTCGAAACGGGCGCGTTGGAGAGTCAACGACGGGAGAGGCAAGGGGGAGGCAAGGGGGAGGCACGGGAGAGGCGAAGACCAGGAGTTCCGTACGGTCTGCTCTTTTAAGTTTCCAGGTGAGGGATGTGGAGGGACCCTTGCCCGTCCATCCCCCCACGGAACTCCACTCGACCTGACCACGGACTACTGCTTCTTCACTCCTGACCGCCGCTCGCCTCCTTCGTGTTCACGAGAATCGCCCGCTCTCCCCCTCCCCCACCCAGTCCGACCTCGCCCCCCTCCCCCGACTTGAGCTCGAGGATCGCGTCCTTGTCGTCGGC
>CAYJMF010000044.1:0-36533 GCA_964370855.1 uncultured Planctomycetota bacterium | reverse complement strand
CCGCCGTCGCCCTCTTCACCCTGGGCCTGGTCGCGGTCATGCCCACCCTGCTCGAATCCGCGGGACCCGTTTCCCCTCGGAACCGATTCCTCGGAGTCGAGAACACGCTCTACTTTCCCCCGGCCGGTTCCGCAGCGCCCCTTGCGGGCGCGGCGGAGAGGGATACCATCGGGAGTGTCAGGCACGCCGCAGGAGGTGAGCATGAGCGCATGGGGACTCCGTGGAGTCTGCATTCCGGTGCTTTCGCTCCTGCTCGCCGTGAACGCACCAGCGAAGCAGCATGCCCGCGGCCTGCCCGGGCCGGGGGAACCGGTCCCGGCGGAAGCCCGACAGGCTCTTCTCGACGGATCCACGGCCTTTGCCCTCGAGCTCCATTCTCGACTCGCGGAGAAGGGGGGGAACCTCGTGTTCTCCCCCCTCGGTGTCGCCACCACGGTGGGAATGCTCGCGGAGGCGGCGCGTGGAGAGACCCGGGAGCAGCTCCTCGGGCTCCTCCACGAAGATGCCGGCGGGGACCCCATCGGGCCCGCCTTCCGGTCCGTCCTCTCGGAACTCGGGGGCGACTCCTCGCGGGCCGTCGAGTTCAGGGTCGCCAACGCACTCTGGACGAGGAAGGGCCTCCCCTTCGAGCCGGCCTTCGTCACCACCCTGCGGGACGAGTATGGCGCCCGGGCCTCCTCGCTCGACTTCGCCCGGGACCCGGATGGGTCGCTGAGGAGAATCAACACCTGGGGGCGGCGCCTGACACGCAGGCTCGTGCCCGAGGTCCTTCCTCCCGGGACGGTCACCCCCGACACGGCCTTCGTCGTCACGGATGCCGTCTCGCTGAGGGCGAAGTGGGAGACCCCGTTCCCGACCTACGATACCGCCCACCGTCCCTTCACCCTCGCCGACGGGACCGTGGTCCAGGTTCCAACGATGCGGTTGCGGTGGGCACTCCCCTGCTTCCGTGGGGAGGGATTCGCCGCCGCGGAACTCCCCTACAGAGGGGGAGCCTTCTCGATGATGCTCCTCGTGCCCGACACCCCTGGCGGGCTCCCGTCGCTGGAGGCGGCGTTGACCCCCTCGCTCCTTGCCGAGGTCGTTGCGGGTGAAGGAGGCGGGGAGGTGGTCCTGTTCCTTCCGCGGTTCTCCGTCGAGGCCGACCTGCCACTCGAGGAACCGCTTGCGTCCCTCGGTTCCGCGGCCCCCTTCGACCCTCTCCGGGCCGACTTCTCGGCGGCGGCCGGCGAACCGGGGGACATCTTCCTTTCGGTCCTTCGCCAGCGGGCGGTGATCCGGGTCACGGAGGCGGGAACCGTCGCGGCGGCCGCGCCGGCCGCCGTGGGGGAAGCCGTCTCGGCACCGCCTGTCATCGCCGCGGACCGGCCCTTCCTGTTCCTCGTCCGCCACCGAGCCACGGGAGCGATCCTGTTCATGGGCAGGGTCGTCGATCCTCGGTGATCGAAAGGGGGGTCAACGACGGCGAAAGGCGAAGGCCAGGGGTTCCCTACGACCTGACCGCCGCTCGCCTCCTTCGTGTCCACGGGAATCGCCCGATCTTCCCCTCCCCGACCAGGTCCGACCCCGCCCTCCTCCCCTACCTCTTCTCCAGCGCCAGGTCCACCCCCGACGTCGGCCCGCCGTTGGACACCCCCACGCCCTCGACGATGGCGGCCTCCGCCCCCTCCCCGTCGACGAACCGCGTGGCGGCGACGCGGTAGGTCCCCGCCGGGAGCTCCTTGATGGCGTAGTTCCCGTCCCCGTCCGTGGCCGCCCCGGAGTTCCCGTCGGGCCCCTCGGCCACGACCCAGACCCCCGTCGCCGGCGATCCGTCGGGGAGCGTCACCCGCCCCTCGATGCCGCCGCCGAGGCCGTACTGGATCCTCACGTCCGTCGCCCCGGCCGCGGCGATCACCGACTTCCAGGGGAGGTTCTGGCCTCCCACGTTGACGCTGTACTTCCCCGGCAGGAGGCCGGCGAGGTCGAACTTCCCGTCCACGAGGGGGCCGTTGGCGTTGGAGTCCGGCCCCGTGTCCCCCGCCTCCTTGATCCGCTGGGCGTTGATCCACCCCTCGGGCACCGGCGTGCCGTCCCCGAGGAGCACGACGCCGGAGATGCGCAGCCCCTCCTCCACCTCGACGATGAGGTCCTGCGTCCCCGCGGCCACGGCGGAAACCGTCGCGGGGATGAGGTTCGGCCGCGAGGAGCCGATGCCCCACCCGGCCTCGGCGCGCACGTCGTAGTTGCCCTGCGGCAGGTCCCGGATCTCGAAGCGCCCCTCACGGTTCGTGTTGGCGGAGCCCTCCCGCTCCTCCCCGTCGGCCTTCTTCCGGAGGGCGAGGACCCGCACGTTGGAGAGGGGCTGGCCGGTCCGCGTCCGGACGAGTCCGGAGATGGTGTAGGCCGTGGAGAGCCGCAGCGCGAGGGGCGGTCCCCCCGCCTCGGCGATCACCGGGTCGCTGTCGGCGGCCCCCTCGGCCCGGGCGAAGACCGTGTACCGGCCCGGGGCCAGCCCCTCCAGGGTGAAGGTGCCGTCCGCCGCCGTCGCCACGTCGTCCGGCGGGGAGTAGTAGGGATCGCTCCCCTCGGGCATGGGGTCGTTGCGCGTGACGTCGATGCGCACGCCGGAGAAGGGACGTCCGTCGGGGCCCGTCACCTTCCCGGTGATGGTCCCGCCCCCGGAGAGCTCGGCGTCCACCTCCACGACCTTCCCGTCGGCGGCCTCCATCCCCTCGCGGGAGACGGAGATGTACCGGGGGTGGGTGAACTGGACGAGGATGGGCCCCGTCTCCACGTTCTCGATGCGGAAGGCGCCGGCGGCGTCGGTGCGGTGGGGCCTCGCGGAGTTGAGCCGCCACCGGCGGCCCCAGTCCTGCTCCCCCTCCAGCTTCGTCATGCGGACCAGGGCCCCCTCCAGCGGCTTCCCCCCGGCGGTGACCTTCCCCTGGACGACGGCGCCCTGGCGGAGCTTCACGACGACGCCGGCCACGCCGTCGCCGGATTCCGTCCTGATCTCGTCGCTGCGCGATTCGAGGTACCCCTGCGCCTTCGCGATGAGGACCACCTTCTGCCCCGCCGGCGGCGAGGGGATGGAGAAGGTCCCGTCGGGCCCCGTGGAGCGGGGCTCGCCGAGGGGGAGGAAGGAGGAGAGCTGGCGCAACATCCCGCCCGCCGTCGTGGAGAACTCCACGGAGACGCGGGCCCCGGACACCGGCTCCCCCGAGGGGGCGACCACGGTGCCCTGGATGACGCCGCCGCGGGAGAGCTCCATGGTGCGCTCCACCACGTCCCCGGGGTTGGCGATGTGGATGGACATCCCCTGGCCCGCGTCCTCCGAGGAGCCCGCGGAGAGGAGCTTCATGGCGGCCCCCACCATGGACCCGGGGGTCATGCCGGGCTGCACCCACCCGTCCTTGGCCGCGACGAGGATGGAGCCGCCCACGGGGGCGGAGGTGATCTCGAACTGCCCGTCGGCGTCGGAGGTGCCGGTGCGGGTGCCGCCGAAGAAGGCCGCCGGCGTCACGAGGGAGAGGCGCACCCCCCCGATGGGGGTCCCGGTCCCCTCCTCCACGACGCGGCCGCGCACGGTGCCGCCGAGGCCGAGGGAGACGCTCTTCTCGTTGGCGCCGGGCTTGAGGATGAGGTCGCTGCCGCCCCCGCGCATGAGCGCCATGAAGTCCTCGGGGTAGGTGCCGAAGCCCTCGGCCTGCACCATGAAGAGCTGGACGGGACCGCTGCGGAGGCTGTTGATCCGGTAGCGCCCGTCCTCGCCGGTGACGGCGAAGGCGATGGCCGGGGCGCCGGTGCGGAAGTTGGCCACGTAGACCTGGGCGCCGGGGATGGGCTTCGCGGCGGCGTCCGTCACCCGCCCCTCGAGCCAGGCGTCCCCGTCGATGACGATCTCGAGCCACCCCTCCCTCGGGATCTCCACGTCCACGGCGAGGTGGTAGGGCTCCCCCTCCACCTCGACGCCGACGGCGTGGGTGCCGCCGCCGAGCCCCTCCACCTCGAACTCCCCCTTGTCGTCGGTGACGGACATGCCCTTCTCGAAGATGTCGAAGATCTGGTTGTCGTTGTCCGGCTGCGCGAGGGCGACGACCCGCAGCCCCTCGATGGGGCCCTCGGTGCGGCGGACGACGCGCCCCTTGAGGACGTACCCGCCGGCCATGACGATGCGCAGTTCGCGGCCCGCGGAATCCGGCCCCACCATGACGCCGCGCTCGGCGGTGATGCGGTAGCCCTTCCTCGACGCCTCGATCTCGTAGGTCCCGGGGACGAGCTTCTTCATGGCGAACTTCCCGTCGGCCCCGGTGACGGCGGTCTCCACGGCGGAGTGGGGCCGGGGGAGCTCCCGGATGACGCGCAGGAAGTCGATGCGGACCTGGGCCGGGCGGGCGCGGACGGCGCGCACGACGGCGCCCTCGATGGGGCGGCCGGCCTCGTCCACGACGATGCCGGGGACCTCGAAGCCCGGGGTGGCGTAGACGACGCCGAGGTCGGTCATGCGGGTCTCGATGACCTCGATGCCGCCGACCTCGACGGCGGCGAGGGGGGCTTCGACTTCGGCGCGGAGCACCCACTCCTCGAAGTTGGGCGCCTTCTCGAGGAGGAAGGAGCCGTCGGCGAGGGTCTTCGTCTCCAGGGTCCGGCCGGGGCCGGGGACGCCGGCGGAGAGGAGCACGGCCACGCCGCCGAGGGGCCGCTCCGTGCCGAACTCCCGGAGGATGCCCGACACGGACCCCTCCCCGCGCTCGATCCAGGGGCGCTCCGGGGCGGCCTTCGCCTCGACGGCGGCCTCCTCCAGGGCGGCGGCCTTCCCCCTGCGGACCTCGGGCCCGGGGCCGACGACGACCTCCGTCCCCGACCCTCCCACGAGCCACCAGGCGAGGGCGGCGAGCAGGGCCACGGCGAGCGCCAGCAGCCATCCACGGTTCATCGGTGCCCCTCCCACGGTCCACGGGGATCGTAGCAAACCGGTGTCAGACACCTATTGGCTGCGCAGGCTCTCCACGGGCCGCACCATCAGCGCCCTCGTGCTCGCCGCGAGGCCGCAGAGCGCCGTCAACGCCGCGCATCCGGCCGCGGAGATCGGCAGCGCCTCCCAGGGGAGGGAGACGGGCAGGTCCGCCACCCCCTCCAGGAAGGCGAAGCACAGCGCCAGCGCGCCCCCCGCCCCGATGGCCCCGGCCACGAACCCCGCGAGGCCGAACTCCACGCCCAGCAGCACCGCCACCCCCCGCCGCGTCACCCCCAGGGTCTTCAGGAGCGCCGTCTCCCGCGTCCGCCGGAGCGTCGCCGCGCTCACGGCGCCGGCCATGATGGCGAGCCCCGCGAGGATGGTGAAGGAGCCGAGCGCCCGGATCCCGAAGGCGACCCGCTTGAGCAGCGCCACCACCCGCTCCACCAGCGGCCGCACCCGGATCATCGTCACCCCCGGGTGGGCCGCCGCGAGCGCGTCCTGCACCCCCTGCTCCGCCCCCTCGTCGAGGCGGGCGTTGGCGATCTCGAAGGCCGGCGCCCCCTCCATGGAGCCCGGCTCCACGACGACGAAGAAGTTGATAGCGAAGGACGTCCACTCCACGGAGCGGAGCGACGTGACGAGGAACTCCATCGGGATCCCCTGCTCGTCGAAGACGACGGTCCCCCCCACCCCGACCTCGAGGTCCCGGGCGAACCCCGCCTCGAGGCTCGCCTCCGCCCGCGCCGGATCCGACCAGAGGGCCCCCTCGACGATGCGGTTGTCCGCGGGGAGGCTCTCCCGCCAGGTGATGCGCTGCTCCCGGGTCAGCACCCAGCGGGCCCGGTCCCCGGCATCCGCCTCGCGGGCGAGATCCTCCACCCTCCGGCCGTCCACGAAGGCGAGGCGCGCCATGACCACGGGGACGTGGTCCACGCCGGTGCCCCCGGCCCCCTCGAGGATCCCCCGCACCCCCTCCCACTCCGCGGGCTGGACGTCCACGAGGAAGACGCTGGGCGCGTCCGGGGGCACCGAGGCGCGGAGCCCGTCGAGGAGGCGGGTCTCCACGAGCCACATCCCCGTCACCACCATGACCCCTAGGCCGAGCGCCGTCACCGCCCCCGTGGTCCCCGCGCCGGGCCGCGCGAGAGCCGCCACCCCGTGGCGGAGGAAGGGGTGCATCCGCTCCCGCGGGAGGAGGGAGGAGAGGCGCATCGCGCCGCGCGCGCCCGCGGCCAGCAGCGCCGCCAGGACGACGAGCCCCCCGGAGAAGCCCGCGGCCTGCTCCCATCGCCCCGTCTGGGCGAGGGCCGCGAGGAAGAGCCCCGCCGCCAGCGCCGCCCCCGTCCCGACGACCAGCGCCCGGGGCGGTGGCAGCGGCTCCGCCTCGCTCCGCAGCACCCGGGCCGGCGGCACCCGCCAGAGGGCCGTGAGCGGGGGGAGGCTGAACAGGAGCGCGGTGCCGAGGCCGAGCCCCACCCCCTTCAACAGCGCCCCCGCCTGGAACACGACGAACAGCTCCGCCGGGAAGAGGTCCGGCGCCATGGCCGGCACGATGAGCGGGATGAGGCTCCCCGCCGCCGCCCCGAGGAGGCTCCCCGCCAGCGACAGCAGCGCCACGTGGCCGAGGTAGAAGAGGAGCACGTCCCGGGGCCGCATCCCGAGGCAGCGGAGCACCGCCACGGAGGACGCCTTCCCCTCGAGCCAGGAGGAGACGATCTGGGAGACGCCGATGCCGCCGAGTACCAGGGAGAGGAGGGCCGTGAGCCCGATGGTGCTCTCGAGCCGCCGCATCTGGCGGCCGAGGTTCGCGTCGGCCTCGAAGTGGGTCTCGACGTCGAGGAAGCGGGCGTCGGGGAGCCCCTTCTCGAGACGCTCCTTCAGCCGCTCCAGGGACGCCCGGTCCGGCTCCCCGGGGACGCGGAAGAGGGCGACGTGCTTCACCCGGTTGCCGAAGCCGAGCAGCTTCGTCCGCTCCAGCCCCTCCTCCCCCAGGTAGACCCGCGGGCCGAGCATGGTCTGGACGCCGATGCGGCCGGGCTCGCGCAGGACGACGGCGGCGATCCGGAACTCCGCCCCGCCGAGCAGCACGATCCCGCCCTTCGCGACACCCAGCTGGGGGAGGAGATCCGCCGCGACGACGGCCTCGCCTCTCCCGAGGGGACGGTCGAGGGCGCGCGGGGGGTCGGTCTCCACCTCCCCGTAGAGGGGGTAGCGGCCGCGGACGACGCGCAGCTGCGCGAGGCGGCTCCGGGAGGCCCCCCCGTCGGGACCCGGGGCGGCGGCCATGGTGGCCATCTCGCGGAGATCGGTGCGCTCGAGGCCGGGCACGTCGGCGAGCAGCTCGTCGAGCTCCGGGGGGAGCGGCCTCCTCCCGTCCACGGAGAGATCGGCGGCGAGGACCTCCCGGGAGCGGGCCCGGACGCCGGCCTCCACGCCGCCGACGAGGCCGGCGACGCCGGTGACCGCCGCCACGCCGACGGCGAGGCAGGCGACGAAGAAGAGCAGCCGCCCGCGGGCGCCGCGGGATTCCCGCAGCATCGACCGGAGGATGAACCCCGGGCTCACGCGCCGGCCTCGTCCCTCTCGACGCGGCCGGCCCGGAGGTGGATGCGCCGCCGCGCCCGGGCGGCGACCTCGGCGTCGTGGGTGACGAGGACCAGCGTCGCCCCCTCCCGCTCCCGCAGTTCCGCGAGGAGGTCGAGGGCGGCGGCGCCGGTGGCGGCGTCGAGGTTGCCCGTGGGTTCGTCGGCGAGCAGCAGCGGCGGCCGCGGGGCGAAGGCCCGGGCGAGGGCGACGCGCTGCTGCTCGCCGCCGGAGAGTTGCGAGGGGTAGTGGTGACCCCGCTCGCCGAGGCCGACGCGGCGCAGCAGCTCGTCGGTGCGCGCTCCGGCGTCGGGGACGCGGTTGAGCTCGAGGGGGAGGAGGACGTTCTCCCGCGCGGTGAGGTTGCCCAGCAGCTGGAAGGACTGGAAGACGAAGCCGATCTTGCGGCGCCGAAGGAGGGCGAGGGCGTCCTCGTCGAGGTTCTCGAGGGGCTCGCCGTCGATGCGGACGGTGCCCTCCGTGGGGCGGTCGAGGCCGGCGAGCAGGCCGAGGAGGGTGGACTTGCCGCTGCCCGAGGGGCCGAGGATGGCGACGAAGTCGCCGGCGTCGATGCGGAGATCGATGCCGTCGAGCACGGTGAGGACGCGGCCGCCGGAGGGGAGCCTCCGGACGACGCCGCGGCACTCGACGCGGGGGGCGGGTTCGGTCATGGGAGGGGAGAGGGTACCCCTATGATGGGGGCATGGCTCCCCTTTCGCACCGGACGGCGGCGGCGGCCCTGTTGACGGGTCTCATGGCGCTCTCCGCCTGCGGGCGGGAGGCTCCGCCCACCCTCGGGGACGCGCCGGCATCCCCCTCACCGCCGCTGGCGGCCCCCTCCATTCCCGACGATGCGCCGCTGGTGATCTTCCTCGGGGACTCCATCGCCGCGGGTCTCCACCTGTCGCCGGACCGGGCGTTCCCGGGGGTTCTGCAGAGGCGGCTGGCGGCGAAGGGGCGCCCCTTCCGGCTGGTCAACGCGGGGGTGTCCGGAGACACGACGTCGGGGGGGCGGGCCCGGCTCGACTGGCTTTTGAAACAGAACCCGGCGGTGGTGGTGGTGGAGCTCGGGGCGAACGACGGGTTCCGCGGGGTGCCGGCGGCGACGGTGGAGGGGAACCTGCGGGACATCGTGGAGCGGGCGCAGGGGGCGGGGGCGAAGGTGCTGCTCCTCGGGATGCGCCTGCCGCCGAACTACGGGGCGGTCTACGGAGGGGAGTTCGCGCGGGCCTACGAGCGGGTGGCGGAGGGGACGGGGGCGGCCTTCGTGGAGTTCTTCCTGGAGGGGGTGGCGGGGCGGGGGGAGTTGAACCTGCCCGACGGGATCCACCCGACGGCGGAGGGCCACGAGGTGCTGGCGGGAAACGTGGAGGGGGAGTTGGAGGGGTTGCTGGAGTAGGGGGCGGCGCGGGGAGGCCCGCCCTCCGAACGATTGACGATTCCCGGAGGACTCACTCTTCGAAGGTAAAATTCACCCATTCAACGCAGGGCCAGACGATCTTCGCCTCCGCGAGGGATTCGCGGGTCACGGGGCTTACAACCTGGATTTTCGTGAAGACCGAACCGGTGTGGTAACTGATCCTGACCTTCTTCACGCCGGACTTCGATTGTGTCTTGGACTGGTCCCTGCACTCGGCAAGGAAGTCCTCGTCGGTATACGGGAGTTGTCGGTGACCCTGCCAGAGGTTCGATGACGTTTGTTCCCCATCAGTCCATTCCGGATGCGCTGGAACTACGTCTTCTCCATGGCAGGGAGAACCCGGCCCGGCAATGCAACCCGGTGACTGCAATGCAACGAACAGGAGTACGATGGCGAGGCGCGACGAGGTGCCCCTCCAGAATCGGCGATCAGGCATGATGGCGTCTCCGAAGGTTTTCACCCGTAGATCAAGCATCCACGCACCACGATCCCCAGGCGCTACACTTGAGAACCCAGACCAGCAGCACACCCTCCACCCCCCGTCTCTCGGCACGCTTCACGATGTTGTTAGCCATGTCCGCCGAAGTCGCCGTTCGCTTACTCAGCGTGCAGACGGGATACGGCCAGCACTCACACTTCATGCCGGAGTTCCTGCCGAACCGACAGAGGGAATCCGCAAATCGCTTGCATTTCTCTGTCAATGCCCGCTCCTTGTCTGCGAGAACTGCCTTGCTGAGAGTCTTCCAGGCACGTGCTTCTCTCCCCTTCTTGACGAATTGCGCGTCCAGGATTTCCTCCTCTTCGCAATGGCGGGAGTCCTTGGCGCACCTCTTCGGAGGCCCGGTCTGCGCGAGAGGTCCAGAGCTCTTCCAGGTGCCCGGATCCTCGCTCTATTCGAATTGCACCGTCACACCGCCTCCGGAACCCTCGAAGACCCGTTCGGGCAAATGCTGCCGGAACGCCCCTTCCATCGGCCAGACGGCGAAGAGACATACCCCCCCTGAACGGTTGCGCTGGCCTCTACTGAGGACTCGCGGGCAACCCGTCATCTGCCGAGTCTTCCCGACTCCCTGCCCGATTCATCTCGTGTCGTGACCCGCCCTCCGGATTCCTTGTCGACTCCAATCCAGACACGCGGCATAGTCACATCGTCCCGGGAATGGCCCTGAAGCGACTCGGCACTCTCCCGTCCGATTGCCACGCTCATGTTCCCCTGATTGTCCCTCATGAAAAGCAGCGGATCATTTCCAGGGAGCCAACTGAGCCCCGCCCTCGGGTACTTCGGATCCCGTTCGGCTCCCTTCATCCCCGGGTCGAACAGGCCGAACATTGCACCGCCGGTACTCCCCGATTGCAGGAATGCTCCATCCTGCCCCCTTAAGTTACGGAGGGTGAAGAACGCCGTTCCTTCTCGACATGTCCAAAGACCACGTGACACTTCGCCGTCCCCGAGAATCTCCATTGCCGGTTCATCCTCTCCACTAACAGATGCTCGAATCCTCGGCTCACCCTTCACATCCAGCAACTCCAGTACGACTCCCCCGCGCTCTGAGAACTGAAGTCGCGCTCTTTCCCTCCCCTGCGAGTCCCGGATACCGAAGCCCCCTTCGGTCCGACTGACCCCCTCAGTCGCAGCCCTGAATTGAGATCGCAGGTGGAATACTAACCCGGTATCAACACCAACCAAGACACACAAAACCAGTAGCACAGCCCATGCGCCCCTTGACACCAAGCGCGGCTTTTCATTATCCTGGCCACCGATTACGTTTCCCATTATTTTACCTTGCACGATGGCCAGTAATCAGTGCCGTGGACCGTCAGGTACAACTGGCCACTCATAGAATCCATCTCATCCCTACCTGGCTTGTGATACCCTTCCATCGTCATTCGGCTCGCAGGCGCACGTGAATCCGCCCGGAGGTTGGTCCACACAAGCGTGTAGTCGCGACAAACTCGGGGATTCTCGAACTTCTGGTCTCTTCGAGCCGTAATCTGGGTACGCAACTCCATCTTCAGGAACACCCAACTACTCGTCTTGAGCCGCCACTGGTCATACTTTGGCCTTACTGCTGACTCAGGCCCCCAGTCCACATGCCCCTTCTCGGGTGGCTCCTTGTAATCACCCGATCCCGTTCTGAAAGTGGTCTCCGAACCTCTGGGTATGTCACCCGAACGCCTGTCCCACTTGAGGAAGACCATTTTTGCCAAGAACACCTGGCGCCAAATGCAGAACTCCAGTCTCTCTCCCAATGCGGTGAAGGTCGGGTACAAGTTGAATCCTCCGGCCCCTGTCCTCTCCTTGCCCGGTGCATTACCTGTCGGATCTCCATCCGCCGGGGGCCTCTCACCAACAGCCTCACCCTTCGCACGAGTTACGTCGCTTGCCGATGAGAAAGTCAGTTCGATATTATCTGCGCGACAGAAGATTGAAGGCTGAATTACCTGTGAGTTTACAGGCAGCAGCGTAGGCGACCAAATGACCGACTCGAGCTTGGAAGGCTGTGGAACACTGACCATTCGCTTGTCTTGGAGTACATCATCTGGGGAAGGCTCATCCGGCAATCGCACAACCTCCGGCCCTGGGTCGGTCACTGGAATTCCACTGACGTGGTCACCCGGTTCTTGGGATGCTCCGTTGCTCATGGGATTGCTCTTCCCGCATAGGGGTCAACTACCTAACTCAGCAATAGACTTTGATCAGCCACGGTAGCAGGGTCCGCAGGGACGCCCGCTGGCCTGTGATTCAGAGGGGTTGCGCTCTCATGACAGGTAGTGACGTTGCGCCATGGCCAGTTGGCCTCCGCCTTGTGTCCGACCTGTACACCACGACATCCCAGCATGATTAGTCGAGTTCTCGACACCACTGGGCCTTCCTCCAGATCTCCACCAGACAATTGCGCTGCCATCACCCACAACACCCCTCTCGCTTGCCAAACTCCACCATTCTGTTCAGCTTCGCCGCCATCCCTTCACACCCCCCGCAGGTCCGAATTCCGACCACCGAGGTCATGCGCTTGAGGACTGATCCGAGGCTAACAGACTGCCCGACCTTCATACCAGGGACCGGGATCAAGAACCTCGCCGATCTGCGTCCATCGCCGTTCACAGGCTCCATGATACCTCCTCAACCTCGGGGAGCAACCCCCTACTGGTCCCTCGCAACGATCCTGAACTCCAGAAGGGGCGCCTCCCCTTGAACCACGACCATCCTGACCCGCAGGTACTTCATCGGGTCCTGGACAGCCCCCGTTGCCGGGGTCCCGATGTTCGGACTGATCCCGGACGGGGTCAAGTTGTTCCACGCGTGGAAGCTCAAGACACTGCTGGTCTCGACATAGGCGGTCGCCGGATTCGTCACTGAAGCCGGGTAGGAGCCCAGCGTCTCGAACCAGTAGGCCAGCGACTTGACATCGCCGGCCTCGAACGGATCCGAGTAGAAGGTCGTGTCGTCGGCCGCCTGCGCCACCAGCACTCCCCGGGGGAAGGGCTCGATGTTCCGCCCGCTCATGATCTGGCCCCCACGCCTACACCTCCCGCGCCGTCGCAATGACCCAGAAGGTCACCGCCATCGTTCCGCTGGCAATGGAGAGGTTTACCCGGGCCCTGACGTATCGCGCCGGGCTGGTCGCCGTCACCGGACTCACCGTGCCGGCCGCCAACGTCTCCTCGGACCCGAGGGCCGTCCAGTTGTCGAACTCCAGGTCGCTTCCCTCCTGAAGCTGCACCTTCACGGTCCCGCCTGTCGCACCGAGGAGAAGGGCCTCGAGGACCAGCGTCTTGAATGGCACGACCTCGAATGGCGGAGAGAAGAAGTCCTGGCCTCCGGATCCCGCCGGGGCCCCGCCAACCAGGGTCGAGTACTTCGGGAAGAGATGGAGGACCCGCCCGCTCATGATCTGCCCCCTTGGTCACGCCCGGGTTTTGGCAGAACCATGTAGTAGGAGACCCATCCGTTGAGACGGGCGGTGGTCACTTTCAGGCGGTAACAGGCGCCGTCCTCCTCCGGGACCATCAACTCCATCGCCTCCCCGGGCCTGGACAGCGCGCAGGGAGCGAGGGTCTTCCAGGTGGCCTCATCATCGCTCTCCTCGATCTGGACGGTCGCCCCGCCTCCCGGGCCCGAGGAGAACAGGAGGCCACCGTAGCCCGGCACGTCCATGTACCCGTAGTCGGACATTCGCGTTCACCCTCTCGATGCCGCACCGACACGTCTTCGTTTCGCCGTGAAACGCCTCGGCGCACCTCCTGGACCGGCTACGGAGGTCCCGCTGCCGGTCCCTCCTGGTCCCCTAGTTCTCCCGGGCGACAGCCTTCGCCCAGAGGGAGACCGCTCCGGCCCCGCCGCCACCGGCGACGGTGTACTTCAGGCGGATGTAGCGGACCGTGTCGGAGAGATCCCGGGTGGCCGGCGTCCCGAGAGTCGGAGACAGGGTGGCTCCGGAGATGTTCGACCAGGTCTCGAGATCGGAGCTCTCCTCGAACTGCCCCGTGGCCGTCGCCGTGTCGAGGCGCCCGCCGAGGACCGCTTCGGCGGCGATGGACTTGTAGGCCGTCACGTCGTAGGGGTCCGAGTAGTACGTCCCCTCGAGGAGCGTCGTCCACTTCGGGTAGAACACGATCGTCTCGGCCATCTCCGTCTCCTTGCGCCCGTGGCGCTGGTTGCGCTGCCTCCCATGCGGCTTCCTCTGTCCATCCCGCCCCGTTACCGGGCGGGGGCGTATCTCGTCGGCTTACGGCGCGTCCTCGGGGTGCGGATCCTCCACGGAAGTCCCCGGGGCCTCCGGCGGCTCCTCGGGGGATCCCGCATCCACTCGGCCGTTCGGACCGCCGGGGAGGATCGCCGTCGGGTAGCAGGAGACGTCCATCGGGGAAGATTCGAAGTCCATTGGCGGCCGATCGAACCGGAAAGTGAAGGTGATCCGCTCTCGCCCGCCGCCCGAATCCCGCTCCGTTTCCATCGCGTTCCTCCCGCTTCTTTCGCTCGGACCGGGCGCCGATTTCAGGCTCCCGTGCCGATGGGCATCCTCGCCTCGTCCGGGTTCGGCCGTACCCCACACTTCGAGGCCTTCCCCCCTACACTTCGTTCCCGCCCCCCTCCGCGGACCGGGGCCTCCGTCCCCGGCCCCGGCGCATCCGCGCCCGGCGGAAGCTCTCCGCCGAGGAGTAGCCGAGGGACGCCGCCACCGCCTCCAGGGACCGGCCCTCGGCCTTCTCGAGCGACGCCACGGCCTCGATGTACCGCCAGGCCACCACCACGGGGAGCGCGCCCTGGTGGGACTGGGCCCACTCCCTGAACTTCCGCGGCGGGCAGTCCACGGACGCCGCCCATGGACCCACCTCAGCCCGGTCGAGCCCCTCCAGCGCACGGAGGCGCTCCCCGCAGGTCCCGCAGGGGCAGCGGGTCAGGCGGTCCCAGCCGTTCTGCCCGAGGGGAAGACGGTCCGGCTCCAGGAGTTTCTCCTCCACCCTCTGCCCGAGGAGCGCCCGCGACGTCAGGGAGACCGACCGGGAGGCCGTGGCCCACCTCCAGAGGTCCTCCGGTCGAACCGCACCCGGGCACAGGAGGATCCACCACGGCGGGGCGGGGAGCAGGCGCAGCAGGGGGGCCGGGGAGAGTTCCGCGATCCCGGCGTCACCGAGCACGAGGACCCCGCCCTCGTTCCGGAACGGACGGACCCGGTGGATCTCCCGGGGCGCCCAGTGGGTCGCACCCCGGCTCCGGGCGAAGGCCTCGAGTCCGGGACAGCCGATCAGGATCAGCCGTCGCTTGGGGCGGGTCCTACGCCCTGCCTGCCGCGAGTCTCCACCAGGAGAGGGAGACGCCCCCCCCCCTGCACCTCTCGTGCCGCCATGACATCACGCCGCCTTTCCCGGGGCGCGCCTCGCCGAACGCGGCGAAGTCGTCCTCACTGCCATGGGAATCGGAATCCAGCTCGGAAACCCGACACGAAATCTCCCTGGAATCCGCCTGCCTCCCCACCGCTGCGCCCGTGCCCTCCTCACACCCCCCCTACCCCGCCACCCCCGGCAGCACCACCCCCGCCGCACCCCGGAGATGCACGTCGGCGCGATCCGTGAGAGCCGTCTCCACGGGGTTCACCTCCACGAGCAGCGCCCCCGCCCCCTGCGCCCGGAGCGCCCACTCGAGGATGTAGGGGAACGACGCCTCCGTCCCCACCACGAGCGCCACGTCGAAGCCCGCGCGCAGCCCCGCCTCCACTTCGGCGGCCGCGTCCCGCATGATGTGCTCCCCGAACCACGTGATGTGCGGCCGCAGGAGTCCCCCGCACCGGCAACGCGGCGGGAAGAACCGCAGCGGCACCTCCCGGTTCTCGATGAGACCCCCGTCGATCACGCACCGCATCGTCCACAGCGACCCGTGCACGTGGAGCACCGACCCGCTCCCCCCCCGCTCGTGGAGATCATCCACGTTCTGCGTCACCAGCACCACCTCCCGCGACCGGGCGAGCGCGGCCACCGCACGATGCCCCGCGTTGGGCGCCGCCGCCGCCACCCCCCGCCGCCGGTGGTCGTACCACTCCCACACCAGCACCGGGTCCGCCGCGAAGGCCGCCGGCGTCGCGAGCCGCGCGGGATCGAGGTTCCGCCACCACCCCCCGGGCCCCCGGAACGTCGGGATCCCGCTCTCCGCCGAGATTCCCGCCCCCGTGATCACGAGCACCCGCCGCGCCGCCGACAGCGCCTCGCGGACACGGTCGAGGTCGCTCAGCACCCGCCTCCCGCACCCCCGTCCTTCGGCCGCACGAGGGAGAGGAGATCGGCCGAGCCCGGCGGCAGCCGCCCCCAGTCCGCGGGCATCGCCAGTCGCGCCAGCCCCGCCGTCGGGAGGAGCTTCCCGTCGCCGGGGATCGCCACCCCGTCGCCGCCGAGGTGGAGCACCAGGTCCTCGAGCCCCGGGTTGTGCCCCACGAGGAGGACCCTCGTCGCGGAGCGGGGCACCTCGGAGAGGAGCCGCAGCAGCGTCGCCGTCTCGGCCTCGTAGATCTTCGGCTCCCAGCGCACCGCCTCCTCGTCGAGGTCGAGCTCCTCGAGCACCGCGAGCGTCGTCGCCTTCGCGCGCACCGCGGGGCTCGAGAGGACGAGGTCGGGGCGGAGCCCCTCCTTCTCGAGGAGGCGCCCCACGCGGGGGGCGTCCTTGCGCCCGCGCTTGTTCAGCGGGCGATCGAAGTCCTTTCGCACCGCCGCCGTCCGGTCCGACTTCGCGTGGCGCAGCACCAGCAGCTCCCGCGGGTGGGAGGCGTCCTTCCGAGGCGCGGACTTGGCCATGGCCCCATTCTCCCCCCCGGCGGGGGGCGGCGGATCACGACTCCAGGACGATCGTCACGGGCCCGTCGTTCACCAGGTGGACCGCCATGGCGGCCCCGAAGCGGCCGGTCTCGCAGCGCAGCCCCTCGGCCCGCACCGCGTCGGCGAAGGCCCGGACCAGGGGCTCGGCCAGCTCCGGCGCCTCCGCCCCCGTGAAGGAGGGGCGGTTCCCCCGGGAGGCGTCGGCGAGCAGCGTGAACTGGCTCACGAGGAGGACGGCGCCACCGGCCTGGCGGGCGTCGAGGTTCATCTTCCCGGCCCCGTCCTCGAAGACCCGGAGGTTGGCCACCTTGCGGGCGAGGGCACGGGCCGTCCCCTCGTCGTCGCCGCGGGCGGCGCCGACGAGGACGAGGAGGCCGCGGTCCACGGCGCCCACGGTCTCGCCGGCGACCTCGACCCGCGCGGAGGAGACTCTCTGGACCACGACTTTCACGGCCCCTCCCCGCGCCCGCCGGGGGGCGGACGCGGGCACATTGTACCTCTCGCTCCGGTGGGGGTATCCTCCTCGGGGGAGGTTCTCCGTGGACACCGATCCCGTGAACATCGCCAGCTACGATACCGCCCTCGAAGCGGAGTACGTCGTCGGCCTCCTCGCCGGTGCCGGCATCACCGCCCACCTCGTCGACGCCCACCTCGCGACCACCGGTTTCCTCTCCGGCCTCCCCTGCGGCCGGATCCAGCTCCAGGTGGATTCCACCCACGCCGCCGAGGCGATGGAGATCCTCGAGGAGCACGTCCGCGGGGTGGTGGAGGCCCGCGAGGCCCGGGTCATGGACCCCGAGGCGGGCGAGAACGCCTGCGTCGCCTGCGGCGCCCCCTTTCCCGAGTACCTCGAGCGCTGCCCCGCCTGCGGGCTCTCCTACTCCTGACGCGTGACCGGGGGAATCCACCCCACTTGCACCGGGGGGGGAGGCGGCGTAATCTCGTGGGGACGATTCCCGCTTCGCTTCCCGCTGGAAAGGAGAACACCATGAGAATCCTCGCCGTCGCCCTCGTCGTCCTCGCCGCAGGCTGCGCCTCCGGAGGCTCCGGCGTCGCCGGCGCCGCCGCCCGGGCCCAGGACACCCGCCTCGGCGGGGAGTTCGTCGTCGAGATGGACGCGTCCGGCGGCGTCGTCGCCACCTGCGCCGAGATCCCCGTCGCCTCCGTCCCCTTCGCCTGCATCCAGGGCGCCGACAAGGCCCGCCCCGGGGGCATCGCCGTCTCCGCCTCCCGCCTCACCACCGGCGGGAAGACCTACATCATGGTCGTCAAGCAGAGCGGCGACCACCGCGTGGAGATCATGATGAACGCCGACGGCTCCGTCGCCGGGATGGAGAACCCCCTCGCCCCTGCGGAGTGGCCCGCCAACGTCGTCGCCGCCGCCTCGAAGGCGGTGCCCGGCGGGCAGGTCGTCGCCGTGGAGAAGGTCTCCGGCCCCGAGGCCGCCGCCGGCGAGGAGTTCCACGTCAAGGTCCTCGTGGACGGGGAACGGCTCCGCGTCGGGCTGACGAAGGACGCGAAGGTCGTCCGCGTGGTGAGGAAGATCCGGGCGGAGGTCAGGGTGCCGAGGTAGATCACCGCCGCCATTCCAGGGGAATACGGTACCCGACCCGATTCATCGGGGTTGAGCGATGGACTACCGCCTGGGCGGAAGTCGCGATCCCAACCCCGATAAATTGGGTCGGGTACCGTATACCCTCCCCTCCCTGACCGGATTTTCCCCGATTTCCCCCCCCTCCCCCTCCGGGGCTCGTATCGTTGTCCCCATGAAAACCACCGCCGCCTCCGCCCTCCTCCTCCTGGCCCTCGGGTCCGCCCTCTCCGCCGCCTCCTTCACCGGCGCCCTCGACAACCTGGCGGAGGAGCTCGCCTTCCGCCGCGACAACGACTTCACCGGGACCCTCGACAAGACGCAGAAGAAGCAGAAGGCGGCGGTCCTCAAGTCCCTGAAGCAGCTCGACAGGCCGGCCGACGACCTCGGCGACGATCTCAAGACGGCGGGCAAGGTGGCGAAGCTCCTCGAAAAGGCCTACACGGAGGAATTCGCCGCGCCGGGGATCCTCCTCACCCTCGGGGGGCTCACGGACGCCGCCCTCGACGCCCTCGACGAGGAGGTGGGCGCGTTCCGGGCCTCCGTCGAGGAGGGGCTCGCCGCCCTCTCGGGGAGCGCCCTCGCGAAGGCGCAGGCGCTGCTCGACAAGGCCGACGCCGAGCGGGAGGCGTCCCTCCTCGCGACCACGCGGGCGGCGCGGGCGAAGGGCCTGGCAAAGGCCTGGTCGCTCCTCTCCAAGGCCATGAAGATCATCGAGAAGGCCGGCGGCGGCCCGGGGGCGGAGGGGCTGACGGCGGAGATCGACGCCGTCCCCTACGCCGCCTCCACCTGGCAGGCCTCCGTGGCCACGGGCTCGCAGTCCTTCCTGATCCTGGCGACCTCCGGCGAGTACCCCGCGGCGCGCACGAACATCTTCATCTCCTTCGAGGGCTTCGACGGGGCGGGCACCTTCAGCCTCGCCGGCTCCTCCTCCAACGTGCAGGTGTTCGCGGCGGACTCCACCCAGGCCGTCTTCCACGGCGTGGACACGGGGACGATCACCGTCACCGTCTACGACCCGCCGAACCGGATCGCGGGGACCTTCTCCATGACCACGGCCAGCGATCCCGGCACGCTGGTCGTCACCGACGGGAAGTTCGACATCCGCGCACCCGAGTTCTCCGTCAGCGAGTAGTCCCGCCGCCGGGCACGGCGGCGAGGAACCGGGCGAGGTCGGGGAGGGGGGTGGCGGGGTCCACCTCCACGGCGGCGGGCGCGGGGCCGTCGAGGTAGAGGAGGACCCCCCGGGCCCCGGGAAAGAGGTCGGCGAGGGCGCGGGTGTAGAGCGCGATCTGGCGCGCGTAGCGCCGCGCCTTGCCCCGCCGCGTCGGCTCCGCCGAGGCCTTGTAGTCCCCCACCACCCAGCGCCCCCCGCCGTCCCGGTAGACGAGGTCGGCCTGCCCGCGGACGAGGAGGCCGCTCCCCCCGGCCCGCCACTTCCTGAGGAAGGGCAGTTCCCGGTGGAGCTCGCCGCGGAGCGCCGCCGCCGCCACGTCGCGGCCCGCGGGGGAGGCGCGGAAGCGCTGCACCCAGCCGACCACCTCCTCCACGGCCGCCTCCGGCGGCGGCTCCTCCATCTCCTCGCGGAGGCGGGCCCGCGCCTGCTCCCGCACCCGCGCCTCCCCGTCGGCGGCGAAGTCGAGGTTCCCGAGCACCGCGTGCGCCGCGACTCCGGAGATCCAGCGCGGCACGCCGTGGGCGCCGACGCCGCCGACCCCGTCGTGCACCTCGTCGTCGTCGCCGGGGCGCGCGTCGCGGCGGGACGGGAGGGGAGGGGCGACGTCGGCCGCCGCCCCCTCGGTGCGCTCCAGGGCGCCGCCCCGGGCGAGGTCCGTGGAGGGGGCCGCCCGCTCCGCCGGCAGCGGCGGCGTCCGGTCCGGAACCCCGATGACGTGGCGGCGCCACCAGCGCTCCGGATCCTCCTCGAAGTCGAGCAGCGACGACACGGTGACGAGGTAGGGGGTCCCGTCGCACGGCGGCGCGGGCGGGGGCACGGAGGCCGCCGCCGCGGCCACGGCGGCGCGCTCCCCCTTCGGGAGCCGCGTCCGCACCCCCTTCCCCGCGAGGAGCCGGCGGCGGTGCTTCTCGAGGAGGGAGACGGCGCGCCGCCTCCCCGCGGCGGCGGCCGGGGCGTGGCGCCCGAGGAGGAGGGGCACCGGGATCTCCACGGGGAGTTCCACGGTCTCCGTCCCCGGCTCCTCCGGGAACCGCTCCTCGCTCACCGCCACCGTCACCGCCCGCCACCAGGGGCCGACCCCCTTCCGCGATCGCACCGAGGAGACGAGGAGGTGCTCCCGCGCCCGCGTCATGGCGACGTGGAGGACCCTCATCGACTCCGCGGCCTCGCGGGCCTTGCGGACCTCGGCGTCGGCCTTCCAGAGCCGCGTGCGGAGCGGGCCGTCGGGTCCCTGGAGGGAGAGCGAGGCCCGCCCCCCCTCCAGCAGCACCGGGTCCGCCACGGGGGGGACCGCGCGCCCGGCATCGGGGAGGACGACGAGGGGCCACTCGAGGCCCTTGGCCTGGTGCACGGTGAGGATGGAGACGGCGTCCTCCGACGCGAGGGGGGCCTCCGTCTCCCGCACCTCCCGCAGGCGGAGGCGCCGCACCGCCGCGGAGAACTCCCCGAGCCCGCCGGCCCCGTCGGCCTCGAAGGCCCGCGCCTGCTCCCGCACCTTCCGGAGGTTGGCCGCCGCCTGCCGCCCGTCGGGGCGGAGCAGCGAGGCGAGGGCGAAGCCGGTCCCCTCGAGGGCCCGCTCCACCAGCTCCACGAGCCGCCCCCGGGAGCGGAGATCGCGGAGCTCCCGGAAGACGGCGCGGAAGGCCTCCGCCCGCCGCCGCCCCTCCGGCGCCAGACCGTCCACGCGCACGGGGCCGTCGCAGAGGAGGAGGTCGCCGAGGCTCCCCTTCCTCCGGCGGCGCTCCTCGGCCAGCGCGAGGAGGGCGTCGTCGTCGAGGCCGGCGAAGGGGCTCCGGAGCGTGGCCGCCAGGGCCAGCTCCCGCCGCGGGTTGTCCACGCACTCCAGCAGGTTGGCGAGATCCACGACCTCCCGCGCCTCGTAGAACCCCCGCCCGCCGACGACCTGGAAGGGGATGTCCCGATCCGCCAGCGCCCGCTCCACGATCTTCACGTCCGTCGTGGCGCGCAGCAGGATCGCCGCGTCGCTCCAGGCCAGCGGCCGCGCGAGGGGATTCCCCTCCCGGTCCCGCCGCGTCACCGCCGATTCCCCGCCCTCCACCAGGGCCCGGAGGCGATCCGCCAGGAGCCCCGCCTCCACCACGCGGAGCTCCCCCGCCGACTCGCCGCGGCTCCCCTCCACGAGGTGGAGTTCGACGCAGGGCCCGGGGGCGATATCGAAGGAGGCGCCGGGGACGAGGTCCTGCCAGGGGACCTGGACGGGGAGGCCGCCGGCGAAGGCCGGACCGAGCACGGCATTGGCGAAGGCGAGGATCCCGGGGCGGCTGCGGAAGTTCTCCCGCAGCAGCACCGTGCCCCGCTCGCCGGCGGCCTCCCGCGCGCGGAGGAAGCCGCCGTGGTCGGCGCCGCGGAAGCCGTAGATCGCCTGCTTCGGGTCGCCCACGACGAAGAGCCGGTCCGGCGTGCGGAGGAGCGAGAGCAGCGCCTCCTGCACCGGGTTCGTGTCCTGGAACTCGTCCACGAGGAGGTGGTCGAAGCGGGTCCGCACCTCCTCCCTCACCCCGGGGTGGTCGCGGAGGAGCCCGAGGGCCCGCCGCTCGAGGTCGTGGAAGTCGAGCGCCCCCCGCTCGTCGCGGGCGTCGGCGTAGGCTCCGTCCAGTTCGGCGACGAGGGAGGCCAGCGTCCGGGCCACGGGGGCGGCGCGGACGCCGACGAGGTCGTCGAGGAGGGGCTCCGCGGCGGCGCGCACGGCGGCGAGGTTCTCCTTGGCGAGCCCCTTCACCTGGAGGTTCACGGCCTTCGCCACGGCGGCGACGGCCTCGGGGAGGTCATCGGCGGGCCCGTCGAGCCCGCGGGCCGCCGCGGCCACGGCCTCCGCCCGCCGCGCGCCGGCCTCGGTGTACTCCCCCGCCCCGGCGGCGAGGGCCGCGAGGGCCTTCCGGAGGAGCGCCATCCCCGGCCCGACGTCGGGGACCTCCGAGGCAGCGGCGAAGACGGGACCTATCCCCCCGTCGAGGCCGCGGCAGCGGTCGAGGAGGATCCCCACCAGCTCCTCCAGCCCCCCGGTCCCCCCGGCGAGGCGGGCGAGGGGGTCGAGCCGCCCCGGCTCCTCCGCGAGGATCCGCTCCACCACCTCCTCCCGGGTCCGCTCGAGGAGGATCGACGCCTCCCCCTCGGTCAGCACCGCGAAGGCGGGGTCCACGCCGGCCTCGATGGCGTTCTCCTTGAGCAGGCGGGCGCAGAAGGAGTGGAAGGTGGAGATCCAGGCCGAGGCCGTGTCGCGGCGGAGGTCGTCGCGGCCCCGCTCCCCCAGCGCCCGGGCGACCCGCTCCCTCATCTCGACGGCGGCGCGGTCCGTGAAGGTGAGGGTGAGGATCCGCTGCATCTCCACCCCTCCCTCGAGCACGAGGTGGACGAAGCGCTCCGTGAGGACCGTGGTCTTCCCGGAGCCGGCGCCGGCGACGACGCAGAGGTCGCGGTCGAGGAGGGAGACGGCGTCGGCGCGGGAGAGGGGAAGGGAGGGGGGGAGGGGAAGGGTCATCCTCTCCTCCACTTCTCGTACCGACAGAGGTCCGCGAAGTCGCAGGCGCCGGCCCCGCAGCGGTCCTCGTCCACGGGGCGGGCGGGGATCTCGCCCCGGCCGAGGGCGCCGACGGCGCCGGCGAGCATCTCCTCGAGCCGCGCCCGGAGCCCGTCGTCCCCCGCGGCGTCGAGGACCACCGCCCCGTCGGGGGCGACCCCGCCGTCGGCGGAGGCGGCCCGGAGACCCGTGATCGCGAGGGTCCCCACCTCGGCGATCTCGACCCCCGCGGGCTCCCGCCCGAGGGCGTCCCGGAGGGCGAGCCAGTAGAGGGGGACCTGGGGGTCCTTCCCGGCCAGGGCCTCCTCGTGGCGGTCCCCGTCGTAGGGCTCCTCCTTCCACCGCATCTTGTAGTCCACGATCACCGCGGGCCCCTCCCCGGGGGCGAGATCCACGCGGTCGAAGACCCCCCGCACCTCGACACGACGGCGCCCCGCGGCGAACCGCAGCGCCGGCGTCCCCCCGGGGACCATGCCGAAGGGGTGCTCGAAGAGGGAGGGAACGTATAGACGACGGTCTATGCGTACCCCCTCGGCGCGGGCGAAGGCGGCGACGGCCTCCCGCGCCCGGACCGCCGTGGCCCGGTCCCCGAGCCCCGGCCGCGCCCCCGCCGCCGTGGCGGCGAGCCGCTCGTCGAAGATCGCCCCCGGGTCCCGCCGCCGCCCCCCCTTCAGCCACTCCTCCAGGGTCCCGTGGACGAGGGTGCCGAGGCGGAGCGGGTCGAGCCCCTCCTCGGCGTCCCGCTCCGGGGAGCGGAGCCCGAGCAGCCTCGAGGCGAAGTGCTTGTAGGCGCACTGGTGGAGGTCGGAAAGGGCCGAGGCGCTGGTGCGGAAGGGCCGGAGGAAGCGGGCGCGGAGCCGCCGCCCCCGGAGCGCCGCGACGGGGGCCGCGGCGAGGGAGGCGGCCCGCGCCACCGCCGCGAGGCGGCCCCCCTTCCCGCGGGCGGCGAGGAGATCGACGAGGGCCGCGGCCCGCCGCGCCCCCCGCTCCCCCTCGCTCCCGGGGACGACGGGGGCCGCCACGCGGACGAGGGCACCTCGGAGGAGGTCCCCCGTGGAGAGCACCTCGCAGGCGAGGGGCGCGGGGTCGGAGAGGCGGGACTCGGAGACGGGAAGCGCGTCGGCGGGCCAGAGCCGCAGGACCTCGTCGAGGAAGGAGGAGGGGAGGAGCCGCTCGCCGCCGGCGCCGGCGGCGGGCCAGGAGAGCACGAGCCGCTCCCGCGCCCGCGTGCAGGCGACGTGGAAGTAGAGCCGCTCCTCCTCCCGGGCGCGGAGCCGCTCGGCGAACCGGAGCCCGCCGGCCTCGTTGGCCCGCCGCCGCTCCCGGTCACGGAGGAAGAGGTCCTCCCGCGGCGCCCGGGGGAACCGCTTCTCGAGGAGGCCGCCCACGACGACGCCGCGGGCCTCCCACTGGCGCGCCTCGACGACGTCCACGGCGTTGACGGCGTGCAGGCGCCGGTCCAGCGGCTGGAAGGCGGCCCGGCCGAGTGCCTCCTCCACGGCGGCGAGGAAGGCCGCCGGCGCGAGGGACGCCGCCCCCTCCCGGGCCATGCCTCGGGCGACCTCGGAGACGAGGTCCCCGAGGGCGGAGAGCGCCGAAGCCTCGACGGCGGCGCGCCCCTCGTCGTGGCGCTCCCTCTCCCACTCCGGGAGGAGGCGGGTCTTCGCGTCGAAGGAGGAGAGGGCCTCGAGCGCGAGGGCGCGGGGGGCGCGGGGCCGTGCCGCGGCGGCCGGGTCGGCGGGGAGGAGGGAATGGAGGAGGGCCGCGGTCCGCTCCAGCCCGAGCTCCCCTGCCGCGGCGAGGACCGCCGCCGCCTCCCCCGGCACCCCCCGCCGCTCCAGTTCCGCGGCGAGGCGGTCCCCCTCCGCCGGATCGGTCCCCCGCACGTACCCCGACCGCGCGGCGCGGAGCGCCCCCTCCCCGTCGCCGGCCCCGAGGGCGAGGCGGAGGAGGTCCGCCGCGGCCCGCACGACGGGCTCCGGCGCGAGGGGGCGGGGGACGAAGACGCGCAGCGGCACCCCGTGGCGGGCGAAGGCCTCCTCGAGGAGAGGCCGCACGCCGGAGAGCGACCGCCACACGAGGAGGATCTCCTCCGGCCGCCAGCCGTCCCGCCGGATCCAGAGGGCGGCCCGGCGGGCGACCCGGTCGGCCTCGTCGGCGGGATCGGCGCAGCGCAGCAGCAGGACCGATCCGTCCGCCGGGGCCGGCTCCGGGACGGCGTCGTCGAAGATCGTCGCCTCCACCCGCCGGAGATCCCCCGCGGCGAACCGGCGCGGCTCCCCGAGGCGGCGCGGGCGCCAGCCTCCGGCGAGGAAGCGCTCGCGGGTGTCCCTGCAGGGCAGGCAGAGGTCGGGGCGGTCGGGGTCGTCGGGAAGGGTGACCACCGCCTCCGCGGACCGCTCCGCGAGGAGATCCACGACCTCGAGCTGGAGAGCGGTGAAGTTGGTGAAGCCGTCTACCAGGAGTACATCAAGATTCCGAAGGGCGCCGGCGGCCCCCTTCCCCTCCTCCTTCGCACGCAACTGCTCGAGGAGGTTCCGCTGGAAGTCCTCGTGGTCCATGAGCCGGTCCCCGGCGAGGATCCCGCCATAGGAGCGGAAGACCTCGACGAACCCCTCGAGCCGCGCCCGGGCCGCGCTCCCCTCCGTGGCGGCGAGGAGGTCCTCGAGGGCGCGCTCCGTCTCCTCCGCGCCGAGGCCCGCCTCCTTCACCTCCTTCACGAGGCCGAGGAACCGCTCCCGGAACCCGGCGAAGCCCGCCACCTTCCGGAAGACCGGCGCGTCCACGGCGGCCAGCGCGCGGCGGAGGCGGTGGTCGCGGGCGCCGGGGGTGGCCAGCGCGTTGATGGCGGTCCCGCCGAGGACCCGCTCCGCCAGGGAGGTGAAGGTGACGATGGAGCGGTCCGGGAGGACCGGCTCCTCCCCCTCGAGGAGGGAGAGGAGGGCCCGCTTCAGGTGCTCGCCGCGCCCGTAGGTGGGGACGAGGAGGAGGGCCCCGGCGTCGGTCCCGGCGCGGACGCGGCGCGCGATCTCCTCCATCACGAGGCGGGTCTTCCCCGCGCCCGCGCGCCCGAGGACCAGCGTCTTCTCCATGGAGGATACGGTACCCGACCCGGAGGACCGGCCCGCCGCTCCTACCTGCCGCCCGCCGCCGCCCGCTCGTCCAGCTCGTCGAGGACGATGGAGAAGGCCTCGAGCTTCGCGAGGGGGAGGTCCTTCGCCCCCATCTCGATGGAGAGGGTGGCGACGAGGACGTCGGTGCCGAGCTCCCGCACGACGGCCAGCGCGCCGCGCCACTCCGCCTCGACGTCGCTGCGGAGCCACTTGCGGCAGAGGACGGTGAGGTCCTCCTCGACGGGGAAGGGTGGCTCGCCGCGGAGGACGATCTTCGGTGCCAGGGACACCCCTCCCCCCTCCATCTTCGCCGACCCCTCCTTCTCCGGGTACCGGACGCTCACCCCGAGCCCGGCGAGGACGCGGGCGGCGGCCTGGCGGACGGGGAAGAGGTCGGCGCCGTCGGGGCCGCGCACGGCGTGGGGATGGCGGAGGAGGCGGAGGACCGGGAGGAGCGCGTCCGGGGGGCAGCGGCCCTCGACGGCGCGCAGGGTCATGGCGAGGAGGGTGCCCTCGGTCTCCTTCGAGAGGAGGGCGGTGACGTCGGCGGGGACGTCGAGGCGCACGCCGGCGAGGAGGCAGGCGAGGTCCCACCACGGCTCGAGGGCGAGGGCGTCCTCGACCTTCCGCTCGCCGGCGCCGGCGGCGAGGGAGGGGGGGCCGTCCTTGAAGCGGCCGTCGGCGGCCTCGGCCTGGAGGACGGGGACGATGCAGGCGACGACGAGGGCGACCTCCCGGCCCCGGTCGTCCCGGGCGGGATCGGCGGTGCGCGTCCCGGCGGCGACGGCGCTCCACTCGCGGAGGCGCGCGTCGAGGATCCCGAGGAGCGCAGCGGTCCGCTCCGCGGGCTTCCGGGAAGCGTCGTCGGAGAGCGCCTTGCACCCCTCCGCGTCGAAGGGGGCGAGGGGGGCGGGGGGCGCGGGCTTCGGCGGATCCTCGGCCCGCGCCGCGGGCGGGGAGGCGAGGAGCAGGGCGAGGGCGAGACCGGCGGCGAGTGGAAGCGGCGGCATGGCGGGTTCTCCTCCGGATCGGGGGTCGGGCGACATGGTATCCGGGGGAGGGTGAGAGCGGCAGGACACCGTTCTCGTGCAGTGCACGCGGGAGCCCCTCTTGGCCCGTGGGGCGGGAGCGGCCCCCCGGGGGACGCGTTATCTTCCTTGAATTCTTAAAGTCAGACTTTAAGATTTCAAGGATGCCTCCGCTCCTCCCCCGCAGGGCCGACCGGGACGCCGTCCGGGGCCTCCTCCGCAGGCACCCGGTGGTCGCCCTCCTCGGCGCCCGCCAAGTGGGCAAGACCACCCTCGCGAGGGAGGTCGCCCGGGGCCGCCGCGGCGGGGTCCACGTGTTCGACCTGGAGAACGCGAGGGATCTCGGGCGCCTCGCGGACCCGCTCCTCGCGCTGGAGCGCCTGCAGGGCCTCGTCGTCATCGACGAGGTCCAGCGCCTCCCCGGCCTCTTCCCCACCCTGCGCGTGCTCGCCGACAGGGAGGGGACCCCGGCCCGGTTCCTGGTCCTCGGGAGCGCCTCCCCCGAACTCCTCCGCCAGGGCTCGGAGACCCTCGCCGGCCGCATCGCGTTCCACGAGCTCGCCGGGTTCTCCCTCGCCGACGTCGGGCCGGCGAAGGCGCAGCGCCTCTGGCTGCGGGGCGGCTTCCCCCCCGCCTTCCTCGCCGGGACCGACGCCAGCGCCGCCGAGTGGGTGGAGTCCTTCATCCGCACCTTCCTCGAGCGGGACCTGCCCCAGCTCGGGGTGGGCACCTCGGCTGTGACCCTGCGGCGGTTCTGGACCATGGCGGCCCACTACCATGGACAGACCTGGAACGGGGCGGCCATCGCCGCCAGCCTCGGCGTGAGCAGTCCCACGGTCCGCACCTACCTCGACCTCCTCGAGGCCACCTTCGCCCTGCGGGTCCTCCGCCCCTGGAGCGGGAACCTCTCCAAGCGGCTGGTGAAGTCGCCCAAGGTCTACCTCGCCGACACCGGCATCCTCCACTCCCTGCTCGGGCTCGAGACTCGGGAGGACGTGGACGGCCACCCGAGGTCCGGCGCCTCCTGGGAGGGGTTCTGCCTGGAACAGGTGGTGCGCCACCTGCGGGCGCGGCCCGCGGAGTGCCACTTCTGGGCGACCCACGGGGGCGCGGAACTCGACCTGCTGATCGTGCGGGGCCGGAAGCGGCTCGGGTTCGAGTTCAAGCGCTCCTCCGCCCCCGCGGCGACGAAGTCCATGAGGACCGCCCTCGAGGACCTGGGGCTGGAGGAGATCGTGGTCGTGGCTCCCGGGGCCGAGGCGTGGCCCCTTGATCGGCGAATCCGCGTCGTGGGCATCGAGACCCTCGCGAAGGGCCTCGGGAAGCCCCTGCGGCCGGCGGGGTGAGGGAGGGATCGGTGGACTTCTTCACGAGGGAGCGTCTCCGGACCGGTGCCGTGGCCCTCGGTGTCGGCGTCGCGGCGGCGGCGGGCGCCGCCTTCCTACTGCGGGGGACTTTCCTCCACTGGATCGCCGCCGAAGCGACCCAGGTGTACGTGGGGGGCGCCGGCGTTCTCCTCGCCGTCCTTGCCCCACTCCTGGGGAGGCTCCTCCGCCGAACGGATCTGCGGCGCTTCGGCGACTTCGGCCTCCTCCTGATCCTCTTCGCGACGCCCATGACGGCTTCCATGCCCCTCGGGCGCCACCTCCTCGAACGGGACGTCGCGGAGGCCCGGTCCTGGTCGGAGCGTCTGGTCGTGGAACTGGATAAGGACCCCGACGGCCCCTACCCGGGGAGGGAGGAGATCGAGGCGAGGCTCGGTTCCCCGCCCCGGCACGCCCGCCGGTACCGGATCGAATCCGACGGCAGGGGCGGTTTCATAATCCTGTCCCCGGAGTTCATCGGGCTCTTTCCTATGGTGAACCGGTACCGCAGTTCCCTGAAGCGGTGGGACCGCTTCGACCCCTTCTGACCCGCGCCTCCCCGCCTCCCGATGTGTTATACTGTGTGTGACACGGAGGCGCCCATGCCCGGCCCCCCCCGCAAGCCGAAGACGCGCGGCACCGTCCGCCGCAGTTTCGCCCTCCCCGCCCGGCTCCTCGAGGAGGTCCTCGCGGCCGCTCCCGCCGGCGGCCCCGGCAACCTCAACGCCCTCGTGCGGTCGGCGCTGGAGGAGTACGTCGCCCGCCGCCGCGGGGAGGCGTTCGCCGAGGAGATGGCGCGCATGGCAGCCGACCCCGCCGTGCGCCGCGCCTCCCGCGACATCCAGCGGAAGTTCCGCTGCACCGAGGGGGACGGCTTGTGAAGCCGATCCGCCGGGGGGAGGTCCACCTCGTGTCCCTCGCTCCCGTGCGCGGCCGGGAGCGGGCGGGCCGGCGCCCGGTGCTGGTCGTGTCCTCGGACGCCGTGAACGCCCGGCCCCTCGTCGTGGTGGTCGTCGTCGGGACCGACGGCCGCCACATCCCCCGGGACTACCCCTCCAACGTCCGCGTCCCCCCCGCCGAGTCCGGCCTCCCGCGGGAGACCGTCTTCCTCGGGTTCCAGGTCCGCTCCCTCGATCCCTCGCGCTTCGCCGACCCCCGCACCGGGGAGCCCGCCGCCAGGGGCACGCTCCCCCCCTCGCGGATGCGCCGGGTGGACGAGGCGCTGCGGCGGGTGCTGGCCCTGCAGGGGGAGTACGGTACCCGACCCCTATGAAACGGGTCGGGTACGGTATTCCCCTCCCTACCGAACCTCGAACCTGCCCACCAGCGGCGCGTGGTCCGAGAGCCCCTTCCAGGGGCCGATCCCGAAGGGGTGGGTCCCCTCGCAGTCGAGCCAGCGCACCGGGCCCCCGAAGAAGATGTGGTCGAGGTGCATGCGGAGGTTGAGGAACCCCGCCGTCGGGTGGCCGTCGGGGCAGCCGGGCTTGAGGCAGCCCAGGGACTCCTGCGCCCCGGTGCAGCCGAGTTCCCCGGTGAGGAACCGGTAGACCGGCGACGCCGGCGGCGCGTTGAAGTCCCCGCAGAGCACGAAGGCGTCGCCGCCGGAGTACCGCTTCACCGTGGCCGCGAGCTTCCGCGCCTCCTCCACCTGGTTCGCCCCGTGGCCCATCCGCCCCTCCCCCTCCCAGAACCCCCGCGCGAAGGGGGAGGGGAGGCTCAAGTGCGTGTTGAAGAGGTGGAGACGCCGCCCCTTCGGCGTCGTCACCGCGAGGTGGGCGCAGATGCGCGACTGCTTGGCCCCGGGGATGCGGATGGGGTGGTAGTGGGTGATGGGCTCGGGGGAGTCGGCGTTGTGCCCCACCACGGCCAGCCGCTCCCGGTGGACGAGGACGGCGAGCCCCGTCGTGTAGAGGTTCGTGGCGAGGAGCCGGTAGGCGTGGGCCGGGAAGTAGAAGGCCTCGTAGGGATGGTCCTTCCCGCGCCCGGCGTGCTCCTCCCCCAGCGTTTCGAGGAAGGCCTGGAGCTGCGTCTCGTCGGGGCGGCGCGGCGGCCGCCCGACGCGGCTCCGCAGCGAGATGGTCTCCACCTCCTGCAGGCAGATGATGTCGGGGAGGGGGTCGAGCCCGGCAAGGGCGGAGGCGATGCCCCGTCGCGAGGAGCGCGTGCTGCCGAGGCCGCGGGCCGCGTGGCTGAAGTAGCGGACGTTCCAGCTGACGACTCGAAAGCGCTCGGGATGCGGCATCCACCGAGGATATCAGGCCGGAGGCGGGGACCCGCCGGCGATGGCATCGAGGAAAGCCTCCCCGTACCGCTCGAGCTTGCGCTCCCCCACCCCCTTCACGTGGCGGAGCGTCTCCAGGGTCCGGGGCCGGAGCGCCGCCATCTCGACCAGGGTGCTGTCGTGGAAGACGACGTAGGGCGGCACCTTCTGCTCCTCCGCGAAGCGGCGGCGGAGGTCGCGGAGGCGCTGGAAGAGGGTCTCGTCGAAGACGGGGAGGGGAGGTTCGGCGGCGGGGCCGGGGCCGGGGCCGGCCGCGGCGCCTCCGCCCCACGCTCCCCCGGCGACGATGGCCGCCGCGGCCCGCCGGGCGGCCGGGGTCCGCGCGCCGCCCGGGACGCGGGGGGCCTTCCCCGCCTTCCTCGCCTTCACCGGCGGGATGCCGAGGCGCACGCTCCCCCCGTCCCTGCAGAGGGCCCGCCCCGCCGCGGTGATGCGGAGCAGCGGGTACTCCCCCTCCTCGACGACCTCGAGCTGCCCCTGCACCACGAGCTGGTCCACCCACCAGCGGACCGCGGGCTCGCCGGAGTCGGCGAGGATGCCGAAGACCCGGAGGGACTCGTGGCCGTTGCGGGCCGTGCGCTCGTCGGACTTCCCGAGGAGGAGCTTCACCACGTAGCCGGCCCCGTAGCGCCCCTCCATCCTCCAGGCGGCGCTGAGGATCTTCTTCGCCGTGAGGAGGGCCTCGTCGTCGGGGAGGGAGCGGGTCTCCCCGAGGCAGACGTCGCAGGCGCCGCAGCCCGGCTCCTCACCGGGGACGGCGTCCGGGGGCGGCCAGGGGGCGCCGAAGTGCTCCGTCAGGAGGCGGTGGCGGCAGACCGGCGCCGCGGCGAAGCGGCCGATGTCGCGGAGCTGGCGCTCCAGCGCGCGCTTGCGGTCGGGGGGGAGCTCCCCGTCCTTCTCCGCCAGGGCGCGGTGGAGGACGAGGTCGGAGACGGAGAAGAGCAGCGTGCACTCCGCCGGGAGGCCGTCGCGGCCGGCGCGGCCGGATTCCTGCTGGTAGTGCTCCACGGAGCGCGGCGTGTTGGCGTGGACGACGAAGCGCACGTTGGAGCGGTCGATGCCCATGCCGAAGGCGATGGTGGCGACGATGACGGCGAGCCGCTCGTCCACGAAGGACTCCTGCGCCGCCCGCCGCTCCGCCGCGGGGAGGCCGGCGTGGTAGGGGGCGCAGGGGACGCCGGCCTTCGACAGGGCCGCGGCGAGGCGCTCCACGTCGCGCCGGGTCTGGGCGTAGACGATGCCCCCCTCCCCCTCGTGGCGGCGGACGGCGGCGATCACCTGGGCCGCGGAATCGGTGCGGGGGAAGGCGCGGTAGACGAGGTTGGGGCGGTCCGGGTGGCCGACGAGACGGACGGGGTCGCGGAGCGCCATGCCGAGCGCGATGTCGTCCCGCACCTCCGGCGTGGCCGTGGCCGTGAGGGCCATGCGGGCGGCCTTCGGGAAGCGGTCCAGCACCTCGGCGAGGCGGCGGTACTCGGGGCGGAACTCGTGGCCCCAGTGGGAGACGCAGTGGGCCTCGTCCACGGCGGCCAGCGTCATGCGGGGGCCGACGAGGGGGAGGAGGTCGCCGAGGAGGAGGCGCTCGGGGCTCACGTAGAGGAGACGGGTCTCCCCCGCCGCGAGGCGGCGCCAGGCCTGCCCCCTGTGGGAGGACTCGAGGTTGGAGTGGAGCGCGTCGGCGGCGAGGCCCGCCTGCCGGGCGGCGTCCACCTGGTCGTCCATGAGCGCGATGAGGGGGGAGACGACGAGGACGAGGCCCCGGTCCAGCGCCGCCGGAAGCTGGTAGCAGAGGCTCTTCCCGCCCCCCGTGGGGAGCACGACGAGGGAATCGCGGCCCGCGAGGGCGGCTTCGACGGCCTCCCTCTGGAGGGGCTTGAAGGCGTCGTAGCCCCAGTGGCGGCGGAGGGTCTCCGAGAGTTCCATGGAGAGGGGATGGTATCGGGGGGGAGGGACGGAGCGCCCGTTTGGTGTCGGCGCCTCACCGCAGCGGCCGCAACTCCTCCAGGATCCCGGACAGGGCCACCGCCCGGAACCCCGGGCCCAGGGGGAAGCTCTCCTTCCCCGCGTGGACGACCACGAGCTCGTCGAGGCGGAGGTCCCCGGCGGCGACGTGCATGGACTTCGTGACCCCGGGCATCGAGGTCCGCTTGATCTCGAACCCGAGCCTCCGGTTCCCCTTGACGACGAGGAGGTCGAGCTCCGCCCCGGCGTGGGTCGCCCAGAAGAAGCACTCCTCGGGGCGCGCCGCGAGCCGCCGGACGACCTCGCCGAGGGCGAACCCCTCCCAGGAGGCGCCCGCCTTGGGATGCCCGAGGAGATCGTCCCTCGACTCCGTCCCGAGGAGGAGGTGGAGTAGGCCGGTGTCCGCGAGGTAGACCTTCGGGGACTTCACCTGGCGCTTGGAGAGGTTCTCCGACCAGGGGGGGAGCACCCGCACGAGGAAGGTGGCGACGAGGGTGTCGAGGTACCGCCGGACCGCGGGCTGGCTCACGCCGAGGGCCCGCGCCAGCTCCGCCCCGTTCCACGTCTGCCCGTGGTAGTGGGCGACCATGGAGAGGAACCGGCGGAGGGTCTCCGCGGGGAGGTCGATGCCGAGGGCCGGGAGGTCCCTCCCGAGGAAGAGCCGCAGGAAGTCCCGCCGCCATTCGAAGCTCGTCCCGTCGTCCCGGGCGAGGAAGGAGCGGGGAAACCCGCCGCGCAGCCAGAGGCGGTCGAGGGCGGCGGGCCCCACGTCGTCCAGGGAGAACCCGGCGAGCTCGAGGAGCCCGAGGCGGCCGGCGAGGGACTCCGATTCCTGGCGGAGGAGGGAGGGGGCGGCGCTGCCGAGGACGAGGAAGCGGGCGGGAGGGCCGGGCCGGTCGCAGAGCACCCGGAGCACGGGGAAGATCTCGGGGAGGTTCTGGACCTCGTCGAGCACCACGAGGCCGCGGAGATCCTCCAGGGCCAGCATCGGATCCCGGAGCCTCGCCCGATCCCGGGGGTTCTCGAGGTCGAAGGTCCGGACCGGCCCCTTCCGGCCCGCCGCGAACTCCCGGGCGAGGGTCGTCTTCCCCACCTGCCGGGGCCCGAGGATGGCCACGGCGGGGAAGAGGCCGAGGAGGCGCCGGAGCCGCGAGAGGTCGAGTTTCCGGGGGACGGGGCGCGCTGACATCCTTGAAATCCTAACGCGTCGCGTTAGGATTTCAAGGAAATCACCGCCATACCGAACCCGACCCAGATTGGCGGCGGAGGCGGGGGCGAACCACCAATGCCCGGGAGGGAGGGACTCGCCTCCGCCCCCGCCGCCAATCTGGGTCGGGTTCGGTATGGCGGTGCCTGCCTCTCCTCGCCTACTCCACCACCTCCACCGGGAGGGCCATCGCCCGCAGCGGCGCCTCCACCTTCGCGCGGTCGCCGATGACGACCCAGACGACGGCGTCGGGGTCCACGAGACTCCCTGCGGCGGCGAGGTCCGCGGCGGTGACGGCGCGGATGCGGGCGGCGTAGCCGTCGTACCAGCCGTCGGGGAGGCCGAAGGTGACGAGGTCCTGCAGGGACTCGGAGAGGTTCCGCGTGGACTCCCAGCGGCCAGGCAGGGTGAGGGTGAGGCTCGACTTCGCCTCCGCCATCTCCTTCTCCGTCGGTGGGACGGCCCCGGCGATGCCCTTCATCTCCTTCACCATCTCCGCCAGGGACTCCGCCGTCCGGTCGGTCTGGACGGAGGCCATGGCCATGAGCGCCCGGGGGCCCCGCGTGGAGCGGAGCATGGAGCGGGCGCCGTAGGACCAGTGCTTGTCCTCGCGGAGGTTCATGTTGAGGCGCGACACGAAGCTCCCGCCGAGGATGGTGTTCATCACCTCCAGCGGGATCTCCTCGGGCCCGCCCCGCGCCGGGACGAGGGCGGCGCCGACGATGACGGACTGCGGGGCGCCGGGCCGGTCGAGGAGGAGGACCCGGGACTTCCCCGCGGGCGGCGGGACGGGGAGCGCCTTCGCCGGGGCCGTCCCCGGTTCCCAGGCGCCGAACTCCTTCGCGAGGGATGCCATCAGGTCCGCCATGTCCGTGTTCCCGGTGACGACGAGCGTCGCGGCCCCGGGGCGGAACCAGGCGCCGTGGAACCGCGCGAGGTCCTCCCGGGTCATCTTCGCGACGGCCTCCTCCGTGCCCGTGCCCGAGGAGGGGGCGCCGTAGGGGTGCCCCGCGCCGTAGAGGATGCGCGGGAGGACCCGGCCCACCATGCCCCGCCCGTCCACCTTCTCCTGGGAGATGGCGGCGAGCTGGCCCCGGCGGCGCGTCTCCAGCTCCTCCGCGGGGAAGGAGGGACGGAGGGCGATCTCGGAGAGGAGCGAGATCGAGGCGGGAAGCGAGCCCGACAGGGTCGAGAGGGTGATGCGCGTCGCGTCGGCGCCGGTCTCGACGGTGAGCTCCCCGCCGAGGCGGTCCACGGCGCGGCGCAGCGCGAGCGCGTCCTTCCCCGCCGTCCCCGCCGTCAGCATCTCGCCGACGAGGTGCGCGGTGCCCGGCGCCTCCGCGGGGTCCGCCGCGAAGCCGGCGTCCACGAGGAGATCCATGCGGACCAGGGGGAGACCCTCGCGCCGGGCCAGGACGACCTTCACTCCGTTGGGGAGTTCGGCGCGCTGCAGCGCCGGGAAGCGGGCCTCGCCGGCCTCGCCGACGGCGGGCATGGCGGAGCGGTCGGCCCCCTCCTTCGCCGCGGCGACGCGGGGGAAGGGCCGGGTCTCCACCACCAGGGCCCCGTCGGAGAGCCAGCGGGCGGCGGCGTCCCGGACCTCCGCGGGCGCGGCCGCGGCGATGGCGCGCTGCTCGTCCTTCCACGCGTCGGGCGAGCCGCCGAAGACCTCGCTCGAGGCGAGGAGGTCGCTCTTCCCCCCGAAGCCGCCGACCCGCTCGAGGCGGCGCAGGAACTCCGCCTTCACCTGGGCCTTCTCCGTGGCGAGCTCGTCCGCCGTCGGGCCGTCCCTGAGGAAGCGGGCCATCTCCTCGTCGAGGATCGCCTCCACACGGGCGGGATCGACGCCGTCGGCGACGGTGGCCCAGACGTGGAACTGGGAGGCGATCTCCGATTCGTCCTGGAAGGCGACGGTCTCCGTGGCGATGCCCTCCCTCCGGACGAGCCGGTCGTGGAGGCGGGAGCCCTCGCCGCGGGCGAGCACGGAGGCGGCCAGGTTCAGCAGGCGGGAGTCGCGGGCGCCCCACTCCGGGGTGTTCCACACCTTGTGGACCCGCGCCTGGGGGACGCGCTCCTGCACCGAGACGCGGGTGGTGCCGGTCCGCTTCGCGACGGCGGCCTCGACGTGGACCACGGGGGGGCCCGGGGGGATGTCGCCGAAGTAGTGCTCGACCTTCCCCAGCGCCTCGGCGGTGTCCACGTCGCCGGCGACGACCACGACGGCGTTGGCGGCCCCGTAGTAGGCCCTGAACCATCCCTTCACGTCGTCGAGGCTCGCGGCGTCGAGGTCCTCCATGGAGCCGATGACGGGCCAGGAGTAGGGGTGGCCCGGGGGATAGCAGAGGGCGGGCAGCATCCTCCAGATGGAGCCGTAGGGCTCGTTCTCCCCCTGGCGCTTCTCGTTCTGGACGACGCCGCGCTGCTCGTCCACCTTGGCCTGGTCGATGGCGCCGACGAGGTGGCCCATGCGGTCGGACTCGAGCCAGAGGGTGGCGTCCAGCGCCCCCGCGGGGACGGTCTCGAAGTAGTTCGTGCGGTCGTTGTTGGTGGTCCCGTTCACGCCCGTGGCGCCGAAGGCGCCGACGGCGCGGAACCAGTCGTCGTCGGCGTGCTCCGACCCGTTGAACATGAGGTGCTCGAAGAGGTGGGCGAAGCCGGTGCGGCCCGGCTTCTCGTCCTTGGAGCCGACGTGGTACCAGACCATGACGCCGACCACGGGGGCCTTGTGGTCCTCGTGGACGATGACCGTGAGGCCGTTGCCGAGGACCTTCTTCGTGAAGGGGATCTCGGGGAGGTCCTCCTCCCCGGCGGCCGCGGGGGCCGCGAGGGGGCCCGCGGAGACGAGGATCGAGGCGAGGAGCGCGGTGAAGGCGAATCGCCGGACGGGATGGAGCATGGCGGGAGTCCCCCTTGTTTGAAGACAAGGAGTGATACCGCGGAAGGGGGGTGGATCCCCCGGAATCGGGGGGAGGCACCGCCATACTGAACCCGACCCAGATTGGCGGCGGGGGCGGGGGCG
>CAYJMF010000043.1:7072-36902 GCA_964370855.1 uncultured Planctomycetota bacterium | reverse complement strand
GGGCGGGGGGGGCGCGGGGCCGTCGTCCAGGGCGAGGGCGAGAGAGGCGAGGAGGAGGAGGGCGAGGGCGAGGGAGGCGGGGGTGGCGAGGAAGGCCGGGGATCGGGTGGACATGGGCGGACTCTCCAACGGGATGGGTGGACCTACTATGGATTATCGGACGGCGGGGGGACAGAAGTTGAGCCCCCCCTGGCTCCCCCAGCCCCCTCTCCTCCCCGGAACCCCTTCCACTGCCTTCGGAGTTCCGACCATACTTGGTTCATGGAACTCCTGCCCTTCCGCTACATGTCCTGGGCCAAGGCCCACTCCACCCGGGGCCGCTACCGCCTGCACGCCTCGGGGATGCCCGCGGCCACCCTGGAGTCCCTCGGGCTCGGGGCCTCCGACGTCCTCCTCTCGCGGCCCACGCCGCCCTTGCCGGACCCGGGGCTGGCCGCCGCCGTGGCGGCGCGCTACGGGGTCCCCGAGGAGTGCGTGATGCCGACCTGCGGGACGCACCACGCGAACTTCCTCCTCGCCTCCACGCTGGCGGGGCCGGGGACGACGGTGCTGTGCGAGGAGCCCAACTACGAGGACCTGCCGGGGGTGTTCCGGGCCGTGGGGGCGACGGTGCTCCCCTTCCGGCGCCGCCGGGAGAATGGCTGGCGGCTCCCCGTCCCGGAGATCACCGCCGGGGTCCAGGCGGGGGCGACGGTGGTGGTGACCTCGGACCTCCACAACCCCAGTGGTGCGCGGATCCTCCCCGACGAGTTCGCGGCCCTGGACGGGCTCGGGCGGGACCTCGGCATCACCATCCTCGTGGACGAGGTCTACCGGGACTTCCTTGCGACCCCCTTCGGCTCCTGCTTCCTCCCCGGGGGGCCCTTCGTGGCGACGACCTCGCTCACGAAGGTCTACGGGCTCGGCGGGCTACGCATCGGCTGGGCGCTGGCGGACCCGGAGATGGTGCTGCGCCTGCGGGACCTCAACGACTTCGTGGTGGTGAACCTGCCGGCCCCCTCGGCGGCGGTGGCGCTGGCGGCGTGGGAGCGCCTCCCCGCCGTGGCGGCGGCCAACCGGGAGCACGGGCTCCGCAACCTCCGCATCGTGCGGACGTGGGCGGCGGGGCGGAAGGACCTGCTCTGGGTCCCGCCGGAGGCGGGGATCTCCGGCTTCCTCGAGGTCCCGGCGCTCCGCGGGAAGGACGACGTCGCCTGGGTGGAGACGCTCTTCGAGGAGACCGAAGTGGGCGTCGTCCCGGGGACGATGTTCTTCGAGCCGGGATCGATCCGCCTCTCCTGGGGCATGGGCGCGGAGGAGCTGCGCGAGGGGCTCGCCCGCCTCGGCGGGGCTCTCGACCGGCTGCGGGGGTAGGAGGGGAACACCGTACCCGACCCGATTCATCGGGGTTGGGGGCTGGACTCGCGCCGCACCGGAAGACTCCCTCCCCCAACCCCGATGAATCGGGTCGGGTACGGTATCCCCTTACTTTCGCGCGCGGCCCGATCCCCAGGAGGACACGGTCCAGAGGAGCGGCGCCCGCGCGCGGTAGCGGCGGCTGTCGAGGAGCACGGTGACGGGGAGATCGAGGGGCTGATCCTCGACCGGGTCCATCGGCCAGATCCCCTCGTCGGCAAGCGGGTCGATGAGGCTCCCCCGCCGCACCGTGAACCGCAGGTGCGCCCCGCGCTCCTCCCTGTCCACCCCGCCGCGGTCGAACCGCAGGCGCACCCGCGCGTCCCCGGATCGCCCGCGGCCACGACGGTCGAGGGTGAAGGTGCGGATCACGCCGCCGGCATCCACGGTGAGGGAGGCGCCCTCCCGTCGGAGATCGGGATCCACCTGCAGTCGGGCGGCGACGTGAAGTCCGTCCCGGGCGGCCTTCCACCCGGTGAGGCGGAATCCAGCGTCTTCCACGGCGAGGGCCTTCACCTCCCCCCCGCCGCCGGGGCCGAGCGGCGTCGAAGCGCCGTCCCACCAGCGGGAGCCGAGGGCAAGTTCCAGTTCCGTGGAGAAGGAGTCCTCGTCCTCGTCCAGGTCGGATCGGGAACGCCCCAGGTCCCCGGCCACCGTCAGGAGGCGCCGGGGGGATTCCCCGGTCCAGAAGACGCTCCCCTTCCACAGGAGCGGCGCATTCCAGTCGGAGATCTCCCTGGTCCCCTCCGCCGTCCCGTCGGTGATCCAGTAGTAGTCGGGCCAGTCCCCCCACCCCACGCGGAAGGTCGCGAGGCCGGAGGAGCCGAGGAGGCGGAAGTCCCCCATCGGGTAGAAGCCCGGCGAACCGGTCTGCGGGACTCCTGAAAGGAGCGTTCCCTCGGCCGTCCCGTCCGTCCTCCAGAGCTGCAGCGCCCCCTCCTCCTGGTGGATCGTGAAAATGAGGACTCCGTCGAGCGCCCCCAGGGCGAAGGGATACGGGGCCTCGGCGCTCTCCGGGTCGAAGTCGCGGAACAGGGTCGCGCCGGGCCCCGTCCCGTCGCTCCGCCAGAGGGCGCGGCCGCGGACGCCGTCGTCGGCGAAGAAGAGGAACCCGCCGCCCGCCTCCCCGAGGAACATCGGCTGGGAGGTGGCGGGGCCGGGATTCAGGTCCGCCACCCGGAAGGTCCCTTCGGGGGTCCCGTCGGTCCTCCATGGCTCCACTCCCGAGACCCCGTCGTCGGCAGCGAAGCAGAGGGCGTTCCCCGCAGGGCTCCCGACCATGCAATCGGGAGTGCCCCACACGACGTAGGTAGCCTGCCCCTCAGGCCCCGGCCGGACGTCGGCGAGAAGGAAGGTCCCCTCCTCCGTCCCGTCGGTCCGCCAGAGCTCCCGTCCCTCCTCCTCCGTGGTCCCGAAGAAGTAGAGGAGGTCGCCGGCCGGCTGGGCCGGGGACCAGTAGGACCACCATGAGAGGGCCGGGGGCGCGACCGACCGGACCGGCCCCGTCCCCTCCGGAGTGCCGTCGGATGCGTAGAGCGTCCACGGCTCCGTCGCCGCCGTCCGTCCGGCGCACCAGAGCCGCCCCTTCCACTCGAAGAGCCGACCCTCCAGGCCATGGTCGGGATCCGGGGGAATCGCGACCGCGGTGCCTTCCGGGGTCCCGTCGGTGCGGTAGAGCCCGACACCGTCCTCCACCGTGCCCGCGAGCATCCAGGCCGCGCCGTCGTGGCTCACCGGCCCCCACAGGGGACCGAAGGCGTCGGGCCAGGGGCGGCCGAGGCGGACGGTGCCCTCCCGGGTCCCGTCCGAGGACCAGAAGGAGGCGCCGCCGTCCTCGTCGCGTCCGCAGTAGACGAGGAGTTGCGCTTCGCCTCCGGGCAGAAGGACCGGGGCGGCACCATCGACCGCGGACTCGCCCAGCCATGCGTCGTTCCAGAGGTCCGGACCGACCCAGGTCGGCTCCCTGCCGGGAACCGGGGACGCGAGGACGAGGAGGAACGGCGCGAGGAGGAGGATTCGTCGGAGGATCATCGGCGCCCTCCCGGCGTCCCGCCCGCGGGCGCCGCCACCCATCCTACCGACATCCGCGCGGGGGCACCGGATCGGTGCCCGCCCAACCCCGATGAATCGGGTCGGGTACGGTATTCCCCTACTTCCGCGCCCGCCACGCCTCGCGGGCCGCGTCCATCACCTTGCGGACGGGGACCTTCCTCTTCTCCGCGGCGGCGCGGCAGTCCTCGTACTCCGGCGTCGCCGAGACGACCTCGCCTCCGCGGCTCCCCACCTTGACGCGGATCACGCCGAAGGGGGTCTTCACCTTCACCCACTCCCGCTCGCACTTGGAGCGCTCCACCCGGTGCTTGCGGAGCCCGAGCGTCCCGGTCTCCGCGAAGAAGACCTCCTCCACGGCGGCGAGGCGCGCCTCGTCGGCCAGCGCCCGCACCACGACCCCGGCCCGCCCCTTCTTCATCCCCGCGGGCTCCGTCCACGCGTCCAGCGCCCCCGCCTCGAAGAGAGCCTCCACCGCCCGCGCCGTCACCTGGGGCGCCAGGTCGTCGAGGTTGGCCGCCAGCTCGAAGACCGCGGGCTCCACCGCCGGGTCCGGCGTCCGCCCCACGGTGACGCGGAGGCAGTTGGGGATCTCCCCCCCGTCCCGCGTCCCCGCCCCGTACCCGACCCGCTCCGGGTAGAACTCCCCCGGCGGATGCGGCGAGGCCAGGGCCCCGAGGATCGCCGCCCCCGTCGGCGTCACCAGCTCCCCCCGCCCCTCCTCGAAGCGGACGTCGAAGCCGAGGAGGCACTGGAGCGTCCCCGGCGCCGGCACCGGGAGCACCCCGTGGGCGATGCGCACCATCCCGCTCCCGCAGCGGACCGGGCCGCAGTGGATCTCGCGGATCCCCAGCGCGTCGAGGGCGGCGGCGGCGGCCACGACGTCGGCCACGGCGTCCAGGGCGCCGACCTCGTGGAACGTCACGGACTCCGGGTCGGAACCGTGGACGAGGGACTCGGCGGCGGCGAGCTTGGCGTAAATCAGGAGGGACTGCTCCTTCACGGCCGCAGGGATGCGAGCTTTCTGGATGAGATTCCTGATATCTGCAAGGGAATGATGGGGATGATCCTCGCTTCCGGATTCATGGCGATGCCCGTGCCCGTGTCCATGGTCGTGGGGATGGTCATGAGAATGGGGATCCTCGGGTTCCGAAGGCTCCTCGGCCTCTCCATGGACCCTAACGCTGAACTTCGTGCAGGAGAGCGCCCCCCGCATCACCTTCCTGGCCTCCACCTCGATCCCCTCCGCCGGGATCCCCTTCACCGCCGCCTTCACCGCATCGAAGGAGGCGCCGGCGTCGAGCAGCGCGCCGACGAACATGTCCCCGGCGATGCCGGAGAACGGCTCCACGTAGATGGATTTCCTCACCGCCGCCCCCCCCGCCGCTCCACCGTCACCTCCGCTCCCCGCGCGGCCCCGAGAGCCGCGGCGGCGCTGCCGTCCCGGAGCGCTACCTCGACCCGGCCCCCGCTCCCGAGGAGCGCGAAGGGGAGCCCCGGCCGCGCGAGGCCGTAGGCCGCCGCCGTCTCGTCCACGCGCCGCCCCCCCACACGGAAGTCCAGCGTCGGGAAGGGGACGTCGTCGAAGGCCGCCTCGAGGTCCGCCGCGCGCACCGACGTGACGAGGTTGCCGAAGCGGTCCACGCGCAGCACCTGCCCCTCGAGGCGGCCGCCCCGCCGGGTGCAATGGAAACCGGGGAGGGGGAGGGGATCGAGGATCCGCGGCCCCGCCATCTCGATGCGCCTCCCCGCCGCGAACCGCGCCGCCGCGGGGGTGAACACGTCCCGGCCGTGGAACGTCGCCGTCACCACGGGAAGGAGGAAGGTGCGGGCCGTGATGGCATGAATCCGGGACTTCGGATCCCCGTCGATGGCCGGCCACAGCACGCCGTTGTCGGGACCGACGAAGATCCTGCCCCCCGCCTGCACGGCCAGCGCCCGCCGCTCCGTCCCCACCCCGGGATCCACCACCACCACGTGCACCGTCCCCTTCGGGAACCAGCGGGCCGCCTCCTCCACCACGAGGGCCGCCCCGAGGAGGTCCCCCGGCTCGATGGCGTGGGTCACGTCCACGAGCCTCGCCTTCGGGCAGAGGGAGAGGGCCACCCCCTTCATGGAGGCGGCGTAGGCGTCGGCGGTGCCGAAGTCCGTGGTGAAGGTGATGACCGGCGCGCGGGAGGGGGACATCGGGGGGAGGATACCCGCGGCGCGCCCCCCTCCGAACCTCCCCCGCCCCCGTCCGTTCACGGGGGGTGGTGACCCCGGGGGAGCGGATCTCCCCGTCCCGGCGGGAGGGGGTTATTACTGTGGGCATGCAACCCGACAACATCTTCGTCCCCTCCTCGACGACGCTCCGCCTCGCCCGGATCCTGCTCCACTCCTGGGTCCGCATGGGGATCCCCCGGGACGGCCTTCCCTGGTTCGAGCAGGCCTGCGCCGACGCCGTGGACGGGCCCGCCAAGAACCTCTACATGAACTTCTCCGCCGTGGGCCGCCACGCGCCGAAGACCCTCCTCCAGATCCGGCCCGCCGACCTCGACCGCGCCCGCTCCGCCCGCCCCGGCTGGATGCCCGAGAAGTGGACCGTGGAGCAGGCCGCCCGCACCGCCCTCCTCCTGCAGCGGGACCCCCGCAACCGGGAGCGCTGGCTCTCCGAGGCGACGCTCCTCTTCCAGCACGCCGACCTCGGCGAGCTCGTCACCCTCTACCAGGCCCTCCCCCTCCTCCCCCACCCCGAGTCCCTGGCGGAGCGCTGCGCAGAGGGGGTGCGCTCCAACGTGACCGACGTCTTCCGCGCCGTCGCCCACGACAACCCCTACCCGGCGGAGCACCTTTCGGAGCCGGCCTGGAACCAGATGGTGGTGAAGGCGCTCTTCGTGGAGCTTCCCCTCGCCCCCATCCAGGGCCTCGACGCACGCGCCAACCCCTCCCTCTCCCGCATGCTCTGCGACTACGCCGACGAGCGCTGGGCCGCGGGCCGCACCGTGAACCCGGAGATCTGGCGCTGCGTCGGCCCCCACGCCGACGCCGCCGAGATCCGGACCATGGAGAAGGCCATCGAGACGGGGGACGGGGCGACGAAGGCCGCCGTCCTCGACGCGCTCAAGAACTGCCCCTGGCCCGAGGCCGGCGACCTCCTCCGGCGCCACGGGATCTCCCGATCGGAGGATCTGTGAACCGCGTCTTCGACCCCCACATCCACATGGCCTCCCGGACGACGGACGACTACCAGGCCATGGCCGCCGCCGGCGTCGTCGCCGTCATCGAGCCGGCCTTCTGGCAGGGCCAGCTCCGCACCTCCGTCGGCTCCTTCGCCGACTACTTCGCCTCCCTCGTCGGGTGGGAGCGCTTCCGCGCCTCCCAGTTCGGCATCCGCCACTACTGCGCCATCGGCATCAACTCCAAGGAGGCAAACGACGAGGGGCTCGCCCGGGAGGTGCTGGAGATCCTCCCGCTGTTCCTCTGCAAGGAGGGGGTGGCGGCGGTGGGCGAGATCGGCTTCGACGACCAGACCCCGGCGGAGGAGCGGATCTTCCGCGCGCAGTACGATCTCGCCCTGCAGGCCGGCCTCCCCGTGATGGTGCACACCCCCCACCGCGACAAGAAGCGGGGGACGTCGCGCAGCATGGACATGGCGCTCGAGCACGGGTTCCGCCCCGACCAGGTGGTCATCGACCACAACAACGAGGAGACCGTCGCCGAGGTCCTCGACCGGGGCTTCTGGGCCGGCTTCACCATCTACCCGCGGACGAAGATGGACTCCGCCCGCATGGTGGAGATCGTCCGGAAGTACGGGCCCGAACGCATCATCGTCGACTCCTCCGCCGACTGGGGGGTATCGGACCCGCTGGCCGTGGTGAAGACCGGGGCCCTCATGCTCGAGCGGGGCATCGCGCCCGCGGCGGTGGAGGCCGTCACCTACGGCAACGCGCTCCTCGCCTACGGGCAGAGCGGCCAGGTGAAGGAGTCCCACTGGACCGAGGCCGCCCCCGTGGACCAGACGCTGCGCTTCGGCGGGAACACGGTGCTCCGCGGCCAGGAGCCAAGGGTGGATCGGGAGGAGAGCGCCGCGCGGAGGTAGCGGTCGCCGCTCCCCCTACTTTCCCACCCGCTCGCGGAAGCGGGCGTGGAACTCGTCCTCCGTGAGGACGCTCGTGATCTGCATCCCCCCCTCCTTCACGGAGCGGATGGTCACCCGGCTCTCCGACGCGTCCACGCCGGGGTCGATCCAGACGGCGATGTAGGTCGTGTCGGTGCCCGTGCCGGCGTCGCAGACGATCATCGTCCGCTCGCGGTTGGAGTGGACGTCGAAGTGGGCCGCCTCGAAGACGATGCTGCGCGCGATGGACCAGGCCTTGGCCGGGGGCACGGGATACAGGGCGGCGGTGCCCCGCTCCTTCCCCTCGACGGCGTCCCTCATCGTGGAGGCGCAGGAGGCGACGAGGAGGGAGAGCAGGAGCATGGCGGTTTTCCGGAACATGGTCATGGCGTCTCCTACCGATCCACCGGCGTGCCGAGGAACGGCATCACCCGCGCCTTCCCCGCCTCGAAGGCCGCCGGCGTCATCCCCTCGAGGTTGAGGCGCAGCAGCGGCTCGGTGTTGCTCTTGCGCACGTTGAACCACCAGTCGGGGTAGTTCACCGTCACCCCGTCCACGAAGTCCACCTCGCCGTCCTTGAATGCCCCGGCGAGGCGTGCGATCGTCCCGTCCTTGTCGTGGACCTCGAAGTTGATCTCCCCGGTCTGCCGGTAGCGGCGGAGGGGGGCGAGGAGCGTCGAGAACGGGGCCGGGTCCCGGGAGAGGCGGTTGAGGACGAGGGTCGAGGCGATGACGCCGGAGTCGGCGTGCCAGTTGTCGCGGAAGTAGAAGTGGCCGCTGTACTCGCCGCCGAAGACCCCCTTCTCCTTCCGGAGGCGGGCCTTCATGAAGGCGTGGCCGACCCGCTCCCGGATGGGGCGGCCGCCGAGGGCGGTCACCGTCTCCGGCACCACGCGGCTCGAGCGCAGATCGTAGACCACGGCCGCCCCCGCGGGCTCGCCGGGGAGGATCTCGGCGGCCATGAAGGCCGTGAGGAGGTCGTTGGTCACCACCTGCCCCTTCTCGTCCACGAAGCAGGCGCGGTCGGCGTCCCCGTCGAAGGCGACGCCGCAGTCCGCGCCCGAGGCGAGGACCGCCTTCTGGAGATCGCGGAGGTTCTCGACGCGCAGCGGGTTCGCCTCGTGGTTCGGGAAGGTCCCGTCGAGGTCGGGGTAGAGGACCGTGAGGTCGTGGCCGAGACGGGAGAGGCCGAGGTCCACCTCGAGCGATCCCATCCCGTTGGCGCAGTCCACCACCACCCGTAGGAGCCGCCTCCCCGGGCGGTGGAACCGGGCGACGTGGGCGGCGTAGCCGGCGCGGATGTCCCGCGCGGACACCGTCCCGGGCTTCGTCCCCGGGGGCGGGTCGAGGGGATCCGCGGAGAGGGCGAGCCGCTCGATGTCCTTGAGGCCGGAGTCGCCGCCCACGGGGACGACGTCCTTCCTCGAGATCTTGAAGCCGATGTACTCCGCGGGGTTGTGGGAGGCGGTCACCTGGATGCCGGCGTCGAAGCCGCCGTCGCCGGTGGCGAAGTACTGCATGGGGGTGGAGGCGAGGCCCACCTCCACCACGTCCACGCCGTGGGCGGTGAGGCCGCGAATCAGGGCGGCCTTGGCGGGGAGGGCGGATTCACGCATGTCGTGGCCGACGCAGGCGCGGGCGGGCTTGAGGTGCAGGGCGACGGCGCGGCCGATGCGCTCGCTCAACGCTTCGTCGATGCCCGCACCCCAGATACCTCGGATGTCGTAGGCGTGGAACACACCGGCCATTGCTGCCTCCCGTGGGACGATCGTCCCGCCTACGCGATGTCCTTCGCCGCCGCGAGCATCCTCTCGACGTCGCCGTCATCCACGTCCGCATGCGTGAGCAGCCGGAGCCGCGTCGGATCCGGCGCCATGGCCAGCACCCCCCGCTCCTTCAGCCGCACGACCACGTCCTTCACCGCCCCCCTCCCCTTCCACTCGACGAAGAGGATGTTCGACTCGACCCGCGACGGGTCGATCCCCCACTGCGGCAGCGCCGCCAGCCCCTCGGCCAGGCGCCGCGCCCGGGCGTGATCCTCGACGAGCCGCCCCCGCATCGTCTCCAGAGCCAGCAGCCCCGCCGCCGCCAGCACGCCGGCCTGGCGCATCCCGCCGCCGAGGGTCTTGCGGTTCCGCCGCGCCTCGCCGATGAACTCCGCCGTCCCCGCCACCACCGAGCCCACGGGGGCGCAGAGCCCCTTGCTGAGGCAGGCCGTCACGGAGTCGGCGCAGGCGGCGAAGGCCGCCGGCTCCTCCCCCGTCGCCGCGCAGGCGTTCCAGAGCCGCGCCCCGTCGATGTGGAGCCTCACTCCCTTCGCCGCCGTCACCGCCCGCAGTTCCCGCATCCGCGCGAGCGGCGTCACCCGCCCGCCGTGGAAGTTGTGGGTGTTCTCGACGACGAGCAGCGCCGTGCGCGGGGTGTGGAGGCTCCCGGCGAAGCACCAGCGATCCACCAGCGCCGGGTCGAGGATCCCGCGGTCCGAGGTGAGCGTCCGGCACATGACCCCGGCGAAGCGCGCCGCGCCCCCGGCCTCGAAGTTGTGGGTGTGGCCCCACTCCTCCATGAGAACCGCCTCCCCGGGGCGCGCGTGGGAGGCGATGGAGACGAGGTTCCCCATGGAGCCCGAGGGGACGAAGACCGCCGCCTCCTTGCCGACGAGGCGCGCGAAGGCCGCCTCGAGACGCGCCACCGTGGGGTCGTCGCCGAGGACGTCGTCCCCCACCTCGGCGGCGGCCATGGCCGCCCGCATGGCCGGGGTCGGGCGGGTGACGGTGTCGGAGCGGAAGTCGCTGGGTTCGTGCATGGGTCCTCCGGAGGGGATTGTAGGCGACGGGAGCCCCCGGAGCCTCAGCGTCCCGCGAGGATCTCCGCGAGGATCCGCCCCGCCTCGTCGTTCCCCCGGATGCCGGCGAACCGCTCCGCCCCGGGGCCGGCGGCCAGCACGGGCACGGGGGTGGAGGTGTGGCCGTCCGTCGCGAAGACGACACCCGCCGCCCCGGAGGCTGCGTCGGCGAAGGGCCGCCGGTGGCGCCCGAGGAAGGGACCGCGGCCGTCGACGGCGGGGTCGGCGAGGGGGGCGGCCTTCCCCGGGAGCCAGGGGACCGCCTCCCGGGCCGCCTCCTCCGTCGGGATCCCGCCCCCCACCGTCGCGGCCACGGCGTCGAGGCTCCGCCGCTGCGTCCCGAGGAGGAGGAGCCGCTCCCCGGTGAGCGTCTCCCCCTTCGGGGACGACACGGCCAGGCCCCCGGTCTCGTGGTCCGCGGTGAGGACGACGAGGAGGTCCTTCCGCCTCCCCCGCTCCCGGAGGAGGAGGTCGAGAGTGGCGTCGAGTTCCGCCAGCTCCGCGAGCGCCGCGCCGGCGTCGTCGTTGTGGCAGGCGTGATCGACCCGCCCCCCCTCGACGACGAGGAAGAACCCCTTCGGACCCTTCCCGAGGACCTCCAGCGCCCGGGCCGTCATCTCGGGAAGCGTCGGGGCCTCGGCCTCGTCGGCCTCGTCCCGGTCGAGGACATAGGGGAGGTTGAAGGGGGCGAAGAGGCCGAGCAGCCGCTCCGGGGCGGGCCCCGCGAGGAGGTCGGCGCGGCGGGTGACGACGGTGAAGCCCCTCGCCTTCGCCTCGGCGACGAGGTCCCGGCCGTCGCCGCGCCGGGAGGGCCCGTCGGCGATGTTGCGGCCGAGGGGGCCGGCCCCGGAGCAGGGGCTCGTCTTCGGCACGAAGAACATGGACCCCCCGCCGAGGATCACCCGCAGGGCCGGCTGCGCGACCTGCTGCTCCGCGACCTGCCCCATGAGGCGGCGGCTCTCGACGTGGGCCGTGAAGGCGGCGGTGGTCGCGTCGGTGACGCCCGTCGTGGTGACGATGCCCGTCCACATCCCCGCGGCGCCGGCGGCCTCCATGCAGGTCGGGGCCGCCTTCCCGGCTTCGTCCACGCCGACGCCCCCGTTGCGGCACCTGACGCCGCAGGCCCAGGCCGTGGCCCCGGCGGCGGAGTCGGTGACGAGGGAGTCGGCGGCGAAGGTCGTGGTGAAGCCCGTTGTCCCCGCGGCGGCGAGCCTCTCGAAGGCCGAGGGGGCGGACTCCCCTGCGGCGCGGCGGGCGGCGAGGAGGAGCCCCCACTGCTGAAACCCGGTCCCGTCGCCGATCACGAGGACGACGGAGGGAGGGGGCGGGGAGGCGGGGGCGGCGCCGAGGGCGAGGGCCGTCAGAACCATAGACAGGCATCGATGGATCAATGGGTGCTCCCGGTGGGTGGCCTGCGGCGGAGGGGCATCAGGGGATCTTGTGCGTGGGCTTCCCCTCCTCGTCGGCGAGGAAGATCTGCGGACACCCGTCCTCGAGGGTGACGAACCCGGCCCTCCGGACGCTGCGAGCGTCGTTCAGCAGGAGGCCGTCGGGATAGAGGCTCGCTCGGACCTTGCCCTCGTCGTCCCTCAGGAGGACGGCGGCGTCGCTCCCCTCCGTGGCCGCGAGGGAGAGCCCGCGAAGGCCCCGCCTGACCTCCAGCAGGGCGTCCCCGTTCGCCTTCACCGAGATCCCCACGGCCTCGCCCCCGGCCCCGTCGTGGAGGGTGAAGGAGGGAGTCCCGTCGGCCGCCACCCCGATGGAGGTCCGGGGGCGCCCCGCCTTGTCGAACATCTGCATCGAGGGCACGCCTTCCTGTCCCACGATCACGCTCACACGGACGGCGCCGGTCCCGTCCCGGAGCATGAGGCAGGGCAGCCCCCCGTCCATGGCGGCCCGGGCCACGGGGTCGTTGGGATCCCTCGGGACGAGAAGGCCGAAGCTCGCCCTCGGGTTGCCCGCCGCGTCGCGGACGACGAAGGTCTGCGCGTCGAGGACGGCGGGCCTCTCCCCGGGGGCCGCGGGCGGGGCCGGAACGGGGCTCCTCGCCGGGGGGGGCGCCGGGGGCTGCGGACCCTCCTGCCCCATGGTCACGGCCCCCGCCGCCGCCACGAGGAGAGCCCCGCAGAGATTCCGCAGACGTCGATTCGCCTTCTCCAGAACGGCAAGCCTCTCCTCGATGGTCGATGGGACCATGACCCCTCCTGTTGCGGCCTCCGCGTCCGCCGCGCGCGGGATCCTACCGCCGCGCCGGCCCCTTCCTCCCGGCCATCTCCGCCCTCCCCGCCCCCCGCCGGGTATACTCGTGGCCGTGACCCGCGCCGTGCCCGGGGCACGAGGGGAGGATGGGCTTGGCTCTACCCCGTTCCGCCGCGAGCGTCGCCTGCGCCCTCGCGTCCCTGTGGGCCGCCTCGGCCGTCTCCCTCGCCGGGGGCCTCGACCTCGCCAGCGTGGACGTGAAGGGGCGGGGCGTCGCCGACGGCGTCTCCACGGTGACGGTGATCGTCCGGGGGGTCCTCGCGGACCCTGGGCCGCTCGGGAGCGGGGATCCCGTCCTGTTCCAGCTGGGCGAGGTCAAGGACTCCCGGGAGGGCGGCGCCCTCGTCCCGCGCAACGGCGGCAAGTTCCAGGTGGGGACCTTCCTCCCCGCCGACGGCTCGAAGATCTCGGTGAAGATCTCCACCGTGACGGGCGCCTTCCGGATCAAGGGCACCCGCCTCGTGGTCGGCACGCTCGGGGACCAGGTCAAGTTCACCCTTCGATTCGGGGACCGGGCGATGACGGCCCTCATGAACCTGACGCCCGTCAAGAAGAAGGCGGCCTACCGGGCGGGGGACGATCTCCGGGCCCGGATCGTGGGCCGGGTCATCGGCGCCGGCTCCTCGCGGGGCCGCCCCTCCCTCACCCCCATCGTCAGCGCCGTCGTCGTGAAGGACAACACGGAGGAGCCGGGAGCGGGGGTCGTTCTCGAGGATCCCCCCGGCCTGACGGACTCCACGGGGCAGTTCGACGGCGGGCTCCTCTTCCAGGTTCCCGGGGACCTGGACACCGTGAACCTCGGGGCGATCATCGGCTCCGTCGGAGGTGCGACGCCGGCGGGGTCGGCCCGGGTCATCGTGGGGGACGACGGCAACCTCCACGTGGTCGCCTTCGTCCAGAGGGTCCCCGGCGGGGGCGCCTCCGTCGGCGCCGCCGGAGGCACGGTGGCCGCGGACAAGTCCTCGGGGAAGAGGAGCGGGAGCCTCGCCTTCGCCGCCGGCGCCGTCCCCTCCACCGTCTCCGGAATCTTCTTCAGCCCCTACACCCTGCCCGCGAGCCTCCCCGCTCCCATGGAGCCCCCGTTCCTCGCGACGGCGGGCGTCGTCCCCGTGGCCGGGGCGGACCTCCGCGGCCCCGCCACCACGTTCACGGACGGGACCGTGTCGCTGGAGCTGGAGCGGCCGGGCTGGGTCCGGAAATCCGCCCTCGACGGGAAGACCATCGACCTCTACCAGTACGACGGTACCGCCTGGGTGAAGATGCCGGGCAGGGGCCTCTACGACGGGAGGACCGATCGCATCGGGCCCGACCCCGCCCTCCCCGCCTACCTCAGGACGATGAAGCCCGCCGTGTACGCCATCACCCGGACCGATGGGGGGACGAAGCGGATCAAGGGGCGCCTCCGCCGCTCCCAGAGCGCGGCCGTCGCGTCCGCCGTGGTGTTCACGCCGGCCGGCGCCACGGTGAGCGGGACCGACGGCGGGTTCGAGGTCCCGGTCTCCGGCGTGGACGCGACGGAGCTCCAGTCCCTGCAGGTCGTGGACGCGGACTTGAACGTCTCCCAGGTCCTGGATCCGGGCACCGGCTCCGGGGAGGTGACCGTGGACCTCTCCGCGGCTCCCGAGGACCCGCGGATCCTCTCCACGATCTCCGGGCGGGTCTTCCGCTCCGACGGCTCGACCGCCATCGCCGGGGCGACGGTGACCGTGCGGCTGAGCCCCAGCATCATCGGCCTCGACTACGACGCCGGCGGCACCCCCTCCGAGGCCTCCGACGACACCTTCTCCGTCTCCGACCTCTCCGCCATCGGCGTGGAGGCCATCCAGTGGTGCCTCCTCGTCCCCGGGATGCCGGAGGAGGATCGGGAGTTCCTCTCCACGCTCCATGCCGGGCGGGTCGTACGACCCTTCGACCTCGTCCTCGAACTGCAGGAGTTCCTCGGCACCCTCCCGCCCCAGGGGGCCTACAACATCCGGGCGCGGGCCGTGCTCCCCTCGCTCCGCACCGTGGAGACCTGGGGCGGATTCCGCCTGACCTACTCCGGGGGCACGCCGGAGATCGGCGAGATCCTCCTGCCGCTGTCCTTCGAGGGGGTCCAGGCGAAGTCGGGGACGACGGGGAGCAACGGGACGTTCTCGATCAGCTACCTCTCCCCCGAGGGTGCCCCCCTCGAGATCACCGCCGTCGCGCCGGACGGGGCGGCGACGGCCCCCCTCACCTTCCTCGTGGCCGACATGGCGGCCCTCGACAACCTGCTGGTCGGCGCGAGCGGCTCCCTTCCCCCGGGGTTCCAGTTCCAGGACGGCAAGCCCGTCAGCACCGCCGACGGTGCGGAGATGGTCCTCGTCGCGGCGGGAGAGTACACCAGGGGCGATTCCCTCGGCGGGGACGCCGACCCGGCCCACCCGGTCTTCCTTCCCGGGTTCCTCGTCGATCGGGCGGAGGTGACCGTGGCGCAGTTCCAGGCCTTCGCCACGGCGAGCCAGGGGGCCTTCACCCTGCCGGCGCAGCCCGCGGGCAGCACCTCCTCCCACCCCGTGGTGAACGTCACCTGGGCGGAGGCCCGGGCCTACGCCGGGTGGGCGGGGAAGCGGCTCCCGACGGAGGCGGAGTGGGAGCGGGCGGCCCGGTGGACCGACGGGCGGCTCTACCCGTGGGGAAGCGTGGACGACGCGGCGAAGCGGAACCAGAACGGCACCGGACCCCTGCCCGCCTCCTCCGCCCCCTCCGTCGGCACCGACGGGGCGAGCCCCGAGGGGTGCCTCAACCTGGCGGGCAACGTCGCCGAGTGGTGCTCCGACTACTACGAGGCGGACGTCTACGACGCGACGACCTACTTCGCCCCGTCGGGGCCGACGGAGGGGACCGCCCGGGTGATCCGCGGCGGCGCCTGGAACGGCGTGGCGGCGGACCTCGCGGCGACGGCGAGGAGGAGCGCGGACCCGGCCCTGCGGAGCCCGGCCATCGGCTTCCGCTGCGCGGCCCCGCTCCGGTAGGTCAGTCGAGATCGCGGGCGCAGCGGAACCCCGTCGCCGTGGTCCGCGTCGCGGGATCGAAGGAGAGGCGGAAGGAGCACCGGAGGTTGGAGAGCTCGCTCCGCCACGAGCCCCCCCGCAGCACCCGGGCCTGGCGGCGGCCGTCGATCCAGGAATCGGTCCACTCCCAGGCCCCCCCCGCGGCGTCCACCACCCCGTAGATCGAGGTCGCCTCGGGGAACCCGCCCGCCGGCTCCGGCTGCGCCGCCTCCTCCCGGGAGTCGCGGCACTTCGCGAGGCTCGCGTCCTCGAGGCCGCCCCAGGGGAAGGGCCTCCCGTCCACGCCCCGGCCCGCCTTCTCCCTCTCCTCCTCCGTCGGCAGCCGCCACCGCCGGCCCGTGACCGACGATTTCCACCCGCAGTAGGCCGTCGCGTCCACCCAGGAGACGCCGAGGACGGGGAGCAGCGCCGGGAATCCCTCCCCGTGATCCCGCAGGCAGCGCTCCCGCGCCTTCCCCTCCACGATGCCGGGGAGGACGCGGTAGGTCCCGTCCGGGAGCCGCTCCATGAAGAACCCCTCGTCCATGGCGGGGAGGTGCCTCCCGGCGGCCTCCGCCCCCGCCGCCCGGTCCAGGGCCGACAGGAACTCCGCGTAGTCGCCGAAGGTCACGGGGCGGCGTTGTAGGAGGAAGTCCGGGACCTCCACCTCCCGGGCCTCCTTCCCGGAGCCGTAGAGGAACGGGCCGCCGGGCACCAGGACCCACTCGTCCCCGAAGGCGGCCGCGGGGTGCATGCGGACCTCCCCGCCCCATGCGCGGTTGCGGGAGATCCACACGGGGTACCTCGCCTCGTGGTGCCCCGCGAGGCGGAGCCGGCACAGGTAGGAGCCCATGGGGAGGGGGATCGCCTCCAGGGGGGTGCGGCCGAGGATCCGCGGTTCCCCCGGCACGAGGATCCCGTTGCGATCCTCCAGCGGCTCGAGGGTCACCTGGACGCCCGTGGGCGTCGTGCGCAGGTGGAGCGACCCGTCCCCCTTCACCGCCGCGGCGAGGCGGCCGTCGTCGTAGCGCCGGATCATGGCCAGCGCGAAGGCCGCGTCGTCCGCGGCCCCGGCCCGCTCCGCCTCCTCCAGCCTCCCGTGCCAGAGGCCCGCCAGGGAGCGGCGCGCGGTCTCGTTGCCCTCCTCCTCGAGGAGCGCGGCGTCGAGGAGGCGGCTCGCCTCCGCGAAGGAGAGGATCTTCCGGCGCCGCAGTGCCGCGAGCTCGCGCCGGGCGTCGAGGAGCGGCGCCTTCTCGGCCACGGGCTGGTGGGGGCGGAACCGGCGGGACTCCGCATCGACCCGGGACTCCGCCTCCTTCTGCGCGGATTCCAGTGCCCGGAACTCGGCGACGGCCTCCTTCCCCATGCGGGCGAGCCTCTCCGCGGAGCGGTGGCGCCGATCCCGGTCGCTCGTGCCGTCGAGCCAGGACCGGAGCCCTTCGGCGAAGGCGCGCGCCGTGGGCGGGCGGACGGCTGTCTCCCTCCCCATGGCCTTCCGGCAGAGCTCCGCCAGCGCCTCGGGGACGGGACGACGGGGGTTGCGCTTCTCCACCGGGGGGACCTCGCCCTTCCGGACGCGGTCGAGAAGCTCCTGCCCCCTCCCCTCGAAGGCGATGTGGAGGGTGAGGATCTCGTAGAGGATGCAGCCGAGGGCGTAGATGTCCGTGGGGCGGCCGAGCTCCCCCGGCCGGCCCCCGGCCTGCTCGGGGCTCATGTAGGCGACGGTGCCCTTGATGACGCCGTCCTTCGTGTCGAGCGCGCCGCCCGCGGTCTCGATGTCCACGCGCCTCTCGCCGCTGCTGTCGTCCTCGGGGGCGTCGAGGAGGCGCGCGAGGCCCCAGTCCATGACGTGGACCTCGCCGTAGGAGCCGAGCATGATGTTGTCGGGCTTGAGGTCGCGGTGGATGACGCCCTTCTCGTGGGCGAAGTGGACGGCCTCGGCCACGCGCTCGAGGACGGTGACGAGGCGGTGGAGGGTGTACTCGCGCCGCGCCTCGCGCATGTCGAGGAGGAGGGCCTTGAGTACCTCGCGCAGGGTCTGGCCCCTGACGAGCTTCATGGTGAAGTAGATGGTCCCGTCGGCGGCGATGCCGAGGTCGTGGACGGGGGGGATGCCGGGGTGCTCGAGCTGGCTCGTGGCCTGGGCCTCGCCGATGAACTTGACCCGGTACTCCTGGAGGGCGGCCAGGTCGCGGCGGATGACCTTCATGGCGACCTGGCGGCGGAGGTCGCGGTCGGTGACGAGGAGGACCTCCCCCATGCCGCCGGCGCCGACGGTGGCCTCGACGGAGTACTTCCTCGACTCCGGCGGCGCCGGGCGGGAAGGGTCCGCGGGCGGGCCCGGGGCGTGGGAGGTCTCCGTCCCCTGGTTCACCCGGGAGACGACGCTCTCGCGGCCGAAGTCCGGATCCCCCGCCATGTCCGCCCCCTACCGCGCCGCGCCGAGGAGGACCTCCACGACCCCCCGTTCGCCGTCCATGGACCCGAGGGCCTTCCCGAGGACGGTGCCGGCCCGCGGATGCTCCGGGGCCTTCATGGCGTGGCCGGGGAGGGAGGCGGTGACGAGCATGTCGCCGATGGCGACGGGGCCGCCCTCGTCGCAGACCCTGGTCGGCACGATGCCGACGACGGCGAGGGGGATCTCGTCCCCGGCCCAGGTGTCGTCGCCGGAGACGTCGTGGGTGGTGCCGAGGTAGCCGGGCTTCGTGGAGTAGACGCCGGCGACGAGGTTCGATTCCGCCGAGGCGGACTTCGCGAACCGGCGAGGGCTCGAGAGGTCGATGATCATCACGTCCCCCGGCTCGAACTCCGACTTCGGCCCGTTGACAGCCACGCTCTCGGCGAAGTCGGCGCCGCTCGCCTGGGTGCCGCCGTTGAAGAAACCCTTGCCGGTGTTGTCGATGCGGGCGACGTTGGTCAGGTTGGTCTGGAAGATCGCGGCGTTGTTCGCGGATGTGGAGGGGGTGCCGTTTCCGATGTTCGTGACCAGCGCGTTCCCCGTCGAGGACTGGGCGAAGACACCGGTTCCCGAGGACGTACTCTCCCCCATGGCCCCGATGCCGCCGCTGGAAGCGGACCGGGAGTAGGAGCCGTAGGCGTTGCCGGAGGTCGCGGCGTTGTCCGCATAAAGCGCGAAACCGGATCCGGAACTCGACTTGACGAAGGCGCCGTACGTGGTCCCGCTGGTCTTCGTGGCCTCGAAGTAGCCGCCGTAACCGGCGCTGCTCGCGGACCTGCCGTAGACGCCGTAGGTCGTCCCCGTGGCGTTCGTGGAGTCGGCGTAGACGCCCGTTCCCGGGTTGGTGAAGTAGCCCGCATACCCGGACGTGCTGTTGGCCTTCCCGTAGACCCCGTAGGTCGTTCCGCTGACGCCCTGGGCTTCGCAGTAGGCCCCGGTTCCGCTCGTGCTTGCGGAGATCCCGTAGAGGCCGTACGTCGTTCCGGTCCCCGTGGCCTCCCCGTAGGCTCCGGTTCCGTCGAGGCCGGAGGATGTCCCGTAGGTCCCGAAACCGGAAGTCCCGGGTGCCGTCCCCTTGACCCCAATGTGGAAGTTCCCCGTGGCGACGCCGGCCACTCCCGTGAACCCGACCCCGTAGACACCGGTCCCGGAGGAGCTGCTGGAGTTGCCCCGGACACCGTAGGTCGTTCCGGTGGAAGCGCTGGCATTCCCGTAGACCCCGGTCCCGGAGGTGCTGGACGTGCTCCCGACCACCCCCCCGGCGAAGGACGCCAGGCCCGTGAGGTCGATGGACCCGACGACGCCGGGGCCGTTCCTGAATTCCGCGATCAGGCCGGCACTTCCGTCGTGTTCGGCCACCAGCGCGGTCCCACCGCTTCCGTTCGCGTAGCCGTACACGCCCACTCCATTGGCGCCGGAGGTGGCCCCGGAGACAGCAGTCCCGGTGGTCGAGGCGGACAACGTCCCCGACGACAGGGTCAGGTTTCCGGAGGACAGAGTCATGTTCCCCGAGGCCAGGGACAGGCTCCCCTGGGGAATCGAAAGGACTCCGGAACTCAGGATCTCGACACCCTTGAAGTATGCCTTCCCGACGGAATCGACCCAGGCAACCGGAGAGGAGTTGGCGCGCTTGAACTGGACCATGTCCTGACCGCTAGCGTTGTTGTCGACCACAAGGGAAGGCGCGCCACCATAGGTCCCCACGGCCAGGCCTGGCCCGATGCCCCGATTGATCGCCAGGAGGGCCGGCCCGGTTCCCGTACCGCTGACTTGATCGACAAGCAGAGTCGGCTCCCCGTTGCTCGTCCCGGACCCCGTCACCGCCATGGCTTTCGCGCCCGTCGGACCGTTGACGTTGAGCGTCCCCGTCATCGTGCCCCCGGCCAGTTTCAGGTAGGTGACGTCGTGATCGTGATCCGACCGGGAGGCGGAGTTCGCCGTCCCGGTCCCGGCGTAGGTCACCGAGATCGCGCTGCCGGAGACCGTCAGGCCCTGGCCCGTCGGGACCCCCTTCAGCTTCGTCCAGTCCACGGGGTTGGTCGTGGCGTTGAACGTCCCCGCCGTGGAGAAGTCGGTCGAGAGAGCGACCCCGGTGATCCCCCCGTTGAAGGTGGCCTTGCCGGTCTTGTCGATGCTGGCGACCGTGCTGCCGGAGCTCCGGAACTCGGCGATGTTCCCGGTCGCTCCCAAGTGGTCGGCCACGAGAGCAATCCCGCCGTTCCCGCCTGCATAGGCGAGGACGCCCGTGCCCGTGGTGCTGGCATTCCTCCCGACGACTCCGAAAGTGGAACCCGTGGCGCTCGTCTGTTCGCCCCACACCGCGGTGCCGGAGCTTCCACTTGCCAAGCCACGGACGCCAGTCCCGGCGGCCGCCAGGCTCTCTCCGTTGACTCCGTATGTATTCCCGTTTCCGTACACGCCAGTCCCGCCCCAGGCGTACGTATTCGTCCCGGATACCCCCGGCCCGTTGCTGGTCGGGCTCGTGCCAGAAACTCCTGTTTCCCCGACCCCGTACACGCCGGTGCCCGCCGCGTACCCTGGGCTGCCCGAGACGATGCATGCCCCGTACACCCCTATCCCCGTTGAACTCCCCGAATGGCCGTAGACTCCGTAGGTCGTGCCAGAGGAAGCGCTGGCGACGCCTGACAGTCCTTTCCCTCCGGTGCTGCTCGATGTCCCGGAGACTCCCACCCCCGTCCCCGTCGTTGAGGAGTCAGTCCCGGAAACTCCATTCCCGCCCGTCGAAACTCCCGTGACCCCGGTTCCAGCGTTGGAAGACGTACCGCGAATCGACCCCGAGCCGCTGCTGGAGGCGGCATCGATGGCGAACAAGGTGCCGGTGTCCGTCACCTTGAGGGCACCGGACAAGCCGTAAGAGCTGCTGGCACCAGTGATGGTCCCGCCGCTCGTGCTGAGGTAGTCGTGGGTGTGGTCGCTCCTCGCGCCGGTGGTCGCCGAGCCCGTCCCCGCGAGTACCACGATGGTGTCGTTGTCAGTCCCATCCGCGAACCCCGAGGGGACCCCCTTCAGTTTCGTCCAGTCCACGGGGTTGGTCGTCGTGTTGATGGTCCCGGGGGCGCTGAGTTCCGAGGACACGGAGAGCCCCGCGACCCCGCCGTTGAAGGTGGCCTTCCCCGTCTTGTCGATGGTCGCGACCGTGCTCCCGCTGCTGCGGAACTCGGCTATGTTCCCCGAGGTCCCCGCGTGGTCGGCGGCGAGGGCGACCCCGCCGTTCCCGCCCATCCAGGCGAAGACCCCCGTCCCCGTCGTGCTGAAGCTCCGCCCCGTCACCCCGAAGCCGGCGCCGGTGGTCCCCGTGTGCTCTCCCCAGACTGCATTCCCGTTCGCGGTCCCGCTCGTCCCCTGAACGCCGTGGGTTCCCGTCCCCTGGACCCCGAAACCCCCGTTGCCGCTCCCCTCCCCGTAGACGCCGACCCCGTTCGATGCGCCGTTGGACCCGAAGACCCCTCTCCCGAACTGGCCGGAGGTACCGTAGACGCCCCATCCCGAGTTCGAGACCCCGTAGACGCCCGTCCCGCCCGCGGCATTGGACCCCTTCACCCCGTACCCGCTCGCGCTGCCCGATTCCCCGAGCACCCCGGACGGGCTCCCCACGGTCGCGGTATTCAGCCCGTAAACCCCGATCCCGGAGCTGCTGGAGGAATCCCCGCGCACCCCCGTGGAGCCGCCCGATGTGGCCGCATCCACCCCGTAGACCGCCGTCCCCCCCGTGACGGTCCCCTTGACCCCCGTGCCCGACACCCCGCTCGCAGCGCCCAGCACAGCGACGGCCCCGTTCGCGAAGGTCGTCCCGGAGAAGGCCGACCCCGTGTTCGCCGAGACCGTGACCCCGCCGGTGAGCGACCCCCCGCCGAGCCCCAGGTAGTCGAGGTCGTGGTCGTGGTCCGCCCGCGCCGCCGTCCCCGCGCTGCCGGTCCCCGAGAACGTGACCGTCTCGTCCGTCCCGTCCGCGAACCCCGTCGGCACGCTCTTCAGCTGCGACCAGTCGAGCGGGTTGGACGTCGCGTTCACCGTCCCGTTCGTCGAGGTGAGCTGCACCTGCGTGAAGTACCGCGTGTCGTGGGTGTGCACCAGCTGGGCGTAGGTCACGTCGTGCAGGTGGTCCTGGGTGGAATAGGTCAGGTCGTGGTTGTGGTCGGAGCGCGCCCCCGACGTCGCCGACCCCGTTCCTGCCAGCGACACCGTCTCGTCGGTCCCGTCCGCGAAGCTCGAGGGGACCCCCTTCAGCCGGTTCCAGTCCACCGGGTTCGACGCGTCGTTCAGCGTTCCCCCGAGGGAGGAGAGCTCCGACTCCGTGAAGTACCGCGCGTCGTGGTCGTGGTCCGACCTCGCCGCCGACGCCGCCGCACCGGTCCCCGCGAAGGTCACGCTGTCGTCCACCCCGTCCGCGAAGCCCGCCGGCACGCTCTTCATCTGCGACCAGTCCAGCGGGTTCGTCGACCCGTTCACCGTCCCCGTGGAGGAATTCAACTGCGCCTGCGTGTAGTACCGCGTGTCGTGGTTGTGGACGATGGCCGCGTAGCTCGCGTCGTGGTTGTGGTCGCTCCGCGCCACCGTCGCCGCCGACCCCGGCCCACCGAAGTCCGCCGAGAAGGACCCCGACCCGAGCACCAGCCCCGGCCCCGCGGCGTAGGTCGTGTCCGCGTCCGACCCGTCCGCGAAGCCCGCCGGCACGCTCTTCAGCTGCGACCAGTCCAGCGGATTGGTCAGCGCGTTCAGCACACCCGTCGCCGCGCTCAGCTGCGCCTGCGTGTTGTACCGCGTGTCGTGGTCGTGGTCGCTCCGCGCCGCGCTCGTCGAGGACCCGGTCCCCGCGAACACCACCGAGAAGTTCCCCGACGCGAGCGACATCCCCGTCCCCGCACCGTAGGTCGTGTCCGCGTCCGTCCCGTCGGCGAAGCCCGCCGGCACGCTCTTCAGCTGCGACCAGTCCACGGGGTTGGTCGAGGCGTTCAGCGTCCCCGTGACGGAGGTGAGCTGCCCCTGGGTGAAGTAGAGCGTGTCGTGGTTGTGGTTGGAGGCCGAGTAGGCGGCGTCGTGGGAGTGGTCGCTGCGCGCCGCCGTGGCCGCCGCCCCGGTGCCGGAGTAGGCCACCGCGAAGGCCCCCGCGGTCAGGCTGAGCCCCGCTCCCGCCGTGTAGGAGTTCCCGTCGTCGGTCCCGTCGGCGAAGGCCGCGGGCACGTTCTTGATCTTCGTCCAGTCCACCGGGTTGGAGACCGTGTTGATGGTCCCCGCCGCGCTCAGGTCCGCCTTCTTCGGGTAGTCGGTGTCGTGGGTGTGGGCGATGGGCGAATACACGCCGAGGTGGGCGTGGTTGCCCGGAGCGACCTGCGAGGAGCCGGGGCCGATGCGCGATTCGTCCTGGAGGTCCGCGAACGCGGAGAAGGAGTCCACGCCGACGTTCGCGTTGGGGAGCAGTCCCCCCACCGCCAGGCTCACGCGCCCCGCGTCCTGCTGGATGCCGCCCTTCTTCAGCACCAGCGTGACCTGGTACTCCCCCGGGACGAGAAGGCCGTCGGAATCCTCGAAGATCGCCAGCGTGCTCCCCGCGACCGTCGTCAGCGGGAGGTCCACCGTGGGAAGCGACAGGTCGCCGTCCGTCGGGGGCTCGAGGTGGAGGTGGTCCACCCCCTTCAGCCCCTTCCCCACGAGGAGCAGGGCGGAGTGCCCCGACCCGTCCGTGGTCCGCCCTTCGAGGACGGTCATCACCGTCACGGTGGCGGCCAGCGCCCGGGGAACACCCCCGAGGCCGAAGGCCAGCGCCAGCGCCGCGAGGGCGAGCGGGATCCTGTGCTTCATGGCGAACCTCCTGCCCGCCCCGGGGGGCGGGGTGCGGCAGGGAACGGAAAAAGGGACGTGAGCAGAGGCGGAGACATGGCCGGACCGGGGGCGGGATGCCCACGGCGGAGAGCGTCATCTCCAAGGCCCACGATTGGAGTGCCTTCCATCAAGAGGGGGTGAATCTACCCCCGGCCCATGGCGGAAGTCACGGGCGAGGGGCGGGAATCCGCGGGGCGGGCCCCTTCCCCGGACGCCCCGCTCCCCCTACCGCGCCATGAGAAGCACCTCGACCCGACCCTCGGCGCCACGGAGGGACCCGAGCGCCTTGCCGAGAACGGTGCCGGGCGCCGGATTGGCGGACGCCTTCTTGGCGTGCCCGGGGCGGGAGGCCGTGACGAGGAGATCCCCCGCCCGGATGGCCCCTCCCTCGTCGCAGACCTTGGTCGGGACGATGCCCACCACGCCGAGGGGGACCTCGTCCGCCATGGCCGGCCCGCCGCCGGCCACGTCGTGGGTGGTGCCGAGCAGGGCGGGCTTCGTGGAGTAGACGCCGGCCACGAGCGCCGAATCCGCCTCCCGGGAGAGGGCGAATCGCCGCTCGCCCGTGGGGTCCACCGCAATGACGTCCCCCGGTTCGAAACTCGCCTTGGGTGCGTTGACGGCCACGCTCTCGGCGAAGTCGGCCCCGCTCGCCTGGGTCCCGCCGTTGAAGAACCCCTTTCCGGTGTTGTCGATGCGGGCGACGTTGGTCGAGTTGGTCTGGAAGATAGCGGCGTTGTTCACGGATGTGGAGGGGGTGCCGTTCCCGATATTGGTGACCAGCGAGTTCCCGGTCGAGGACTGGGCGAAGACCCCGGTTCCCGAGGACGTACTCTCCCCCATGGCGCCGACCCCGCCGCTGGAAGCGGAACGGGAGTAGGAGCCGTAGGCGTTTCCGGAGGTCGCGGCGTTGTCGGCGTAAAGCGCAAAACCGGATCCGGAACTCGACTTGACGAAGGCGCCGTAGGTGGTCCCGCTGGTCTTCGTTGCCTCGAAGTAGCCTCCGTAGCCGGAAGCGCTCTGGTTGAGGGCGTAGACGCCGTAGGTGGTGCCCGTGGTGTTCGTCGCGTCGGCGTAGATCCCCTTCGCCACGCCGGTGAAGTAACCGGCGTACCCGGAGGTGCTGTAGACCCTACCGGAGACCCCGTAGGTCGTGCCGCTGGTGGCCTGCGCCTCCCCGTAGACCCCCGTGCCGGAGGTGCTGGCCGCGGTGGCGTGGAGGCCGTAGGTGGACCCAGCACCGGTGGCGTCTCCCTTGACCCCGACGCTGTTGTTTCCCCCGGAGGTGCCGTAGACGCCCGCCGTCCCCCCCGAGCCATTGACGCCGTAGTTGTTCCCGATTCCGTAGACCCCGGTGCCGGGGGAGGTCCCGTAGACCCCGGCGCCCGAGGAACTTCCCGAACTCCCGTACACGCCGTAGTTGGTGCCCGTCGTGGCGCTGGCGACGCCGCTGACTCCCTTTCCCGCGGTGCTGGTCGTGGTCCCCTGCACTCCGTAGGAGGTGGTGGAGGTCCCCGAGTCGCCACCATAGACTCCCGTTCCGCCGGTGGTCCACCCCACAACTCCGTAATTGCCCACCCCTTGGACCCCGTACCCCACCGAAGAGGTTCCGCGGATGGCGGCCGTGGGATTGTAGGCGTTGGTGTCCGTGACGTCGAGGGTTCCATACGGGGAACTACTGTAGCCGGTGAAGACCGTCCTCCCGGTCACGGTTCCGCCGGTGAGTCCCAGATAGGTCGCATCGTGGTTGTGATCGGACCGGGAAGCAGTCGTTGCCACCCCGTTCCCCGCAAGGGTGGTGGTGTCGTCCACCCCGTCCGAGAACCCCGCAGGGACCCCCTTGAGCTTCGTCCAATCCACCGGGTTGGTTGCCGAGTTGATCGTCCCCGCGGTGCTGAGGGTCGAGGAGAGGGCCATTCCCACGATCCCCCCGTTGAACGTGGCCGCCCCCGTCTTGTCGATGGAGGCGACCGTGGTGCCGGCGCTCTTGAATTCCGCGATGTTGCCGCCTGAACCCTGGTGGTCCGCCACGTAGGCGACGCTGCTCCCCGTCGTGACCGCAAGAAGGCCGACGCCCGAGTTGGTGAAGTACCCCCCGTAACCGCTCGAACTGGCCGCGCTGCCCTTGACGCCATAGGTCGTCCCCGACGTGTTGGTTGCGGCGCCGTAGCCTCCGGTGACCGGACCTGTCAGGTACCCACCGTACCCGGACCCGCTGGTCGACTCGAAGTAGCCCCCGTACCCCCCTGGTGTGGTTGCCTTTCCGTACACACCGATGCCTGACCCGTTGGGCCAGGTATTCACCCCTGATATCGTTGCGGTGCCATTGTTGCCAAAAGAGATGGAAAGGGGGCCGGTCATGGTGTCTCCGGCGGTGGAGACATAGACACTGGCGTGGTTGTGGTCGGATCGCGAGGCGGTTGCCGCCGATCCTGTCCCCGCGAAGGTCACGCTGTCATCCGTCCCATCTGCAAACCCCGCCGGTACTCCCTTCAGTTTCGTCCAGTCCACCGGGTTGGTTGCCGTGTTTATGGTCCCTGCCGTGCTCAGTGTCGAGGAGAGGGGAAGCCCCACGATCCCCCCGTTGAACGTGGCCGTTCCCGTCTTGTCGATGGAGGCCACGGTGGTGCCGCCGCTCTTGAACTCGGCGATGTTGCCGGACGTTCCGGTGTGGTCCGCCTCGAGGGCGACGCCGCCTCCGGTCGTGACCGCCCGAAGGCCGACCCCCGTATTGGTGAAGTACCCCCCGAATCCACTCGAACTGGCAGCGCTGCCGCGCACGCCGTAGGTCGTCCCCGTTCCGCCGGTCGCGTCGCCGTAGGCTCCCGCTGCCGGCCCCGTGAAGTACCCGCCGTACCCGGACACGCTCTGCGACTTGCCGAAGACTCCGTAGTTCGATCCGACCGAGTTCGTCGCCTCCCCGCGGACGCCGTAGGAGGTCGAGGCGCCCGATGCGTACCCGTTGACTCCGATGCCGCTGAAACCTGCACTGGATCCCTCCACGCCGATGCCGACCTGGGTCCCGGAGCCTGCACCGGTGGCGGCGCCCGCGAGGACCGTGACACTGTTCAACGTGGAGTTCGCAACCGCGAGAGTCCCGGTCATGGAACCGCCACCGAGTCCGAGATAGGACAGGTCGTGGTTGTGGTCGCTTCGCGAGGCCGTCGCCGCCGTCCCGCTTCCCGTGACGGCGGCCCCGTCATCAACCCCGTCCGCCAGGCCCGAGGGCACGCTCTTCAACTGGGTCCAGTCCACGGGATTGGTCGTCGCGTTGATGGTCCCGGAGACGTCGTTGAGGGCCGACTGCGTGTAGTACCGCGTGTCGTGGTTGTGGTTGAAGGCGGAGTAGACGCCGAGGTGGTCGTGCCCGATGGCGGTGTAGTCCAGGTTGTGGTTGTGATCCGAGTGCGCGCCCGTCGAGGCGGAGCCAGTCCCCGCGAGGGTCACGGTGGCGTCGGCCCCGTCCGCGAATCCCGAGGGAACCCCCTTGAGCCGGTTCCACTCCACCGGGTTCGCCGCGTCGTTCAGCGTCCCGCCCGTCGAGGAGAGTTCGGCCTCCGTGAAGTACCGCGCGTCGTGGTCGTGGTCCGACCTCGCCGCCGACGCCGCCGCACCGGTCCCCGCGAAGGTCACACTGTCGTCCACCCCGTCCGCGAAGCCCGCCGGCACGCTCTTCAGCTGCGACCAGTCCAGCGGGTTCGTCGAGCCGTTCACGGTCCCCGTGGACGAATTCAACTGCGCCTGCGTGTAGTACCGCGTGTCGTGATTGTGGACGATGGCCGCGTAGGCCGCGTCGTGGTTGTGGTCGCTCCGCGCCACCGTCGCCGCCGATCCGGGGCCCCCGAAGTCCGCCGCGAAGGACCCCGTGGTGAGAGTGATCCCCGTCCCCGCCGTGTAGGTCGTGTCGTTGTCCGACCCGTCCGCGAAGCCCGTCGGCACGCTCTTCATCTGCGACCAGTCCAGCGGATTGGTCAGCGCGTTCAGCACCCCCGTCGCCGCGCTCAGCTGCGCCTGCGTGTTGTAGCGCGTGTCGTGGTCGTGGTCGCTGCGAGCGGCGCTCGTCGAGGACCCCGTCCCCGCGAAGACCACGGAGAAGTTCCCCGACGCCAGCGAGATCCCCGTCCCCGCCCCGTAGGTCGTGTCCGCGTCCGTCCCGTCGGCGAAGCCCGCGGGCACGCTCTTCAACTGCGACCAGTCCACGGGGTTGGTGGAAGCGTTCAGCGTCCCCGTGACGGCGGTGAGCACCGCCTGGGTGAAGTAGAGCGTGTCGTGGTTGTGGTTCGAGGCCGAGTAGGCGGCGTCGTGGGAGTGATCGCTCCGGGAGGCCGTGGGCGCCGCCCCGTTCCCGGAGTAGGCCACCGCGAAGGCCCCCGCGTTCAGGCTGAGCCCCGCGCCTGCCGTGTAGGAGTTCCCGTCGTCGGTCCCGTCGGCGAAGGCCGCGGGCACGTTCTTGATCTTCGTCCAGTCCACGGGGTTGGAAACGGTGTTGATGGTCCCCGCCGCGCTCAGGTCCGCCTTCTTCGGATAGTCGGTGTCGTGGGTGTGGGCGATGGGCGAGTACACCCCGAGGTGGGCGTGGTTGCCCGGCGCGACCTGGGAGGAGCCGGGGCCGATGCGCGATTCATCCTGCAGGTCCGCGAAGGCGGAGAAGGTGTCCACCCCCACGCTCGCGCCGGGGAGCAGCCCCCCCACCGCCAGGCTCACGAGGCCCGCGTCCTGCTGAGTGCCGCCCTTCTTGAGCACCAGGGTGACCTGGTACTCCCCGGGGACGAGCAGGCCGTCGGAATCCTCGAAGATCGCCAGCGTGCTCCCGGCCACCGTCGTCAGCGGGAGGTCCACCGTGGGAAGCGACAGGTCGCCGCCCGTCGGGGGCTCGAGGTGGAGGTGGTCCACCCCCTTCAGCCCCTTCCCCACGAGGAGCAGGGCGGAGTGCCCCGACCCGTCCGTGGTCCGTCCCTCGAGGACGGTCATCACCGTCACGGTGGCGGCCATCGCCCGGGGGACGCCCCCGAGACCCAGGGCCAGCGCCAGCGCCGCGAAGGCGAGCCGGATCCTGTGCTTCATGGCGAACCTCCTGCCCGCCCGGAGGGGCGGGGTGCGGCAGGGAACGGAAAAAGGGACGAGAGCGGAGGCGGGGACATGGCCGGACCGGGGGCGGGATGCCCTCGGCGGGGAGCGTCATCTCCAAGGCCCACGACGGGAGTGCCTTCCATCAAGAGCGGGTGAATCTACCCCCGGCCCATGGCGGATGTCACGGGGGAGGATCATGAATCCAGTGACGGAAACGGGGCGGGACCGCCGGATCCGAGTCTCCCCGCCCACCCGCCCCGCGGCAGAATGGCCCCGTGAAGATCCCTCCCCTCGCCTGGCTCCGCGCCGCGGTCCTCCTCTCCGGGGCCGTCGCGGGGGCGCTCCTCGTCCGGGCCCTCGAGGAGGGGCTCACCCGGAAGGACCACCCCCTCGGCGCCGGGCACTGGATCCTCGGCGCCCTCCTCGCCGCCGCCGTCATGCCGGGCCCCCTTCTCGGGGCCTTCGTCGCCCCCCGCTCCTCGGAGAAGGCCCGGGGCCTCGCCGTCGGCGGGTGCGCCGTCACCGCCTTCACGGCGCTCCTCGGCGGCGTGATCCTCTGGCAACGCATCGCCGGCCCCGACGCGACGGCCGGGGCGGAGTGGGTCGCCCTCGGCTGGTGCGTCCTCGCGCTCCCCCTCGCGGTCCTCGATTTCGTCCGACTGCGCGTCGGCGGGGGGGAGCCGGAGCCGCCGCCTCCCGCACCGCCGCCTCCCCCTCCCCCTCCTCCTCCTCCTCCTCCTCCTCCGGCCCCGCCCGCTGCCTGACGGTCCGGGGCCCCGGCGCGGCGGACGGTTCCCCGG
>CAYJMF010000043.1:0-7062 GCA_964370855.1 uncultured Planctomycetota bacterium | reverse complement strand
CCCCCCCCCCCCCCCCCCCCCGGCCGCCCGGCGCCGGGGGGCGGGGGCGGGGGGGGCGGCCCCCCCCCCCCCCCCCCCCCCCCCTTCCGGGTACCCATGGTCCCCATTCCCCCCCACACCCGCCTCGACGCGCGGGTGCCGCCCCCCGCCGAACCCCGATGATTCGGGTCGGGTACGGTATCAATGGTCTTCATGAGCCTCCTCCAGGCCCTCCTCCTCGGCATCGTCCAGGGAATCACCGAGTTCCTCCCCGTCTCCTCGACGGCCCACCTCATCCTCGTCCAGGACATGATGGGCTGGCGGTTCGGGGAGGACGACGCCTTCGTCTTCAACGTGCTCGTGCAGGTGGGCACGCTGCTCGCCGTCGTCGTCTACTTCCGCAAGGACCTCCTCTCCATCCTCGGCGCCTCCCTCGCGGGCCTCCGCGACCGCCGCCCCCTCGGGACCCCGGAGGCCCGCCTCGGCTGGTGGGTGGTGCTCGGGACGGTCCCCGCCGTGGCCGTGGGGCTCGCCTTCAAGGCCCACTTCAAGCACCTGCAGGCCGATGCCGAGGTCGTGGCCTGGATCCTGCTCGGGTCCACGGCCCTCCTCTACCTCGGCGAGTGGAAGGGGAGGCGGACCCGGGACCTCCCCTCCCTCCGCGCGGGGGAGGCGGCGTGGATCGGCTGCTGGCAGGCGCTGGCCCTCTTCCCCGGCGTCTCGCGGAGCGGGGCCACCATCTCCGGCGGCCTCCTCGCGGGGCTCGAGCGGACGGCGGCGGCCCGCTTCTCCTTCCTCCTCTCCGTCCCGGTGATGCTCGGGGCCGGGGCCCTGGCGGTGAAGGACCTCGCGGAGACGCCGGGGGCCGCGGAGAGGATTCCCCCCCTCGCCGTCGGGTTCCTCGCCGCGGCGGTGACGGGGTTCCTCGCCATCCACTGGCTGCTGCGGTTCCTCGGGAGCCACCGGCTCACGGCCTTCGGGCCGTACAGGGTGCTCGCGGCGGTGGCGATGCTGGCGCTGATCTACGCGCGCGGCTGAGGGGCGGTCCCCGCCTCCGTCACGTCCCAGGGGAGCCAGATCCTGCCCTCCCTCCGTTCCCTCCCGTCCCTCGCCGCGGGGAGGGAGAGCAGTTCGCCGCGGCGGGCGTCCATGGCCAGCGCCGACACGGCGGCGTCGAAGGCGTTCTCGTCGGAGGCGGCGATCTCCCGGAGCGCCGGGTCGATGCCGGGGCAGCGGGCGGCGAGGAAGGCGAAGCGGGCCGCGGCATCGCTCTTCACCACTTCCCCCGTCAGGATCCGCGGGTAGATCTCCACCACCGCGGGCAAGCGCAGCGGGTCGAAGGGCCAGACGGAGTACCCGCCGTCCTCAAGCGTGCGGAGCATCGGCATCCCCCGGAGGGAGCCGGTCCCCACGGCCCCCGCGCCGCCGATCTGGAAGGGGGACTTGGGGCGGATGCCCCCCGACGCCGGCACCTCCTCGTCGGCGGCGCGGAAATGGGCCGGGAGGTCGGGCTTCCGCGTCCCGGGCCGCCCCCAGAAGGGCGGGCGGCACTCCCGGAGCCATGTTTCCCCCTCGGCGGCGGCGAGCGCCCACAGCTCCGGCCCCGAGGCGCACCCCCTCTCCGCGAGGAACCACTCGGGGAGGGAGAAGGCGAAGTCGAGCCCGACGAGGACCGCCTCGCCGGCCCGGGCGAGATCGAGGAGATGGGCCGCCATCGCCTCCCGGTCCCTTCCCCCTTCCAGGCGGAGGAGGCGTCCGTCCCGCGCCTCCGCCAGCGCGATCCCCTTCCCGGCGCCGGAGGCCGCGCCGGACCAGTCCACCGCGACGACACGGAGCGGGGGCCCCGCGGGCCGCCCGCCGTCGAGGCGGGCCCCGAGCCCCGCGGGGACGGCGGGGACGCGGCCGTCGCGGAGGTGCGCCGTGGGGAACCAGCGGGCGATGCGGGGGCGGCTCTTCTTCGCCACGGGGAACTCCGACCGCGCGTCCAGCGCCGGGTCCTCCCACCGCGCCTCGAAGAGGTGGGTGATCTCCCGCCCCGGCTTCCCCCCGTAGACGAAGGAGTTGTCCACCGTGCCGAGGGGCCGCAGGTCGGCGACGGGGAAGCCGATCTCCTCGAGGATCTCCCGCCGGGCCGCCTCCTCCGGCGTCTCCCCCGCCTCGATTCCCCCGCCCACGGGGCGGCAGAACTGCCTCCCCGTGGAGGGGTCGGTGCCGATGCCGAGGAGCACCGCGCCGTCGGCGGCGCGGCGCAGCACGGTCAGGGCGACGGAGCGGGGCGCGGGATCCAGGATCCACCTCCCGAGATCAGAAATCGTATCCCGCGCCGACGAGGATGGAGAAGGGGAGTCCCTTCGGCGAGGAGGGGGTCTCCACGTACTCCTCGTTCCAGAGGTTCTCCACGCGGGCGAAGAGGGAGAGCGCCTCCGTCGCCTGCCAGCGCCCGGTGAGGTTCATGACGAACCGCCGTCCCGGGTGGCGCCGGAGGTCGGCGTCGGGCCCCGAGAAACCCTGGTCCGCCACCGGCCCCTGCCAGTGGAGATCCGCGGCCACGAGCCAGTCCCCCCGCCGCCACTCCACGCCGACGCTGCCGAAGTCCTCCGGGCGGTGGGGCAGCGCCGCCCCCGTGACGAGGTCCCGTGGCCGCTGGTGGGTCCAGCTGGCGAAGAGCGTCGTGCACCGGTCCACCTCGGCCCGGACCCCGATCTCGTACCCGTCCACCTGCGTCCGGCTGAAGTTCTCGAGCACGAAGGTCGTCGCGTCCCAGGCGATGAGATCCCGGGTGCGGAGGCGGAACCACTCCGCCGTGGCCGCCACCCCGGGGAGGATCCCCTGCTCGATGCCGGCGCCCACGGACTCGCTCGTCTCCGGCCCGAGGTCGGGGTTGCCCACGAAGGGATCGGCGAACTCCGCCGGCGTCGGCGCGCGAAAGCCCTCGCCGTAGTGGACGCGGAGGACGCTCGAGGTCGGGGCGACCTCCACGCGGAGCCTCGCCTGGGGGCTCCACTCGCGGCCGTAGAAGGAGTGGTCGTCGAGGCGGGCCCCCCCGGAGAAGGTCGCGGGCCCCGCCTCCACCGTCGCCAGCGCGTAGCCGCCGGCGTTGCGTGTCCGCTCGTCGATGTCGATGCCTCCGCCGAAGGGGGATTCGCTCGCGGAGAGGGAGTCCTGCACGCGGAAGTCGCCGCCGAGGACGAGGGAGCCGCCGAGGAACTCCTCCCCCTCCCGGTCGGCGAAGGCGCGCAGCGCCGCGCCGGCCTCCCGGGTCGTGGCCTGCGTCGTGCTCTCGAACTCCGCGGGACCGCCGGGGGCGTCGGAGCCGTTGCGGAAGGCGGAGTCGATGTCCGTGGTCGAGGCGCGCACCCGCCCCTCGAGCCAGGGGAGGAGGGGCTTCTCCAGGGTGAGGCCGACGGCGGTCAGGTCCCGCTCCCGGCTGATGTTGCCGTCCGCCGGGAGGGTCGGCCCGAAGTCGTAGGGGTCCTCGGCCTTCGAGGAGAGGGATCGCACCGCCACCTGCCAGCGGCCGTCCCCGGCCAGCGCCCCGCCGAAGAGCCCCGAGAAGGAGAGGGAGGAGAAGGCCTGGTCGTCACGGGGCCCGTCGGTGCCGCTCTCGGCCAGCCCGAGGGACCAGTCGAAGGACCCGTCGCCGCCGGCGCCGGTCAGCGTCTCCCTGCGGGTCCCGAAGGAGCCCCCGGTGACGGAGGCGGAGAAGGAGCCGGGGCCGGAGCCGCGCTTCGAGACGAGGTTCACGACCCCTCCCACGGCGTCGCTCCCGTAGAGGGCTCCGTAGGAGCCCCGCAGGATCTCCACCCGGCCGAGGTTGAGCGCGTCGAGATCGAAGAAGTTGAACTGGCTCCCCGCCGTCGGGTCGTTGAGCGGCATACCGTCCTGGAGGACGAGCACCTGGTTCGACGCGGCGCCGCGGACGAACAGCGAGGTCGCCCCCCCGGGGGTCCCGGAGCGGGAGACGGAGACGCCGGGCACCTGCCGGAGGCCGTCGGCGACGGAGGCGACCCCCCGCTCCTCGTACCACGCCCCCTCCACGACGGAGATGGAGGGGACCGCGCTCCCCCGCTTCCCCTCGAAGCCCGAGGCGACCACCTCGATCTCCTCGAGGAGGGCGGGGGGGGGAGCGGATTCTCCCGGGGGAAGGGGGGTCGGGGCGGGGGCGGGAGCGGGAGCGGGAGCGGGAGGCGCGCTCCCCCCCCTTACTTCATCGAGAGCACGGAGGATTTCCGCCTTCCGCGCCTCGAGCGCCTCCAGCTCCCGCCGGAGCTCCTCCGCGTCCTGTGCCAGGGCCGCCGCCGAGAGGAGCCCGAGGGTCGCCGCCGCCGCCGTCCACCGCATGACGTTCACCGCATCCTCCTTGTTCCCTCTGCGCCACCGGATCCCGTCCCGGGCACCACGAAGGGCGTCCCGTCGGGGCGGTTCTCCACGTGCACCGGCGTCCCGAAGGCCTCCGCGAGGAGGTCGGCCCGGAGCACCTCCCGCGGCGTCCCCTCCGCCGCCACCGTCCCCCGGTGCAGCAGGACGAGGCGGTCGCAGTGGATCGCCGCGAGGTTCACGTCGTGGGTCACCACCATCACCGCGAGCCCCCGCTCCCCCCGCAGGCGGCGGAGCAGGGCGAAGATCGCCACGGCGTGCCGGAGGTCGAGGTGGGCCGTCGGCTCGTCGGCGAGGAGGACCCGCGTCCCCTGTGCCAGGGCCCGGGCGACGACCACACGCTGCCGTTCGCCCCCGGAGAGCTCCGAGAGGTCCCGGAGCGCGAGGTCCGCGGCCCCCACCGCCTCCAGCGCCTCCCGCGCCGCGCGCAGATCCTCCTCCCCCTCGAAGGCGAAGGGGCGGAGCCACGGCGCCCGCCCCATGAGCACCGTCTCCAGCACCGTGAAGGGGAAGAGCGGCGTCCCCTCCTGCGGCACCACGGCCAGGGCGCGGGCGAGCTCGCGGCGGTCGTAGAGCCCGAGGGGACGCCCGAGGAGCGTCACCGCCCCCTCCGTCGGCTCCACGACCCGCGTCGCGCCGCGCACCAGGGTCGTCTTGCCGCTCCCGTTGGGGCCGATGACGCCGACGCACTCCCCCTCGCGGACCTCGATGTCCACGCCCCGGAGCACGGGGCGGTCCCCGTAGCCGAGCGTCGCCGCCTCGAACCGGAGCGCCGCCGTCACGGGCGATCCCCCTCCGGCGCGCCCCGCTCCCGGCGGGAGAGGATCCAGACGAAGGAGGGGGCCCCCACGACGGCCGTGAGCACGCCCACGGGGACCTCGAGGCTCCCGAAGGCGGAGCGCGCGGCGGTGTCGGCGACGACGAGGAAGGCGGCGCCGGCGAGGAAGGAGGCGGGGAGCAGGATGCGGTGGTCGGGGCCGAGGAAGCGGCGCACGGCGTGGGGCACGAAGAGCCCGACGAACCCGATGGGGCCGCTCACGGCCACGGCGGTGCCCGTGAGGACGCTGGCGGCGACGAAGGTCCGCCGCCGCACGGCGGCGACGTCCACCCCGAGGAGGGCCGCCGTCTCGTCCCCCACGGAGAGGAGGTTGAGGGCGACGGCGTCCCGCATCATCACGAGGAGGCCCGCCAGGACGAGCCCGCCGGCGAGGAGGATCGGCACCCGGTCCGTCCGCACCGCGCCGAGGGTCCAGTGGAGGATCTCGGCGGCCTGGTGGGGGTTGGCCAGGAACTGGAGGACGGAGAGGGCGGCGAGGAAGAAGGAGTTGGCGACGACGCCGGCGAGGAGGAGGTCCTGCGCGAGGAGGTGGCCGCGGCGCTGGGCCACGGCGTGGATGAGCCCGATGGCGGCGAGGCACCCGGCGAGGGCGGCCAGGGGGAGGACGGGGAGGCCCGGGGCCAGCGCCGGGAGGCCGAGCACGATGGCCGCGACGGAGCCGAGGGAGCCGCCCCCGGAGACGCCGAGGATGTAGGGCTCCGCGAGGGGGTTGCGCAGCAGCGCCTGGAAGGCGGCCCCGCAGCAGGAGAGCGCCCCCCCGACGAGGGCGGCCAGGAGCGCCCGGGGGACGCGGATCTCCGCCACGATGAAGGCCATGGTCTCGGCGTCGGGGGGAGGCATCCCCTCGGGGGCCGCCGGGCCGCTGGCGGCGGCGAGGAGGAGGGCCGCCCCGAGGGCCGCGAGGAGGACGCCCATCGAGCCGAGGAGCCGGGCCGGGGTGGCGCGGGGGCTCACCTCGGGGCCCCCTCCGGGGGGACGGGGCCGACGGCCTCCTCGAGGGCGCGGAGCGCACCCGCGAGATCGGGGCCGGGGCGGAGCACCGCCTCGTCGCGGAGCGCGTGGACGCGCCCCCCCCGGACGGCGGGAAGCCGGGGGAACCGCTCCTCCCACCAGCGCCGCACCTCGGCGTCGGAGGCGCCGCGGCCCGTGGCGCCGAGGGCCGCGTCGAGGACGACGTCCGGGGCCCGGGCGAAGATCGCCTCCGCGGAGAGCGTCGGCCAGGGGGCCGCGAGGTCGGCGGCGGCGTTCTCGCAGCCGAGGACCTCCAGCAGGGAGTGGACGTAGGAGCCCCCCCCGGCGACGAAGTAGGGCTCCTGCTGCACCACCAGCAGCACGCGGGTCTTCGGGCGGCCGGCGTTGCGGGCGCGGGCGGCGGCGAGGGACTCCTCCATGGCGGCGCGGAGCTCCCGGCCCCGCGCCTCCCGGCCCGTGGCGCGGCCGAGGATGGTGACGGCGTCGAGGAGCTGGGCGAGGGTGTCCGTGGGGACGGCCATGACGCGCACGCGGCCGCGCACGGGGCCCAGCGCGCTCTCCACCCCTTCGGCGTTGAGGACGACGAGGTCGGGGCGGAGGGCGGCGAGGGTCTCGAGGTTCACGGAGCGGGCGTCCCCGAGGACGGTGCGGAGGCGGGCCTCCGGGGGGCGGTCGCAGAAGCGGGTGACGCCGACGACGGAGGGGCCGGCGCCCAGCGCGAAGAGGAGCTCCGTGTGGGAGGGGGCGAGGCTGACGACGCGGGTCGCGGGGGCGGGGGTCGCGACGGAGGCGGGGGGCGCGACGGGAGCGGAGGGCGCGACCGCGGAATCCCCTCCCCCGGGGGGGGGGGGGGCGGCGCGGGGGGGGGGGGGGGGGGGGGGGGGGGGGGGGGGGGG
>CAYJMF010000042.1:4965-36983 GCA_964370855.1 uncultured Planctomycetota bacterium | reverse complement strand
CCATCATGGCCCGGGAGGGGAGGCCTCTCCCCCGCCCCCGCCGCCAATCTGGGTCGGGTTCAGTATGGCGGTCGGCTCCGCAGGGTCCAGCCGATCATCTTGTAGAGGAGGCGGGCGCCGACGTTGCCGTCCCACTCGTCCCCCTTCGGGCCCGGCGCCACCTCGTTGAGGTCGAAGCCGATGATGGTGCGGCCGGATTCCGCGAGGGTCCGCAGGAGGAAGTTCGCCTCGGCGAACTCGAGGCCGCCGGGCACCGGGGTCCCCGTGTGGGGGCAGAGGTGGGGCTCGAGGCCGTCGATGTCGAAGGAGACGTAGACGAGGGGCGGGAGGCCCTCCACGATCTCCGTCGCGAGATCCTCCCACGTCCTCCCCCCGTACAGCGCGCGGCGCATGTCCGCCATGAACCAGGTCCGGATCCTGCCGTCGGACTCCCGGATCTGCCGCACCTCGTCCTCGGAGTAGTCGCGGATCCCCACCTGCACGAGCCGCGTCACCCGCGGGATCCTCCCGATCACGTTGTTCATGATGGAGGCGTGGGACCAGGTGAACCCCTCGTAGTGGCGCCGGAGATCGGCGTGGGCGTCGAAGTGGAGGACCCCGAACTCCCCGTGCACCTCGCCGTGCGCCTCGATGGAGCCGAAGGGGGTCGAGTGGTCCCCGCCGACGAGGCCCACGATCTTCCCCGCGTCGAGCCAGCGACGCGCCGCGTCGTGGACCGCCCGGTTGAGGTCGGCGCCGAGCGCGTTCACCCGCGCCGCCGCCGCCGCCACCCCCTTCCCGCCGGCCTCGACGCCGCCGGCGGCGATGACCTTCTCCGCCGCCGGCCGCCCCGCCGTGTTCCACCGGCGTAGCCGGCGATCCTCGGGGAGCATGGCGATGCCTCCCTCCCACGGGTTCCCCGTCTCCCCGTCGAAGAGATCCACCTGCCGGGAGGCCGCGAGCACCGCCCGCGGCCCGTTCACGGTGCCGGGCCGGTAGGAGGTCGTGAGATCCCACGGGACCGGGAGGAGCACCACGCGGGCCTCCTCCGGGGAGTGGGGGAGCCCGAAGACCCCGGACCCTGCGCCGGCGGCGGCGCCGGGGTCGAAGGCGGGGGGGGCGGGCTTCCCCGCGGCGGCGGCGCGGCCCTTTCCTGTGTTCATGGGGGGGAGTCTAGCGTCCAAGAGGGGAGACGGTCACCTTCGCGCGGTGCTCACCGCCGGTTCCACGACAGGATAGGATCCACCCATGGCCCTCCCCCGCGGCGTCCTCCTCCTCCTCGGCCTCCTCGCCCTCGGCGCGGCGGGGGGCGCGGGGTGGATGCTGCTCCGGGAGGGGCCGGCCGCCGCGGAGCCGGTGGACACGGCCGACGGGCGGGTCCCGGAGTTCGTCGCGGGCACCGGCGATCCCGGCGGGAACGGGGGGAAGGGGACCCCGGCGGCGACGGGCGCGGGCGCCCCCGGGGGAACGGGCGCCGTCCTCCCGCCGGACGACGGCCTCGACCGCGACCTCTTCGGCCCCGAGGGGGGCCCCGACGTACAGGAGATCCTCGACGCCGCGGCCCGGGGGGAGTGGCTCGAGGTGGAGCGCCTCCTGTCCGTGGCCGGCTCCGCGGACCCGCGGGTGACGAAGCTCCTCCTCGACGGGCTCGCCGACGACCGCTGGCGCAACCACGTGGCGGAGCTGGCCCGCTTCCTGAAGGACCCCGCGGCGCTCGCGGCCTTCCTCGAGGTCGCGACGGGGGAGGGGAGCAACCTCACCCGCGCCGCGGCGCTCAAGGCCTGCTCCTACATCGGGGGCCCCGGCGTTCTGGAGGCGGCGGGGGAGCTCCTCCGCTCGGAGCCGCCGGGCTCCTTCCTCTCCGGCGAGGCGGCCATGGCCCTCGGCCGCATCGGCACTCCCGAGGCCGCCCGCCAGCTCGCGGAGCTCCTCCGCCAGCGGGCCGGCGGGCCCTACGCCGCCGCCGCCGTGCAGGCCCTCGGCTCCGTCCGATCCCCCGAGGCCCTGGCGGCCCTCGGCGAACTCGCCCTCGACGACGCCGGGGATCCGGCCTTCCGCGCCTCCATCCTCCGGGCCCTCGGCCAGACCGGGGAGCCCGGCGTCGTGAACGACCTCCTGCGCGCCTCCCGGGACCAGGAGGACGAGCGCATCCGGGGCGCCGCCTACGAGGCGCTGGCCCGCATCGGCTCCCCGGAGGCCGTGCAGGAGCTCCTCTCCGTCGTCCAGGGGGAGGACAACGGGCGGCGCCACGAGGCGGCCCTCGCCCTCCAGTCCACCTCGTCGGCGGCGGCGGCACCGCTCCTCGAGCAGGCCCTGCAGGGCCACGTCGATCCCGTCCTCATGCCCTACCTGGTGACGGCCCTCGGCCGGGTCGGATCCGCGTCCTCCCTGGAGATCCTCGGGAAGATCGCCGCCGACGATTCGGGGGGGACGGGACTGCAGGGGACCGCCATCCGCGCCATGGGTGAGATCCAGGACGGGAAGGCCGCCCCCGTCATCCTCAAGGTGTTCCAGGACACCCCTCCCGCGGAAAGGTCGCTCCGGGACCAGTGCCTCAACGCCCTCCAGAAGACGGCCACGACGGCGGAGCTGCCGGCCCTCGAGCGCATCCTCGAAGGGACGCGCACGGAGACCACGGAGTGGTTCCACCTGAAGAGCCTCGTGGAACGGCTTAAGAAGGAGGCCGCCTCGCCGGGCGGCGTCCCGGGCAAGGCCCTGTCCAAGTGAGCCCCCGGGGGCGCCTCCTCCTCCGGGCGTGGGGGCCGCCGGCGGCCTGGTGCGCCCTCATCCTCGCGGCCTCCTCCGTCTCGTTGCGCACCGACGCGGAACTTCCCCGCGGGAGCGACAAGGCCGCCCACCTCGTCGAGTACGGGGTCCTCGGCTTCCTCGCGGCCCGGGCCGTCCACCTGACGCGGGCCCGGGGGAGCCTCGCCGCGGCGATCCTCCTCGGGGCGCTGCTGGCCTTCGCCTGGGGGATCTCCGACGAGATCCACCAGATGTTCGTCCCCGATCGGGCGGCGGAGTGGTCGGACCTCGCCGCCGACGCCGTCGGGGCACTGGCGGGGGCCGGCCTCCTCGGGGCGCTGAGGCGGCGCGTCCCCGGGGGAGCCTCGGCTACCTCCCCCGGATCCTCCTGAGGGCCTTCTCCACGGTCTCCCGGGCCCTCGCGTCGGTGAGCCAGGGGAGGGTCCCCTCGAGGACCTCCGCCGCGCCCTCGGGCCGGAGCGCGCCGAGGGCCTCCGCGAGGTGCTCGAGGATGCGCGGGTCCCGCTCCGTCCGCGCCGCCGCGAGCACCGCCGGCGCGGCGGCCTCCAGGGGGTGGTCGTCCAGGAACTTGGCGGCGGCGTAGCGGGTCGCCGGCCGCGAGAGCCCCGCGATGACGGCCCCCTCGACCCCGTAGGGCTCGAACCAGGTCCAGGCCCGGTTCACGGTGTGGATGCAGGCCACCAGCACCGGCTCCGGCGTCGCGGGGTCCTCCATCACCGCCCGGACAGCCATCAGCGGCGCGGGCCCCGCGGGCCGTTCCACGAGGAAGGCCGACGCGAGGCCGTGGACGGCGGCCTCCCGGACCTCCGTCTCCCCGGCCCTGGCCATCAGGTAGGCGAGCCAGTCCACGGCCTCCGCCCCTCCCACGAGCCCGAGGAGGCGGGCGGCTTCGACCCGGAGTCCCGGGGGCCCCGTGCCGGCCTGCAGGGCGAGGGCGCGGGCGACGAAGCCGGTCTCGGTGAGCGCCGCCCGGCCCGCGGGGCCGCCGGCCCGTGCGAGCCCCACGGCGGCCGCCGTGGCGGGGCCGGCGAGGGGGTCGTCGGGGGCCGCCACGATGGCCACGAGGAGGGGCGCCACGGCCCGGAGGCAGAGGGGGGCCGCCGCGGCGACGGGGCCGCCGGGGGAGGGGGACTCCAGGGCCCGGAGCGCCGCCCTCCCCTCGGCATCGCTCCCCTCCACGAGGAGGCGGCGGGTCTCCGCGAGGACGGCGGCGGCCTCCGGCGGAGTTCCCGCGGGAAGGACGAGGGGGGGAAGATCCCTCCGCGCGTTTCCCGCACCGGGATGGGCGAAGGGGGGCGGGGGCGGAGGGTCCCCGGTGCGGTCCACGGTCCCCGGCCCGAAGAGGATCGCCGCACCGGCCGCCGCCGCCGCGGCGGCGAGGCCCAGTGAGAGGAGCAGGCGGTCCCGTGGTTCCATGGAGGGAATCTACCCGTCCCTTGGACGACGGTGGCCGGTTCCCGCCCGGGCGTGATCCCATCCCACAACCCCGATGAATCGGGTCGGGTACCGTATCCCCCCGGGGCCGCGGGGGCGTAGGATCGGGGCGTCGGCGGAACCAGGAGGACGACATGGCCCGATCCCGGGAGAAGGTGTCGGAACTGCTGTCGGCGGTGCGGCAGGACAGGGACCTCGAGGACTTCCAGGAGCTCCACTGGACGGGGAGCTTCCAGGATTACGTGAACATCGCCCTCGCCGATCCCCGGGTGGCCAGGAACGCATTCCAGCGGCTCTACGACATGATCCTCACCCACGGGACGGAGGAGGTCCTGCAGCACAAGGAGCGGGTCGTCCGCTACCGGTTCTTCTCCGACCCCCTCGGCGGCGGGCGGGAGGCGGTGTACGGACTCGAGCGGCCCCTGCAGCGGCTCGTGAACGTGCTGAAGGCGGCGGCCTGCGGCTACGGCGCGGAGCGGCGCATCCTGCTCCTCCACGGGCCCGTGGGCTCGGCCAAGAGCACCATCGTGCGGCTCCTCAAGCGAGGCCTCGAGGCCTACTCCCGGTCGAAGGAGGGGGCCCTCTACACCTTCCAGTGGAAGACCGGCCGCCCCGGCGGGGACGGCGGGGACGGGTGGGAGTCCTGCCCCATGCACGAGGAGCCCCTGCGCCTCGTGCCGCCGGGCTCGCGGAAGGCCCTCCTCGACGCCATGAACCAGGCTCTCGACGCCCCCTACCGCGTCGACGTCGGCGGCGACCTGTGCCCCTCCTGCCGGATGAACTACCGCCTCGCCCTGGAGCGGTCCGGAGGGGACTGGAGCCGGATGGTGGAGCAGGACGTGCGGATCCGCCGCCTCGTCCTCAGCGAGAAGGACCGCGTCGGCATCGGCACCTTCCAGCCGAAGGACGAGAAGAACCAGGACTCCACGGAGCTCACGGGGGACATCAACTTCCGCAAGATCGCCGAGTACGGATCCGACTCCGACCCGCGGGCCTTCAACTTCGACGGCGAGTTCAACATCGCCAACCGCGGCATCGTGGAGTTCATCGAGGTGCTGAAGCTGGACGTCGCCTTCCTCTACGACCTGCTGGGCGCCTCCCAGGAGCACTCCATCAAGCCGAAGAAGTTCGCCCAGACGGACATCGACGAGGTGATCCTCGGCCACACCAACGAGCCCGAGTACCGCCGCCTCCAGTCCAACGAGCTCATGGAGGCCTTCCGGGACCGCACCGTCAAGATCGACATGCCCTACAACGTCGAGCTCGACGACGAGGTGAAGATCTACAAGCGCGACTTCAGCCAGGAGCTGGTGCGGAGCAAGCACATCGCCCCCCACAGCCTCGAGATGGCCGCCATGTGGGCGGTCCTGACCCGGCTGCAGGAGCCCAAGAAGGCGAACCTCTCCATCCTCCAGAAGATGAAGCTCTACAACGGCCGGATGCTGCCCGGCTACACCGAGGACACGGTGCGGGAGCTGCGCGAGGAGGCGCCGGCCGAGGCCATGACGGGGATCTCCCCCCGCTACGTGCAGGACAAGATCTCCAACGCGCTGGTCTCCGAGGAGGGCCCCGCCTGCATCAACCCCTTCATGGTGATGAACGAGCTGGAGACCGGGCTCGTCCACCACTCCCTCATCGTCAGCGACGACATGAAGAAGCGCTACCGGGAGCTGCTCGCCCTGGTGAAGCGGGAGTACGAGGACGTCATCAAGAACGAGGTGCAGCGGGCCATCAGCGCCGACGAGGAGGCCATCGCCCGCCTCTGCGCCAACTACGTGGACAACATCAAGGCCTTCACCCAGAACGAGAAGATGAAGAACCGCTACACGGGCCAGCAGGAGGAGCCCGACGAGCGGCTCATGCGATCCATCGAGCAGAAGATCGACATCCCCGAGAGCCGCAAGGACGACTTCCGGCGCGAGATCATGAACTACATCGGGGCGCTGGCCGTGGAGGGGCGCACCTTCGACTACCGGACCAACGAGCGGCTCCAGAAGGCCCTCGAGCTCAAGCTCTTCGAGGACCAGAAGGACTCCATCAAGCTCACCTCCATCGTCTCCGCCGTCGTGGACCGCGAGACGCAGGAGAAGATCGACGTGGTGAAGGGGCGGCTCGTGAAGAACCACGGCTACTGCGACGTCTGCTCCACGGACGTGCTCAACTTCGTGGCCTCCATCTTCGCCCGCGGCGACGCGCGGGACCGGGACGAGTAGGGGGCATCTTGGCGCGCGAGGTCCCCGTGGCCCGGCGCATCGACCAGGACGTGGGGCGGTTCCGCCGCATCGTCCGGGGGCAGGTCCGGAAGAACCTGAAGAAGTACATCACCCGGGGCGAGCTCCTCGGAAAGGTGGGGAAGGGGACCGTGTCCATCCCCCTGCCGGAGATCCGGCTCCCCCGCTTCACCTTCGGCGACAACCGGGACTCCGGGGTCGGCATGGGGGAGGGCGGCGAGGGGGACCCGGTCCCCGGGAAGGGCGGCGCCGGCGAGGCGGGGGAGGAGGCGGGGGAGCACGTCCTCGAGGTGGACGTGAGCCTGCCCGAGCTCGCGGAACTCCTCGGCGAGGAGCTCCGGCTCCCGGCCATCAAGCCCCGGGGCCGCGAGGCGGTGCTCTCCGACGTGCGCCGGTACCGGTCCATCCGGCGGACCGGGCCCGAGAGCCTGCGCCACTTCCGGCGGACCTACAAGACCGCCCTCCGCCGCCAGATCTCCGCGGGCACCTACGACGTGGGGCGGCCCGTGGTGGTCCCCCGGAGGGAGGACCGCCGCTACCGCTCCTGGCGCGTGACGGAGGTGCCGCAGTCCAACGCCGCCGTCATCTACATGATGGACGTGTCCGGCTCCATGGGGACGGAGCAGAAGGAGATCGTCCGCATCGAGGCCTTCTGGATCGACACGTGGCTGCGCTCCCAGTACCGCAACATCGAGGTGCGCTACCTGGTCCACGACGCCGCCGCCCGCGAGGTGGACCGCCACTCCTTCTTCCACCTCCGGGAGTCCGGGGGCACCAAGATCTCCAGCGCCTACGAGCTCTGCTCGAGGATCATCGAGGAGCGCTACTCCCCCCTCGAGTGGAACGTCTACCCCTTCCACTTCTCCGACGGCGACAACTGGAGCGGGGGGGACACCCGGTACTGCATGCAGCTCCTCCGGGAGAAGCTCCTCCCCAGGGTGAACGTGTTCTGCTACGGGCAGGTGAAGAGCGCCTACGGGTCGGGGCAGTTCAAGGTGGACCTCGACAACGAGCTCGGCGCCGACGAGCGGGTGCTGACCTCGGAGATCCCGGACCGGGAGGGGATCCTGCCCTCCATCCGGACCTTCCTGGGGACCGGCCGGTGACCATCGCGCTCCCCGCCGACCTGCGCCGCGTCCGCGAGCGCATCCGGGCATGGGCGGAGGAGTACGGGCTCGATTTCCCGGACACCTTCTTCGAGCTCCTGGACCACGACGCCCTCCACGAGGTGGCCTCCTACGGGGGGTTCCCGACGCGCTACCCGCACTGGCGCTTCGGGATGCAGTACGAGCAGCTCCGGAAGACCTACGCCTACGGGCTCCAGAAGATCTACGAGCTGGTGATCAACAACGACCCCTGCTACGCCTACCTGATGCGGTCCAACGCGATGACGGACCAGAAGATCGTCATCGCCCACGTCTACGGCCACGCCGACTTCTTCAAGAACAACCTCTGGTTCGGTCCCACGCACCGCAAGATGATCGACCAGATGGCGAACCACGGGACGCGCATCCGCCGGTACGCCGACCGCCACGGGGCCGAGAAGGTGGAGAAGCTCCTCGACGACGCCCTCTGCCTCGAGAACCTCGTCGACCCCTACGAGCCCTACCGGCCCGGCGCGCCCCGCCGGACCACCGCCGGGGAGGACGCCGACGCCCTCGACGAGGAGGAGCGCCGCCTCGGGGAGCGGATCCCGCGCCTGCGCTCCGGCCCCGACTACATGGACCGGTACATGAACCCGCCGGAGGAGATGGCGCGGGAGCGCCGCAGGCTGGAGAAGGCCCTCGAGAAGCAGCGCCGCTTCCCCGCGAAGCCGGAGCGGGACGTGCTCCGGTTCCTCCTGGAGAACGCGCCGCTCTCCTCCTGGCAGCGGGACGTCCTCGGCATCGTCCGCGCCGAGGCCCTCTACTTCGCCCCCCAGGCGATGACCAAGATCATGAACGAGGGGTGGGCGACCTACTGGCACTCGACGATCATGACGGAGCGCGCCCTCTCCGACGACGAGGTGCTCGACTACGCCGACGCCCACTCGGCGACGGTGGCCACGGCGCCGGGCCGCCTCAACCCCTACAAGCTCGGGCTCGAGCTGTGGCGGGACATCCAGGACCGGTGGGACCGGGGCCGCTTCGGGACGGAGTACGGCCGCTGCGAGGACTGGACGCGGCGGCGGTCCTGGGACACGAAGGCGGGGCTCGGGAGGCGGAAGATCTTCGAGGTGCGGAAGGCCTACAACGACGTGACCTTCATCGACGAGTTCCTCACGGAGGACTTCGTCCGCGAGAAGAAGCTCTTCGTCTTCGCCCGCAACGCCGAGGGGGAGAAGGTCATCGAGACGCGGGACTTCGAGAAGGTGAAGTCGACCCTCCTGCGGGACATCACGAACCTCGGGAACCCCATCATCCACGCCGTCGACGCCAACCACCGCAACCGGGGCGAGCTCCTGCTGCGCCACCAGTGGGAGGGGCTCGACCTCCGGGGGGACTACGCGCGGGACACCCTGGAGGCGCTGGCGCGCATCTGGAAGCGGCCGGTGCACGTGGAGACGAAGGTGGAGGGCCGGGGCCGGGTGCTCTCCTTCGACGGGGAGCGCCATTCCTCCGAGGAGACGAAGGGCGGGGGGGAGGCCTCCTGATGGCGCTCCGGCTGGCGACGGCGGGGGAATCCCACGGGCCCGCGGTGGCGGGGATCCTCGAGGGGGTGCCCGCGGGGCTCGCGCTCCCGGCGGAGGCCGTGGACGGCTTCCTCGAGCGGCGCCAGCGGGGCCACGGGCGCGGCGGGCGGATGCGCATCGAGCGGGACCGGGTGGAGATCCTCGCCGGGCTCCGCGGGGGGCGGACGCTCGGGGATCCCCTCCTCCTCGTGGTCCGCAACCGGGACGCGACCCTGGAGCGCCTCCCCCCGGTGACGCGGCCGCGGCCGGGCCACGCCGACCTCGCGGGGATGCTCAAGATGGGGACCCGGGACGCGAGGGACGTCCTCGAGCGGGCGAGCGCCCGCTCCACGGCGGCCCTGGTCGCGGCCGGCGCGGTGGCGGCGCTCCTCCTGCGGGAGTGCGGCATCGAGGGGGCGGGGTTCTGCCTCTCCCTGGGGGAGGTGGTGGCCGCGTCCGTTCCCGGAAATCTCGCCTCCCTCGTGAAGGCGAGGGACCTCTCGCCCTTCCTCTGCCCCGATCCCTCCGTGACGGAGGCGATGACATTCCTCGTGGACGGGGCGAAGGCCGCCGGCGACACCGTCGGCGGCGTGGTGGAGGTCCGCATCGACGGGGTGCCCCCGGGGCTCGGGGACTTCCGCGTGGCCGAGAACCGGCTCGACGGGCGCCTCGCGGCGGCGCTGATGCGGATCCCGGCGGTGAAGGGGGTCGAGATCGGCCTCGGCTTCGAGGCGGCCCGCCGGCCCGGCTCCCTCGCCCACGATCCGATCCTGCCGGCGCCGCGGGGGGGCTTCCCGCGCCGCTCCTCGAACCACGCGGGGGGGATCGAGGGGGGGCTCTCCAACGGGGAGCGCATCGTGCTGCGGGCGGCCATGAAGCCGCTCTCGACGCTCCGCGAGGCGCTTCCCAGCGTGGACGCCGTGACGGGGGAAGCGGCGACGGGGGCGACGGAGCGGAGCGACGTCTGCGCGGTGCCGGCCTGCTCCGTGGTGGCCGAGGCGGCCGCACTCCTCGAGATCGCCGCGGCGCTGCTGGAGAAGACCGGCGGGGACACCATGGCCGAGGTGAAGCGGAACCTGGCGGCCTACCTCAAGGCGGCGCGGGGCGTCTTCGCCGCTTCCCGTCGAACTTCCTCCGGGAGGGGCGCGCGCGGCCGCTAGACTGGCGATTCTCGCCGCCCGCGTAGCTCAATGGCAGAGCTCCTGCTTTGTAAGCAGGGGGTTGGGGGTTCGACTCCCTCCGCGGGCTCCGAGAGCGGCCATCGTGGGCAGTTACCGAAGCGGCCAAACGGGTCAGACTGTAAATCTGATGGCTCAGCCTTCCGTGGTTCGAATCCACGACTGCCCACCACCCACAACCCACGCGCCGTAGCAGACTTGCGACGGCTCCCCCGAGGGGTGCCGTCGCGGGCGATGGGCCCCGCGTCCCCTTGGGCCCCTGCTTGGGTCCCAAGGTTCGGCCGGTCGGTGGGGGCGGCGGTGATCATCCGGCGACCACCTGGGCGGCGGCCGGCGCGGGGGTCCCTTCGGCGGCCTCCAGCGCACGGATCGCCAGCACCCCCGCATTCTCCGGGGAGTGGCAGGCGTAGCGCATCGTCGTCGTGAGGTTGGAATGCCCGGCGAGTTTGGCGATGGTCGGGATGGGGATCCCCGCCTGTGCGAGGCGGGAGCAGAACGCGTGCCTCATGTCGTGGAGCCGGAGCCGAGGAAGGCCCGCCGCCACGGACCACTGCGGGAACAGGCGCGAGGCCCGCCCCACGTCGAGGCCCGGAAAGACGAGGTCCGGGCCGCGGATGGGGCGCGGCGCCCGGTCGGGCTCCATCCCCTCCAGCATGGCGCGGGCGGCGGCGGTGAGGGGAATCTCCCGCGGCCTCCCGCTCTTGGACTTGGCGACGAGGAGGACGCCCCGGGAGAGGTTCACGTCGGCCCACTCCAGGCGCTCCAGTTCCCCGCGGCGGCAGCCGGTTTCCATGCCGAGGACGACGAAGCACCGGAAGGCGGCGGGGACCACGGCGAGGAGCCGGCGGAGGTCGGCGAGGGGGACCCACGGGATCGCCTTGGTCTCCTCCCGCTGGCGCTTCACGCGGGCGACTGGATTCTCGCGGGCGAAGTCCCGCTCCACGGCCTCCCGGAACACGACGGAGAGGAGGGCGAGGTGCCGGTTCACCGTGGCGGGGGAGACGCCCCGCGAAGTCCGAAGCCACGTCCCGAAGTCGGAAACGTCGGCGGCGGTGATGGAGGCGAGGGGCTTCTTCCCGAAGTGCCCCACGGCCCGAAGGAACATCCCGGCGTTGACCCGGAGCCCGTGCGGGGTGAGGCGCCCCCGGAGGACGGGCTCCACCGTCGGCCAGAACCCGCCGAGGGTGACGAGCCCGATTTCCTTCACCCCGAGGATCTTCTCCCTCTCCCACTTGGCCCGGAGTTCCGCGAGCTTCATCTCGGCGAGCTTCCGGTCCTGCCCCGCGGCCCGCTTGAATTCCCCCTCGGGGGTCCTGACGCGGAGGTACCAAACCTTGCCCCGCTGGTAGACGGATCCGAACGTCCTGCGCTTGTGGCTCATAGGCCACCTCCTTTCGCATCCCGAATGTTCCCCGATGTCCACATCCGTTGCAAGTCCGAATGCCGGATGGGACGGTCGGATGACGGGGCGGGGCGGAAGGTGGAGGTGGGGGTTTCCTTGGCGGCGGAGTCGCGGAAGAAGTCCTCGAGGACGGCGCGGGAGAAGATCCAGCGACCGGCGACCCTCCTCGCCCCGGGGATCTCCCCGCGGGCGGCGAGTCGGCGGATCCCGGGCTCGCTGAAGCCCCACTCCCGCGCCAGGGCGGCGGCATCGTAGAAGGCGCGGGCCTCCCCCGCGGTCCACGTCGCCCCGGCGAGGGCGTTTTCGGTGGAGGTGGAGGAGGAGGGGCGCTTCACAGGAGGTCCCCGAGGCCCGCGGCCTTAACGAGGGAGGCTGGCGCCACGCGGGCGAGGGCGGCGGCGTGCTTGCAGCGGGGGAAACGCCCGCATGAGCACCACGAAAGGCCCCCGGTCTGAAACCACGTGCTGACCTGCGCGTGACCCGGGCCGAAGGTGCCCGCCCTGATCGCGCCGGGGACGGCCTTGAGGACCCGGAGCCTGCCCGAGACGAGGAGGGCGTCGGCGGCCTTCATCGGACCACCTCCGCATCCCGGCCCGGGTCCTCGCCCAGGTGAAGGGCGGGCTCGAGGATTGGCGTGAACCCGCCCGGCGCGTAGGCTGCCTCCGGCGGAAGGAAGCCCCCGAGGACAAGGCTGATCCTCGCCCAGATCACATCGGCCGTCACCTCCGGGCCGCGGGCCTCTTGAAAGAGGTTCCACGCGGACTCCGGGCTCGTCGGTCCGTGGGTGGGAAGGGGCGGGAGGGGCTTGCATCCCTTGGGAAGGGGCCCGGCGGCGACCCGTAGTTCGGCGTGGAGTTCCTCCACGGCGGAGGGCAGCTCGCCCGTGCGACGGCGGAAGGCGGCGAGGGCGGCGACGTACCGCCCGACGGACTCCTCCACCGTCAGGGCGCCGAGTCGTGACCTGAGCCGCACGGAGCCGACGGGCTCAAGGTGGAGGTCCCTGGCAGTGCGGCCCCCCATCATCGGGCGGACTCCACGGGCTCGGGGTCGAGGAGCAAGTCGGCCCGGGTTCGGGCGAGGCGCTTGGCGATCTCCCGCTCGACTTCTTCGTCGGAATGGTCCTCGGCGATGGTTGCGCTGGCCCACTTGAAATCGGCCAGGATGGCCGCGTGGTAGGCATCGACCTTGGCGAGGTCCGGCGCCACGCCGGACGGCGGGCGGACGATTCCCCGCCGCACCTGATCGCGTAGGTTGCGCAGGAGGAGGCGGAATTCGCGGAGCCTCGCGTTGGCGGTCGCGTTCACGGCGCTCTCCGCCTTCTCGACCCGGGCGGCCCACGACGCGGCCGACGAGGAGACCTTCTGGTCCGCCGCTTCGAGCGCGGCGCGAGCGGCGCGGAGGGCCTCCGCCGCCTCGGCGACCTTGCGCCGAAGGTCGGGGATCCCCGCCTCCGTGGCGATGGCCGGATTCACGGCCGCCCGGGCCGAGCGGAGTTCGGCGCGGGCGGCGGTGCGGGCCTGGCGACCGTCGGCGCTGCGGCCCTCGGCGACGGCCTTGAATTCGGCCGTTCCGCGAAACCATGACGCGATGGACTTCATGCGGTCCTCCTCGGGCGGTGCCCGTTCGATGGGGTGGGTTGCGCCGTCGGAGCTTCCGCCCGTGGCCCGGCCAGGGGGCGAGCTTCGGCAACCGACGGCGCGTGGTGCCCGAGCAGTTCGGCCCCGGGATCCGAAAGACACTTGGAGACGAGGGAGAGAATCTCCTCGTCGTGGAGCCCGATGGCGCGGGCCCGCTTCACGAAGGCGGCGGCGTCCCTTGCGGCGGGGCTGACCGGCGCGTCGAGGGCGGCGAGCGCCTTCGCGGCGAGCCTGCGGGCGGTCGGGCGGAGGGCGGTCGCCGCGATCTCCCGGAGGAGGGCGGCGTCCCCGAGGGCCTCCGCGGCGCGGAGTCGCACCATCGGCCGCTTCGACGTGCGGGCGAGGTTTCGGAGCGCGGCCTCGTCGCGGTCGGCGAGCGCCATCTCGAGGAATTCGGAGTCCCTCAAGCGGGCCCCCTCTCTGTCCGGATGGCCGGACCGTGGACGATGTCGGTGTAGATCCCGTCCTCCTCCTTCACGATGCCGAGGGCCTCGACGCCCCCCTCGGGTCGGGGGACTTGGTAGACCCGTGCGAAGAGGGAGAGGCCCGCCCCCTCGCGGCCCATGGCGCGGAGGAGGGAGCCAGGGGCGCCAGGGAGGAGGTGGACGCGGGCCCGCAGCACGATGCCGCGGGGCCCGGCTTCGAGCCGCACCGTGGGCAGCGTCCCCACGATGCGCCGGGGCTCCCCGTCCCGCGGGTGGACGTAGCGCCCCCCGCGCCGCGTCACGGCCACCCGGGATCCCCGGAGGAGTCGCGCCGCGTGCCGAAGGGCCGCGGGCGTCCACTCGACGGGAGTCCCGTCGGCGGTCCGCCCGATGCCCTCGGCGAGGACGGGGAGGTGGAAGGCCACTACCGGTCCCACCCGGCGCCGTTCGGATCGCGGATGACGTCGATCTTCACGGGCACCACGGTCTTGGTGGCGGCCTCCGCGTTCTTGCGGTCGGTCTCGGACGGAGGCGGGTAGGCGGTGATGCCGCGGCGCTGCTTCTCCGTGACGTCCCGACCCGCACCCTGGCGGGCGCGGCCGGTGAGGCGGGCGACGAGGCGATGGAGCAGGGACATGGGGCGATCCTTTCCGGCTTCAGGCCGGGGTTCGGGTGACGCTGGGGGCCGCGGAGGGGACCACGCCGGCCACGGCGCGGGCCTCCGCCATTCGGGGGGAGGGGTTGGTCGGCATCGGTTCGGCGGACTGACCCGCGGCCGTGGTGGGGTGGGGCCGGTGGTCCGTGGCGGCGTGGGAGCCGTTGCGCCCGTGGGCCCACTTCGCCGTGGAGAACGCGGGGGCCGGGGCTGGGACGGCGGCGCCGAAGTCCATCCGGACGGGCTCCTCCTCCACGGCGGGGGCGGCCGGCGGGACCCGCGGCGGGGCGCCGATGGTCCGGCCGGGCTTGAGGCCCCACTCCCCGACCGGGGCCCCGGGGAACCCGCGGCGGTTGCTGAAGCCGAACCCGAGGCGGGCCTCCTCCTCCGTGAGGGAGCGCCCGAGCCGGGCCTCGGCCCTGCCCTTCGCCTGCGCGAGCGCCTCGGCGGCCTTGCGGAAGGGCTCCATGCGGGCGGCCTGCGCGGTCCGGAACCCCGACCACGCCCCCTCGCCGTCCTCGGGGCCGGGCTCCGTGGATGCGTCGAGGCGCCCCTCGGCGACGACAAGGCGGCGCAGGGCGGCGTTGAACCCGGAGAGTTCCGGGAGCAGCGGGGAGGCATCGGCGGCGGCCTGGGCGAACGCTGCGCGGTTCATGCGGCACCTCCGATGCCTGCGGCGGCCCGCATGGCGGCCACCTCGTTCTGGATTCGCTCCCGCTCGGCGGGGTCGATGGGGGCCTCTCGCCCCTTCCGGGCCTTCCTTGCGACCCAGAAGGCGCGGAGGTTGTCGTCGTTGCGCTTCGACGGGTCCCACCCCTTGACTGCCCACTCGGCAAGTTCCGCGGCCGTCGCGCCCTGGGCCATGGCCCCGGCGAGGTCCCGCGAAACGAGGTTGTGGGCGGCGAGGGCGCCAAGGCCGCGGGCGGTGAATTCGTGGCGGGCCTTCCCGTCGAGTCCGCGGACGGCGGGCTCGGGGATGGTGCGCGGGTCCTCTGCCGGAGCCGGAGCAGTCGAAGCTGGGGCGGGGGGCGCCGCCGCCTCCCCCGGTTCGGTACGGACCGGACCGGTACGGACCGTACCGGTGACAGGGGAACCGTCGGCGTCGGTTCCCCGACGGTTCGCCGAACCATCGGCGACGGTCCCGCCCTTCCCGCCCACCTTCTCCTGCCTCGCAGCCTCGCGGGCAGCCTCGCGGCGGCCTCGGGATGCCGCCCGATCCTTCAGGAGCGAGGAGTAGCAGTCGTCGAAGCCGCGCAGTCGGGCCCCGTCCATGAGGTCGGCTCCGCGCAGCGATTCGATGATGGCGGAGGCGACCCGGCGGTCGTAGCCGAGCATTCCGAGGTAGAAAACGGCGTCACCGGGGAGGTTTCCGTCGTCCGTGTCCCGGGCCAGGGCGCCGCCGAGGAGGGCGAGGACGCCGGCCACGGTGCTGAGGGCGGTCGCCTCCTTCGCAATCCTGGCCTTCACGAAACGGGCGGCAGCATCGTGGACGCGGGGGTCGGTGAGGACCCGCAGCCGGACGATCCCGAAGTCCTCGCGGCCGGGCATCAGGCGCCCCCCGCAGTCGTGGACCCGACGGAGAAGTCCACCGCGGCGTAGGAGCCGCCGCCCACGGTCTCCGCGTGGACGCCCTGATGGCACGGGCGGCAGAGGAACACGACGAAGAGGGGCCAGGAGTAGTCCGGGTGGTGCGCGTGGATCGCGTGGGGCCCGAAGTTCCCGCCGCAGCGGGAGCAGGTCGAGGGGCGAACCAGTCGGCCATCGGCAATCGCTCGGCGGACTCGGTCCCCGGCCCGACGGCGGCGGAGGGCCTCGGGGTTCCGGGCCTCGCGGAGGAGCCGGGCCGCGTTCTGGCGCCGGTAGCGCCGGAGCCGCTGAGCGGGCGTCATGGCGGCCCACCGGCGGGCCCACCGGAGGGCCTCGGGGGAACGGACGGGGGAGGAGGCGACGGTCATGCGGGCGGCCTCGGGAGTGCGGACGGGGGAGCGGCGACGGTCACTTCGCGGCCCCCACCCCGAGCGCCTCGAGGAACCTCTCCCGCGGGAGGAGCCAGCGTTTCCCGATCTTGACGGCGCCGGGGAAGGCGCCAGCGGCGAGGTGCTGCCGGGCCCGCTGTGGCTTAACGTGGAGCGCCGCCGCGATGTCCTCCGCACTGAGGACGGCCGGTAGGTCGGTGAGGGGCTTCGCGTGGTCCATGCTTCTATGACACCACGCCCGATCGGCCTCGGCGGTCAACGCGGGATCGGTGCGTTTACTTGCTCGCGATCCTCCGCCCGTCGGGGAACGTGCGCGAGTAGAGGGCGGCGGCGGCGACCGTCTCCCGGTCGTTCATGTAGTTCTTCCGCGCCATCTTGATCTGCGCCTTGATTCTCTCCCTGCGCTCGCGGGCCGTCCATTCCTTCTCCGCGTCTTTCATTCCGTAGGCAGCAACGGCGCGGGAGAGCGAGAAAGCCCACTTCTCGGGGGGGAGCCCGGCCCGGCGCCAGTGGGATTCGGACGCGATGACGAGGGCCCTGCGCCCGAGCTCCCACAGTTCCTTCCGTGCGTCCATTCGCTCGCCCGTGGAATGGAGGATTGGGCAGCCGAGGTCATCCTTGGTCGCAAGGGTAGAGCCGGTCGCGGCGTTCAGCCACAGGACCCCGTCGGTCGGCAGGATCCACGTCCCGTCGTCAGCGACCGCGTGGATCTTGAACGTGGCGGCGGTGCGCGGGCCGGGAATCGGTCGGCCCCCCCGGGCGAGGCGACCGATCGCGGCCTCCTCCTCCTCGTCGCCGTAGCGCATGACGATCCCCGAGTAGAATCCGCTGGCGAGGATGGGGTGGATCTCCTTCTGCGTGAACATTGCTCCCCACAGGAGCCGCCGGTACTCCCGGAACATCTCGAGGCGGCCGTGCCAGCCGCGCCAGGGGGCCGGGTCCGTGCGCTTGGCCCGACGGGCAGCGGCATGGAGGAGTTCGTCCCCGCGGGCGTCCTCCTCAGCGAGCCGTCGGAGGTCCGCCTCCCATGCGTCGAGTTCGCGGAGGGCGATGGCCTCCGGCTTCTCCTGCGTCGTTCGCGGTCGCGGCATGGCCCCCTCCGTCCAAGGGAGATTCCCGTCCCGGCGAGGGGGCCGCAGCCGGGACGGCGGCGATTCGCTACCGCGGATCAGGCGGTGCTAGCGGCCCCGGGGACAATCTGCCACGGGTGAGGGACATCCCCCGGGCGCCGCCCGGGTCCGTTGCCGAGACGGATGCCCGCGAGACGGATTCCCCTCTGGCGCGGTGGGGGAGGGAGGGGGCGCGGGTCCTTCGGTGGGCCCCGAGGGGAGAAGTTGCCCCCCAGCGACCGCCGCCGCCGGTTCCCGGGTCGGGCCGGACGCGCAACAGGCCAGGGGGCGAGGAGAGGATACCGCGGGAGGAGGACGCCCCGCGGAAGGACCCTTGACACTGAATCCCGGATGTAGCAACATGGGATGCGCGGTGGGCAAGGGCGCCCGCCGGCCGGGTCCCGGGGCCGGGCGGGACACGGGGAGGAAGGGCCGGCCATCCCGGGCGGGAACCCGGGGGAAGGGTGCGATGATGCGGAACATGACGCGGAGGAGGCTCCCCAGGCGGCGGGTGCGTGCGTGCATCACCTGTGGGAAGGAGCGGGTCTACCACCGGGCGACGGCGAGGCGTCCCGGGCACTTCACGGAGGCGCTGTGGATGAACCGGGCCGAGGAGCGCTTGTGGTCCTTCACCCGCCTTCCCGAGGCCCTTGAGCGGGCCGGGATGACGGTGGGGGACTTCGAGATGCGGTTCGGCGTGAAGGCCGAGTGGGAGCACCTCGGGCCCCGCTACGGGGGGCCGCGGGATGGGATCTCTTACTCGATCCCCGGTGAGGGGGAGAACGGGCCCGACCGCAACACGGACCCCCGGGTCCGCCGGATCACCCGGTGGATCGTCGCCACCATCGGCGCCGCGCCGCGGTACGGCTACCACGACTCCGTGAACGGCCACGCCGCGCCGCTCCACCGCTGCCGCTTCCGCGACGTGGTGCCGCCGGTCTTCGAGCCCGGGGCGCCCGCGGAGCGCTTCCCCTGCGAGGAGTGCGAGGGGGCGCTCGCGACGACCTAGCCCTTCCAAAGCCGGCCGGGTTCCCACCCGACCGGCACCATGGCCCCCGGGGGAAACTCCGGGGGCCTCTTTCATCGGAGGTTGCCCATGAACGACGAGCCCGCCCCCGCGAACTTCCTCACCGCCGCCGCCATGGCCGAGGCCCTCGGGGTCCACCCGGACACCGTTCGCACGCTGGCGCTTCAGGGCCGCATCCCCGGGGCGTTCCGGGTCGGACGGTGCTGGCGGTTCGACTTGGAGGCGTTCCGCGAGGCCGGCGGGCCGCGGGAGCCGGCCCCCGCGGTGCGCACGGGGCGGGCGTACCCGCCCATGGACCTTCGCGCCTTCGTGGACACGGTGCTTGCGAGTCCCGAGCCCCGGCCCCGCTGGCGGTAGCGCGCCGCGGTACCCCCGTGGGTACCCCCGCCGCCCCTTCGCATCCCGCCTGCCCCCCGGGTAGGATTCCCGGCGAGGAGGGCGAACCCATGGCCGGGAAGAAGGCGCTGAACCTTGAGAGGCAGATCGCGGTGCGCCTCCCCGCGGACCTGCTACGCCGAGTCCGGGCGATGGGGCCTCGCCTCAATGGGCACCCGACCATGGGGCCCGCCGGCCCGTGGACGACGGCCCGAGTCGTGCGCTACGCCCTGGAGCAGGGCCTCAAGGGACTGGAGCGGAAGTACCGCCGGAAGAAGTAGGCGGGGGACCCGGCGGGGGACCCACTCCCGCCCCCCGGCCCGCCCCCGCGGCGCGTCCTCCCTCGGGAAGTCGTCCTCGCCGGGGCCCGCCGCCGTCAGTTACTCAATCTGACCCGGTTCCTACTCCTCCTCCTGTGGGAGGTGGGTTTCCCGCGGGGAGACGTCACCTCGCACCCGCGCCCGAAGGCTCGCCTGTGCGCTCTCGACGATTTGATCCATGTGTTCCGGGAAGAGTATCGTGAGCAACAACCCCGCGAGCTGATGCCGCTTCGTTCCCTCTGATGACTGTCGCCATAGCCTGTCCAGGGTCGCCTCATCCCCAAGGGCGCCGAGTGCCACGATGTCCACCGGATGGAATCCGGTTTTCGCGAGGCGCCGGAGGGCGTCCTCGTCCCCGTCCCTGACCGCACAGAACAGGTCCCACTCAAAGTCTCCGGGGCCACCCTTTCGCGGTTGGCGCTTCGGAAGAAGTCGATAGAGGCGGAGCTTGTCGGCGCGGGCCTTGAAATCCATGGTCCCTCCTGTGGCCGCCGATGCTACCCGCCCCGGCCGTCCGATACCCCGAGTCTCCCCTCCAGCACCCGCACCCGCTCCGCCAGTCGCCGCAGTTCCTTCCGGAGGGCGTCCACCTTCGATGCGGCGGCCGCCCCGGGTTCGATGAGGCCCGCGGCCTCCAGCGTGGCGCGGGCGGCGGCGATGGTCGGCCAGATCCCCCGGGTCCCGTCGGCGCCCGCGGCGAGGGCGGCGCCCGCCTCCGCGAGGGCCGGGGCGAGGGAGCGGAGGGCGTCGGCGTGGAGGGCGTCGAGAGTCGCATCGTAGGCCCGCCGGAATGCGGCGTTGCTGCGGCGCCAGTCGAAGAGGGTCCGGCGGGGGACGTTGGCCCGACGGGAAGCCTCCACGGGCCCCCGGCAGGTGACGAGGGCGACGAGGGCGCGGACCTGTCGGGCCGTGAGTCCCTCATGTACCCGGGGTAGGCGGGCGGCGCAGGGCGGTACGGGGCCTGCCACGGCGAGGAGTTCCCTTCCCGGCCCCATCGCCCCGCCCGGCGCCGGATCGGGCGCTGTTACCCCCGGAACGGGGTAAGGCGGGCCCTCCGGCGGGGTGTCCCCGGCCGTCATGCGGCGTCCCCGCGGGCGAGCGACCGGAGGAAGGCGTCGAGCCAGGACGATTCGGAGCGGGCGACCCCGCATCGGCGGCGGACGACGGGGGCCGGGTCCCGGGCGGAGGTGGAGTACCACCGCCACCGGGGTTCGGTCTCGGGCCGGGACTCGGCGCGGACGGCGGCCTTGACGCGGGCGTAGAGGTCGGGGTCCGCTTCGAGCTCCGCGGCCCACTCGTCTTCGGGGAGGCGGCGCCCCTCCTCCGCGACGGTCCCGGCCTTCCACCGCTTGAGGTAGCACGGGCGGCACCATCCCCGGGCGAACGCGGGGCGCCCGCACCCCGAGGAACACGGGCCACGGGCCGGGGGCGCCGGAGGGGCGATGGGCGAGAGGGCGGCGGGGGCGAAGGTCATGCGCCGATGGTCTCCCAGTAGAACGTGACCGCGCAATCCGTCCCGTCGTTCCGGAGGAGGTGGAACGTCGAGAGGTCCGCGCAGGGGATCCGGCGGTACTGCCCGTTCCCGACGACGAAGTAGGACGTGGCGGTGGCCCCGTTGGCGATGGCGACCCGGAGGTCCGCGCCGCGGGACTCCACGACGAAGGCGACGGCCCCCGCGGGGACGGTGAGGTCGATCTCCGTGGTGCTGACGGTCTGCGGGGAGGCGGTGCTCCCGTCGGTGAGGACGATCCGGGCCGCCTCTTGGATGGGGACGTGGTTCGCGTCGAGGGGGAGGCCCCCCGAGGAGACGATGTGCTGCATTCCGGCGTTCGCCACGGTGACTTCCTTTGCCCGGCGCGTCGGCCGGACGGTTGGGGTTGCGGTGGAGTTCCTATGGTGTCGGGGGCGGCGGCGGCCCCCGGAGCGCCCGGTCGATGGCATCGCGGACGATGAGGGGGAACCTGGATTTGATGATGGCCCCGGCCTTCTCCATGAACCGGCGGGGCCGGATGCCCTTCTTCGCAATCGAGCGCCGGATGGCGAAGGCGAGGGAGAGTTCCACGTCCCGGTTGATGGCCTTCTTCCCGAGGGAGAGCTTCTTCCCGCCGCGGGACACCTTGAGCGCCCGGGACTTCTCCCGGGCGAGTTCCCGGAGGCGACCCGCGAGGAAGCGGGAGGCGAGCCCCTTGCGATGGACCCACTGGAAGATCGGATCGAGCGGGGGGATCCTCCCGTTGGGCCTGCGCCCGAGTTCCATCACGGCGCCCCGCTCCGCGGCGGGAGGGGCGGGCCCGACGGTGGTCGCGAGGCCGTCGGCGTCGGGCGTGGAGGTGATCGAGGTCCGGAGGAGGCCGGTGTCGATGGGCGCCCGCGGGGTGGTCTCGGTGATCTTCTTCTGGATCTGCGAAACGGCGTCCTGCCCCGCGGCGCGGACGCCGGCCCGGACCCCCGCCAGGAGCTTGGACCGGATGGCGTTTTCGTAATCGTCCGGGTTGAAGTTCGTGCTGTATTCGATCCGCATCTCACTTCCCCCCCTGCCGCTTGACCTTCCCCGAGAACCCGCCGATCTTGAGCCCGCCCCCGGGCACCCCGAAGGTGCCGCCGTTGGAGGAGACGGGCGGCCCGGACGTGCCGGGCCCGGAACCCGCGGCGGATCCGGGGAGGTTCCCGCCGGAGGGGGAGGCGACCTTCGTGAACGTGACCGCGTAGGGCTTGTCCGAGAGGACCCGGGCCTCGTACCGGAGCAGCGGCGCCCGCTGGTCCACCGGCCACTCCCGCGTCATGCCGATAATCCGGACCTTCTGCGCGGACCACCCCGTCGCCGCGGTCCCTCCGGGGACGTAGGAGGTTACGGTGACGATGTCGCCGGCCTCGGGCGCGATGGCGCCGGGGTGGGCGAGCCACGTCACGGGCACGGGGTTGTTGGTGGCGTGGAGGAGAATCCGCTCCGCGAGCCGCTCCGCCTCGCTGGCCCGGTCCACCCCGCGGGCGGAGACGCGGACCTGCCGGCGGGGCGTGGTCTCCAGCAGGTCTCCCCGGGAAGCCAGCACCATCTCCGCCTGCCACTCCCGCTCCCGGTCGAAGTACTCCACCTCGATGTCCGTCGGGGTGGACTCGATGGGCTCCGGCCCGAGCTCGAGGGAGCCCGCCACGATGTTGGCGTTCGTCGGGTCCACGTCCTCCGTGAAGGCGAAGGTGGCGGAGCCGTCCTTGTCGAGGGGGAAGCGCCACTTGACCCCCTGCATGACCGCGAAGGACCCGCCCACGAAGGCGATGTCGGCCACCCACTCGGACAGCGACATCGGCGTGTCCATGACGAGGTTGAGGGAGTGGCGGCGCTCCCCGTTGGTGGAGGAGGCGGCGGAGGACTTGTCCGACGTGTCGTTGTGGACGTACTCATCGCAGTAGTCCGCCCACGCCGTGAACGTGGTGGAGTCCACGTCCGCGGAGGAGAAGTGGCCCCGGGAGCCGTACCGCTGGATCGCCGTGCTGTTGCCCGAGGTGATGAGGTCGTAGGCGGCCAGCGCCGGGTTGTCGGAACGCCCGTCCCAGAGGCCCGTCCGCGGGTCGTACAGGTCCGCCCGGGTCGCCTTGCAGGTCACGGTGGGCGCGCCCCCGTCGAGGCCCGCGGTGACGAGGGCCCGGACCGCGAGGAGGGCGGTCCCGGGGTAGGAGAACAGTTCGTCCGTCACCTCGGTCGCGTACTGGAAGAAGAGGCCGTCGAGCGATTGCGCGTCGGTCCGGACCACGTCCTTCCGGGTGACGAAGACCTTGACCCGCGTCCCCTCGGAGAGGGTGGCGAGTTCGTCCTCAAGGTCGAACCCCCCGAGGTCGGTGTACCCCGCGTTGACGAGCCCGAGGAGGGTGTCGCGGAGGCCGATCTCCCACGTCCGGGGGGCGACCGACTGGCCCGCCAGCAGGAAGTCGGGCTTGGCGTTGTCGCCGTCGCCCAGGTGGTAGAGGGTGCGCTTCGTGCCCGCGGTCCCCGTCGTGTCGAGCCACGCGTACCCGATGACGAGGTTCGCCCGGATGATGTCCTGCCCGCCGGAGGTGTTGAAAACGGTGAAGCCCCGGGGGGCGGCGATGCCGATGCGGACGTCGTTGACGACGCCCGCCGTGGAGTGGGTCCGCTCCGTGTCCTTCGTGAGTTCCGCCGCCACCGTCTTGGAGTTCCGGAAGTCCCCGAAGCCCGGGATCCCCTCCTGATCCAGCGTGCCGGGGCGCGTCTCGATGATGAGGCCCTCGAAGTTCGCCCGACGGTAGGTTGCAAGGATCTCGTGCCCGTTCGTGGGCGCCGTCCCGAAGGTGAGGAGAGTCCGCCCGCGCCCGTTCTGGCGGATGGTGAGGTCCGTCGCCCCGAGGTAGGAGAAGGTGACCTTGATCTTCGCGCCGGCCGGAGGTCGCACCTTGAAGTGGAGGCGCGCCTTCTTCTTCGTCACCTTCCGGATCGTCCACCCGTAGGTCCCGCTCCGGACCTCCTCCACGTCGTTGAGGTACACCCGGAACGTCTCCGTGAGGATCTTCTCCCCCTTGTTCCGCCCGAAGATGATGGTGTTGGAGTTCGCCGGGAGGGTCGGGTAGGAGGTGACGGAGGAGGTGACCTGCGCCACCTCCACCCCGTTCACGCGGACCGTGAGGGATGGCAGGTAGACGAAGCGCCCCGGGAGTTCCCATTCCTTCCGGGTCCCGTTCCCCTTGCCCACCTTCACGTCCACCTCGGGCTCCGTCATGGCGGGCTGGTCGTTGATGCGGACATCGGTGATGTCGGAGACCTGCCCCTCCGCCACGCCCAGCAGGATGTTGATCCCCTGCTTCTTCACGGCGGCGATGCCGAGGCCGGAGCCCTCCGCGAGGGAGGAGACGTGCTCCTGGTAGACGGTCGGGACTACCCGCGTGGTGCCGTACAGGAGGTAGGTGACGGTGTCCGGATCGTTCGGGTTGCTGAAGTCCCCGATGCCGTAGTGGGGGGAGTTCTGGAAACTGCGCACCCTGGCGCTCGGGGCCGTCGCGGCGAGGCCCATGTTGATGACGCCGGACATCCCCATGAGGAAGGCGCCGGCCGGCTGCGCCCCGGGAATGAACATGAGGACGATCCCGGCCACGGCGAGGAGGCCGGAGTAGACCTGTACGGCGGTGCGGGCGAGGTTCCCCATGATCTACTGCCTTTCCCGGCCGTGCCGGGGGAGGTGGGTGGAAGCGAAGGCGAGGAGGGAGCCCGTCACGGAGGCGGCGACGGAGATGCCGGGCCAGCGGAGGAGGACGAAGGCGGCGACGGCGGCCACGGCGGCGGCGGCGAGAACGGCGGTGCGGAACGTCACGGGGCTCCTACCTGTCGGCGGCGTTTCTCACCGCGGACGGGGGGCGAGACGAGGGGAGAGGCCGGCCCGGCGTGGGTCCCAACGTGGGCCCCATGCCGGATGCCGTGGGATGCTGTGGGATGCGATGGGATGCCGTCACCCCGAGAGGGCGCAGCCTGTTCCCTCTCGGGGGGACGGTCTGTAAATCTGATGGCTCAGCCTTCCGTGGTTCGAATCCACGACTGCCCACCACCCTCCCCGCTCTCCACTTCCCCCTCTCCCGCCCCCCCCGCTCCCGCCCCCCGCCCCCGGAATCGAAGGGGGGCGGCCCGAAGGCCGCCCCCCGAAAGACCGTTCAGCGTGTGCGGCGTGGAACTAGTTCGTCACCTTCCAGACGTCGCCGTCGTTCCCCTTGGTCCCGATGGCGACCGAGGAGGTGATGCCGGCGCCGCGGTAGGCGGAGTTGCCGTTGATGGCGGTGTTGACACCCTGGTACTTGGTGGTGTCGTTGGCGGACTGCATGACGTCGCCGGACTGGTAGACGAAGAAGCGGCGGTTGCCGGAGTTGCCGTGGGCGACGGGCTGGGCGTAGGCGCACCAGGTCGTCTCGGAGAGGTCGACAGCGATGTCGGCGGTGACCGCGACGGAAGCGGCCGGGCCGGTCTCGTTCGTCCAGGCGGCCGGGGTGGCGCCGTCGGGCAGGAAGATCATGAACGCGTAGCCGGACTTCGTGACGAAGCCGTTGGCGTCCACGTTGGCCAGCGCCGGGGACAGGATGGGGGGGTTGACCGGGGTGCCCTGGACGGAGAAGTTGGCCAGCGAGGGGTTGCCCGCGGTGAAGCCCTTGCGGACCGCGACGGTGCCGGTCATCTCGAGGAAGCAGCCGTACTCCCCGATGCCGTCGTTGTCGCAGTCGATCTTGCCGGAAGTCTGGACCTGGGCCTGGCAGGAGGCCAGGTTGCGGAGCGTGGCGAGGGCCGCCGTCTCGTTGGCCGACAGCTTGGCCGCGAGGAGGTTCGGGATGGCGATGGCGGCGATGATGGCGATGATGGCGATGACGATCATCAGCTCGATGAGAGTGAAACCGGACTCGTTCTTGCGCATGGGAATTCTCCTGATGGAAAAATGTTTCAGCCTGGAGGCGGCGATGGGAACCCAGACTCACACGGTGGCGGAACCGCCGAACACCGGCGGTCCCATGATGCTCGCGCCACGGAAGTCGGGCACCTCCTCCAGGGCGCGCACCCTTCTGCCGCGCGCCTGCATCCGATGAAGGAGACGCGGATGGTCCGCGCCTCGTACCTGAAGAATACAAGCCAATGATGGTTCCCACAAGGCACCCGGCAGGAAGGATGCAAGGGACTGGCAGCAACGGGGTTGCATCGGTGTGTATGACTCTAGGCATGACGGGATCGAGTCTCGATCCCGGGGAATTCCGGGCGATTCCGGGAGATTCGATGACTCCATCCCGCACTCCCGCCCTTGCCCGGCCTCCGGGGAACGGTTAGCCTCACTCCGGGATCAAGCGCTGCAACGGGAGGAGGCCCCATGACCCGCATCACCCGCATCGTCCGCATCGCCCTCGTCGCCGCCGCGGGCATCGCCGCCGCTTTCGCCTTCGCGCCCCCGCGCCCCTCCGCCGCCGCCGAGGGCCACATCGAGAAGGCCGCCCGCCTCGTCGAGAAGCTCGGCTACCCGGAGCGCCTCCGGACCCTGGTCCGAGCGGACATCGAGAGGAAGGCGAAGGGGGACCCGAAGAAGACGGAGGAGCTGATGGCGAAGGTGGACTGGAAGCCCCTCCTCGCCTTCCTCGCGGAGCGGGTGAGGGAGCAGGTGGACGAGGCGACGCTGGACGAAGTCCTGCCCTACCTCGACACCCCCGAGGGGAAGCGCCAGGCGGCGCTGCTGCGGGTGCACGGCTCGCTCCTCCCCCTCGACCTCCTGATGGCCGTCGGCCCCCGGGACGCGAATCGGAGGCTCGACACGATGATGAGGGAGTTCGAGGAGGCCATGGAGAAGGCCACGGGGAGCGTCCCCGGGCTGCGGAACGACTCCAACGAGACATCAGCCATCGCCACGCTGCGGAACATGGCCTCCTGCCAGGCGCAGATCCAGACATCCGGCAAGATCGACTGCGACAACGACGGCATCGGGGAGTACGGGACCTTCCTCGAGATGACGGGGAGCGCGGGGGTGCGGAAGGGCTTCGACCCCGGGGGCGGCGGGAGCGGGGCGTCGTCGGACTTCTCGACGCGGGGGTCGCCGGTGAACCCGCCGATCATGAGCCCCGCCCTCGCCAACGTGGATGCGGACGGCGTCGTCACGAAGGCCGGCTACTGCTTCCGGATCCTCCTCCCCGACACGGGAAACCCGGCGGGCTTCACCCACGAAACGGGGCCCGCGGCGCAGGCCTCCCTGGCGGGGGGGACGGGGAAGGTTCTCGTGGATCTCGCGGAGACCACGTGGTGCGCCTACGCCTGGCCCGTGGAGCGGGAGAGGACGGGGACCCGCGTCTTCTTCGTCAACCAGTACGGGGACGTGATGCAGTCGGCCAACGAGTCCGGCTGGAGCGGTCCGGACAACGGCCCCCCGGGGAACGCCGCCTTCTACAGGGGCGCCGGGATCACGGGGCGGGTCGCCGTCGGGACCCGCGGCGGGGACGGGGACGTCTGGAAGGTCACGAACTGAGGAGTCGGGAATCGCCGCCGGGCCGGCCCTCCGTGCGACCCTGAGCGGGTCCGAGGAGATGCCGCCCATGGCCGACGCCGCGATGCCCGAGGGAGCCGCCTCCCTCGCCTCCCTCGCCGCCTACCAGCCCGGGTCCGTCGTCAGCCGGACCCTCGTGAAGAAGGAGAAGGGGACGGTGACGCTCTTCGCCTTCGACGCGGGCCAGGGGTTGAGCGAGCACACCGCCCCCTTCGACGCCCTCGTGCAGGTGCTGGAGGGGCGGGCCTCCGTCGTCCTCGGCGGGAAGGCCCACGCCATGAAGGCCGGCGACGTCCTCCTCATGCCCGCCGACGTGCCCCACGCCGTCATGGCCGTGGAGCGGTTCAAGATGCTGCTGACGATGATCCGGGCCTGACGGGGGGCGGGGTTCCCCTCCGCCCCGGTTCGCCGGAATCCCGCCCGCGCCGTACACTCCCCGCCATGGAACCGGACCTCCTCGCCTACCTCGACTGGCTCCGCGGCCACGGCATCCCCTTCTCCGTGCGGGATCCCCTCGCCCGGGATCCGGATTTCGCCGGCGAGCTCGTCTCCGGGGAGGAGAAGGTCCGCCTCCTCGTCCTCGAGGACGGCGAGGGGCAGATGCCCCCCGTCGTCGAGCACCGGAGCCCGGAGAAGGGGCTCACCGCGGACCACGCCACCCAGTCCGTGGCGCGGGAGCTGGTGCGGGGCGGCCACGTCGAGCCCATGATTCCCCTCTGGGAGGTGGGCGCCGGCACGGGCGTCCTCGCCTCCCTCGGCGCCCTCCTCGGCGCCATGCCCGTCTACGGGACCGACCTCGACCCCGAGGCCATCCCGCTGGCCCGCCGCACCTCCTCGGACACCGGCGTCGAGGTCGAGTGGCTCGAGGGGAACCTCCTCGAGCCCATCCCCGACCATGAGGAGCCGGGCCTCGTCATCGCCAACCTCCCCCACAAGCCCCGCACCGATCGCCGCCTCCTCCCTTTCTCCCAGGACGGCGGCCCCGAGGGGGACGCCGTCTTCGCCGCCTTCGCCGCCCAGGCGGAGCGGCGCCTCGTTCCCGGGAACCGGATCCTCTTCTTCCTCCACTCCCTGCCCCATCCCCGTCTCCTCGGGAGGATGGCGGAGGGCTTCGACCTCACCCTCCTGTCGTGGAAGCGGCGCCGCCTCGGGGAGGGGGAGTTCGGCCCCCTCCGGGAGTGGTTCCGCGGGAGGGCCCGGGAAGGCGTCGCCTGGCTCGGGTCCGACGGGGCGGGCGAGTACCTCCTGTGCGGCGTCTGGGCCGGGGTGGGCCCGGCGGGGGGGCGGCGGGGGGCCGGGGGGGGGGGGGGGGGGGGGGGGGGGGGGGGGACGGGGGCCGGGGGGGGCGGGGGCGGGCGGGGGGGGGGTTTAACCTCGTGGGGGGGGGGGGGGCGGGGGGGCGCGGCCGGGGGTGCGGGGGGGGCGACGGAGGTGGTGGGGGCGTCCCGGGGGCGGGGTACACTGTCCCCGGGCTGGCAGGGTCCGGGGCTTCCCATGGCGCGCATCCTCGTCATCGACGACGACGCACTGTTCCGCGACATGATGCGGACGGTCCTGGCGTCGGCGGGCCACGCGGTGGAGGAGGCCGAGGACGGCATCAAGGGCGTGGAGAAGTTCCGGGCGGGGAAGTACGACCTCGTCGTCGTGGACATGTACATGCCCGGGCAGGACGGCATCGACACCATCTTCGAGATGGACGCGAAGGCGCGGGGCGCGAAGGTCCTGGCGGTGACGGGCGGCCACGCCATGGGGGCGCAGACCCTCCGGCTGGCCGAATCCGCGGGGGCCGACCTCGCCATGGAGAAGAGGTTCACGCCGGAGGAGCTGCTGAAGGTCGTGGCGGGGCTCGTCGGGGGCTGACCCGGGGCGGGCAGGATTTCGGGGAGGAGGGACGACGTGGCCAAGGTCCTCATCGCTGCGAAGAACGCCAAGGAGCGGGCGAGCCTCGCCTCCGCCTACCGCGTCACGGGGAACACCGTGGTGGAGGCGGCCGACGCCGGCTCCTGCCTCGAGATCCTCGAGAAGGCCCCCCCCGACGCCATGGTGCTCGATCCCCGCCTCCCCGGGCTCGAGTCCTCCCGGCTGCTCCGCCACGTGCGGCGCAACCCCGGGCTCTCCGCCATGAAGGTCTCCCTCCTCGCCCACGGCATGGACGCCGCCCTGTGGGAGTTCCTCGGGAGGCAGTTCTTCGACCTCGTCGTCGAGGAGGAGGGGGCCCAGGCCGCGGGGAGGCTCGCCGCCGGGGCGGGGACGGGGAAGGGAGGGAAGGCCACGAAGACGAAGACCCTCGCCAGGGATGCCGGGGAGGTGAGGCGCATCCTCGTCGTGGAGGACGAGCCCTCCTACTGCATCCTCCTCGGGACGGAGTTCCAGAGCCTGGGGTGGGAGACCGAGGGCGCCGACTCCGCGGAGGCGGCCCTCGAGTTCCTGGCGAAGAGCGGCGGGAAGGTGGACGCGGTCCTCTCGGACATCAACCTGCCGGGCATGGACGGCTGCGCCCTCGCCCACAAGATCAAGGTGGGCCACCCGGAGATGAAGGTCGTCCTCATGACGGGCATGCCGAAGGACCGCTACCCGACTCCCCCCAAGGGCGTGCCCATCCTGCCGAAGCCGATCTCCGTTCGCCTTCTCATGGCGGCGATGAAGTTCCTGTAGGCGGGGATCGGTGATGGTGGAAGAGGCGGCGGGCGCGGCGGGCGCGGCAGGAGCGGCGGGCGCTGCAGGGGCGACGGGCGGGGGGATCCTCGACCTCGTGGTCCGCTACGGCATGGCCGTCGGCGTCGCTCTCCTGGTCCTCGCCGCTGGGTTCCCCGCGACGGCCTGGTTCACGGCCTGGCTCCTCCGGCGGTGGGCCGCACGGGGCCTCGACCCCTCCCTTCACCACTTCCTCGAGGCCCTCATCCTCTGGACCCTGCGTGTCGGCCTGCTCCTCATGGTGGGCTCCATGGCGGGGCTGGAGGTCACCGCTTTCGTGGCCATGCTGGGGGGCTTCGCCTTCGCCGTCGGCCTCGCGCTCCAGGGCCATCTCTCCAACTTCGCCGGCGGGATCCTCATCATCGTGCTCCGGCCCTTCCGCGTCGGGGACGTCGTGGAGACGCAGGGGTTCACGGGGAGGGTGGCGGAGATCCGCGTCTTCAACACCGTCCTCAAGACGACGGACAACCGGACCATCATCCTCCCCAACGGCCCCCTTTCCAACGGGAGCATCGTGAACTTCACCCTGGAGAAGGTGCGCCGCGTGGACGTGGCCGTCGGCGTCTCCTACGGCACCGACGTCGCGCGGGCCCGGGAGGTGGCTCTGCGGGCCGTCACCGCCGACGCGCGGGTGCTGAAGGAGCCGCCCCCGGAGGTGGTGGTCCAGGCCCTGGCCGACTCCAGCGTGAACCTCTCCGTCCGGGTCTGGGCCCCCACGGAGAAGTACTGGGAGGTCCTCGCCGCCGCACAGGAGTCCCTGAAGGCCGGCTTCGACGCCGAGGGCATCGAGATCCCCTTCCCCCAGCGCGTCGTGCGCGTGCTCCGGGACGGGGGGGCGTAGGGCCCGTGGGCGGGTGGCGCGCCGTCGTGCTCGGCATCGCCCAGGACGGCGGGATGCCCCACGTCGGCTGTGATCGGGGTCCCTGCGCCGCGGCGCGCCGGGGGGAGCGGCCCGCGGAGAAGGTCGCATGCCTCGGGCTCACCGACGGGGAAAGGGGCTGGCTCGTGGACGCCACCCCGGACCTCCCGGCCCAGCTCCACGCGCTCGGCGCTGCGGCCCCCTCGGGCATCCTCCTCACCCACGCCCACATGGGCCACGTGGCGGGCCTCCAGTTCCTCGGCCGCGAGGCCCTCGGCGCGAGGGGGATCCCGGTGCACGGGACCGCGCGCATGCGGAGCCTGCTGGAGGGCAACGAGCCCTGGCGGCGGCTCGTCGTCGAGGGGCGCATCGTCCTCGCCGACAACGCGGCCCTCGACCTCGGGGGGCTCCGGGTGGAGGCGATCCCCGTCCCGCACCGGGACGAGCTGAGCGACACCGTGGCCTACCTCGTCTCCGGGCCCCGTGGCAGGATCCTGTGGCTCCCGGACATCGACGGGTGGGACCGGTGGGACCGGGATCTCCGCGCCGTCGTCGGCTCCGTGGACGCCGCCTTCCTCGACGCGACCTTCCTCTCCGACGACGAGATCGGGCGCGGGCAGGCGGAGGTCCCGCACCCGAGGGCCGCGGAGACCATGGATCGGCTCGAAGGGCTCGCGGACCGGGTGCGCCTCGTCCACCTCAACCACACGAACCCGCTCCTCGTGGATCCCTCGCCGGCGCTGTCCAGGGGATTCCGCGTCGCGCGGGAGGGGGAGGGGGTGGAGCTTTGATGGGGGAGGGGGAGGCGCTGGAGCTGTGAGCTGGTGCCGAGGCCGGGACTTGAACCCGGAAGAGGTTGCCCCCACTAGGTCCTGAACCTAGCGCGTCTGCCAATTCCGCCACCTCGGCTGAGGGGAGGTCCTCCTAGGTAACGTCGTGGGGGTGCGGCAGGAAGGAAGAACGGGCCGGGGGGAGGGGGGCCGCCGGCGTTGAGCGCCTGCGGCGGGCGGGTGCCCCGGGGGGGGGGGGCCCCCCCCCCCCCCCCGGGACCGTTGGAGAGGCGGCGGATTCGGGATGCGTTCGGGAATGCGAGGAGGTCTCCGGGATCGGGGCACTGGATCATGGGGGACGGCGGGCATCCTCCGGAGTCCCGGTGCATTCAAGGCACGAGCAGTGAACGCCGTTCCCCAGGATCCATGGCCCCGATCCCGGGGATTCTCCCGCGGCTCCGGAGGGCGTCTCGAATCCCCTTCCTCTCTCCTCTCCTCCTCTCCATCGGTCCCGGAATGGCAGCCTCC
>CAYJMF010000042.1:0-4955 GCA_964370855.1 uncultured Planctomycetota bacterium | reverse complement strand
CCGCTCAGTGGGCGCCCCCGCTTTGTCGTCCACCCCCCACTCCGGCCCACCCGCCCGCCGCAGGCGCGCCATCCAGCGCAACTCCGGCCGCGCCCCGCACGATTCCACGGCGCCCCCCCTCCCCGGCTAGGATGTCCCGATGAAGAAGCCCCCCTCCGGGAACGAGCCGAAGAAGAAGCCCGCGAGGCACGAGGTGGCGCGCCACCCGCGGGCGCGCTTTCAGTACGAGCTGATGGAGTTCTTCGAGGCGGGGCTGGTGCTGATGGGGAGCGAGGTGAAGTCGCTCCGCGCCGGGAAGGCGCAGCTCCAGGAATCCTACGCCCGCTTCAAGGGACCGGAGCTGTGGCTCCTCAAGTGCCACATCCAGGAGTACTCCCACGGCGCCTACGCCAACCACGAGCCGCTGCGGCCGCGGAAGCTCCTCCTCCACGCCCACGAGCTCTCGAAGATCCGGACCCGGGTGACGCAAAAGGGCCTGACGCTGGTCCCCGTGAGCCTATACTTCAACGAGCAGGGGCGGGCCAAACTCGAGTTTGCCATCGCCCGCGGTCGGAAGCTCCATGACAAGAGGAACGCGATCAAGACGAGGGAGGCGAAGGCGGAAATCCGCCGCGCCTCCCGCAGGTGAAACGGGGGCGAACAGGGTTCGACCGGACGTTGCACCCGCGAAGGACGCGCGCCGAGGTTCCAGGCGGCCTCGTAAAACACCTGGGAAAACTTCAAGTGCCAACGGCACCAACTACTCCCTCGCGGCTTAAGCCGTGAGCGTCCCCCCGATCCTCGCCCGCGGGAACAGGGGGACGAAAGCAGCGGGCGGACCCGCGGGAGGCCGCCGAGCGGCCCGCGGGCGACAAACGGTCGGCTGGCGCCCGGAGGATCCCGTCCGTGGGAACCACCGGGGGCGATGACTCCAAACGCGGAACACGCGCGTAGTGTCCCCGCGGTGGCCGTTCCGGGACGTGGGTTCGATTCCCACCGCCTCCACCACCTGTCCCCGGCATCCGCAGGAATCCCCCCTTGCCCGCGTCCCGCCCGCCTTCCGCGATCCGCCGCGATCTCCGCAACTCCACCCTCGACGGGGCGGGCTGGTCCGTCATGGTCGGGATGGGGGAAATCTACGTCCCCGCCTTCGCCCTGGCGGCGGGGCAGGGGGAGGTCGCGTCGGGGCTCGTGGCGACGGTCCCGTTCCTCCTCGGCGCGGTCCTCCAGCTCCTCGGGCCGTGGGGGGCCCGCCGCACCGGCTCCCTCCGGCGGTGGACGACGCTCCTCTCCGCGTTCCAGGCCCTCGTCTTCCTCCCCCTCGCCCTCGGCGCCGCCGCGGGGGGGCTCGGCACCGTCGCGCTCTTCTCCCTGGCGACGCTCTACTGGGCCGCGGGCCTCGCCACGGGCCCCCCGTGGGTCACCTGGATCGAGACCCTGGTCCCGCGGCGCCTGCGGGCGCGGTACTTCGGGCGGCGCGGGATCCTCACCAACGGGGCGCTGCTGGCGGCCATCGTCGCGGGGGGGCTCCTCCTCGAGGGGGCCGCATCGGCGGGGTGGCCCATGGCCGGCTTCGCCCTCCTGTTCGTCCTCGCGGGCCTCGGGCGGGGCGCCTCCGCCTTCTTCCTCGCCGCCCACCGGGAGCCCTGGAAGCCGGAGTGCCGCCCCGTCGGGCCGCGGGAGATCGCAGCCGGCCTCCGGCGGACCCCCGCGGGGCGCCTCATCGTCGGCATGGTCGCCATGCAGGCGGGACTGTTCGTGGCGCTCCCCTTCTTCACCCCCTGGGTCCTCGGGACCCTCCGGTTCTCCTACGGGCGCTACACGGCCCTCGTGGCGGCCCTCTTCCTCGCCCGCATGGCGGTCCTCCCCCTCCTCGCGCGGGTGGCCGATGCCCGGGGGCCGCGGTTCCTGCTCGTGGCCGCCGGCGCGGGCTTCGTCCCCGTGACCCTCCTCTGGTTCGCCACGGACGCCTTCCTTCCGCTTCTCCTCGTCCAGGTCTTCGCGGGGGCCGTGACGGCGGCCTGGGAGCTGGCCACGCTGATGCTCTTCTTCGACACCATGCCGAGGGAGGAGCGGCTCGGCGTCTTCACCTGGTTCAACCTCGCCAACGCCGCGGCCCTCGTGGCCGGATCCCTGGCGGGGGGGGCGATCCTCGGGGGGCTCGGCGGCGGCCCCGGCGCCTACGGGGCGATCTTCCTCGCCTCGGCCGGGCTCCGGCTCCTATGCCTGCCGCTCCTGCTGCGGGTCCCGGATCCGGGGCGCCCCTTCCACGCACGGGGGGACGCGGTTCTGGCGCTGTCGGGGGAGGGGCCGGGCCCCCGGGGGTAGCGCGCAGGCTCAGGCGGCGCCGGTCCCCGTGCCGCGGGCCCGTGCGAACCGGTCCCGCCAGATCTCCGCACCGTCCACGAGGCCGCCGGGGCCGACCTCGAGGACGTCGTGGACCCGGTCGAGGGCCCAGCGCACCTTCCCGCCCTCCTCGTCGACGTCCACGCGCTCCGCCACCATTGCCCGGGCGATGTCCGAGGCACGACGCCGCGCGAGGAGGAGGGAGCGGCTGCGGAACACGAAGACGGAGTCCTCGAAGAGGTCGCCCCGGGTGCGGTCCGGGCGGGAGGCCTTGAACCGGACCTTCGCGGCGAACCAGGCCATGGGACCTCCTGTGCGGGGACGGGCGGCGCGCCGGATGCCCGGCGTGGGCCCCCCATCCTATCCGGGGCGGAGGGTCCGGTCCACGGTGGTTCCCGGGGATCCCCCCGGATCTCCGCGGGGTGCGGGGACTCGGGACGGGGGGGGGCGGGTGCGGGCGGGGCGGGTCTCCGTTCCGGCTCGCCGGCGGGACGGCTATACTGTCGCCCTCAAGGGTCAGGGGGAGGAAGCACTTGAGCAGCCTCTCTTCGTCCGCGACGGAACAGGAGCCGGCCGGCGACCGCGAGGAGGGTGGGACAGCCCCCGGTCCGGGCTATCCCCTCCTCCTCGTGCGGGCGGCGAACTACCGCGCGGGGATCCCCGTGGCCAACGTGCGGGAGGTCCTCATCAGCCGGCGCGTCGCCCGCGTCCCCGACGCCGAGTACCCGCTCCTCGGGGTGCTCAGCCTCCGGGGGGACATGGTCACCGTGTTCGACCTCGCCGGCCTCCAGGCCGCCGTGGACCGGGACGGGGGGGCCCCCTCGGCCTCGGACACCACGGGGCTGACCACGGGGGCCATCCGCCCCAACCGCCTCGAGGCCGTCGTGGTGCTCCGCGGGGGGAAGGACTCCCTCGGTCTCGTGGTGGACGGGGTGGACGACATCCGGGACTTCCGCCCCCTCTCCGAGGAGGGAGGGGCCCCCGCCCCCGCGGGTGGGGCGCCCCCGGCGGGGGCGGGAACCCCCTCCTCCCCCGGCGCCGCCTCCTCCGTGGCCCCGGCCCCGGGCCGCCTCTGGGCGGGCATCGTCTCCGACGAGCGGGGGGAGATCGGGATCCTCGACGCCAACGCCGCCATGGAGGCGGCCCTGGCCGTCAGCCGGGAGAGGGCCTCCGGGCAGGACGCGGGGGTCTCCCTGGAGGTTGCGGAGAACGGTGCCCCGGAGGCTCCGGGAGGGAAGATGTCCGCCGTGCCGGGGGCCGCGGCGCCGGCAGGGAACGAGGACCGACGCGATGGATAGCCAGCACCCCGCCTATCTTCTCGTCGTGGACGACAGCCCCTTCCAGAGGGACTTCATCTCCGCCTCCCTCAGGGAGAGCGGATTCGAGATCGTCACCGCGGACAACGGGGTGGAGGCCCTGAACCGGCTCTACGAGCGCCTCCCCGACGCCATCGTCTGCGACGTCATGATGCCGGAGCTGAGCGGGTACCAGTTCTGCCGCATCGTGAAGAACGACCCCCGCACCCTGGACATCCCCGTCATCCTCCTCACCTCCCTCTCGCAGCAGCAGGACCGGTTCTGGGGCCGCCAGGCCGGCGCCGACCGCTTCCTCGTCAAGGACGAGAGCATGGGGGCCATCGTCGAGACCGTCGAGGAGGTCCTGAAGGAGGCGCGGGAGAAGGGCCGGATCGTGGGCGCCGGCGCCGCGGTCCCCTCGGGGATCACGGAGACGGCGGCCAAGTCCCGCCTCGGCTCCATCCTGGAGGACCTGCTCTTCGAGGCGGTCATCGCCAACCGCCTGCGGGATCTCTTCCGGCTCTCCCAGGACCCCGAGGGGCTCTCCCGCTCGCTCTTCGCCTTCCTCCACGAGGTCTTCCAGTTCAAGCTCGGCGCCCTCATGGTCCGCTCCCCGAGGAGCGTGAGCCTGCACCTCGACCTCTCCCCCTCCATCGGCCACTCCGGGGCGAGGGAGATGGTCTGGAAGGAGCTCGCGAGCCACGTCCCCGGGGTCGAGGAGGGTTCCGTCTCCTGGGCTTTCGACGGGGGCCTGAAGAAGTCGAAGATCTTCCCCGTGTTCACCTCCCGGGTGATCGTCCCCGTGACGCTCGGCGGCGAGGTCCGGGGCATCCTCATGCTCTGGGACGAGGCCGCGGAGTCCTTCGGCGCGGAGGAACGCAAGACCCTGTCCGTCGTGGAGCGGGAGCTGGGCTCCGTGCTCACCTTCCTCTCCGCCCGGGACGAGATGGAGGCCGTGAAGGCGGACTTCATGAGCATGATCGTCCACGACCTCCGCTCCCCCCTCGCGGGCATCCTCGCCGGCGCCGACATCCTGAAGGGCGGCCTCGCGGGGGAGCTGAACGACGACCAGATCCAGGTGGTGGACATCCTCTGCTCCTCCTCGAAGAGGCTCATGTCCCTCGTGAACGAGGTCCTCGACATGAGCCGCATCGAGGCCGGGCGCCTCACCCTGCACCGCGGCCCCGCCTCCGCCGCGGCCATCGTGCGGCGGGCCGTCGACGAGACGCGGTTCATCGCCGGCGAGCGCAGCATGAAGCTCCAGTTCTCCTGCGCCGAGGCTGAGGCATCCCCTCATACCGGACCCCCGATGAATTCATGGATGGGGACGTGTTG
>CAYJMF010000041.1:0-37140 GCA_964370855.1 uncultured Planctomycetota bacterium | reverse complement strand
CCCCCCCCCCCCCCCCCCCCCCCCCCCCCGGCCCCCCCCCCCCCCCCCCCCCCCCGCGCCCCCCAAGGCGAGGAGCGGCGGGGACGTACCCAACTAATAAACTAACTCGGAGGACACCCCTCCGACTTCAGACGGGGGGATGGGGAGTTAGTTTATTAGTTGGGTACGTCCCCGATTCTCCCCCCCGCTACTTTCCCTTCTTTCCCTTCGTCTTCTTCTTCTCCTCCTCCTCGGCCTTCCACTTCCCGCCGGGGACCTTCACCTTTCCGAGGACGTCCTCCAGCCGGGCCACGATGGTCTCGACGATCTTCACGCGGGCCCAGGACTTGTCGTCGGCCTCCACCACGGTCCAGGGGGCCAGGGGGGTCGAGGTGCGCTGGAGCATCTGCTCCACGGCCTCGCCGTAGTCGTTCCAGCGGGCGCGGTTGCGCCAGTCCTCCTCGGTGAGCTTGTACTGCCGGTAGGGATCCCGCTCGCGGGAGCGGAACCGGCGGAGCTGCTCCTCCTGGCTGATGTGCAGCCAGAACTTCATGACGAGGCAGTCGCTGCTCAGCAGGTGGCCTTCCCACTCGTTGATCTCGCGGTAGGCGCGGCGCCACTCCTCGTCGGAGCAGAACCCCTCGACCCGCTCCACCAGGACGCGCCCGTAGTGGGACCGGTCGAAGACGACCATCCGCCCCCTCGGGGGCACCTGCTTCCAGAACCGCCAGAGGTAGTGGTGGGTCTTCTCGTCCCCCCTCGGCGCCGCGAAGGCGACCACCTCGAAGCCGCGGGGGTCGAGGGTCTCGGTGATGCGCTTGATGGCGCCCCCCTTGCCCGCCGCGTCCCAGCCCTCGAGCATCACGAGGGCCGAGCACTTCCTCGACTGGTACATCTCCCTCTGCAGGAGGTGGAGGCGGACCTGGGCCTCGCCGATGCGGCGCCAGTACTCCTTGTCCGTGAGGGCGAGCGTGGTGTCGATCTTCTCCAGCATGGCCTACCTCCCCCGGGCGGCGGAGGCCGCCCCCTTGCGCCCGCCGGACTTACCCCCGGACTTCCCCTTCCCCGCCTTCTTCCGGGCGACCCTCGGCGACTTCACCCTGTCCACGGCCTCCTCCAGCGGGAGGCCCGCCGCGGCGGCGGCCTCGCGGGCGCGGCCCGACATCTCCACGGCGGCCTTCTCGCGGGCGGCCTTCCCCAGGGCCTCGGCGGCGGTGGTGCGGGAGACGGCCTTCGGATCGCTCAGGCGGCGGGCCAGGGCCTCCTCCATGCGCTTGATCAGGGTCTCGAAGACGAGGACCCGGCAGCGCCGCTTGTCCGAGGCCGGCACCAGGGTCCAGGGGGCGTAGGGGGCGTCCGTCGCGGTGAACATCTGCTCCGCGGCGAGGATCCACTTCTCGTACTCCTTGTGGTGCTTCCAGTCCTCCTTCGACACCTTCCAGGAGCTGATGGCGTCCTTCTCCATCTCCTTCAGCCGCTTCTTCTGGAGCTTCTTGTCGATGTGGAGCCAGATCTTGACGATCACCTGCCCGTCGTCGGCCAGCCACCGCTCGAAGTCCCGGATCTCCGTGTAGGCGCGGCGGACCTCCTCGTCGGTCACGTCGCCGTCGAAGCGCTCCACGAGGACGCGCCCGTACCAGGAGCGGTCGTAGATGGTCATGGACCCGTCGCCGGGGAGCTTCATCTGGTAGCGCCAGAGGAAGTGGCGCCCCGCCTCCTCCTGGCTCGGCGGGGTGGAGGGGACCACGCGGTAGAGCCGGGGGTCGAGGCGCTCCACGAGGCGGGAGATGGTGGTGCCCTTGCCGGCGGCGTCCACCCCCTCGAAGACGACGACGGTGGCGATCTCCGCGGCCTGCAGGTCGTACTGGAGCCTGCGCAGCCGGTCCTGGAGGGCCGGGAAGGTCTTGCGGAAGGTCTCCTTGTCCAACTTGCGAGCGAGGTTCAGCGTTTCGAGCACGTTTCCGCCCTCCCGATGGCCCAGCGCCGGACGTTGAGGTGTACGCCCCCGGGGGGGCCGGGATCAACGGTGAAAGGGGAGGGCCGTCACACGGGGATCGGGCTTGGCAGTCCCGCCCGTTGCCCGCAGAATGGCTCCATGACACGGATCGCCTGCGCGGCCGCCCTGCTGGCCCTCGCCCTCGCGGCCTCCCCCTCCCCCGCGGACGAGGCCGCCGAGAAGGCCCTCCGGAGCACCGACGTCCAGGAGCGGCTCGCCGCGGTCCGCAAGCTCTCCCTCGGGGACGCCCCCGACGCCGAGGACCTCCTCCTCGTGGCCCTCGGGGACCGCGACGGCGAGGTCGTCGTGAAGGCCTGCGAGGCCCTCGCCGCGAAGGCCACGGACAAGGCCGTCCGTCCCCTCGCCGAGCTGTCCATCCAGGGATGGACGCGGCGGATCCGGCTCGCCGCAGCGGCGGCCCTCGGGGCCCGGGCCCCGGAGGCCGGCACGAAGCTCGTGCTCAACGCCCTCAAGGCGAAGGACGACACGATCCCCTCCCTCGGCGCCGAGGCTCTGGCGGAGATCCGCCACGCCTCGGCGAAGGACACGCTGCGGGGCGCCCTCCGCTCCCGGGATCCGGGCCTCCGGCGGGAGTCGGCGCGCGCCCTCGGGGCGCTCCGGGACCCCGTCCTCCTCAAGGAGCTGGAGCCGCTCTACCTCGACCTCGACGTCGGCGTCCGCGCCGGGGCCGCGGAGGGGATGGCCCGCACGGGGAGCCTCTCCGCCATCCCCATGCTCCTCACGGAGCTCCAGTCCGACAGGCTCCTCGAGATCATCGAGCGCCGCGTCATCGGCGCCGCCCGCCGCCTCTTCTGGATCCACCGGAACGGGGACGAGGCCGCCTCCATGTTCAAGAAGGTGGTGGACGCCTACCAGAACGAGAAGGGGGGCGTCGTCTCGGCCCGCCTCGCCCGGCTCCTCGGCTCCCTCGCCCGCTCCCTGCCTCCGGCCCCGCCGGCCCCCCCCGCGGAGCCCGCCAAGGAGGGGGAGACCGCCGCCCCGGAGCGCCCCGCGCGCCCCCCCCTGGAGGGCCCCTCCATCGAGGAGGGCGAGGGCCCCGTCGGCGACGCCGCGGCCGCCGTGAAGGCCCTGGCGGAGGTCGGGCTCGTCCACAAGGAGCCCGCGGCCCGCCGCGCCGCCGTCGCCGCCCTCGGCCGCATCGGCGGCGCCGAAGCCCTCGAGCACCTGAAGAGGGCCGTCTCCGCCGACGAGGACGAGCGGGTCCGCTTCCACGCGCTCCGGGGCTGGCGGCGGTGGAGGACGGCGAAGGACGAGGAGGCCTTCCAGATCTACTGCGATCGGATCCGCTACGACAAGTCCCCCCTCGTGCGCGAGGAGGCCGCCGTGGGCCTCGGCGAGAAGGGCCTCGAGGGCGCCTACGACACCCTGGCCGCGGCCCTCAAGGACAAGTCCTGGGAGGTCGCCGTCGCCGCCGCCGTCTCCATGGGGAAGACCCGGGACCCTAAGGCCGTGGAGGGCCTCTCCGGGCTCCTCTCCCAGAAGGACTGGAAGCTCCGCGGCGCCGCCGCCGCGGGCATCGGCTGGTCCCGCGCGAAGGCGGGCCTGCCCGTCCTCGTCGGGCTCCTCACGGACCCCGAACCCTGCGTGGCCCGCACCGCCTGGGAGTTCCTGAAGCGGCTCACGGACAGGGACCTCCCCCTCCGCAAGTCCGACTGGGACTCCTGGTGGTCGGAGAAGGGGGCCTCCTTCGAGATCGTGGACCGCGAGGCCGAGGTGCGGGACGCCAACAAGTACGGCTACGCGCTCAACGACCGGGACGTGTACGAGAACCTCGACGTGGTGGTCTTCAAGAGCCGCGGAGACACCATCCAGAACCTCCTCGACGTGCTCCAGATCAAGTACCGCCTCACGCAGTCCGCCAACGTGAAGAAGGACGGGATCCAGCCCTTCGGGGTCTTCGTCTCCAACTGCACCGGCGAGATGCAGGAGGACGACCACGAGCGGGTCCAGTGGTTCGTGCACACCGGCGGCGCGCTCTTCGGCTCCTGCTGGGCCATCGACAAGACCATCGGCGAGGACTTCCCCTCGACCATGCGCAAGTTCCCCGGGGCCAAGGGGCAGGTCCTCGACCAGGTGCGGGTCGAGGAGATGCCCACGGAGAGCGAATACCTCCGCGGCGCCTTCCACGGCGTCACCCGGCCCATCTACGAGCTCTACGGGGCCTTCCTCATCGAGGTGCTCGACCCCGAGCGGCTCGAGGTCCTCATCGACAGCCCCGACTGCGCCACACGCTGGGGGGGCAACGGCAACATGGCGGCCTGGTTCACGGCGGGCCACGGGGTGGTGATGGGATCCTCGAACCACTTCGACCGCCAGACCATGAGCAAGCTCCAGAACGCCCGCGGGGTCTCCATCAAGACCGAGGCCGACCGCCGGGGCTTCGCCGTGGACCACTTCGGATTCTCCTGGGAGAAGGTCCGGGAGCTCGACGCCAGGGAGGTCTTCGCCCGCCAGTCCGACGCCGAGAAGGAGGTCACGGACCTCTCCGCTTTCCGCTTCCTCACGAACTTCGTCCGCCGCAAGCGCATCGTGGACCTATAGGAGGACTCCCCATGAACGCGGGACCCGCAGCCGCCGCCGCCCTGGCCCTCGCCCTGCTCGCCGGCGCCGCCGCCGCGCAGGACGCCCCCGCCGCCCCCCCGGCGCCCGCCGCCCCGGAGGCCGCCCCCGATTCCTCCCCCATCCCCTGGGAGAAGGACTACGCGGCGGCGAAGGAGAAGGCCGCGAAGGAGGGGAAGGGGGTCCTCGTCTACCTGACCCCGGACTGGTTCACCTGAGGCTACTGCAAGCGGCTGGAGGCCGCTGCCTTCGTGGATCCGGCGGTGAAGGAGTACATCGCCGCCCGCTTCGTCCCCGTCTGGATCGACGACAGGGAGAAGGAGAGGTTCGCCTCGACCACGCTCAAGCTCGGGGAGAAGGGCTACCCCAACATCGCGCTCTACGACGCCGCGGGCCGGTACTGCGGGCGGGTCGTCGGTTTCGGCGGCCTCGAGCCCTGGTTCAAGGGGCTGAAGGACTCCGTGGACCGGGGCGGGCGCATCGCCGATCTCCGCGCGAAGGCGGCGGAGGACCCGGCGGCCAACGCCGACCTGGCCCCCCTCCTCGGCGAGGTGCCGGACCTCGAGAAGGAGGCGCTGGAGCGCTACGCCGCCGTCCCCGAGGCGGCCCGGACGCCGGCCGTCGTGGCCGCCGAGCTGAAGCTCCGCGGGCGGCTCGCCTGGCTCCACACGAGCCGGACCATCAACGAGGAGTTCCAGTCCCTCCTCGAGGGCGTGGACCGGAAGAACCAGGAGGCCTTCCTCAAGGCCCAGAAGGACGCCTACCGGAAGCTGGCCTCGAAGGTGGAGAAGGAGGTGGACGACTTCATCGCGAAGTTCCCCACCGCGGACCAGGCCGCCGACGCGCTCCTGACCAAGGCCAACGTCCTCATCCAGTCCGACGCCTTCAAGGAGGGGATCGCGGTCTACGAGTCCTTCCTGGCGAAGTTCGAGAGCCACCCCGCCCGCGCCCGGGCCGAGAAGATGCTCGCCGCGGCCCGGGAGAAGCTCGCGGCGCTCGCGGGGGAGGGGAAGAAGGAGGAGCCGGCCCCGGAGGGCGGCGGGGGGAAGTAGATCACGCCCGGTCGATCTTCGCCGCGAGGATGAAGTCGTTCTCCGTGAGGCCGCCGGCGGCGTGGGTCCACAGGACCACGCCGACGCGGCCGAAGGAGAGGTGCAGGTCGGGGTGATGGCCCTCGGCCTCGGCCAGGGCCCCCACCCGGTCCACGAACTCCAGGGCCCGCCGGAAGTCGGGGAAGCGGAACTCGCGGCGGAGGCGCCTCCCCTCCTCGACGATCCACCCCGGGACCCCGGGGAGCAGGGCGGCGGCGGCCTCCGGGGAGAGGGGCGGGGTCCCGCGGCGGCAGGCGGTGCAGCGGCGCGCGGCGAGGGCCCCTCCCGACGTCAACTCCCGCCCTCCGCGTCGGCCTCCTCGGCCATGCCCGGGGCGACGCCCCGGGCGCGGGCGCGGGCGTAGTCCGGCGCCCCGAGCAGGGTGGCGTCGAAGCCCGAGGCGCGGACCGCCTCGAGGATGTTGGGGCCGGCCCCGGATTCGCGGAGCTCCACGAGGAGGGAGGCCTTCACCTCGCCCAGCGACACGCGCCACCCGCCGCGGTCGTGCTCCACGTCCACGACGTTCCCGCCGTGGGCGGCGACGACGGCCAGCACGAGGGCGAGGTTGCCGGGGCGGTCGGGCATCCGCACGGTGATGCGCACGTAGCGCCCCTCGGCGACGAGGCCCCGCTCGATGACCCGCTGCAGCAGGTTGATGTCCACGTTCCCGCCGGAGAGGATGACGACGACCTTCCCCTTCCCGGGGGGCTTCTCGCCCTCGAGCAGGGCCGCGGCCCCGGCGGCGCCGGCGGCCTCGACGACGAGCTTCGACTTCTCCATGAGGGTGACCATGGCCCGGGAGATGGCCTCGTCGGACACGGCCACGACCTCGTCCACCTTCTCGCGGATGATGGCGAGGGGGTGCTCCCCCACCATGGGGACGGCGATGCCCTCGGCGAAGGTGCGGGCCTTGGCGATGCGGACCCGCTCCCCCTTCTTCAGGGACTCGACCACGGAGGCGCAGCCCTCGGCCTGGACGCCGACGACGCGCGTCCTGGGGCTCAGCCCCTTGACGGCGACGGCCACGCCGGCGAGCAGCCCCCCGCCGCCGGTGGAGACCAGCACCTCGTCGATGTCGGTGCCGCCGTCGCGGATGATCTCGAGGCCGACGGTGCCCTGCCCCGCGATGACGTCGGGGTCGTCGTAGGTGGGGATGATGGTGGCGCCGCGCTCGGCGCGCAGCTCCTCGGTCCGCGCGCGGGCGGCCTCGAAGTCCCCCTTCACGAGGACGACCTCGGCTCCGTACCCCCGGGCCCGGTCCACCTTGACGATGGCGGTGTCCTCGGGCATGACGACGACGGCGTGGATGCCGAGGAGCTTCGCGGCGAGGGCGACCCCCTGGGCGTGGTTGCCGGCGGAGGCCGCCAGCACGCCGCGGGCGCGCTCCTTCTCCGGGATCATGAGCATGCGGTTGTAGGCGCCGCGGATCTTGAAGGAGCCCGTGCGCTGAAGGCTCTCGGGCTTGAGGTAGACCTCCCTCCCCATGAAGTCGCTGAGGGTGTAGGAGATGAGGAGCGGCGTCGGCCGCACCACGCCCTCCAGCGCCTTCTCGGCCCGCTCGACGTCCTTGAGGGTGATCATGGGCGCCGAGTCTACTCCGGGGGGATCGGGGGGGACAATCCTTACCTCTTCGGCGGGAATCCCCCGGGGCGCTGGCGCCCCCACCCCCGGTTCCCCTAGACTCTCCCCCATGGCCGCGCGCGCCGGTTGCCTGCGTTGCGGGGGGCCGGTGGTGGGCGACCACCATGCGGCGGCGCGGAGGATCTGCCGCGAGTGCGCCCGCACCCTCCCCGGCGCCCCGGAGACCCGGCCCTCCCCCGCCGCCCCCGGCGGGCCGGGGGCCGATCCCTTCCGCACCCCCCCTCCCGGGACCGACCTCGGAGGGATCGTCGTCGAGGGGCACCTCGGGCGCGGCGGCATGGGGACCCTTCTCGTCTGCCGCGAGGCCGCCCTCGACCGCCGCGTGGCCGTGAAGTTCCTCCGCGAGGACCTCGCCTCGGACTCCGGCCACGCCCGCCGCTTCCTCCGGGAGGGGCAGTCCCTCGCCCGCATCACCCACCCCCACGTGGTGCGGGTCTTCCGCATCGGGGAGTGGGAGGGGCGCCCCTTCCTCGTCATGGAGTTCGTGGAGGGGAAGCCGCTGAACCTCTGCATCCCCCCCGGCGGCATGGCCCCGGCGGAGGCGCTGCGGATCGCCGTGCAGCTCGCCGACGCGCTGTCCGCCGTCCACGCCAGGGACCTCGTCCACAGGGACGTGAACCCATCCAACTGCGTCCTCAGGGATTCCGACCGCTCCCTCTGCCTCATCGACTTCGGCATCGCCCGGCGCCTCGACCGGACCACGGGCTCCACGGGCCACATCGCGGGGACCCCCTGGTACATGGCCCCCGAGCAGGTCGCGGGGGAGGAGGTCGACGGCCGGGCCGACGTCTTCGCCTTCGGGGTCACGCTCTTCGAACTCCTCACCGGGAGCCTCCCCTTCGGCGACCTCGACGGCTTCGCCTACCTCCAGGCCGTGCGGTCCCGGACCCCTCCCCTCCTGTGCGCCGTGCGCCCCGGCTCGCCCCGGGAGCTGGAGTCCTTCCTCGCCCGCTGCCTCGCCCGGGACCGGGAGTTCCGCCCCTCCGGCGGAGAGGAACTGCTGGAGCGCCTCCGGGATCTCCGGGCCGGCAGGGCGCGGCCCGCCGGCGGGGCTTCGGGGCCGCCCCGCCCGGACCCCGTCCCCCCCGCGGAGCCCGGGGAGCCGCCGCTCCTCGGCCGGGACGGCGCCTTCGCCGCCGGGCGGGAGGCCCTGGAGGGGGCCCTTTCGTGCCGGGGCGCCGTGCTCCTCGTCGAGGGGACCACGGGGAGCGGGAAGTCCCGCATCCTCCGGGAGATCGCGCGCGCCGCGCGGGCACGGGGGATGGAGGTGCTCGCCTGCCCCGGCGGTGAGTTCCCGGCGGCGCCCCGGGTGGCCCTCCGCGCCATGCTCCGCGGGTGGGGAGCCTCCGCGGGGGCCGGGGACGCGGGCTCCCTGGCGGCCCTGGCCGCGGAGGCCTCCCCGGCCGACGCTCCCCTCCTCCCCGCCCTCCGCTGGTTCCTCGAGGGGGAGCCCGCGGGCCACCCCTCACCCCCGGGGCGCACGACCCTCCGCCGTGCGGTCCTCGCCCTGCTGCGGGCGGCGGCCTCCCGCCGCCCCCTCCTGCTCGCGGCCGACGACCTCCACCACCTCGACGAGGGCTCCCTGGAACTTCTCTCCGCCGCGGCGGAGGAGTGCGGCTCCTGGCCCATGGTGCTGGCGGCCTCCTTCCTCCCCAGGGAGGAGACCCCCCGGAGGGCGCTGGACGCCCGGGTCGCCCGCCTCCGCGCCCTTCCCCACGCGCGCACCGTGGACCTCCCCCCCCTCGACGAGGGGAGCGTCGCGGAACTGGCGCGGAGGATCCTGGAGATCCCCGCGGAGGAGGCGCTCCGCCTCGCCCCGAGCCTGCTCCGAAGGTCCGCGGGCAATCCGCTGTACGCGGTGGAGAGCCTGCGCGCGATGCGCCACGAGGGGGCCCCCCCCGCCGCCGCCGAAGGGAGGAGGACCCGCGGGAGGGCCACCTCCGCGGTGCTGCCTCCCACCATGGCCGACCTGGCGGCGCGCCGGCTGTCGGAACTCGACCCCGGGGAGCGGGACGCCCTCGGGGTGGCGAGCATCGACGGGCGCGGGGTGTCCTCCTCCCTCGTGGCCCGCTGCCTGGGGACGGACAGGATGGGGGCGCTGGTCCTCCTCCAGCACCTGGCCCGGGACCGGGGGCTCCTCGTGGAGGCCGGCTCCGGGTACCGGATCGCCCACGGGGGGATCCGGCAGGCGGTGTACGACGGGCTCCTCCGGGAGAGCCGCGCGCGGTTCCACGGGGCCGCGGCGGAGGAGCTGCTCGCGGAGGGCGGCGCCGCGGCGGACCCGGAGAGGCTGGGCATGCACCTCCTGCACGCGGGGCGGGCGGGGGAGGCGGCGCCGCTCCTCCTCGAGACGGCGCAGCGGCTGGCCGACGGCGGCTCCGACGGGGACGCGCTGGAGCTCCTCGACCGGCTGGCGAAGGACGGGGCGGCTCCGGCGCCGCGGGCCGCGCGCCTCCTGCGGGCCGACGTGCTCGACCGGGTGGGCGAGGTGGCGGAGGCGCGGCGGGAGTACGAGTCCCTGGCGGCGGACCCGGACTGCGACGCCGAGGCGCTGCTGGAGTACGCGACCTTCCTCTGGAACCGTGAGGACCCCGACGGCGTGATGGGCGTCGTTGCGCGGCTGGAGGGGATGGCCCTCACCGACGAGCAGGCGGTGCGGCGGGCCGTGGAGCGGTCCAAGGTGCTCTCCCGGACGGGCCGGGCGGCGGAGGCCCTGGCCCTGGTGGAGGAGGTGGCCGCCCTCGCCGGCCGGTGCCCCCCCCGCCAGCGCCTGCGGTGGCGCCTCACCCTGGGGAGCATGCTGTGGCGTTGTCGGAAGTTCGCCGATGCTCGGGACGCATGGACCGCGGCCCTCGAGGAGGCGGAAGCCAACGGGGACCAGGACACGGCGGCGGTCCTGCTCCACGATCTCGCCATGGTGAGCGAGGACCTGGGAGATCCAGTCGCGGCCCTCGCCTGGGCGGAGAAGGCGGTGGAGAAGGCCGCGGTCTTCGGCTCCGAACGGGCGGAGGTGCACGCGAGGCTCCAGCTCGCGGACCGGATGGTGCAGTCCCTCCGGCTCGACGAGGCGCTCCCGCTCCTTTCCGCGGTGGAGCCCCACCTCGACCGGCTCGAGAGCGCCATGGCGCGGGTGCTCTTCCTCTCCCGCCACTGCGAGATCGCGCTGGCCCGTGGGGACGGGGACGAGGCGCTCCGGCGGGCGGAGGCGCTGGGATCCTGCGCGCCGGCCTGGGGGGGGATGGCGGCGGCGGCGGACCTCTACCGGGGACAGGCGCTGGCCCTCGCCGGCCGCCGGGAGGAGGCGCTGGCGGCGGCCCGCAGGGCGGCGGCGGCGAGCGCGGCGTCGGGAGACGGGGACGGGGGCGAGGAGGCCCTGGCCCTGGCCTCCCGGATGCTCCGGGAACTCGGCCTCGCGGGTCCGGAGCGGGAAGGGGTGCGCGGGCTCCTCGACCCGGCGACGGCGGCGGGGGCCGCCGAGGCGGCGCGGGAGGCCTCGGACCCGGTGCGGCGCGAGGCGCTCCGCGCGGCGGCGGAGCGCCTCGCCCGGTCACCCTGGGAGCGGCGCGTGGTCCTCGGGGGGGGCGGCTAGCGAGATCCTCCCTTTCCGTCGAAGGGGGGACGCCACGGCAGGACGAGGGGGTGCTTCGCCCGCCGCGCCCTCCTGTCCTTGGAGGGTTCGGCGTCGGGATCCGCGGGATTGTGGGGCATCCCCATGGGGACTTGCTGGACCATGGATACGGGCATCTCCGGCATCGGCTGCGTCTCCCTCCCCGCCTCGAGGACGTCCCGGATGCGGCGGCGGAGATCATCGAGGTCCGGCTTGAACCTGTTGGGGACGTTCCCGGCGTTGGTCTCGAGCCAGGGGAAGCCCATGAGGTTGTGCCGGTCCATCTGGCCCGGGGTGGTGTCGTGCTTGTCGAAGTGGAGCCCCTCCCCCATGGACATGGCGAGGCTGGCGATGTTTCCCGCGGGGAACTGGCCGGGCTGGTAGCCGAGGACCGAGAGGGGGCCTTCGGGATCGGTGCCGAGGGCCGCGTTCAGCTGGTCGTAGAGGTTGATGCAGGCGGAGTACGCGGTGTCGTCCTCGTAGTGCGCTCCCCATCCGGAGACGTACCCCGCGGCAACGGACTGCTCCCAGATCACAAAGGAGAGCTCGTCGGCGACGAGTCCCCAGAAGGTGCTGCACTTGTGCGGCATGCGGTGTCCTCCCCCGGGGGCTGCCCGCCCCCGATTGCCTGCCCATCGCCGGTTCCCGCCGGCGCCCTTCGTGCCCGCGCCCGCGGGCACGCCCGGGGACATTCTGGAGGGTCCGCCTGACGAAGATCAAGGGCCGGTCCGGGTTTCCGCCGCCGGGGGCATGACCGGCGTCACGCCGCCGCGCCCCCGGCGCCGTCACCCCCCGATGCGGCCGAGGAGGCGGAGGATGCCGTCGAGGATGGTCAGCGGATGGGGCGGGCAGCCCGGGACGTAGAGGTCCACGGGCAGGAGGGAGCCGGCCCCGTTCAGGACCTCGGGATGATCCAGGAACGGTCCGCCGGAGATCGCGCAGGCGCCGACGGCGATGACGATCTTCGGGGCCGGGACGGCCTCCCACGTCTTCCGCAGCGCGAGCTCCATGTTCCGCGAGACCGCCCCCGTGACGAGGAGCCCGTCGGCGTGGCGGGGGGAGGCGACGAACTGCACCCCGAACCGCCCGAGGTCCCAGCCGACGGTGCCGAGGACGTTGACGTCGGACTCGCAGGCGTTGCACCCCCCCGCGCTCACCTGCCGGAGCCTGAGGGAGCGGCCGAACAGCCGTCGCGCCGATGCGTCCAGCGCCCGGGCCTTCGCGAGGACGCGGCCGTCGGTGACGAGCTCCTCCCGCGTCCGCGTCGCCAGGGAGAACTCCCTCCCGTGGGAGATCGCACCCGCGGGGCAGGCCTGCACGCAGTCCGTGCAGGACAGGCAGCGGCCGAGATCCACCCGCGGCGCCGGCTCGAGGGAGATGCAGTCCGTCGGGCAGGCCTCCGCGCAGGCGCCGCAGCCCGGCGGGCAGAGCGACGGGTCGATGGCGGGCGCGCCCCGGAAGAGGTCGGGCAGCGGCGGCGGGGGGCCGTCGGGCCACTTCGTCGTCCGGTGCCCCTGCCGCAGGCGCTCCAGGAGGATCCTCAGCATGGTCCCCTCACAGGTCGAATCCGCAGTAGGACAGGTTGAAGCTCTTGTTGCAGATCGGGAAGTCGGAGATCGCCTGCCCGCGCATCGCCATGGCGAGGGCGGGCCAGTTGTGGAAGGAGGGGTCCACCACCTTGCGGAGGGCGATGCGGCCCTCCCCGTCGGTGCCGGCCACGTGGGCGATCTCCCCGCGCCAGCCCTCGACGAGGGAGACCGCGAGCCGGCCCGGGGCGAGGGGGCCCATCGGCACGCGGACCGGTCCTCCCGGGAGGCAGGCGAGCTGCTCCCGGACGAAGGCGGCGGAGCGCCGGCACTCGAGCCAGCGGATCCAGGCCCGCGCATGGACGTCCCCGAAGCCGGCGACGGAGACGGGCACCTGGACCATCCGGAAGAGCCCGGAGGGATGGTCGTGCCTCGCGTCGAGGTGGAGTCCCGAGGCCCGGGCCGCCGGCCCCACGAGCCCCAGCTCCCGGGCCAGGGCCGTCGGCACGGCGCCCGTGCCCTCGAAGCGGCCCGTCGCCGAGGGCGCGCCCCAGAGGAGCTCCACGGCCCCCGCGGTGTCGTCCTCGGCGGCGGCGAGCGCCGCGGCGAGGCCGGCGGCCGTGCCCGCGTCCACGTCGAAGCCCGTGCCCCCGGGCACCACGAGGCCCCGCCCGAAGCGGCTGCCGCAGAGGGCGGCGGTCATGTTGAGGAACTCCCCCCGGATCCGGCCGCAGAAGGAGGCCGTCGGCAGGAAGGCGACGTCGCCTGCCAGCGCGCCGAGGTCGCCGACGTGGTTCGCCAGCCGCTCCAGCTCCAGCGCCACGGCCCGGATCGCCTGGGCGCGGGGCGGCACCCGGACCCCGGCCAGGGACTCGAGGACCTCGCAGTGGGCCGTGGCGTGCCCGACGGTGGTGTCCCCCGCCAGGGTCTCGGCGTAGTGGAGCGCCCTCTTCGCCGGCCCGGCCGCGAGGGCCCGCTCGACGCCCCGGTGCTGGTACCCGAGCGAGATCTCGAGGTGGAACACCCTCTCCCCGTGGCACTGGAAGCGGAAGTGGCCGGGCTCGATGACGCCCGCGTGGACCGGCCCGACCCCGACCTCGTGGACCGACTCCCCCTCCACCCTGTAGAACTCCGTCACGCCGGCCGCGTCCCCGGCCCGCGTGTAGCGGAGCGGCTTGAGCCAGGGATGCCCGGCGGGCACGAGCCCCGTCTGCTCGCGGATCTCCCGCTCGAAGAGGTGCACCTGCGTGACGGCGGGCGTGAGGGAGGGGATCTCCGGCCCGTCGGCGCGGGAGCGCGCGATCCCGAGGGATCCCGCCCCGTCGTCGGCCACCACGGCCAGGAGCCCCACGTCGGGGACGGTCCCCGTGCCGAGGAGCGCGACCACCCGCCCTCCGGCCGCGACGGCCTCCGCGAGCCACCCCTGGAACTCCCCGACGGGGAGTTCCCCGGGAGGTTCGATGGCGCCGCCGTTGTGGGTCTCCACCGCCCTCATCGGCCGCCCTCCGTCCAGGCGGCGGCCGCGCGCAGCGCCGCGTCCAGGGGGGCCGGGAGGTGCACGCCGAGGAGCAGCACGAGGAGGAGGAACCCGACGACGGGGACCGAGGTCAGGAGCCGCTCCCGCCACCCCGCCTTCGGCTCCGGACCGTCGCCGAGGGAGATCCGCAGGACCGTGGCCCCCATCCCGATGAAGACCACCATGAGGAACGCGAGGTAGAGGGCGCCGGCGAGCCCGTGCCCCGATCCGAAGGCCGCCTTGGCGATGGTCAGCTCCGACAGGAAGGGGCCGAAGGGGGGCGAGCCGGTGACGGCGAAGAACCCCGCGAGGAAGAGGGAGCCGGACAGGGGGACGCGCCGGAGGGTCCCCGAGACCGCGTCCGCGGACTTGCTCCCGTAGGCCCGGTGGAGGTTCGCCGCGGACAGGAAGAGGACCCCCTTCGTCAGCCCGTTGCAGACGAGGTGCAGCATGGCGCCGAAGGCGCCGAGCCCCCCGATCCCCATGCCGAGGGCCAGGATCCCCATGTGCTCCACGCTCGAGTAGGCCAGCATCCGCTTGAAGTCCCTCCGGCCCGCCATGAGGGCGCCGGCCACCCCCATGGACACCAGGCCCATGAGGACGAGGAGCCTCCGGGCGAAGGGGCCCTCGCCGGCGGCGTCGCAGATGCGGAGCGCCCGGACGATGGCCAGGAACGCCGCGCTGGTCACCCCGCCGGCGAGCAGGGCCCCCGCGAGCCCCGGGGCCTCGCCGTAGGCGTCGGGCTTCCAGGTGTGCATCGGGGCGAGGCCCATCTTCGTCCCGTAGCCGACGAGGAGGAGGACGAAGGCCGCCTTGACCCAGGGGGCGGAGAGCCGGGGCGCGGCGGCCGCGAGGTCGTCGAACCGCAGCGGCACGTCCGTCCCCGAGCAGACGGCGGCGTAGGCGAGGAAGAACGTTCCGAGGAGGGCGAGGGCGACGCCCACGGACCCGACGAGGAGGTACTTCCACGTCGCCTCGATGGACCGCGCGTTGTGGTTGAAGTAGATGAGGGGGGCCGCCGCGAGGGCCGAGGCCTCGATGGCGACCCACATCAGCCCGAGGTGCCGGGCGAGGACCGCCAGCGTGATGACGCCGAGCAGCGCGCCCAGGCAGGCCGTGAAGACGCGGTTCGGCCGGTCCTCGCGGTCCCGGAGGTAGCCGACGGCGTAGACCGAGCACCCGAAGAAGAGGACGGAGACGAGGCCGAGGACGACGCGTCCCGGCGGGTCCAGCCAGAGCCACGCCCCGTCCGGCGGCGGCACGATCCCGGAGAGGACGGCGGCGGTGACCGCGAGGTGGCCCCCCGCCGCCGCGAGGAGGACGAGGGGGCGCGCCCGGGCCGACGGGAGGGCGAAGGCGAGGAGCGCACCGAGGGCGGGGAGGAGAAGGAGCAGGAGGGCCATCTCACTCCTCCTTCAGCGTGGAGAAGTCCCGCGTGTCGATGGAGGAGAACTCGCGGCGGATGTGGTCGAGGATGATCCCCATGACGAAGATGGCCACGACGAGGTCGAGGAGCACCCCCGCCTCCACGAGGAGCGGGACGGACTTCAGGAGGAGGAGGCCGAAGATGAAGACCCCGTTCTCCAGCACGAGGTACCCGAGCACCTGGCTCACCGCCTTCAGCCGCGTGGTCAGGAGGAGGAAGCCGGTGAGGACCGTCGCCAGGGAGGCCGGGACCAGCAGGCTCCCCTCCTCGCCGGGGGCGAGGGGGACGTGCCGGGAGAAGAGGAGCGCGAGGCACGCCCCGACGCTGCCGAGGAGCATGGACGTCCCGTACCCCACCACGGGCTCGACCTCCCGCCGGATGTGCACCTCCCGGACCGCCCGGAAGAGCATGGAGGGGATGACGATCCCCTTGAGCACGACGGTCCCGACGCCGACGAGGGCCGCCTCCGCCTCGAACCGCCCGTGGACGAGGATCGGCATGACCCCGAGGAGGACCCCCTGGACGGCCACCGTCCGGATGACGGCGGACATCCGGCTCGTGCCGAGCATGTAGATGTCGAGCACGAAGACGAGCACGAGCAGGGCGTCGAGGGTCGTCCCCATCAGCGCACCATCAGCAGGAAGGCGAAGGCGGTGAGGAACGCCGCCCCGAGGATGAGGGTCGGGACCCGGCTCATCCGTATCCGGGCCGTCATGGACTCCACGGTCCCCACGAGGACCGAGAGGAGGAGGAGCCCGGCCGCGAGCTCGATCCGCCCGAGCCAGGGGGAGGAGGGGACGGGCAGGGCGAGGCGGACGACGATGGTCCCGAGGACGAAGAGCTTGATCGCGGCCCCGTAGTGGATGACCCCGAGCAGGGGGCCGCCGTGGTCGAGGACCATGGCCTCGTGGATCATGGTCAGCTCGAGGTGGGTGGTCGGGTCGTCGAAGGGGACGCGCGAGCACTCGAGGAGCAGCACCACGAGCAGGCCCGCGACGCACAGGACCACGGAGGCGACGTGCCCGTCCACGGGCGCCGCCAGCATCGCGCCGAGGGAGAGCGAGCCCGACAGGCGGACGAGGCAGAGGAGCGCGAAGAAGACCGCCGGCTCGGCGAGGCACCCGAAGGTGACCTCCCGCGCGGCCCCCATCCCCTCGAAGGGGGAGCCGGTGTCCATGGCGGCCGCCGTCGTGAAGAACCTCCCGAGGGAGAGGAGGTAGGCGAAGAGCACGAGGTCCCCCTCGAACCCGAGCGGCGATCTTCCGGGACCGAGGGGGATCAGCAGGCCCGCGAAGAGGGTCGCCGCCAGGGTGACGACGGGGGCGGCCCGGAAGACCCACGTCGTCGTCCGGCTGAGGACGAGCCCCTTCCCCGCCAGCCGGCGGAGGTCCCGGTAGGGCTGGAGGACGCCGGCCCCCGTGCGGCCCGCGAACCCGGCCCTGGTCCGGGCGGCGACGCCGAGGAGGAGCGGGGGCAGGGCGAGGATCGCCGCCGCGTCGAAGGCCTGGCCGAGGACGGGGAGGGGATCCACGATCAGGTCACCGGCCCCACAGCGCCCCGAGGATCGAGCCGAGGGGGAGCACGCCCGCGAGCAGCACGAGGGCGGTGACGGCGATGAAGAGGACGTAGGACTGCACCTGGCCTCCCTGGAGCATGCGGAACCGGGCGAGGACGGCCTCCAGCCTCCGGAAGGCCGGGCGGGCGGCGCCATCGAGGACCGCGTCGTCCACGTGGACCTCGAAGCGCGACGGCCCGGGGTGGACGCCGGTGACGACGGGGCCGCGGACCCCGGGGCGGAGGATCCCGGAGAGGATCCCGACGAGGGAGTCCGCGAAGGAGGAGGCGGTGTACTGGATGCGCGGGGTCGGGGCGGCGTAGCCGCAGTCCCAGGTCCCGGCGCGCGGCGCCTCGGCGACGGGGCGGAAGGGGAGGCGGAAGAGGAGGACGCAGGCCCCCGCCAGGGCGATGCCGGCGAAGGAGACGACCCCGAGGGGCGCCAGGGTCGCGACGGGGGCGAGCCCCGCCGCCATCCCCGGGGCGAAGCCGGCGGCGACCCGGTCCAGGGCCGGGGCGAGGATCGGCGGGAGGAGCCCGATGAGGACGCAGGCCAGGGCGAGGACGCCCATGGGGACGAGCATCGCCGCCGGCGCCTCGCGGGCCCCCGCGGCCTCCGCGGTCCTCGGCTCGCCGAGGAAGACCGCGCCGACGACCTTCACGAAGCACGCCACGGCGAGGGCTCCCACGACGGCGAGGACGGGAGCGGCGAGGGCGACGAAGAGGGATCCCCCGGGAGTCGCCGCGCGGAAGAGCCCGAGGTAGATGAGGAGTTCGCTCACGAAGCCGTTGAGGGGAGGCAGGCCCGCGATGGCGACGGCCCCGACGAGGAAGAGGGACCCGGTCCAGGGCATCCGCCTCGAGAGCCCCCCGAGCCGGTCCATGGCCCGGGTGCCCGTCGCGTGGATCACCGCTCCCGCGGCGTAGAAGAGGAGGCCCTTGAAGAAGGCGTGGTTCCAGACGTGGAGGAGCCCGCCGGCGATGCCGAGGACGACCCACTCCGGGCGGCCCGCGCTCCTCCCGAGAATCGCCAGCCCGATCCCCATGAGGATGATCCCGATGTTCTCCACGCTGTGGTACGCGAGGAGGCGCTTGAGGTCGTGCTGCCCGAGGGCGAAGGCGACACCTCCCACGGCGCTCGCCGCGCCGACGACCAGGACGACGGCGCCGAAGCCCGGCGGCGCCTCCGGGGCGAGGCCCGCCATGCGGACGATGCCGTAGATCCCCATCTTCAGGAGGACCCCCGACATGAAGGCCGACACGTGGGTCGGCGCGGCCGCGTGGGCCCCGGGGAGCCAGAGGTGCAGGGGCATGAAGCCCGCCTTGATCCCGAAGGCGGCGAGCCCGAGGAGCAGGGTCCAGGTCGCGGCCGGCCCCCCGGGGAGGCGCGCGAACCCGAACACCCCCGTGGCGGTCTCGACCCTCGCGAAGAAGGCCCAGAGGCAGAGCCCCGAGAGGTGGGTGGCGACGAGGTAGATGAAGGCCGCCTCCCGCACCTCCGCGCGGCCGTGCTCCGTGGCGACGAGGATGAAGGCGGCGACGGCCATGATCTCCCACGCGGCGAGGAAGAGGACCCCGTTCCGCGCGAGGAGGACGCCGCAGAGCGACGCGGCGAGCACGCCGTAGGCCCCGCGGACCATGCGGTGGCTCCCGGGATGGTCGGCGTCGGCCCAGTAGCGGACGGCGTACAGGGGGCCGAGCCCCCCGAGGATCCCGACGGGCACGAGGAAGAACGCCGTGAGGGGGTCCACCGCCGCGTGGAGGGATCCGCCGGGGACCGCCCAGGGGACGGAGATCTCCGAGGAGGGGGCCCCGTAGAGGCCCGCGAGGCCGGCCAGGGCCACGACGGCCCCCGCGAGGACGGAAAGGAGGGCCGTCGCGCGCCCGGGCAGCCGGATCGCCAGCAGCCCCGACGCGAGGAAGAGCCCCGCCCCTGCGACGGCGACGGCGGCGGTCGTCATCCCGTTCCGCCTCCCCAGGGCGCGGGGAGCGCCTTCTCGATGCGGCGGAAGGCCTCGAGGATCCGCTCCGGCTCCTCCCGCGCGGCGAGGACCGCCCGGAGCTCCGGGTGCCGCAGGGCGACGGAGAGCCTCGAGAGGAGGTGCTGGTGGATCCGCACCGACGGGCTCGTCATGAGGAACAGGGTGTGGACCGGCTTCCCGTCGAAGGCGTCGAAGTCCACGGGCGTCCCGAGGAAGCAGAGGCTCACGGCGGGCGGGGCGAGGTGGATCACGATGGGGTTCCGCACGTGGGGGATGGCGATGCCGTCGCCGACCCCCGTCGAGCCGAGGGACTCGCGGGCGAGGAGCACCGCCAGCAGGGAGTCCCGGTCGATCTTCTCCCGGAGGTGGAGCGTCTCCACGGCGGACCGCAGGACCTCGCGCTTGTCGCGCCCCGCGATCCCCCCGTGCACGCCGCCGGCGCGCAGGGCCTCCACGAGGGAGGAGAGCGGTTCGTCGTCGCCCGGACCGTCGGGCATGTCCGTGGAGAGGGGGATGCCGCGGGCCATCGCCCACTCCAGCACCTCGGTGCGGTTCAGGCGGAGGTCCCGCCCGACGTGGTGCGCCGGCAGGCCCTCCCCCTGGATCCAGACGCGGACGACCTCCCGGCTCACGCAGAGAAGATGCGCCACGTCGTCGAGGGTCAGCACCATGGTCATTCCTCCTGTCGGCGGCCGGCGGCGGGGGGGCGGGACGGGGGCTTCCCCTTCCAGACCTCCGTCACCATCCAGAGCGCGTCGGGGTGATGCGCGGGGGGCAGCGGGGTCCCCTTCATGGAGGCGATGAAGCTCCCGGTGCAGCCCGGCTCCGTGCAGCCGTAGGTGCCCCGGACCGGCGCCGGGGTTCCCGGCCTGACCCGTCGGCCGATGCTGACCATGACGTGGGCTCCTTCCGGTTCCACCGCCGTCCCCGGGCGCGCAGGGCGTGCCCAAGGGAGGGATCCGGTCACACCGGCGCAACCCCGCCGGGGGAAGGGCCTTGCGCCCGGCGCCGCCGGGCCCGCCGGGGGGCCCGGGCCCCCCGATCTGGCGGAAATCCGCCGGATTGCATAGAATCCGCCGGATTGGCGACCCGCTCCTGGAACGCCGTTCCCCCGGTCGGGAGGGTGAAGGGATGCATCGAATCCACGTGCTCCTGGTCGAGCCCGATGCGGATCTCCGGGCGCGGGTCGTGGCCGACCTCGTCCGCGGCGGCACCGGAGTGACCTCCCTCGAACGCGCCGCCGACGTCCTCCCGGCCATGGAGGGCGCCCACTTCGACCTGGTGCTCCTCGCGCTGCGCCTCCGCGACCGGGACGGGCTCGAGCTCCTGCCGGAGGTCGTGGCCGCCCATCCCTCGGTGCCCATCGTCGTCATCACGGCCTTCTCCTCCATCCCGAGCGCCGTGGAGGCGATGCGCCGCGGGGCGGCGGACTACCTCCCCAAGCCCTTCTCCATGGAGCAGGTCCGCCTCACGCTCCGGAAGGTCCTCGAGACGCGTGCGCTCGAGCAGGAGGTCTCCCGCCTGCGGCAGCTCGACACGCAGCGCTACGGCGTGGACGCCATCGTCGGCCGCGCCCCCCTCGTCCGCTCGCTCCGGGAGCACATCCGCAAGGTCGCCGGGAGCCCCGCGACGACGGTGCTCGTCCTCGGGGAATCCGGCGTGGGGAAGGACCTCGTCGCCCGCGCGCTGCACCAGGCGAGCCCCCGCGCCCCGCGGGCCTTCGTCCCGGTCAACTGCGCGGCCATCCCGGAATCGCTCCTCGAGTCGGAGCTCTTCGGCTTCGAGCCGGGGGCCTTCACGGGGGCGAAGCGGATGAAGCGCGGGCTGCTCGAGACGGCCGACGGCGGGACCGTCTTCCTCGACGAGATCGGCGAGCTCGGGATGCCGCTCCAGGCGAAGCTCCTGCGCTTCCTCGAGGACCAGCGGGTCCGCCGCCTCGGGAGCAACCGGGACTTCGAGGTGGACGTGCGGGTCGTGGCCGCCACGAACATGGACCTCGGGGCGGCCATCGCCGCGGGGCGGTTCCGGGAGGACCTCTACTACCGGCTGATGGTGGTCCCGCTGTTCGTGCCCCCGCTCCGGGAGCGGAAGGAGGACGTGCCGCTCCTCGCGCTCCTCTTCCTCGACCACTTCAACAAGCGGTTCCGGAAGCACTTCGAGGGGGTGGCCCCGGAGGCGCTGGCGCGGATGGCGGCCTACGACTGGCCGGGGAACGTGAGGGAGCTCCGGAACGTGATCGAGCGCATCGTGCTGCTCGACGAGGGGCCGCTGCTGTCGGCCTCGATGCTCCCGTGGAACGCGCCTTGGATCCCGGAGCGGCCCGTGCGGGGGGCGGCGGCGGGGGAGGCGAAGGGGGCAGAGGAGGCGGAGGCTTCATCTCCCGCCGACCCCGGGGACGACCTCCACCTCGGCCGCCTCGAGCTCCGCGCCCTGGTGAAGGCCATGGAACGCTCCGGGGGGAACATCTCGGGAGCCGCCCGGGCCCTCGGGGTCTCGAGGGACACGGTCCGCAACCGCATGCGCAAGTACGGGGTCCACGTGGAGACCCGCGTCTCCGTGAGATAGGGGGATACGGTACCCGACCCGATTCATCGGAGTTGGGCGACGGGCTCTCGCCCGGCTGGCAGTCTCGAGGCCAACCCCGATGAATGGGGTCGGGTACCGTATTCCCCCGACGTTCCGACGAGAATGAGGTCGACGAAGTGACGAGCTGGAACTACTCGCCTTCGCCGCCCCCGCCTTCGCCGCCGCCCTCGCCGCCGCCGCCCTCGCCACCGCCCTCGCCGCCACCCTCCCCGCCCCCGCCGAACGGGCTGTCATCGGGCCCCCCGGGCGGGCCGCCGCCGAGGTCGGGGGGAAGGGCGTCCTCGGGGATGAAGTAGATGACCGCGCCGAGGCGGCCGGCGCCGGGGACGGCGGTGAAGCCGAGGCGCAGCCGCCGGACCCCCTCCTCGAAATCCCCCGCCTTCAGAGCGAGGCCCGCGTAGAGGACCCACTCCCCCTCCGTGCGGGGGCGGAACCCCGGCGCCGCGAACCAGGCGTCCACGGCCTTGCGCGCCTCGGGCAGCTTCTCGAGAGCCAGCGCGTAGGAGACGGCGTCCACGAACGCGCCGAGGGTCTCCAGCTCCGGGGCGCCGGCGGAGCGGCCCTCGGCGGCGGCGCGCTTCACGGCGGCGCGGCGGAAGTCGCCGAGGCTCTTCGTGAACTCCTTCCCCTCCCCCCGCGCGGCGGCGGCCTTCGCGAGGAGGGCATGGGGGGCGGGGGAGGCGGGGTCCGCCTCCGCGGCCCTCCGCCCCGCCTCCAGGGCGGGCCCGATCTCGCCGAGCCGGAGCGAGATCTCCGCGATGCGCGCCAGGTCCGCGGCCGCCGGCTTCTCGCGGGCCTGGAGCGCGGTCCGCTCCGCGGCCAGGTCCACGGGCTCCCCGAGGCCCGAGGCGAGGTGCTCCGACGCGTGGATGCCCCGGAAGGAGAGCCAGGCGCGGGAGTTCAGCCCCACGATGTCCAGGGGATCGAAGCCGGCGCAGATCCGCAGGTGCGGCACCTCCGTCGCGTCGTCGGGGAACCAGGAGGTGAGCTCGTAGCGGAGGGACATGTTCATGGGGTCCAGGGCGAGGACCCGGTCGAGGAGCTGCGATGCCTCCTGCTCGCAGCCTTCGATGCGGGAGAAGCCCTTGACCACCCGGGAGAGGATCTCGACGTCGTCCCCCGCGGAGGACAGCGCCGCGCGCAGCTCCGCCGCCGCGCCCTCCGGGTCCCCCTTCGTCCCGAGGAGGTGGAACGCCCGGGTCACCCGGCCCGAGGCCTCGCCGAACTCGAGCCCCTTCACGTAGGCGACGAACTCCCCGTCGAGGGCGGCGAAGTCCTTCACCTTGAGCATCCGGAGGAGGAGGGCGCGGTCGTCGTCGAATCTCATCCACCGGCGTTCCTTCCTCCCGCCGCGGGCCGCGTCCTTCAGCTTGAGGTTCCAGTGCGCGTTCAGGTAGTTGAGCAGGCGGGGCTGGTACTTCCCGTCGGCGCCATGGAAGAGGAAGTGCACGAAGGCCCAGGACTGCGCGTAGTCCTCCACGGAGAACTTCTTCCAGTCGTCGGCATCCCGGTCGGGATGCCCGTGGGCGAGGAGCACCTCGAGGGAGGGCATGCGATCCTCCTCGATCATGCGGAGGAGGTTCGCGAGACGGCCGTCCTGGACCCGTCCCCGGGTGAACCTCCCCTTCTTCGAGGTGGCCGCGCCGTAGTACTCGGCGATGCCCTCGTTGATCATGGTGGGGAGGGCGACCTCCGGGTTGGCGAGGTGCATGAACAGGTGCGTGCTCTCGTGGAACATCACCGAGAGGGTCTCCGCCCGGTCCCCCTGCCAGTCGAAGAGGACGAGGTGCTCCCTCCCGACGACGGGCATGAAGTAGCCGACGGCGTGCTCGGAGAGGTGGCCGGTGTCCTTCACCTGGAAGGCCTGGAACTCCTCCCGCGTCCGGAAGATGTAGACGGGGATCCGCTCCTTGACGGAGACCTTGAGGCCGGAGGTGAAGTAGCCGTAGAAGTCCTCGAGGAGCTCCTCGTACAGGTCCACGTCCTTCTTGGCCAGGTTCGCCTCGATGGCGAAGTGGCGGGTGGCGCGCCGCGCCCGCTCCTCCCAGTCCGTGGAGGCGCCCACCTCGGCGCGGAGCTTCCTCTCCCGGGCGCGGTCCGCGGAGAGGGCCGCGTCCCGGAAGGCGGGCTCCACCCAGCGGCCGCCCCAGCGCACGAGCCCGGCCCCCGCGCTCTTCCGCTCCTCGTCGGTGCGCGGGAGGGGATCGAAGTCGGCGAACCTGCGGATCTCCGCCACGGCGCCACCGGGGACGATGACGGAGCCGCCCTCGAACCCCATCTCCACGGTGCCGTCGTCGAGCCGCATGGCGCGGCAGAGGACCCCGCGCCCGTCGGCGAGGACCACGGCGTCGAGCCCGTCCTTCGGCACGGCGTCCGTCGCGGGGGCCGGGGGGGCGGCGAGGAGAATCGCGCAGGTGCATGCGGCGACGAGTGCGGCTAGGAGCCGTCCCATTCTCATGCTTCCCTCCACGGATCATCCTGCCCCGGGAACCGGGCCATCATCCACCGGGGAAGGGAGGGGATCAACACCCTTGGGCGGAAACCCCGTGCGCCGGTCACAACCGCCATACTGAACCCGACCCAGATTGGTGGCGAGCGCGGGGCCGAACCATCTTGGCCCGAGTGGGAGGATCTCGCCCCCGCCCTCGCCGCCAATCTGGGTCGGGTTCAGTATGGCGGTTGGCGGGCCCCGAGGTGGACCTCGAGCGCGGCGGCGACGAAGGTCGCCTCCTCGGGCCTGAACAGCCTTCCCACGACCTCGACGATCCGGCCGTCCTCGAATTCCGCGTAGACCGAGTGGCGGTGCATGGAGTCCTCGAGCCGGCTCGACCCGAGGGCCCTGGCCGCCCGGACGTGCCGGGTCTGCGGGGTGACGAGGATCTCCTTCGTGGTGAACCGGAGGGCCCCCGGGACCTCGACACACGTCGATCCAGGGCACGGCAGCGGCCCCGACGAACTGCGGACGGTTCCCTTCTCCGCGATGATCGTGGTGACGTTCAGGCAGGCGTACTGCCACGCGATGAATGAAACGAGGGCCAGGCCCCCGACGATCATCTGGAGGAGCCCGATCTCCTTGTCCCCCTCCACGACCCTGCGGAGGCCGAGGACCGCGAGGAGCGCCCCGGGGCGCCAGATCCACACGAGCAGGAAGACCGCGGAAATGCTCGCGACCCACGCGCCTTCGCCCCTGGAGATGATTCGCGACCACGGGATCCGGATCTCGATGCGTCCGCCGGCCCTGAGGACCGTCACGCCCGGCGGCGGGACGGGGAGCGGCAGGGCGGCGGGAGCGGGACCCTCCGCGGGAGCGGCGGCCGGCGGGCGGTGCTCGAGGTCGGTGATGCGCCCGCAGGAGGGGCAGACCGCGAAGGAGGAGGCTCTCCGGATCGCCCCCTCGTCGAACTCGCGTCCACAGCCCGGACACTCCGTCATGGACCGGCTTCCCCCCCCATGTCCGACGGCCGGGGGATTGTAGCCGGGTCGCGGGAGGGGGCAAGGGCCCCTCCTCGAATCACTCGATGAAGGAGAACCAGTCCAGGGGGTCCGCCTCGTGCCCGGGCAGCGTGGCGCGGGACTCCAGGATGTAGAGGAGACCGTCCCTCTGCAGCACGACAAGCCGCCCCCCCGGGGGTCCTCCCCGGTTCCACTCCCGCGAAGGGACTCCGCACACGACGCCGGCCGTCGCGGGCCCCGGGTCCTCCTGCCCCGTCTCCTCCTCCGGTTCACGACGGACCCGGCGGAGTTCCCGGAGGACCTGGGCTCCTGTCAGCCCCGCCCTTCCTGCCTGGACGGGGAGAACGAGAACATGGAGCATCGAGGACTTCCCGTGCACCACCACCCCCCGACCCGGAAGGCTCGCGGCCACCGTGGGAAGCTCCTCGGCGGTCACCGGCTCCTTCATCTCCTTCACGCGGAAACCGCAGACGGGATCCTCCCAGCCGCCGTCGATCCTCCTCGCCTGCGGCGGCAGCGTCGCGAGGAAGCGGAATCCACCGAGTACGGCATCGACGTCCCCGGAAGCGCCGGGACCGGCGATGGTGGTGATGATGAGGCAGAAGCAGGTCCCCCTGACGGGCTGGGTCGTGATGACGACCACCAGGAAGGGGTGCTTCGCGGCCTCGAAGCGGAGATCGCTCCGCAGCGCCGTCCGCCCGCCCAGCTTCGCTGCGACCGGCTTGGACGGATTCCCCGGGGTTCGCGACTCCAGCGCCTTTTCGCGATACTCGTCATGGGCCTTCCGCCAGTCCCTGCCCGGAACCGGCCTGAACTCGTAGAGGTCCGCCGTGAAGCCCCGCTCCGGGAAGGCCATGGTGACCGGACCCGCTCCCGATGCGAGTCCCGCCACCCCCGGGGACAGGCTCCAGAGCGCGTCGGGTTTGGTCCAGGAGATGGATCTCCCGAGATCGACGTACTCGCGGCGGCGGAGGTGGCGTTTCTCGCCGAGGAATGCCTCCGGGTCCTCTCCATCGGCGAACTCCGCCACCCGGGCGGCGCGCTCCTCCGGCGCGAGAATCCGGATTGCCGCGAGGGCTTCCAGGAGGGGTCCGGGGAGGGGGCCTCCTCCCCTCCGCGGAAGGATGACCTCGAGAACCAGCAGGCGGCCCTCCCCCCGCGAGGTGCCCCAGTGGACATCCCAATCCCAGGAACGGACGTCGGTGGACTTCTCCTTCCGGGCGAACAGACGCACGGATCGATTCCCCAGGGCGACATCCATGGGTCCACCGGCGGAAACATCGTGCCATGACCTGTCGCGCAGTCCTTCGGCCTCTTCCAGGACGACGGGGGCGGGAAGCCCCCTGTCGGGGAACGCCTGGACGCGGATGCCCCACTGGCGGTCGGGGTGGATCAGTTGAACGACGTAGTGGGCCGCCTCGCGGGGAATGGCGGGGTGGGGGCCCTGATTCCACCCGGGGGGCAGGGTGACCTCGATGCCGACCATCGCGTGGAGGAGGGTCCTGCCCCGGAGACGCCAACCGACTCCGTCGATTTCGGCCGAACCGAGGGCCGCCGAGGGTGGCGGACCTTCGGGGGGACGGGCGGAGGCGGGAGGAATCCCGGCGGTTCCGCAGGAGACGGCCAGGAGGAGCGTGAGCGCCGTCCGTCGCCGGAAGTCCTGGGCCAGGACCGCCATGGGACCTCCCGTTCGCAGCGCCAGGATGCGGAGTGACGATCCCGCGTTTCGTGGATGGGAGTCGGCGCGATGGTGGCTGATGGTGCAGATTGGACGCCTTGAGCGCGACATGGCCGACTTCCAGACCTCGACGGGTGATCCGGGCTCGTGGGCGAAGATCAGTGGAGGCTCCAAGGCCTCGATGAGGCCTGCTTCCAAGTCGCCGATAAAGGTATCGGAAGTGCAAGCCGCCACAGGGAGGTCAGCAAGCTTGCCGTCCTCAGTGACCCTCCTCAGCCCGAACCAAGAGAGCCGGTCCCATCGAGCACCAAGCCTGTCGACGGTGTGCTCCATGCACCCATCGATGCCGGACAACATGACGAAGGCCCAGCGTAGCTGGACCATGTCGAGGATCCGGGCGAAGAACACCGGCCCCGAACTCCTAGTCCGCCGGGAGGCCCACGCAGCGGGGCTTCGGTTCAGGACCCACGACTCCAGGCTTCTCGGCAGGCCTGATATGCCCATCCTTCTGCTTCCGCATGGTCTCCGCCCACGAGAGCCCTTGGAGTCCGGAGCCGGGAGAGCACAGACGCTGGAACGCCATCGCGAAGGCGACCCCTTCATCGACCGATTCAAATTCAGGGTTTTCCCCTCCCTTCATCAAAGTCCATGCCCTCACTTCCCTGACCGTCCCCCACTGATCTCCTCCTTTGGTTTGTCAGTGGCATTCACATCCTGCGCCAAGGACCGGGGTTGACCTCCTTCTCCTCCTGGAGGATTCTGGCCACGGCCTGAGACGCTCGCCTGATTCCGTGCCAGCCATTTGTCAATGCGTGCGAAGCCGTATGCCCACAAACAGAACCCCCCCATGAATAGCATCACCAGGGTCAACCCCGCCGCGAAGATCCCGAAAGGCTTCCAGATGGTTCGAACCGCTTCGTTTGAGAAATCTCCAGTTGCGAGAATCCAACGCGCAGGGGGTTCGTCCGGGTGCTTCTCCTTGATTACGAGCCCTCTGGCAGTTAGCGACCAGTCCGCCTTGTAGAAGCCAATTTGGACCCTGCGATTCCAACCAGAGGGAGCAGTGGAGGATAGGTAGTCCAGCGACATTCCGTATACCGATACGAGGAGCAGCGCGATGATTACCCATCCAATGGCCCATTTCAGGTCCTTTTGGGTCCTGACCCCCTTCCGTTGGCCAAGGACAATCACCGCCCCCCCCAGAGCAGTCGTTAGAATTCCTGTCCCACCGAACAGAGGCGGTTCGTGTCCCGTGAACCACAGAAGCGCTGGGATTGAAGCACCTGCGCCCGCTACTGCCCTTCCCACCCACCTCATGGATTCGCCTCCACCCCGAGGAGCCCCCCGCAGGGCTTTCACTGCTCTTCATCCAAGTCAATTCGCGTCTTCTTCTCAATTATCGCGTACAGCCTGTCCTTCGGGCTCCGAGCTACACCACCTCGTTCAGTCCAGACGTAATAGTACCCGATGGTCATTCGCTTCCTTGCATCGTTGGTCCGACCTGGAACCGTGTCTTCGCTGGAGCTGAACTCCGGCCGGTACTTGACCGTTGCTCCTTCAGTCTTAGTCGTGAAGCTGACCTCACTCTCCAGAGGCAAGTTCTGAAGGAGAGCCACCACTTGCCGGTGCCGAACTCCTGGGCTTCCTGCTTGTAGGACGAGGAGATCTCCCAAGCGCGCCATTGCATCCAACCGTCCGGGCTCTCCCAGTTCGCTGAATCGATCCCTTGCCTTCAGAAGGACTGCGGCTTCAATATCTAGAGTGACGCCGTGCCCATCAAGCGTCCCGTACAACAGCCGGTACTTCTCTACCATCTTCTCTGCAGCGATACGTTGCACCGCTTCAAACGAGGCCTCCACCAAGGCTCTCTCCGCAGCGACTCGCATCTCCTCCCCTTGGGCTATCATCCTCCTCGCAGCTTCCTCGGCCCGCACTCGGGCCTCGGCCAACGCAGCCTGCTCCTCCTCGTACTTCAGGATTCTCCCATTTAGGCCGTCGTTCTCTTCCAGCGCCCCCCTGAGCCGCATAGTGAGTTTCACAACTTCCGACCGAAGTGGAACCGACGCTGCTTCGGATTTTAACAGCGCCGATTGGAGGTGCTTCCGCTCTTCGCTACCTTGGAGGAGCGCGGCCTCATGCTGTTTTTCGGTAATCCTTGCCTCAACGAGTTTCGAATCGGCTTCTGCCAGGCGCCCAGTGACGTCCTGGATTTCCTGTCTTAGCGTAGCTGCCTCCGTTACGAGCTGAACGTGAAGGGCCTCTATTTCAGCCCGCTGCCCCACCGCAACGCCAGTTGCGCAGAGGAGAAGCAGCAGAGTTCCTATGAAAAGTAATCTCGCCAAGGTTCCTCCTCCGTATGGGGACGGAATTCCAAGGTCCCGGGAGAACTCAGAGTCACCACCGTGAACTACCTTGCCTTAAATCCAAGAAATCCTCTCTGGTCCCTCATCGAGGACGCCGACCTCTTGAAGGTCATCGCCACCGACATCTTCTTACCCCCGATGTATCATGCTGGAAATGGTTTCCGCTCCTTCGGGGTGATCGGCACACCGCCTCTGGTCCTTTCGATGAGCGCGAGGTTCTCCAGGGTCTGAAGGATCGCTTCGCGCTCGGCCTTGCGACGCTCACGGTCATTGCGGCACCCCTGCACGGCCAGTTTGATGGCCCGGCACGCCGCCTTGTAGAAGTCCCACCGGTCCACGGCAGAGTACCACTTGGGGGTATCCGTGTCCACGGCCAGCGGCGTCTTCCATCCGCGCGACATCACGGGCCGGTTCTCGTTCACCTCCGCAACCGCGGGGGCCATCATGATCGACCGGAAGTCCTTCGAGGACTGGATCGACCGCCTGCTGCTGCATGCAGTTCCTCCCACGCCCCGGCGCGTGGATGTGGACTCCATCATCGCGAAGTACGGTGGCGGCAAGGACTGACCACGACTCCCCCAAGCCCACATCGGTTCCGTGCCGGGAGGGCATTGCACAGGATCCCCTCCTAGGGTAGTATCGTTCCAAACGTTATCCAGAGAGGCGCATCGGATGGCGAAGACCCCGCAGCAGAAGAGGCGTCACGGCAGGCCCTCCATACCCCCACTGGACTAGTTCCCGCGCGGGTAACTCTTGCACAGGTCGCAGTAGTAGGTTTCTTCTCTACAACGCCTGACAGGAATGAAAGTCCCGTCCTTTCCGTAGCAGATCCCACAGTAGGGGCCCTGGCGCGGCCCCGCGGACTTGTGCATCAGGTAGACAGTACCGCCCACCTTCTCGACCCGGTCGCTCTGGTCTTGCGCCTTCTCCAACACCTCGACCTTTCGGTGCAGGTCCATGACTTCCTTCTGGAGAAGCAGATTCTCTCTGCCCTGCTCCACCAAGGCCGCGCTGGCCTTCCCCAACTCAGCCTGGAGGTCTGTCACCATCGCCATCGCCTCGGGGTCCTTCTTGAGCAGGGGCATCAACTTGGCAGCGAGCCCCATCGCGCCTGAGAGCAGACTCATCGCCCCCGCTGCATCTACCATGGACCACCTCCGGTCGATCCCAAGTCCGGCACTGAGGCTATAGAAAGCCCCAACCATGGGCAAGCCCATTACTCTTCATGTTGCCGCCCCCCCCCACGACTAGCTTGTTCACGGGACTGAAGTTGCCCCTGAGAGAGGTAGGCAGTGATGGCAGAAGGCATCGGCGACGCCGACCCGGGCGTCAACCACTCGACTGCAGTCCTCGCACAGGCCGGGCGGTTCTCGACCTTGAATTCAACGTCAGGCCAGATGGTCGGCCGCGAGACCCAAGAGGGATGGGTGACCGTGGACCGCCACCATGGTCGGTATCCCTTGCACACTTGCTGCACACCTAGACGATTCACATGACCTCTCCCGGAGCCTTTGCACCCCCCTCCGAAATGCCGGAACCGCCTCTGAAGAAAGATGATACGAACATCCCCGGGCACGTAGCTCAATCGGTCGAGCAGGGGACTCATAATCCCTTGGATCCGGGTTCGAATCCCGGCGTGCCCAGGGCCGCCCGGACGGGGCGGCGGGGGACGGTATCCTGAGGCGGTGCGGGGCGGGCTCCTCCGGTCGATCCTACTTGCGGCGCTGGCCGCCCTCCCCGCCTCCGCCCGCGCCGACTTCGAGGAGACGGAGCACCGCCTCAAGTCCGCCGGCGTCGCCCCCGCCCTCCGGGAGCGCGTCCACGCCTCCATCGACGCCGCCGTAGTGTATCTAAAGAAGATACAAAGGCCCGACGGCTCCTTCCCCAACACCCGGCACCCGATCTGGGCCGCGGCGCAGGAGTTCGAGGGCATCACCGCCCTCTGCGCGCTGGCCGCCCGCCACGCCGGTACCACCGACGGCGTCGCCGTCGCGCGGAAGGCCATCGACTGGCTCGTCCCCCCGGGGAAATCCGCCCGCGAGGGGGCCCGGGAGAAGGTCTACGCCGCGGGCATCCTGCTCATGCTCCTCCAGGCCGACAACGCCCGCCCCGAGGCGGTGCGGGAACTCTCCGCGCGGATGGCCGCCTCCGTGAGCCGGACCACCGGTTGGTGGGGCTACTACCTCCGGGACCCCGCCGACGAGGAGGCGATGAAGTCCGTCGAGTCCGACCTCCACAACCTCTCCACGACCCAGTTCGCCGCCCTCGGCCTCTGGGCCGCGGGGAGGGCGGGGGCCCCGGCCCCGGCCGAGGTCTGGCGCCGCCACCTCGAGTCCCTCGTCGGGACGCAGTCCGCGGAGGGCTCCTGGCCCTACGCGCTCCGCGGCCTACACGGGGAGAAGGAGCCCTCCCCCTACCGCACCGGCACCTTCATGGGCCTCGCCAACCTCCTCCTCGCCCGGGCCGCCCTCGCGAAGGATCCCGGCACGGGGGCGGAGCTCCGCGCGAAGGCCGCCGCCGCGGAGGATCGCGCCCGCCGCCTCCTCGAGATGGAGGGCCCCTCCCTCCTCCGCGACCTCCGCCGCGGCTACCCCCTCGGCCAGGAGGGCTTCGCCCTCTACGACCTCTACGCCCTCGAGAAGGCCGCCGTCTTCGCCGGCCTCGAGGAGCTCGGAGGCGTCCCCTGGTACGCCTCCATGGCCGAGGTCCTCGTGGACGTCCAGAACCCCGACGGCGGGTGGGGCTCGCTCTACGGCGGGCAGGACGAGTCCCGCTGGCACCGCCTGAGCGGCCCCGTCACCACCGCCTTCGCCCTCCTCATCCTCGTCCGCGCCTCGGAGACCTACCGGACCGAGACCCCGCGCCCCGTGGACTCGGGAGCGGGGAGAGGGGTCGCCACGCCGGGGACGGGAGAGGGGGAAGGGGAGAGAGGGGGCGCCGAGAATCCGCCTCCCGACGCACCACCGGCGGCCCCGCCCGCACCGCCCGCCCCGCCCGCGTCCCCCCCTCCTCCCATCCGCCTCCCCCTCGCCGACCTGTCCGACGCCCTCGATCTCCTCGAGCGTCGTCTCGCCGACCCCGCGGTCCCCAACGACGCGATTCGGCGCGCCCTCGACTTCGTCGCCGCCGCCTACGTCGGCATGCGGGAGCCCGCCGAGGGGGATTCCCCGGAGCGGCTCGATGCGTGGAAGAAGGAGGTCGAGCGCGTCGTCCTCGCCGCCGCCTTCCCGGGCCCCGCCGGGCCGGGCCGGCTCCCCGTGCGCGTCCGCGCCGCCTCCTTCCCCGGGCTCGGCCTGCCCCGCGCGGCGCCGGCGCTCCGCCGCGCCCTCGGCCCCCCGCCGAAGCACATCGCGGATCCCGACCATGACCCGGAGCTCCTCGAGGCCGCCTTCCGGACGCTGGCCGACTTCGGCAGGGTCGAGACCCTCGCGTTCCTCGTGGACCAGGTGGTCGCCTTCCCGGCGGAGGGGATCGTCCCGCGGCGCACCGGGCCGGCGCTCCGCGCCATCGCCCGGCTTCCCTCGCTCCCCGGCGCCGCGCGGAGGGAGGCCTGCGAGCGGCTGCTGCGGCTGGATCTCCGCGTGGAGGAGACCACCATCCCCGACCTCTCCTTCCCGGTGCCCGTGGACCTCAACCTCCCGCGGAACCCCATCGAGGAGCCCTTCATGAACGCGCTCCGCTCCCTCGCGCGGGACCCGGTCACGGGGCGGTGCCCCTCCCTCCCCTCGGGCGCGTGGGCGGGGACGCCGACGAGATTCCGTTGGTGGATGGCGCGCCACCGGGACACGGGGCGGCCGCCATGGGCGTCGCCGTAGCGCTCTCCGCCGGCCCCAGGGCCTACAATGGTCCGTCCCCCGGAGACCACCCCATGAAGGCCCCCCTCCTCCTCCCCTCGCTCCTCCTCCTCCTCGCCGCCGCCTGCTCCCCCGGCGCCGGGCCGAACATCGTCGTCAACATCGGCGGAAACCGGGCGACCCGACAGGTCCCCGCGAAGACCCTCCCCGCCGGGGAGGCGCCCGCCGTCGTCGTGGACAGCCCGTCGGGGTCGGTGCGGCTCGTGGCGAAGGAGGGGAAGGAGATCGTCGTCGAGGCGGAGATCTCCGCCCCCACGGAGCAGGACCTCGACCGCGTCCAGGTGAAGGTCGAGGGCACGAAGGAGGGCAAGGTCGCCGTCGGCTGGACCACGACGGACGGGAAGACGAACAACCTCTCCGTCGCCTTCACCGTCACGGCACCGCCGGGGACCCTCCTCTCCGCCGCCACCGGCGCCGGCTCCATCGGGGCCGAGGGGTTCACCTCCGGCCTCAAGGCCCGCAGTGGCACGGGGAGCCTCAAGGTGCGCGCCCTCAAGGGGGACCTCGACCTCGACACGAAGGCCGGCTCCATCGACGTCGAGAGCCTGGGCGGCGCGGTCCGGGCGGTTTCGGGGACCGGGTCCATCCAGGTCTCCGGGCCGACGGGCGTCCTCTCCCTCGAGACCGCGGCCGGGTCCGTCACCGTCCGGGGCGGCGAGGGGGATGCCGTCGTCTCCAGCGGCACCGGCTCCCTCACCGTCGAGGGGAGGAAGGGGAACCTCGCCCTCGACACGAAGGCGGGCACCGTCACCGTGTCCGGCGCCTCGGGGACGGTCCGTGCGGAGAGCGGCACCGGGTCCGTCGTCGTCGCCGGCGCGCTCCGCGGCGGCTGCATCGCGAAGACCGGGGCCGGGAGCGTCACCGTCGTCCTCCCCGACGACGCCTCCCTCGTCGTCGAGGGGTCCACCGGGGCGGGATCCATCGAGTCGGAGTTCCCGGTGACCATGGAGGGGAAGGTCGCGCGGAAGCTCAGCGGCACCCTCGGCGACGGGAAGGGCGGCACCCTCAGCATCGTGTCGGGGACCGGGAGCATCCACCTCGAGAAGGAGTAGGCGCTACCCCCGCCGCCGCCGCGGCTTCGCCGCGAGGTACTGGTTCGGCCAGGGCTGCTCGTCGTACCCGTGCTCCGCCGCCGCGTGGAGGGGCAGGTAGGGATCCCCGAGGAAGGGCCGGGCCATGGCGACGAGGTCGGCGCGGCCGGCGGCGAGGATGGTGTTGGCGTGGTCGGCGCCGAGGATCGCACCCACGGCCATCACCGGGATCCCCGCCCCGTGGCGGATCCGGTCGGCGAAGGGGACCTGGTACATCCGCCCGTAGTCGATGCGCGACTCCGGCGCGTTCCCGCCGCTCGACACGTCGATGAGGTCCACCCCGTCCTCCTTCAGCATCCGCGCCATCTCCACGGACTCCGCCGGCGTCATCCCCCCGTCCTCCACCCAGTCGCTGGCGGAGATGCGCACCGAGAGCGGCTTCCCCGCGGGCCAGGCGGCGCGCACCGCCGCCACCACCTCGCGGGGGAAGCGCATCCGGTTCTCCAGCGTCCCGCCGTAATCGTCGGTGCGCCTGTTGGAGAGCGGCGACGTGAAGGAGGAGAGGAGGTAGCCGTGGGCCACGTGGACCTCGAGGAGGTCGAAGCCGGCACCGTCGGCGCGGCGGGCGGCGGCGACGAACTCCTCCCGCACCCGGTCCATGTCGGCCCGCGTCATCTCCCGCGGCGCCGGCCAGCCCGGCTTGAAGGGAAGGGCCGAGGGCCCCATCGTCTCCCACCCCCCTTCGGCGAGCGGCGCGTCCCCCTCCCAGGGCAGCGAGCAGGAGCCCTTGCGCCCGGCGTGGGCGATCTGCATGCCGATGCGGGCCTTCGAGTTCCCGTGCACGAAGGCGACGACGCGCTTCCACGCGTCGGCCTGCGCTTCGTTCCAGATTCCCGCGCACCCCTTCGTGATGCGCCCCTCGGGGGAGACGTCGGTCATCTCCGTCATCACGAGCCCCGCGCCCCCGACCGCCCGGCTCCCGAGGTGGACGAGGTGCCAGTCGCCGGGCATCCCGTCCACGGCGGAGTACTGGCACATCGGGCTCACGACGAAGCGGTTGGGAATCACGAGGTCGCGGAGTTGGAGGGGCGTGAACGCCGGCGGCGGGGCCGTCCCGTCGGCGGTGCGCGGGGCGCCGGCCTGCTTCCGGAACCACTCCCCCGTGCGGGCGACGAGGCCCGGGTCCCGCTGGCGGAGGTTGTCCCAGGTGATGCGCTTGGAGCGCGTCATCAGGTTGAAGGTGAGCTGGACCGGGTCCTGCGCCATGTACCGTTCCGACTCCTCGAACCAGGCCTGGCTCGTCCGCGCCGCCCGCTGTATGCGGATCACGTCGGGCCGGCGCGCCTCCTCGTAGGCGCGGAGGACCTGCTTCATCTCCCCGCCGCCGAACTCCCGCAGGGCCGCCACCAGCGCGATGGCGTCCTCCATGGCGAGCTTCGTGCCCGACCCGATGGAGAAGTGGGCGGTGTGGGCCGCGTCCCCGAGGAGGACGACGTTCCCCGCGCTCCAGGAGCCGCAGGAGACCTCCGGGAAGGAGCGCCAGACGGAGCGGTTGGCGAGGAGGCGGTGCCCCTTCAGCTCCTCGGCGAAGAGCTTTTCGCAGTAGGCGACGGTCTCCGCCTCGGAGGCCCCGTCGAGGCCGGCGCGGCGCCAGGTCTCCTCGCGGCACTCGACGATCCAGGTGGAGAGGCTCTTCTCGAAAGGGTAGGCGTGGACCTGGAAGAGGCCGTGCTCGTTGCGCTTGAAGACGAAGGTGAAGGCCCGCAGCGGGAGATCGGTGCCGAGCCAGGAGAACCGGCAGGCCCCCCACCGGATGGAGGGGCGGAAGTCGGCGGCGTGCCCGTCCCGCACCCGGCTGTTGACCCCGTCGGCGGCCACCACGAGGTCGGCGTCGGGGAAGGCCTCCGGCCCGGCGGCCTCCTTCTCGAAGGTCGTCTCGACCCCGAGCGCCGCGGCCCGCTGCTGGAGGATCTCCAGCAGGCGCCGGCGGGAGAAGCCGCAGAACCCGTGGCCCCGGGAGACGGAGCGGGCCCCGCCGTAGAAGGTCTCGATGTCGTCCCAGTAGACGAAGGAGCCCCGGATGGCGTCGTAGGTCTGCGGGTCCGCCTCCCGGAAGTGGTCCAGGGTCTCGCGGGAGAAGACGACCCCCCACCCGAAGGTGTCGTCGGGCCGGTTGCGCTCGAAGACCCGGATCCGGGAGCCGGGAAACGCCTTCTTCGCGAGGATGGCGAAGTAGAGGCCCGCGGGCCCCCCGCCGATGGACACGATGTTCATGGGCGGGGATTGTAGGCCCGGTGCCTGGCACAGGGTGGAGGGGAAATTCCTGCGGCGGGACTTGGAGGGGGAATTGAACCGCTTTCGTCGCAGGAATTTCCATACTGAACTGGGCCCGGCATCTTCAGGGTGGGCATCTATCGGGCGAACTCGACCGCGGCGACGGCAAGGCCGGTGGCGATGACGATGGCCCTGATGACACCCTTGGGGATACGCTTCGCGAGACGCGCCCCGGCGTAGCCGCCGGCGAGGGCGGAGGCCGCCATGAGACCCGCCTCGGGCCAGCGGATGAGGTCGCCGGCGAAGACGAAGATGGCGATGGCCACGGCGTTGATGAGCATCCCCTGGAACATCTTCACGCCGTTCATGCGGTGGATGTCCCGCATCCCCAGCGTCCCGAGCATGGCGAGCATCAGGATCCCGATGCCGGCGCCGAAGTAGCCGCCGTAGACCGCCACCAGGAACTGGTAGAGGAGGGTGAGGGGGCCCGGCCGCGGGTCCCCCTCGCCTGCGCCGGCCCCGAAGCGGGCGGCGATGCGGCCCGAGAAGGCGAAGAGCGCCGTCGCGAAGAGGACGAGCCAGGGGACGATGCGGCCGAAGGTCCTCTCCTCCGTCACCAGGAGGAGCCACGCGCCGAGGCCGCCGCCCAGCAGGCTCGGCACCGCCAGCGCCCCGACGAGGCGCCCCGCCCCGGCGAGATCCCTCCGGTAGCCCCCGATGGCCCCCCAGGCGCCGGGCCAGAGCGCCACGGTGCTCGTCGCGTTGGCGGCGCGGGAGAGGAAGCCCACGGCGCGCAGCGCCGGGAAGGAGACGAGGGTCCCCCCGCCGGCCACGGAGTTGATCATCCCCGCGGCGGCGGCGGCGGCGGCGAGCAGGGCGCCCTCGGCGGGGGTCATGGGGAGGAGTGTACGCCAGGGGCGCGGACGGGTGTCAGACACCATTCCGCGGCGGAGCGGGGAGTTGGAGGTGCACGGACACACGCCGCCGCAGAATGGTGTCAGAC
>CAYJMF010000040.1:0-37282 GCA_964370855.1 uncultured Planctomycetota bacterium | reverse complement strand
CCGACCCCGGGGTCCATCTCCCGCCATCCTCAAGGAAGCCCCACGCCTCTTCCTCCGGGACCCACGCGCCGGTAGGCACGTATCGCCCGGGGGGCAACCCGCACGAATCACCGAGGATCCCTGAGCCGGGTTCCGGCCGTCCTTCCCCGGAACCCTCCCCGGGGATAGACTCGGGTCCCATGACCCCCGATCCGAAGGCCGCCGCTCCGCAGGGATCCCGGGCCCCGGGCCCCCCGGGCCCCGTCAACGTCGTCCTCGTGGACGACGACCTGACATCCCTCAAGGTCCTCGAAACCATCCTCCGGTCCGACGGCCACTCCGTGCGCACCTTCTCCGACCCGCGGGTGGCGCTCCAGGACATGCTCCGGGAGCCCCCCGACGTCCTCGTGGTGGACTGGATCATGCCCGGAATGGACGGCCCCGACGTCCTCCGGGAGGTGCGGGCCTCCCCCGCCCTCCAGGGCACCTACTGCGTCCTCGTCACGGCCCACGACGCCCGGGGGAAGAAGATCACGGGGCTCCTCATCGGGGCCGACGACTACCTGACCAAGCCGGTCTCGGAGATGGAGCTGCTGGCCCGGATCCGGGTGGGCATGCGCGTCCGCCGCCTGGAGCGCCAGCACATGCTGCTGGCCATGGCGGTCACCCTCGGCCACGAGGTCAACAACCCCCTCACGGCGGTCCTCGGCTACATGGACCTCCTGAAGGCCCAGGTCCGCGACGGCGAGGCGGAGAAGGCCCTCGAGACCCTGGGCCGCGTGGAGGAAGGGGCGGAGCGGATCCGCCGGGTCGTCTCCCGGTTCCTCGCCCAGAGCAGCCCCCGGTTCAAGGAGTACGTCCCCGGGACCACGATGATCGACCTCGGGAGCACGGGGGAGATCCCGCCCGGCGGGTAGCGGTGGCGGAGGCTATGGGATCCTGAGGACGCCCCAGTTCCTCGTGTGGTTGAACGTCTTCGAGTTCCGGAAGCAGGTGGACTCCCAGCCGGAGTCGTTCCCGCATGTGATGGTGAGGGAGGATCCGAAGGACTCGTTGTCCCCTCCCCAGAGCCCGGCCAGGCCGTCCCCCGGGTCGAGGGTGAAGTTGGCGACGTGCACGATGATCCGCCGCGCGGTGTCGTCCACCCGGACCGTCCACTTCACCCCGCCCACCGTGCCCGCCCAGTTCCAGTACGGGCTCTTGTACTTCCACCCCGCGTGGAGGGGCGGGATCACGAGTGCGAGGGGCGCCGCCTCCCCGAAGGGGCCGAGGGCGATGGTCATCCCCTCGATGGCGGGGAGGAGGGTCCCGTCGGGGGACCCGGAGTAGACGTAGGTCGCGCGGATCTGCGTCGAGTCCCGGCCGGCGTCCTTCGCGTCGGTCACGTGGCCCCAGTACTGCGAGAGGATGAGGGAGCCCGGTTCCGGCGGTAGGGGCGGCGTGGTGACGACGTTGGCGTCCAGCGTCACGGTGCCCGTGAGGGCGAGGGCGTTGCCGTCCATGGTGGCGCCGGACTCGATGGTGATGCTCGTCAGGGCGAGGATGTTCCCCGTGAACCCGGTGCCCGAGCCCACCGTCGCGGAGCTGCCGACCTGCCAGTGGATGTTGGACACGTCGTAGTACCCGCCCCCGCCGACGACGACGACGGAGGAGGCCGCGGCGGTGGTGAGCGTCGAGCCCATCTGGAAGACGAAGAGCGCGCCCGGGTCGCAGCCGGCCTCGAGGGTCAGGGTCCCCGTCAGCTGGGCCGAGGTGTCGAAGTGGTAGACGCCGGGGGTGAGCGTGAGCCCCCCGAGGTCGGTGCCCGTGAGGTCGTTCTCCACGGGGTAGGCCATTCCCGCGAGGAGACCGTAGGCGAGGGCGGCGTCGGCCTGGGCCGCGGCGGCGGGCCCGTCGGCGGCGTGGAGGGACCCTCCGGAGACGAGCCCCGGGGGGAAGCCGGTGATGGAGGCCCCGGGGCTGACGCCCACGTCCCCGGTCACGGCCGAGGCGCCGGTGTTGGTCACGGAGGTCCCGGCGAGGACGGCGAAGTTCCTCGCCGCGCCGAGGGAAGGAACGGCGGCCCCCGATGCGCGGGGAGGAGCCCCCGCCACGGCGGCCCCCATGGCAGCCAGCACGGCGGCGCCCCGCCACCAGCCCGTCGAGCCGAATCTCCGCGTGGACATGGAATGCCTCCCATCGACACCGGGGCGAAGGATGAACCACCCTCGGAGTCCACGCTACGGGCGGGGGAGGGAGCGGGCAATGGGGCGGATCCCCACCGCGGCGGCGCGGGGGACCGGGGCCGCTACTCCTCCCCGGCGGAGAGCCCCGCGTCGAGCTTCGCCAGCTCCCCCGCGCAGTACTCCCGGAACCCCGCGTCCTCGACGGCCGGGAGGAGGGCCGCGGCGGCGTCCCGCTCCCGGCGGGCGCCGGCCCCGTCCCCCCCCGCCGCGAGGGAGCGGGCGAGGATCTCCCGCCCGAAGAACTCCTCCCCGGCGTCGGGACCGTTCTCCCCGACGATGCGGAGGCATTCCCGGGCCGAGGCGGCGGCCCCTGCCGCGTCCCCCGCCGCGAGCCGGCTCGAGGCGAGGCGGTAGGCGGCCGCTTCCACGTTCCGCCAGTCCCCCGCCACCTCCCACCAGGCGCGGCCGGCGGCGGCGGCGCGAACCATGAGGGCGGCCTCCGCGGGGGAGCGGGAGGTCCGCTCCTCCATCGTGATGGCGATGTTGTTCCCCGCCATGGCGAGCTGGAGGGCGGCGGGGTCCTCCTTCCCCGGTCCGTAGGCGGCCAGGGCGAGGGCCTGGTCCAGCATCGCCCCCGCCTCCCCGGTCCGCCCCTGGAAGGCGAAGGCCTGTGCCGCCAGCGCCAGCATCCGGATGCGGGCCGAAGCCTCGGGGACCCCGCCCCCGGGTTGTGCGAGGGCGAGCCGCCGCTCCGATTCATCCTTCCGCCCGGCGCAGAGGTGGAGCACGGCCTCGAGGCGGCGGACCCCCTTCCCCTCGGGGGTGGCGGGGTCGAAGGCCGGGAGCCCCTCGATGCGGGCGAGGAAAGCGAGGCCTTCGTCCCATCGGGCGAGGTGCTCCCCCGCCACGTGGGTCGCGAGGTTGGCGAGGAGGAAGGCCCGCCGCGGCGTGTCCGCGAGGGGGAGCCCGTCGGCGAGGCGGCGGAAGACCCCCTCGGCGTCGGCGGCGTGGTCGGCGAAGCCCGCGTCGACGAACTCCTCCAGCGTGGCCGGCGTGGTCATGGCGATTTCCCTCCCGGGGCGGGATCCTACCGGAGGAACACCCTCAGCGCCCGACCACCTTCACCGCGGCGCCTAGCCCGAGGTTCGCCCAGGCCCGGTCCGTGGTCAGAGCAGGGATGCCCCGGCCGAGGGCAAGGGCGAGGCAGGCGCGGTCGGCGAGGGAGAGGCGCGCGGAGCGGGTGCGCCGGCGGAGCAGGCCAGTGACCCATGCGTCCGGCGGGTCGAAGGGGACGGGGACCAGCTCGAGCGGTCCGAGCATCCCCCGGATGTCCACCTCCGACGTACCGGCGTCGGTGAGGCGCCCGATGACCTCGGCGAGGTTCACCGTGCTCATCAGGCTCCCGGGCAGGAGGGCGGCGACTCCCTTTGCCAGCGGCTGCCTGAGCAGGACGGCGAGCACCACGGAGGCGTCGATGACCCGCTCACTCATCCAGCGCCTCTCGCCTCCGCTCCTCGAGCAGCTCCCTGACGAGATCGCGCCCGGCCGGGATGCATCTCCGGGCGATGGCCTGGGCCCGCCGGACCGCCTGCACCGGAGTCAGGAGCAGGATCCCGTCCTCGTCCGCCACCACGATGAGACGGTCCCCGGGCCTGAGGTGGGCAGCCTCCCGGACTCCGGCGGGAAGGACGATGCGGCCCTGGGCCCCCATGAAGGTACCGGTCCGCCTCCTCGTCCTGCTCCCCGGCTTCGGTTTCCCTGCCATATGCCACCATTGTACGGTCGTGGCACCTCCATGTCCACCTGCCATCATCGATCTCCCGCCGGCAGGGGCCGGTGCCCGGCTACTCTCCCTCCGGGAGGTGCGCCATGAAGGCCGTCATCCTCGGGGCGGGACGCCAGGGGCTCGCCGTCGCCTACGACCTCGCCAAGCACGGAGGGGCCCGGGGGGTCACCCTGGTCGAGGCCGATCCCGCGGTCCTGCGGGAGGGGGCGCGGCGCCTCCGGCGGCTCGTGCCGGGGCTCCCGGTGCGGGCCGTCGCCGCGGGGGTCGGCGGGCGGGGCGACGCGGCGCTGCTGCGCGGCCACGGGGTGGCGGTGAGCGCCGTCCCCTACCGGTTCAACCCCGGCCTCGCCCGGGCCGCCGTGGCGGCGAAGGTCCCCTTCTGCGACCTCGGGGGGAACACCGACCTCGTCATCGAGGCCCTGGAACTGGACGGGGCGGCGCGGAAAGCCGGCGTCGGGATCATCCCCGACTGCGGCCTGGCACCGGGGCTCGGCAACGTGCTTGCGGCCATGTGCGTGGACGCGATGCCGGGGATCCGCGACGTGCGCATCCGCTGCGGGGGCCTCCCGCAGAAGCCCGAGGGGCCGCTGGGCTACGCCATCCTCTTCTCCATCGAGGGGCTCACCAACGAGTACACGGGTGATGCCGTGGTGATCCGGAAGGGCCGGATCCGCCGCTTCGAGGCCTTCACCGAGCCGGAGCCCTTCGAGGGCCCGGGGCGGCTCGGCCCGCTCGTGGCCTTCTTCACCTCCGGGGGCACCTCCACCGCCCCCTTCACCTTCCGCGGACGGCTCCGGACCTACGAGTACAAGACCCTGCGCTACCCGGGCCATTTCGAGAAGGTGCGGGCGATGATCGACCTCGGCCTCCTCTCCCTGGAACCGGTCCGGGCCGGCGGGGTCGAGGTCGCCCCCCGGGCGGTCTTCCACGCCGCCGCGGGCCCCCGCCTCGACAAAGGGACCGTGAAGGACCTCGCCCTCCTCCGCGTGGAGGGCACCGACGCCCGGGGCCGGGGGCTCCGCTACGACCTCCTCCAGAAGTACGACCCCCGCACCGGGTTCACCGCCATGGAGCAGACGACGGGCTACCCCGCCGCCGTCACCGCCTCGGACCTCGCCTTCGGTCGGATCCCCCCCGGAGCGCGGACCCCCGAGCGCATCGGCTACGGGAAGCCCCACCTCGCCGACCTGAGGAGGCGGGGGCTCCGCATCCGGCTCCGGAGACTCCCCCCCAACGGCCGATGAAGAAGTTTGGGCAATCCTGACGATGGAATCATGATTGTCCGACGGTGGACCCGCCGGGGGGCGTCCCGGGGAGGAGGTTGCGTGCGCGTCCAGTTCATCTACCCGAACATCGACTGCCCGCCGGGGGCGAACCACGGGCTGATCTCCCTCTCCGGGGTGCTCAAGGCGAAGGGCCACGAGACGGCGATGATCTACGCCTGCGACGCCATCGAGCCGGTCCCCTCCCACGAGGAGATCGCCGCCAGGGTGCGGGCCTTCAACCCCGGGCTGCTGGGGTTCTCCGTGATGACCCAGCAGTACCCCTGGGCCTGCGAGGTCGCGAAGTACCTGAAGAAGGAGTTCCCCTCCATCCCCCAGGTCGTGGGCGGCGTGCACATCACCATGGTCCCCGAGGAGACCTCCGACGACCGGGTCTTCGACTACTACTGCGCCGGCGAGGGGGAGTACGCGCTGCTGGACCTGGTCGAGCGCCTCGAGAAGGGCGAGGACACGGCCACGGTGCCCAACATGCGGATGTGGCGGGACGGGAAGAAGGTCATGAACCCCGTCCTCCCGTTCCCCGACCTCGTGGGACTGCCCCCCCTCGACTACGACCTCTTCGAGATGGACAAGCTGCTGGACGCCAAGAAGGGCTGGCTCTCCGTCCTCACGAGCCGCGGCTGCCCCTACAAGTGCACCTACTGCTTCAACAAGGAGATCGTCGACCTCTACCGCGCCGAGGGCGGGGCGAAGAGCCCGAAGGAGTTCCTCCGCAAGTTCCCCATCGAGCGGATCATGGCCGAGATCCGCGAGCTCCGGACGAAGCACCCGCAGATCTCCACAGTCATCTTCGACGACGACCTCTTCACCCTCGACAAGCCCTACGTGCTCAAGTTCTGCGAGGCCTACAAGAAGGAGCACCACGACCTCCCCTTCGTGGTGAACGCGCACGTGCAGGTGTTCGACGACGAGATGGCGGCGGCGCTGGCCGACGCGGGCTGCATGATCGTGAAGTACGGGCTCGAGTCCGGCTCCAACCGGGTGCGGCGCGAGGTGCTCTGGCGCTGGATGACGAACAAGCAGATCCAGGACTCCTTCGAGGCGGCCCACCGGCAGGACCTTCACACGTCGGCCTTCGTGATGATCGGGCTCCCCACGGAGACGCGGGAGGAGATCCTCGAGACGCTGCAGCTCTGCGCCGACGTGAAGATGGGGCGGTTCCGCTGGGCGGTCTTCTACCCCTTCGTCGGGACGGCGGGGTTCAACATGGCGAAGAACCTCGGGCTCATCGACTTCGAGAAGATGAAGACGATGGGGAACTACTTCGACGGCTCCTGCCTGCACTTCACCGACGAGCACGATCTCTTCCTCGTGAAGCTCTCCAAGTTCTGCCACTGGTACGTGAACTCCCTCTCCGACTGGCCCACGGCGCCGGCCTACCGGAAGCTGGTCGCGGAGATCGAGGGCATGGACCGGGAGACCTTCGAGCGGGAGTACCCGCGGCTGCGCAAGCTCGACCGGGAGATGAGCGACGAGTACATCGAGAAGGATCTCACCCACTACACGCAGCGGTACAGCCACGTCATGGGGGTGCGGAGCGACTTCGTGAAGTGGGAGCGGGAGCGGATGAAGAAGTACGCGGGGACGGCGAGGAACGCGTACACGCTGGACTAGTGTCCTGAGTTATAAGTTCCTTGCTACTTGTCCCTCGGGGTGATCTCCTGTAGGAAAGGAGGTCACCCATGCCCGGTTTCCCCGCCGCCACCATCGAGCTTTCCCCCGCAGAGGTGGACGAGCTGCAGCGCTGGCTCCGCCGACCCAAGACGGGGCAGGCCCTCGCGCTTCGGGCGCGCATCGTGCTCGCCTGTGCCGAGGGCAGGACCAACTCCGCCGTCGCGTCGTCCCTGGGCGTGTCGATGCCGACCGTGGGGAAGTGGCGGCGGCGCTTCTCCGAGATGAGGCTCGACGGCTTGCTGGACGAGCCTCGGCCCGGGGCCCCACGGAAGATCTCCGATACCGACGTCGAGCGCGTTCTGGCCCTGACTCTTGAGACCAAGCCCCGGGCCGCGACCCACTGGAGCACTCGGTCCATGGCCGAGACCTCGGGCATGAGCCAGAGCGCGGTGAGCCGCATCTGGCGGGCCTTTGCCCTCCAGCCCCAGCGCTCCGAGACCTTCAAGCTCTCCACGGACCCCTTCTTCATCGAGAAGGTCCGCGACATCGTCGGCCTCTACCTCGACCCGCCCGACAGGGCCATGGTCCTCTCCGTAGACGAGAAGAGCCAGATCCAGGCCCTCGACCGCACCCAGCCGCTGCTTCCCATGCGACCCGGCCAGATTGAGAGGCGCACGCACGACTACGTGCGCAATGGGACGACCTCGCTCTTCGCCGCCCTCGACATGAAGACGGGCACGGTCATCGGCGAGCTTCACCGAAGGCACCGGGCCCGGGAGTTCAAGGCCTTCCTCAACACCATCGCTGAAGCGGTTCCCCGGGACCTTGACGTCCACCTCATCATCGACAACTCCTCGACCCACAAGACGCCGGCCATCCGGCGGTGGCTCGCCAAGAGGCCCCGCTTCCACGTCCACTTCACGCCGACCAGCTCCTCCTGGCTCAACATGGTCGAGCGCTTCTTCGCCGCGATCACCGAGAAGCAGATCCGCCGGGGGACCTTCCGCAGCACCAGGGAGTTGGAGAAATCGATCCGCAACTACCTCGAGGTCCACAACGAGAAGCCAAAGCCCTACGTGTGGACCAAGACGGCCGACCAGATCCTCGACGCACTGGCCCGCTTCTGTAAGCGGACTTCCGACTCAGGACACTAGGAGCCTGTCGCGAGAGACCGCGACAGGCTCATACGGCATACAATGGGGGGATGAGAGATCGCTCGCCCCTTTTCCGCCTTCTCCCGTATCGAATCCTCCCGCTCCTCCTCGGTCCCCTCCTCCTCCTCTCCTCCTGCGGGGGGAAGTCCGACGACCCCGTCATGGCGCTCCGCAAGGAGCGGGACCCGGGCCAGCGGGCGGCGACGCTCCGGAACCTCGTGAAGGAGAAGGGGCCGAAGGCCGGGGACCTCTGGGATCGGCTGCTCCGCGAATCCGACCCGGAGATTGCGCGGCTCACGGCCTCGGCCCTCGGAAAGGCCGAAGGGCCAGGCTGGCGGGATCCTCCCGCGGCCCTCCTCGATTCCCTGCTGGAGGCGGCGCGGCGCACGGAACCCCAGGTCCGCGCCGAGGCGGTCCTCGCCGTGGCCCTCCTCTACGCCGAGGATCCCCGCATGCCCCCGCGGCTCCTGTTCCTCCTTTCGGACCCCGAGGTCCGCGTCCGCCGGGCCGCCGTGGACGCCTTCGATCGCTTCGGCCCCGCCGCGGGAGCCATGGACCTCGCGCCGCTCCGGGCCCTCCTCCGGGACCCCGCCCTCTCCCTGCACGCCGCCGCGGCCCTCGCTGCCTGCGGCGACGCCCCTTCCGCCGCCATGGACCGCCTGGTCGCCGCCATCGAGGACCGTTCCGATCCCTCCGGGGCCCGCACCGCCGGGGCCGCCCTCGTCATCCTCGGGCCCCGGGCCGGCCCCGCCGCCGCCCGCATCGCGAAGGTCCTGCCGGGGAGCCCCCCGGGCGTGGCCCGGGACATCTGCGACGTGCTCGGCTTCTCCGCCACCCGCGACCCGGCCGTCGCCCCGGCCCTGGTCAAGTCCCTCGACTCCCGGGACGACGAGGTCCGCGCCGCCGCGGCCCTGGCCCTCGTCCGCATGGGGAAGGGGGAGGGGGCCGCCGCGAAGATCCTCGCCGGCCTCGCCGGGTCCACCAGCCCCGAGGCGCGGCTCCGCTCCGACGAGGGGCTCCTCCTCCTCGGGAAGGGCGGCGCGCCGGAGTGGGAGTCACTGACGGCCCGGGCCGCCGACCCCGCCTCCGACGGCCTCCGGGCCGCCGCCGCCGTGGAGGCCGTGGGTCGGGTCTGCGCCGCGGGCCGCAAGCCCGCGGGCGCGTCGGCGGACGTCGTGGAGAAGGCGTCCGAGGACCCCCGCCTCCCCGTCCGCCGCGCCGCCAGCCGCGCCCGCGCCGTCATCGCCTCTGGCCGCTGAACAATTCAAGAGGGGGTGAAGAGGGAACGCGCCCCAGCCAGACTCTTCCCCGAAGGGGCACATCAGCCGCAACGCCCTCCCCGTTGTGCGTGACCTCACAAGTCATCTCAGCACACCGATCACGACTTCCCGCCCCTTGCGATCAGTCAGGGTCATCTCCGCCCCTCTCTCGCGATCAACAAGGCACTCTGCGAGTCGCACCCAACCATCTCCATCCCGCGACTCTGTTAAGCCCATGAATTGGAATGCACTCTGGTCATTCACTCCAATCCCTGCCTTGTACTCACCCGATCTCGACCACAACTCGATCCGAGCATTGTCGCCTCTGGATTCCAGAGACAATCCCCCTCTGCCCTGGTCATTCAGCAGGCTGATGTAGGGCCCGCTTGGGGGGCCTACGTCCGACTTCTGCATCCCCACCCTGAGACGGACAGTCCCTTTCGCGTCGTAGAGTCGAAACGCGACATCCCCCTCTCCACCTTCGATGTCGGCCTGAAGTAGACCATTGGAATCGACAACTCGCAGCCCTCGACAGGTCAGTTTCCCACTCCCACCAGCACTTGTAACTTCGGCAGGAAGACTGCCTGCGACAACGAGCCCACCGATGACAGCGGACGCCACTGACACAAGGACATAGGCACAGGCCCGCCTCCAACCTTCACCGATCCACCGCTTTTCCGAGCTCATTCTTCCCTTTCCTTTCTATGGCACCTTAATTGCCAGTCGTCCAAGTAGACTCATTGAATGGAAGAGTAGGCATCACTCCGAAGGATGTCGCCAAAGCCCGCAGGGAACGGGACGCGTCTCCAAATAGTGTCCGTCGTCACCCCGACCGCTTCGCCTTTCTCTGATTTGAGGAATGCGAGTTCCGGCTCAACCCCGGCTTCTCCCGCGTTTGGAGCGGAATCGGGGTCCAGCCGGGGGTTCCCTCGGCGAGGCAGAACCGCAAAGCCCCGGCCTTCGGAACGCTCGTCGCAACGGGCGGAAATTCGGTGGCCTGGGCCCCTCATCCCAATCGCTGGGACGAGTTCCTCGGCATCGTCCTCCGCCTCATCGGTCGCCACCAGCCCCGCCACCTTCTCCTCTTCTTGGACAATTACTCGACCCGCATGGCCAAGCGGGTCCAGCGTGACCTGGCCGACCTGACCGACTATAAGGACCTCGTGACCCGAATCTGCAAGGCGGACTACACCCAAGCACTCAACTTCATCAAGCGCTACTGGGGGCACATTAGAGACAAGGCATCCAATCACTACTGCTTCGAGACGATTGACAATCTGAGGGCAGCCAACGACAAGACTCTCTCGGCACTCAACAGTGGCGAAAGGCATCAAATGGCCCTGTCCCTGAATACCGGTTGACATTCCCACGGCGTTGCATAGAATAGGAGAATTCCGGAAGAACAACCCCCACCCATACCCCCTCATGCCCTTACCTCAATGGGGTTTATGCACATGACTCCAACTAGCCCCACTGTTTGCGGCCTTGCGTGGGCCGTTTCGAGATGCCAGTCTCGGCGGCCCCACCGCCTGTACTCGAGCAAACTGGCGACACCAGACGGGGCTTCAGTATCCCCTGTGGGTAGCCGGCTCGGACGCTCAGAGCGGGAGGCGAGCCCCATCCCCTCCAGGGGGCCTTGCGCCGGGGGCCCACGGCCGCAGCCCCTTGACGGAGAAGGGGTAGCGATAGCCTGGTCGGGCTCAGATGGGCCCGAGGGCCGCCCGGCGCACCCACACGAGATCCCGAAGTTCCCACCAGACCCCCGACTTCGCAAGAGCCCGCTGGCGCCAAGAAAACCCCTATAGGAAGGGAGAAGTGGAGTCATGTGCAAACTCCTCACCTCATCACCGAGTTCGAGGGACCCTCCGATCTCCCGTACTGGATTCCTCCACTGTTAAAGGTCACCCCAAGGCGACCCTTGATGTCCCGAATGTGACCAAAAATCTCGTCCCTCATTCGGTCTCCCATTCGACCATACCCTTGCGAATTCGGTCCGCCTGGCTCAGTCGCAACCGGGATTGAAACCGGCCCTGGATTATTCGACCCTCCACGGAGGTACTTCTTGGCCTCATCAAACCCCGCACGATACCCACGATACTCAGCCGCCAGCACAAACATGGTCTTCATCCATTCTCCGTAGATCACACCTTTCGGCACCGCCACTCCCTCATCCGCGAGCATTTCATCGGACCCAATTATGAAGTCCGTGTCTCCGTACTCCTGATGGTCGCTCTGGTGTTGCTCTTCATGTACAATCGCCGGCTCAACGGTTGCGACTGGATACCGCCTCCTTGCTTCTTCTTCGCCATGAATCTCCCTGTCCCGTGGGTTGTAATAAAGGGTGCTCGAGTCAGTCCCTCGATTCCCGAAGGCCGCCTTGATTACCCACCTCATTGCATCAATGTATGACAAGAATGCTGAGGGATGGGCATCCGGATCATTGAGCGGGTCGACCTCCTGCATCATCCTCGCGGCTTCTACAATTGCATCCATCATTGCGGCGTCATCCCTCATCGATTCCGTTGCATCCGCATCCATCCTCGCTGCCATGGCCTCATCCGCCGCAACAACCTCTGTGCGCCTGTTCTCAAAGGACGCATAGCCACGCGTCTGCGTCCCCCCCTGATCCCACCCGTAATCGTCTCTCGAATCCAAACCTAGAGGATCAACTCTGTTCGTGGGACTGCATTCCCAAGCCTCATGCAGATTGGCTCCTGCCTTGTATCCCAGCGGGTCCCTCTGCAGCCACTGCCCAGCCTCCGGGTCGTAGTGCCGCGACCTGAAGTACATCAGCCCCGCCTCGGAATCATGTCTCCGCCGCTGGAACACGAACGGGTTCCTGACCTGGGAGACCGAAACTCCCGAGCCGTTCTTGTCCTTGATCGAGAGATTCCCGTAGGGGTCGCACTCGTAGGATTCGACGATGCTCTCGCTCGGATCCGTCAACGCGATGACGTTCGTGCGCCCGTCGAAGTGGTAGAACAGCCGCACAAGTTCCGACGTGTTCTGGTCATCGTCCACGTCGGCGATATCGGCGGCCTCCATCATGGCGAGGGAGTCGATCTCTTCGCGGTAGACGTATTTCCGAATTAGAGTTCCGTTCCCGTCGAATTCCTCGATTTCCTGCAATCCATCGTGATAGAAGCGGATTTCCGAATCATCCTCGTAGGTGGACCGCGTTCTCCTCCCCAGCGCGTCATATTCGTAGGCTCCGATGACCGCCGAATCGGATTCCCTCGTCACCGTCACCAGTTGATTGCGGTAATCATAGGCGAATTCACGGGTCCCGTCGTCCTCGAGATTCCCGGAGTTGTCATAATTGCGGTTAGTCGCGCCGATGGCCGTGTATTCGTGGACCGAATTGCTCGTGTAGCTCGTCGAAACCGGCGACTGCTGGTAGAGCGTGGAGACCACCGAGGTGCGGTCGGAGTCGTCGGAGAGGTTGTAGTCGAGCTTGACGGAGTACGCCTCGGACCCCGGATTGGCATGCTCGTTGCTAGGGTCCTCGCACTCCTGCAGCGTCGAGGTCAGCCGGCTCGCCGGGTCATAGGCGTAGTTGTGCCCCTTCCCCGAATCGTGGGCCTTCTCCTCGTAGAGGATGTTCCCCACCGAGTCCCGGGCCAGGTCGTACCCCCGCAGCAGGGATGGACCCGAATCCTCGTGGTCGATGGCCGACACCCACCGGAAGCCGTCGTACCCATAGGTCCCCGTGGTCGCGTTCCCGAAGGTCAGCTTCTTGAGCCGCCCGCCGGCCCCGTAGTAGTCCACCGTCACGATGTCCACGAGGCTCCCGTCCTCCACCAGGGTCGGCCGGTTGACGTCGTCGAAGGTCCGCTTCGCCGCGAAAGACCCGTCCGGGTAGCTCACCTGCGTGATGTTGCCGGCGTCGTCGTAGGTGTAGCCCGTCGTCTTCCCGTAGGTCGAGAGGGGATTGGGGCCGGAGATCTCGGCCGTCTTGCGGCCCAGGCTGTCCCAGGTGAACTGCACGGTCACGTCATCGTCCTTCGCCTCGGTCATCCTGTCAAGCGCATCGTAGAGGTAGTCCTCGGCCTGGGCGCCTACGACCCCCGTCCCCCGCGTGATGTCCCGGGCCGTGCTGCGGTTGTTGTCGTCGTAGGTGAGGTCCACTTCCGTCCCCATCGGGTCGTCCCAGAAGATGAGGTTGTCCGCGTCGTCGTAGTCGAAGGTCTTCGCCCCGGAATCGGCGTAGGTCTCCGTCGTGACCAGGTCCCGGGCGTTGAAGGCCCAAGTCGTCTCGTTCTGCGCGTCGTCCTTGTGGCTGACCAGGCGGCCGTTGTCGTCGAAGCCCCAGGACCGGTTCTTGTAGGCCCCGCCGCCCAACGCGATCGACTCCGAGAGCACCCGGCCGAGCCCGTCGTGGGTCCAGGTCGTCGCGTTCGATTCGGCGTCCACTTTCTCGACCATCACATTGAGCGACGTGTAGGCGTAGGTCGTCGTGTGCTTGTTGCTGGAGTTCGTCTGGTCGACAACCCGCATCGTCGTCCGGCGGTCGAGGTCGTCGTAGACCATCTCCGTCGTGAAGGTCTTGGCGGTGCTGTGGCCCGTCGTCTCGATCTCGTCGACGTAGGTCGGGTTCCCGTTGGCGTCGAAGGTCGTCTCCACCTGGTTCCCGAGGGCGTCCTCGACGAGGATCCGCCGCCCCGCCCCGTCGTAGGTGAAGCTCGTGGCCTTGTTCCTGGGATCCCTCACCATCGTCACGAGGCCCCTCTCGTCCAGAGTCATCGTCGTGGTCGTCCATGCCCACGAAGAAACACCCTTGAGCCCGCGTTCCACCCGGTAGAGGCGGGCCCGCTCGTCGAAGTACTGCTTCGTGTGGGCCATGAGCACGTCCGTCGCCCCGGCCTCCTCGTACCGCTTCACTTCGGTGACATTGCCGCCCTTGTCCAGCACGTACTCCGTGTAGTGCCCGAGGGGGTTCACATCCCTGGTCTTGCGGTCGAAGGAATCGAACTCCGATGTCCAGTCGCGGTTCCGTCCGTTCTTGAACAGGGTGGCGTTGCGATTCCCGTCGTAGTCCCACCGTTCGGTCGCCTCGTCGGCTGTCCCGTACCCCCGCACCCTCTGGTAAACGAGGTCCCTCTCGTCGTAGACGTAGTGGTCCTCGTTCCCCTCGGGCTTGGTCAGGGTCGCCATCTTCTCGTTGGCCGTGTACGCGAACTCCCAGGTCCGCGTCGTCGAGGAGGTGATCTCCTCCGTCTTGGTCAGGGGGTTGTCGAGGATGTCGTAGGTGTACGTCGTGGTCCACCATGGATTGGCCGTGACCGTGTAGCCGTCCTCGTCCACGTTGCGGAAGTCCCTCTGCGTCACGTTTCCATTGGCGTCGAAGGTGGACATGATCTCGTAGTTGATCGGCCCCTGCACCTGCGTCACCCAGTCGTACTCGTTCACGAAGTACGTGGTCGTCTTGCTTCGCGGGTTCGTCACCGAGGACACCATCCCCCAGTTCTTGTAGTCGTATTGCGTCATCAGCGCCAGCCCGTTCGTGCCCGAGTCCCGGGTCACCTTCTTGAGGTACCCCATCTTCACCCCGGTCTCGCTCTCGTCCTCGAAGTAGATTTTCTCCGTCTCCTTGCCCTCGCCGTCCGTGGCCGTCACCAGTTGCCCGTGGCTGTTCCACGTGAAGGAGACCGTGGTCTCCTGGTCCGGGTCGAGGTAGGTGACGTCGGGGTAGTCGATGGCTGTCACGACCTTGTAGGCGAGGTCTCCCGAGTTCGGGATGGTGTAGGTGGTCGTGTTCCCTCGCGAGTCCGTGTGGCTGGTCAGCAGGTGGTAATGGCTCGTGTCGTAGGCGAAGGTCTCCACGATGTCGCTCGAGTCGTTCGTGTTCGTGTCCGTCGTGCGCCTGCGGATCTCGGTCACGTTCCCGTAAGTCACATCGTAGGTGGTGTCAATCCGGTTCCCCCTCGGATAGACGACCTTGTTCCGGAGGCCGGCGGACGTGTGCCCGAAGAAGGTCTCCCAGTAGGCCGGGTCGCCGGACCGCACGTCGCGGTTGCTGTACTCCTTCAGCGAGGTCGGCAGGTTCCCCGAAACAGTCCAGTCCCGCTGGTTCCCCGCCCGGTCCGTCACCGTCGTCACGCTCCCGCTGTACGAGAACGTGAAGTAGTCCGCCCCGAGGTACTGCTTCACCACGCGATCGTCCTCGTCGTACTCGTTCTTCAGCCAGACCTGTCCCTTCGGATCCTTTGCGCGGATGAGGTTGTGGTTGAGGTCCGGATCGCCCTGGCTGCTGTATGTGTAGGTGAACCGGTAGGACCGGCCGGAGCCGTACTCCGAGGACAGCGGAGTCCGGACCCGGGCAAGCTGCCCATAGCAGTCGTAGCTGAGGACGACCACGCGATTGGAATCGTCCGTCACCGTGTAGACCCGGTCGGTGTTGGCGTAGTAGTCGATGGCGAGGGTGTGGCCCGTGGCGTCCTCGACGTCCGTCAGGAGGCCGTTCGTGTAGGTGTAGGTCGTGGTGTTGCCGAAGCGGTCGGAGACCTCGACGATGTTCCCGCCGGTGCCGAACTCCCACTTCGTGCCCCGCTTGTGGAAGAGGGTCCAGGTGCTGTCGCTGTTCTTCGTCAGAGTGAAACCGATGAGCTCGGCAGGGGATGTGTAGGGGAACGGCGGTTCCGAGGGAGGAGGGTCACCTGAGTCCCTGAAGCGGTGATTCCGGCCCCGACCGTCGTAGAAGTCGACGTCCCCGCCGCCCAGAGCGACCAGGCGCATGAACATCGGGCTGTCCCAGTTCATCCCGAGGGGGCCGTTGTAGAGGATGCCGGAGCGATAGTAGATCCCGAAGCTGATGCTCGGCCCGTAGCCCGGGTCGATGTCCAGCAGGCTCATCGAGTGGACGAACTCCCCGCTGTGGGGGAGGAAGCCCTTCCCGTCCATGGCGGAGGTCCCTTTCCAGCAGGCCGCCGTGAGGTTCTCCGAATAGGACCCGTCGGCCGTCGAGACCCCGTCGACGCTCCCCGATGCGTTCAGCGGCGCCGAGTCCGAGTTGTCAGGGAGGGTGTCCCCGTCGCTGTCGATGCTCTTCGGATCGGTCCCGGTCTCGAACGCCTCCTTCCAGTCGGACCAGCTGTCGCCGTCCGAGTCGGAGTCGTTCGGATCCGTACCCAGTGCATCCTCCAGCGCATCGCTGAGGCCGTCGCCGTCGGCGTCCGCGGCGTGGGCCACCTGGACGAAGGGGCCCGCCATCAGCGTCATGGCCAGCGCCACCCCACCCGCCAGCACGAGCCCGAGGCCGCCCAGCTTCTCTCGCAGCGTCATGGTCGTTCTCCCTCTCGCTGGGCGGCTACAGGCCGTACACCCGGGACTTGATCTCGGCGAGCTGCGCGGAGAGTTTCGTGTTCCCGCTGCATTTCACTTCGAGGTAGGAGATGTCCCCGGAGTCCTTCCAGTGCAGCGCGATGCAGGTCGCCGCCGCGAGCCGCACCTCGTCCCGGCCCTTCGTGTCCTCGAGCAGGGTCTTGAGGTTCCCCTTGGAGTCGGAGGTCCTGATCCGCCCGAGCTGGGCGCAGGCAGCCATGGCCACCGGGAGGTCCGCCTTGCCGGCGATCTCCACCAGCGCCGTCCTCGCCGCGGAGCCCCCCTTCAGCTGGAGCTCCTCAAGCGCCATGAGCCGGTCCTCCATGGCGAGGTCGCTGAGGGCGACGGACTTGAGTATGTCCACCGCCTCGTCGGCCTGGGCCGGCCGCGGCTTCAGGAACGTCGTCCCGTACCCCACCACCAGGAACACCGCGAGGATGGTGAACCCGTGCTGGCAGGACCACACGAACACCCGACGCAGGGAACGGAACATGGACTCCTCCTCATCGCCCGCATGATGCGAAGCGCATGTGCGCACTCATCCACTCCGAAGATGCCGACGGAAATGCCCGCCGCCATCGACTTCCAGCCGGAAATCCCGTCCGACGGATCCCAGTGGCCCCGCCGGTCGCGCCGAAATTCCCGCCTCGCTACCCCACGGACGCCGTCGGGGTCTCCCAACCCCGCCGTGCACGTCCGGTCGCGTCGTCACCCGCCGACTCTCCTCATCGGGGAAATCGGCGTCAGGAGCCGGTGTGACGAACTCGACAGGTAGATTATCCAACACCTCCCGCGAGATTGCCAGGGGTCCGGTGACGCACGTCAAAAGGAATTTCACCCTACGTTGAAATCAGGATCCCCATGCACGACGATTCGCCTCCGACGGATGTGCTATCCACCTCCGCCCTTCCCCACGCCGCCCCCGTCTCCGACGACTCCCGATCGCCCCCGCAATCGCCCGCATGAAATCGTACGACTCGCCATCCCCTCCCCCCCTACGATCCCCCCATGGCCAAGACCACGGGCATGAACTGGGGGACGCTGATCCCGCGCTTCCTCCTCGCCCTCGTCTTCGTCTTCCACGGCGGCCAGAAGCTCTTCGGACTCTTCGGCGGCGAGGGCATCGCCAGCCTCGAGGCCTCCATCCAGGCCTGGGGCTGGCCCGCCCCCGGGGTGATGGCCCGGGCCGCCGCCGCCACGGAGTTCTTCGGGGGGATCTGCCTCGCCCTCGGACTCCTCACACGGTTCTGGGCCGCGGCCCTCGCCGGGGTCATGGCGGTCGCCGTCTGGAAGGTCACCGGGAAGAACGGCTTCTCCCTCCAGAACCAGGGCTTCGAATACAACTTCGTCCTCGGCATCCTCGCCCTCTCCCTCGTCGTCCAGGGGGGAGGCGCCTTCTCCATGGACGAGATGTTCTTCAAGGGGAAGAAGAAGACCCCCAAGCCCGAAGAGGAATGACCCCCCCTCCCCCCGGGGGGGCGGCAGGCCGCACCGGTTCCTTTCTTCCACGGGCCCCCCGCCCTAGGATCCACCCCCCTCCGCCCGACGCCGACCCGCCCCACCCGCCTCGAACCCTGAAGGAGACCCCGCCCCCATGGAAGGGACGCAGGCCGCACCGGCCAAGCCCGGGCCCCGGAAGCTCGATTCCGTCGTCATCCGATTCGCCGGCGATTCCGGCGACGGCATGCAGCTGACGGGGAGCCAGTTCACCAACACCTCGGCCCTGGCCGGCAACGACATCGCCACCCTCCCCGACTTCCCCGCCGAGATCCGCGCCCCCGCGGGGACCCTCCCCGGCGTGAGCGGCTTCCAGGTCCACTTCTCCTCCGGGGACATCTTCACCCCCGGCGACGAGCCCGACGTCCTCGTGGCCATGAACGCCGCCGCCCTGAAGGTGAACCTCCCCACCCTGCCCAAGGGGCGCATCGTCATCGTCAACACCGACGGCTTCGACTCCGGCAACCTCTCCAAGTCCGGCTACGCGAGGAACCCCCTCGAGGACGGCACCCTCGACGGCTACCAGGCCATCCTCGTCCCCCTCTCCACCCTCACGGGGAAGGCCCTCGACGGCACCACCCTCTCCTCCAAGGAGCGCCTGCGCAGCAAGAACTTCTACGCGCTCGGGATCATGTACTGGCTCTACAGCCGCAACATGGAGTCCACGGAGAAGTGGATCCGCAAGCAGTTCGCGAAGAAGCCCGCCATCATGGAGGCGAACCTCACGGTGCTGAAGGCCGGCTACGCCTTCGCCCTGGCGAGCGAGCTCTTCCAGAACCGCTACGAGGTCCCCCCCGCCCCCCAGGCCCCGGGCCTCTACCGCAACATCTCCGGGAACAAGGCCACGGCGCTCGGCTTCTACGCCGCCAGCGTGCGGTCCGGCCTCCCCCTCTTCCTCGGCTCCTACCCCATCACCCCGGCCACGGACATCCTCGCGGAGCTCGCGAAACTCAAGCCCCAGGGCGTCATCACCTTCCAGGCCGAGGACGAGATCGCCGCCGTCTGCTCCGCCATCGGCGCCGCCTTCGGCGGGAGCCTCGCCCTCACCACCACCAGCGGGCCCGGCCTCGCCCTCAAGGGGGAGGCCATGGGGCTGGCGGTGACGACGGAGCTCCCCCTCGTCATCGTGAACGTGCAACGGGGCGGGCCGAGCACCGGCCTCCCGACCAAGACCGAGCAGTCGGACCTCCTCCAGGCGATGTTCGGCCGCAACGGGGAGTCCCCCATCGCCGTGGTCGCCGCCGCCACCTCCGGGGACTGCTTCGCCGCCGCCTTCGAGGCCTGCCGCATCGCGCTCACCCACATGACCCCGGTGATCCTCCTCACCGACGGCTACCTCGCCAACGGCTCCGAGCCGTGGCCCGTGCCGAGCGTCGAGGACCTCCCGGAGATCCCCGTGAAGTTCCGCACCGCCCCCCACTCCGAGGAGCACCCCTTCCTCCCCTTCGAGCGGGACCCGGAGACCCTCGTCCGCCCCTGGGTGCGGCCCGGGACCCCGGGCCTCGAGCACCGCATCGGCGGCCTCGAGCACCAGGACGGCTCCGGCAACGTCTCCTACGACCCGAAGAATCACGAGCGCATGACGATCCTCCGGGAGGAGAAGATCGCCCGCATCGCCCGCGACATCCCGAAGGCCGAGGTCTTCGGCGACCCGACGGGGGACCTCCTGCTGGTGGGCTGGGGCGGCACCCACGGGGCGCTGCACGCGGCGACGCTGAAGGCCCGGGCGAAGGGGCTCAAGGTCTCCCACCTCCACTTCCGGCACTTGAACCCGATGCCCTCCAACACCGCCGAAGTCCTGAAGTCGTTCCGGAAGGTGCTCGTCGCCGAGCTCAACCGCGGGCAGCTCAACCTGCTGCTGCGGGCGAAGTACCTCGTGGACACGAGCCTGCTCTCCAAGGTCCAGGGCCAGCCCTTCACGGTCCACGAGGTGGTCGAGGCCGTCGAGGGGGTGCTCGCGGGGAAGCCCGTGGCCGCCCCCTCCCTTGCCACCGGAGGAGCCTAGTCCATGAGCCCCGAAGCCGCCGCCGCCGCCGAGGCCGCCAAGGCCCCCGCCTACCAGAAGAAGGATTTCGTCTCGAGCCAGACCGTGCGCTGGTGCCCGGGCTGCGGGGACTACGCCATCCTCGACTCCGTCCAGAAGACCTTCGCGGGGCTCGGCATCCCCCGGGAGAAGTTCGTGGTCGTGTCGGGCATCGGCTGCTCGAGCCGGTTCCCCTACTACATGAACACCTACGGGTTCCACACCATCCACGGCCGGGCCCCGGCCATCGCCACGGGCCTCAAGGTGGCGCGGCCGGACCTCCACGTCTGGGTCGTGACGGGGGACGGCGACGCGCTGTCCATCGGGGGGAACCACATCCTCCACGCCATGCGCCGCAACGTGAACCTGAAGGTGCTCCTCTTCAACAACCGGATCTACGGGCTCACCAAGGGGCAGTACTCCCCGACCTCGGAGGTCGGCAAGAAGACGAAGACCACCCCCTACGGCTCCATCGACCGGCCGCTGCACCCGATCTCCGTGGCGCTGGCGGCGGAGGCGACCTTCGTGGCGCGCAGCGCCGACGTCTACGGCCAGCACCTTCGCGACGTGCTGGTCCGCGCCGCGGCCCACAGGGGCTCGGCCTTCATCGAGATCCTCCAGAACTGCCTCATCTTCAACGACGGCGCCTTCGACAGCGTGACGGACCGCGAGATCCGCGACGACCACCGCGTGGAGCTGGTCCACGGGAAGCCGCTGGTCTTCGGGAAGAACCGGGACCGGGGCATCCGGCTCGTCGGGATCCGGCCCGAGGTGGTGAAGGTCGGGGAGGGGGGCTTCCCCGAGGATCAGCTCCTCCACCACGACGAGAACAGCACCGACCCCGCCCTGGCCTACATGCTGAGCCAGATGGACCAGCCCCAGTTCCCCATGCCCATGGGGGTCTTCCGGTCCCTCGACTTCCCCACCTACGACGACTCCGTGCACGCGCAGATCGCCGAGGCCCGCGCCATGGGGAAGAACGCCGATCTGCAGACCCTCCTCCGGGAGGGGGACACGTGGGAGGTCCCGGTCTGACGGGACCATCGAGGAATGGAGGGGCGGCGCGCGGCGCCGCCCGGAGGACGCGCGAGAGGAGGCCGGCATGAGCGACGGATACGACGAGGACCTCAAGCGCTATCTCGAGTCGGCGGGGCCCTCGCGGCGGCCCCTGGACAACCGGGCGCTCATGAAGCCCATCTCCACCCTGCGGTACCCGAAGAAGCCCCTCGCCTTCGACCCCGGGGCCCCCGCCGCCGAGGCGCTGAAGGCCATGGCGGCGAAGAACCTCGGCGCCGTCCTCGTCGTGGAGGAGGGGAAGGTCGTCGGCATCTTCAGCGAGCGGGACGCGCTCAAGAAGCGGCTCTTCGAGGAGGGGGACGGCGGGGCCTCCCTCCGCGAGCTCATGACCCCGAACCCCGACTGCCTCACCCCCGACGACTCCATCGCCTTCGCCATGAACCGCATGGGGGTCGGCGGCTACCGCCACATCCCCCTCGTGGACGCCGAGCGCCGCCCCCTCGGGATGCTCGTCATGAGGGACCTCGTCCGCTACATCGTCACCTTCTTCCCGGCGGAGGCCCTGAACCTCCCCCCCCACAGCGAGCACGCCCCCCCGGACCGCCGCGCCGAGGGCGGGTAGGGTCGACCCCGGCCGCTTCGCCTCGACCCTCCCCGCCGGGGTGCTAGCATCGCCTCCCATGCCAGCTCCCGCGGCCCGTTCCGATTCCCGCCTCCTGCCCGTCTCCCGCGCCGACATGGAGGCGCGCGGCTGGGACGCCGTGGACGTGGTCTTCGTCACCGGCGACGCCTACGTGGACCACTACTCCTTCGCCATGGCGCTGCTCGGGCGGGTGCTGGAGCAGGAGGGGTTCCGCGTGGCCATCCTCTCCCAGCCCGACTGGAGGAGCGCGGAGCCCTGGCGCGCCTTCGGCCGGCCGCGGCTGTTCTTCGCCGTCTCGGCGGGGAACATGGATTCCATGATCAACCACTACACCGCCAACCGGAAGGTGCGCAACGACGACGCCTACTCGCCCGGCGGCGCCATCGGCCGCCGCCCCGACCGGGCGACCCTCCCCTACTGCCAGCGGGCGCGGGAGGCCTTCCCCGGCGTGCCCGTGGTGGCCGGCGGCGTGGAGGCGAGCCTCCGCCGCCTCGCCCACTACGACTACTGGTCGGACCGGGTGCGGCCCTCCATCCTGCTCGATTCCAAGGCCGATCTCCTCGCCTTCGGGATGGGAGAGGAGACGATCCTCGAGATCGCGCGGCGCCTCAGGGACGGGAAGTCGATCCGGGAGTGCCGGGATCTGCGGGGGATCGTCTACGCGACGGGAGCCTCGGAGCCCGTGCCCGAGGGGGACGGAACCGTGCTCCTCCCCTCCCACGAGGCGGTCCGCGATTCGAAGGACGCCTTCCTCGAGATGGCCCGCCTCGCCCACCGGGAGAACAGCCCCTTCAACGCGCGGACCCTGGTCCAGCGCCACGGCGCCCGGGCCGTCGTCGTGAACCCGCCCTGCCTCCCCGTGAGCCGGGAGCGGATGGACTTCTACTACGGCCTCCCCTACACGCGCCGCGCCCACCCCTCCCACGAGGGGGCGGTGCCGGCCTGGGAGATGATCAAGGACTCGGTCACGATCATGCGGGGCTGCTTCGGGGGCTGCACCTTCTGCTCCATCACGGCCCACCAGGGGCGCACCATCCAGTCCCGCTCGAAGGAGAGCGTGCTGTCGGAACTCCGGACCATGGCGGCGGACCCGGAGTTCAAGGGGGTCGTCAGCGACATCGGCGGGCCGACGGCCAACATGTACCGGATGCGCTGCACGAAGCCCGACGTCGAGGCGATCTGCCGGCGGGCCTCCTGCGTGCACCCGGTGGTGTGCAAGCTGCTCGGCACCGATCACGGGCCGCTGGTGGAACTCATGCGCGAGGCGCGCGCGGTCGAGGGGATCCGGAAGGTCTTCGTGGCCTCGGGCATCCGCATGGATCTCGCGCGCCTCTCGCCGGAGTACATGAAGGAGCTGACGGCCCACCACGTGAGCGGGCGCCTCAAGGTCGCGCCGGAGCACGTGGACCCCGACGTCCTCGAGCGGATGAAGAAGCCGCGCCACCACACCTTCGAGGAGTTCGCGGAGAAGTTCGACGAGGGGAGCCGGGCGGCGGGAAAGCCGCAGCAGCTCGTCCCCTACTTCATCTCGAGCCACCCGGGGTCGGACCTCGCGGCGATGATCGATCTCGCGGTCTTCCTCAAGCGGCACGGGTACAGGCCCGACCAGGTGCAGGACTTCATCCCCGCGCCCCACGATCTCGCGACGGCGATGTACTGGACCGGGCGGGACCCGGAGACGGGGAAGGAGATGCCCGTCGCGAAGGGGATGCGGGACCGCCGCCTGCAACGGGCGCTGCTCCAGTTCTTCAAGCCGGAGAACTGGTTCGAGGTGCGGGAGGCGCTGCTCAAGGCGGGGCGGCGGGACCTCATCGGGAGCGGCTGCGACGCCCTCATCCCGGAGAAGGCGCCGCGGGAGGCCCTGCTGGCGCGGCGGGCCCGGGCGGATCGGGACTTCCACGAGCACACGCACTCCGACGAGGTCCCGAAGGTGAGCGGGAAACCCACCTCCCCCAAGAAGGGCTACCGCCCCGGCCGCAAGGGGTGGGAGAAGCGGGAGCGGCGGCCGAAGTAGCGGCCTCCCGTCACGGGACGCCCGCGGGCCCGCAGACGGTCACCTCGATCTTCCCCGCCCGGCGGGCGTGGACCGGCACATCGCCGGGGACGACGAGGAAGTTCCTCCCCCCGGGATGGAGCGCCCGGAAGGCCTCGAGTCCCGCGGGGTCGAGGTCGTCGGGGTTCCATTTGCATTCCACGGCGTCCACCGCGCCCCGGGCGCGGGGGAGGACGAAGTCCACCTCCCTCCCCGCGGTGTCCCGCCAGAACCGGACGGGCAGGTCGGGGTGGCGGGCCCGGAGGGTCTCGAGGACGAGGTGCTCCCAGAGGACGCCCCGGTCCGCGGGGCGCAGGGGATCCCAGCCCCTGGCGAAGGAGACGAAGCCGGTGTCGAACCCGTAGACCCGGGGCATCTTCACGATTTCCCGCAGTCCGTTACCGTGGTAGGGACGCACGAGGGCCACCGCCCCCGCCGCCTCCATGGCCTCGACGTGGGCGTTGACCGTCGGCCGGGCGATCCCGAGGGCCGCCGCCGCCCGGCTCCTGTCGAAGAGGCCGCCGCTCTGCACGAGGAGGTACTCGAAGAGTGCGTTGAACCGCTCGGCGCTGCGGAAGCCGTGGAAGGCCTGGATGTCGTAGGCGAAGAAGGAGTCCATCCACTCGCGGTAGAAGGACGGGGACTTGCTCCCGGCGAGGAGGGCCTGCGGGAGGCCGCCGTGGTAGAGGCGGCGCGCCAGGGTGGCGCCGAAGGCGGGGAGCTCGTCGAGGAGGACCGGCTCGAGGTGCACGGTCCGCTTGCGGCCGGCGAGTGTGTCCCGGAACTTCCGGCTCGCGGTGAGGGTCGAGGAGCCGGTGGCGAGGAAGCGGAGGCGCGGGAAGAGGTCGGCGCCGATCTTGAGGACGCGGCTCGGGTCGGCGAGGCGGTGGACCTCGTCGAAGACGACGACGGGCTTCTCGCAGTCCCGGAAGAACAGCGCCGGGTCCCGGACCATTTCCTCCACCACGGGGAGGTCGCAGTCGAGGAAGAGGGTCCGCTCCGGGTCGAGGGAGCGGGCCAGGGTGGTCTTGCCGACGCGGCGGACGCCGGAGAGCCAGGCGACGGGGGCTTCGCGCCATGCGTCCTCGAGGCGGCGGCGCCAGAAGGGGCGGTCAATCATGGAAGCGTACTATACAAAAAACGTGATTTTTTGTATAGTACGATTTCGATTATTGCTCGTAGGCGCCGTGCCGGGCCCTGAACCGCAGACGCTCCAGGATTCGGTTCCGCACGTAGCGGAGGTGGGCCTCCCTTCCGGAGAGCACCATCATCTCCTGAACTTCCCCCTCCACGACCAGGGGCGCCCCCCTCCGGCGCAGTTCCGCCTCGATGGTGGCCGCGGTTTCGGCCTTGAACCCCCGGCCTCCGAGGATTTCCGTCGCGACTCTGTCGGCTCCCTCCGCGTCCCGGAGCAGATGCCCGAGGACGACCTGCTCGGCGATCTCCGGGTCCCGGTCGTACAGGAACGACATCGCGAGCCAGCGGCCGTTGTAGACGGGGGAGGCGGCGAGTTCCGTCAGGAGTTCGATGCCCGGAGGGCCGGGAAGGCGCACCGCCGCCAGGGCCACCGCCGGTTCCAGGGACTCGAGAACGACGGGCGAGCGTCCCTCCTTCGCCTCGGCGAGGATCTCGCGAAGGGCGACGGCATGGCCACGGCTCCCGAGTACCTGGAGGGCCCAGACGCCCCGAGGCCGCGTCTCCTGTTCCCTCTCACCGTCGGCGGTCCCTGCGTGGAGCATGTCGTCGGCCGTCCTGTCCAGGTCCCGCGCCCACGCAGCCACGTCCTCCCGCAGTCGTTCCTCGCCGACCTCGCCGGCGCAGAGTTCCCGGAAACGGGGATCCCCCTCCGCGAGCACCGTCTCCAGCACGCCCTCCATCACCTCCGGGTCCCGGGAGAACCGCAGGACGTACAGCAGCTCCGCCGCCTGCAGCCGCTCCGGCGCCCGGCCCTCGCGGAAGGAGTCCACGAGGGCCGCGACCGCCTCTCCATACGGAGACTGGGCGTCCGTGGGGCCGAGGTCCGGCGTCAGGGAGACCCAGTCGTCCGATGCGTACCAGAGGACGCGAAGGACTCCCTGCCTGCGCCCCTCGGCATCGTCCCTCGACAGCAGATCGCGGAGGCTCTTCACCCGCTCCCCGCCATCGGGGGAGGAGAGGGGGTCGGGTCCTTCGCAGAGGGTCATGAACAACGGCTTGTACCGGGCGATGGGGACCTCTCGCGTCAGCACGAGGACGGCGGCGGGGATGGCGTCGGGATCCCCGGAGGCGAACTCATGGAGAGCGTTCCACGCCTCCCCGCGGCCCGACGTCTCCTCCGGGGCCATGGGGCACATCCCCCGGGTCCGGCAACCGGCGGCCAGGAGGCCGGCGGTGAGGAGCAGGAGCGATGTCCAGCGACCACGCATGGCGGCTCCTTCCCGAACGGGATCCCGAAACCCGGAGAGGCTCCGTGCTCGACACCCTCCTGATAGAATAGTGGTTCATGGACCGCAGCCGCTATCCCGTCCGGGTGTTCCGCAACGGCGAACAGCCTCCACCCGATCCCCCGCTTCCCCCGGAGGAGGCGCTCGGCATGATGGAGCAGCTGGCGATGGACGCTTGGGCCGTCCGGGAAGGAGAGACCCCTGAACCGCGACTTCGCCGAGATGTTGTCCGCACTCTCCGGAGAGGGCGCTGAGTACCTCGTCGTCGGGGCTTTCGCCCTCTCCGCGCACGGCTACTCCAGGGCGACGGGGGACATCGATCTCTGGGTGCGACCTTCCCCCGAGAACGCCGCGAGGGTCCTGAACGCGCTCCGGAAGTTCGGAGCCCCCCTCCATGACCTTCACCTGGAGGACCTCCAGTCCCCCGGCACCGTGTTCCAGATCGGCGTCGCCCCCATGAGGATCGACATCCTGACCTCCATCGACGGCGTCGCGTTCGAGGACGCGTGGAAGGCTCGGGAGTCCCGGACCGTGGACGGGGTCACCCTGCCGTGCCTGGCGAGGAGGGACCTGATCCACAACAAGCGGGCCACGGGCAGGCCCCGGGACCGGATCGACGCCGATCTCCTGGAAGGTCTGCCGGAGTAGCGGGCTCGATCCAGGGGACCCGGGCGGGTGCTTCACCACACCCCCGGCACGAGCCTTCCCGTCCGCCCCGCGTAGGCCTCCCACTCCGCGCCGAAGCGCTCGCGCATCATCCGCTCCTCGGGGCCGAGGCGGCCGAAGGTGATGAGGAGGCCGGCGACGAGGTAGGCGGGGCCGGCCACGAGGTTCGGGCAGAGGAGCGCGATGCCCGCCCCGAACAGCAGCAGCGCCCCGTACATCGGGTGGCGCACCCGGGCGTAGACCCCCTCCGTCACGAGGCGGTGGCCTTCCCGGACCTCCAGCGTGATGGACCAGTTCGTCCCGAGGTCGGCGTGGGAGCGGTGGAAGAGCCAGAGGCCCGCGACGGTCACCGCCGCGCCGGCACCGAAGGCGGCGGGGTGGAGGGGGATGTCGAAGCCCGACAGCAGATCCGTCCCCATCCAGAGGAAGGGGAGGAAGAAGCCGATCCAGGCAAGAGTCAGGAGGACGACCTCCAGCGTCCCTTTCCGCCGCACCGCCACGGGGACCGACCGGCTCCGCTGCCCGTGGGGGGCGCGGATGGCGACGAGGGCGACGGAGGCGGCAACCACGGCGGCCACTCCGTAGCGAGGGTCCATAGCGGGGATGGTACCCGGGGAGTGATTCCCCCCCTCCTCCCCTCCGGTCTCCGCGGGACTCCCGCCCCGGGGATCCCTACAATGCCGCCATGTCCAACCTACCCCGCGCCGCCCTCCTCCTCCTCGCCCCCCTCCTCCTCCTCCCCCCCGCCGCCCCCGCCGGCGAGGCCGGGCCCCGCATCGAGGCCCACGACCTCGAACTCTTCCTCGATCCCGCCACCGGCGGCATCGAGGGGAAGGACCTCATGACCGTCGCCCGCGGTGGCGGCGGGAACCTCTCCTTCGAACTCCGCTCGGAGCTCTCCCTCCGCCTCGTCGAGGTGGACGGCCGCCCCCTCCCCGCCCTCGCCCGCGAGGAGGCAGATCCCCGCCCCGGCGTCGCCCGCTACCGCGTCCCCGTGATCCCCGGCAGCGCGCCCGCCGCCGTCCTCGTCGCCTGGGGCGGGACCATCCTCGAGAAGGTGGAGAAGGCCGAGGACCTCGCCTTCGTCGTCGGCGACCACTCCCGCGGCACCATCTCCCCCGAGGGGACCTTCCTCTCCGAATCAACGGCCTGGGTCCCCCTCGACGGCTCCATGGCGACCTTCGCCGTCCGGGCCACCCTGCCGGAGGGCTGGACCGTGGCGACCCAGGGGGGCGTCCCCTCCTCGACGACGGCGGAGGGGAGGTCCACCTTCGCCTTCCCCGCCGGCATCCCCTGCGACGGCCTCTGGCTCCAGGCCGGCAAGTGGACCGTGGAGCGGCGGACGGCGAAGTCCGGCACCTCCATCGCCACCTACCTGTCGGCGGGGAACGCCGGATCCTCGAAGCTCATGCTCGACAGCGTCGAGGAGTACCTCGGCCTCTACGAGAAGGTCCTCGGCCCCTACCCCCACGCCAAGTTCGACATCGTGGAGAACTTCTTCACCACCGGCTACGGCATGCCCACGGCGACGCTGCTCGGCGGCGACGTCATACAGCACATGGCCATGATGGCCCAGCGGGCCGGCGGGAAGATCCCCCCGGGCTACATCGACCACGAGCTCGTCCACTGCTGGTGGGGCAACGGCGTCTTCGTGGACTACGGGACCGGCAACTGGTGCGAGGCGCTCACCTCCTACTGCTCCAACTACCTCCGCAAGGAGTGGGAGTCGGCGGAGGAGGGCGCGAAGCACCGCCGCGGCACCCGGGCCCGGTTCGCCGCGCGGGTGGCGCCGTCGAAGGACTACCCCGTGCGCCGGTTCACGGGGAAGACCGAGGAGGTGGACAACGACATCGGCTACGGCAAGGGGTCGATGATCTTCCACACCCTGCGCCGCGCCGTGGGCGACGAGGCGTTCTTCGGGGGGCTCCAGGACGTCGTGAAGGAGTTCACCGGGAAGCGGGCCTCCTGGGACGACTTCCGGAGGGCCTTCGAGAAGCGGAGCGGGCGGAAGCTCGGCCCGCTGATGGACCCGCTCCTCGACCGCACCGGGGCCCCGGTGATCGTGCTCGAGGGCGCGGCGGCGAAGGCCGACGCCGAGGGCTGGCAGGTGACGGGGAGCATCGTGCAGAGGGGGGACCCCTGGTCCCTCCCCGTCCCCCTCGTCCTCGAGACCGCCGCGGGCCGCGAGACCACCACCGTGGACGTGGCCGGCGAACGGACACCCTTCACCATCCGCACCCGCTCCGTCCCCCTGCGCGTCCTCCTCGATCCCGAATCCGAGTGCTGGAGGGGATTCGCCCCGGGCGAGAAGCCGGCCATGCTCGATTCCGCGCTCCACGACCCCGCGGGGCTCGACTGCATGACCGTCCCCTCCCCCGCGGGGGATCCCTACGCCGTCGTCGTGGAGGCGGTCCGGGCCCGGGGCGCCGGGGTCTCCGTCATGGGGGAGGACGGCTCCTTCGATCCCCCGCCGGCCCCCCCGGGGGAGCGCTCCGTGCTGGTCCTCGGTCACCTCGAGGACAACCCCACGCTCCGCGCCATCCTCGGCCTCGCCACCCCCCCCGTCCGCATCGACGGGAAGCGGGTCACCGTGGGCGGGCAGCGCTTCGAGGGGGAGGACATCGCCCTCCTCCTGTCCACCCGCCACCCGCGGAACCGGGATCGCACCCTGACGGTCTACGCCGGCATGTCCGACGCGGCGCTGGCCGGCGCCCGCCGGATCTTCTTCTACGGCGGCGACGGCATCGTCGTCTTCAAGGCGGGGCGGCCGGTGCTCCGCATCGAGGCCGAGGGGGAGGGATCGTCGCGGGCCCCGCTCCTCGACTCCCTCATGCCCCAGGCCGACGGCGGGCGGGCCATGGCGCTGGTCGAGGCCCTCTGCTCGAAGGAGGTCGAGGGGCGCCTCGCCGGCGCCAACGAGGGCGCGAAGGCGTGGGAGGCCCTCGCGAAGGAGATGGGCGACGCCGGCCTCCAGGTCCGCGTCCAGGACTTCTCCTTCACCGTGGCCACCTGGGACGGCCTCCCCTCCTGCGACGGGCCGGAGAAGGGCGCCCGCCCCATGACCTTCTCGGGGCGCGCCGACGAGCCCGTGGACCGGGACCCCGCGGGGCAGATCATGGTCGGGCCGGAGACGAAGGCGGAGGAGCTCCTCGCCGCCGTGAAGGCCGCCGTCGAGAAGGGCGCGAAGCTGATTCTCGTCGTCGGCCCTCCGGACGTGCCGAAGGGGATCGCCGACTACGTCTTCCCCCTCCCCCGGGAGCGGAAGGAGGGGGTCCCGGCCCCGGACCCCGACCTCGAGCAGGCCGGAGCGCAGGCCCGAGCCCCGCTGCCCGTCGAGAGGCTCTCCATCCCCGCCGTCTACTACCCGAAGCCCCCGGAACGGAGCGCGCTGCCGGCGGCGGTGAAGGCGACGGTGGGCACGCGCACCGTCGCGTCCGTCAACCTCCTCGTCCTCATCGACGGCTCCGACCCGGCGCTCTCCGGGGAGGCCGTCCTCCTCGGCGCCCACCACGACCACCTCGGCCCCGGGTTCCCCGGCGCCAACGACGACGCCTCCGGCGTCGCCGCCGTCCTCGAGGCGGCCCGCGTCCTCGCGGTGCAGTGCGCCTCCCTCCGCCGCCCCGTCGTCGTCGCGCTCTTCGGCGCCGAGGAGTGGGGACTGCGCGGCTCCCGCGCCTTCGCCGCGGCCCGGCCCGAGGGGATCCCCCCCGTGGCCGCCGCGCTCACCCTCGACACCGTCGGGCAGGCCGGCGTCCCGGAGGTGAACGTCGTCGGCCAATCCGTCTACCCGGGGCTCGCCGCCGTCATGGCACGGGCCCTCTCCGGCGCCGGCCTCGCGAAGGGGGGCGACATCGACCGCTTCGCCTTCGCCCACGGCAGCGACCACTACGCGCTCCACGAGGCGGGGATTCCCGCCATCGACCTCTTCTCCGCGGAGTACCGGCTCATGCATACTCCCGGGGACGTCCTCGCCACCGTGGACGGCCGCAAGCTCGCCTCCCTCGCCCGGGCCGCGGCGGCATGGGCGATGTCCCTCTCCCGCGACGGCCTCCCCCCGAAGGAGACCCGATGACCCGGAATCCGCTGGCCGACCGCCGCGCCCTCAACGAGGCGGTGCTGCTGACCTTGAGGACCTTCGGGTACCGCGGCATCGTCTCCGACCTCCCCGAGGGGGACGAGGTGGAGGTCTCCTGCGTGCCGCGCATCCCCGTGCGCGGGGCGCGGTTCTTCCTGCGGGCGGAGAGGATCCTCCCCCGCGCCAAGGCCCCCGCCGGGGGCCGGGGCAAGGCTCCGCCCCCCCAGGCCCTCGTCTCGGCCCGCCTCCTCTCCTCCTGGAGGACGGTGCCGGAGCCCGTGGCCGTCATCGGCCTCGACCCGGAGACCGGCGACGGCCACCTCGGCGAGGCCCACTCCTTCCTCGCCGACCTCGACCGCCGCACCCCGGGCTGGGAGAAGGGCTCCTCCGTCGTCTTCCCCCTCCCCCTCTCCCTCGACGGCCCCGCGCTCCCGGCCCTGGCCCGCAAGGCCGCCGATTCCCACGTCCTCTACCGCCGCATCGTGGACCACCTGAGGAACGGGGGGGGCGGGGCACCGCCGGCCGGGGTGGAGGCCCTCCGGGCGCGCCTCCGGGAGAAGGACTTCGCCCTCTCCGTGGCCTGCCTCGATCTCCTGCGGGACGCCGGCTTCGTCGAGGAGGGGAAGGACCGGGAGCTCCGCCCGACGGAGGCCTGCGTCTCCGCCTTCGCCCGGGCCGCGGTGCAGCACGTCATCGGGGCGCGCGGGCACGCCGACCCGGAGAGCGCCGGCGAGGCGGGCCGCTCCGCCGTGGTGCGGGTCCTCCTCTCCCGGCTCCCCGACGTGGCGGAATCCACCATCGAGCGGTGCGCCGTCGTGCTGGCGCGGCTCCTGCCGGCGGAGGACGCCGACGGGATCCTCGGCGTCGGCGGCCCCCGGGATCGGGAGGGCGACGGGGGCGAGGAGGAGTAGCCCCTCCTCCCCCGCTACCTCTTCTCGAGCAGCTCCACCTGCTTCCGCAGCGTCTCGTTGCCGGGGAAGAGGGCCAGCCCCCGGCGGTAGACCTCCAGGGCCTTCTCGGAGTTCCCCGCGGCGCCGTAGGTGTTGCCGAGCTGGATGTAGGTCTGCGCGTGGCGGGGCTCCGGGGTCTGCTTCTCCTGGCTCTCCATGAGCTCCTCGAAGGTCCGGATCGCCTCGGGCTGGCGGTTCAGGAAGGCCGGCCACTGCGAGAGGTTGAAGGCCTTGTGGTACCGGGCGTCCCAGTTGTCGGGATCCACCTTGAGAGCGTTCTCGAAGGACTGGAGCGCCTTCATCGCCCAGCCCCCCCGCTCCGGCCCCTCGGGAACGGAGAGGAGCTTCGAGGAGTAGGCGAGCCCGAGGTTCACGAGGACCGCCGGGTCCGTGGCGTTGGCCGCGGCGTAGGCCTCCATCTCCTTCAGCGCCTCGTCGAGGCCTCCCAGCGCCCGGGCCCGCTCCATGAGGGCGAAGGCCCCCTCGGAGGAGAATCCGCCGGAGCGGATGGAGGACAGCAGCGTGTCCAGCTCCGCCCGGCGGGAGGGGTCGTCGGCGGGAAGCGGCGCGGCGCCCCCCTCGACGACGGCGCCGTCCCCGGCGCGGAGCGCCGAGGCCCTGCGGGCCTCGCCGAGGGCCGCCTCGGCGGCGCGCTCCGCCCCGGCGACGCGCGGCTCCATCTCCGAGAGGCGGGTCTCCGCCGCCTCCACGCGGCGCTCGAGATCGTCGAGCCTCCCCTCCACGGCCCCCGGGGAGGCGAGGTCGGCCATGTCGTCGGGCCGGCCCTCCGGGGAGGCGGTGCGCCCGCCGGAGAGGGCGACGCCGAGGGCCGCGGCGCCGAGGAGGAGCCCCGCCCAGGCGACGGCCGTCGTGCCCGCGTTGCCCGCCATGCTAGACCTCGAACTCCCCGGGCTTCGGTCCCTTCCCGGCGGGCCGGGGCTCGGGCTCCGGGGGGACACCCGTCAGGACCTCCACGCTCACGCGGCAGGCCACGTTCCGGGCGATGCGCCGGAACGCCTCCGCCGCCGCCGATTCCGGGTGGGATGCGACCACGGGCACGCCGGCGTCCCCCGCCGCGCGCACCGAGGGATCGATGGGGACCCCGCCGAGGAAGGGGACCCCCCACTCCTTCGCCGCCCGCTCGCCGCCGCCCCGATCGAAGATGGCGGTCTCCGCCTTGCAGCAGGGGCAGACGAAGGTGGACATGTTCTCCACCACCCCGAGGATGGGGACCTTCGTGCGGCGGAACATGTCGGCGCCCTTGCGGACGTCGATGAGGGAGACCTCCTGGGGCGTGGTCACCATCACCGCGCCGGTCATGGGGACGAGCTGGGTGAGGGAGAGCTGCGCGTCGCCGGTGCCCGGCGGGAGGTCCACGATGAGGTAGTCGGGATCGCCCCAGAGGACGTCGGTGAAGAACTGCTCCAGGGCCTTGTGGATCATGGGGCCGCGCCAGACGACGGACCGCCCCTCCTCGATGAGGAGGCCGATGGAAATGAGGCCGATGCCGTGGGCCTCGAGGGGGCGGATGCGGTTGTCGGCGGTGACCTCCGGCGAGCGGCCCTTCACGCCGAACATGAGGGGCTGGCTCGGGCCGTAGATGTCGGCGTCCATGAGGGCGACCTTCGCACCCTCGTCGCGGAGCGCCAGCGCGATGTTGGCCGCCACCGTGGACTTGCCGACGCCCCCCTTGCCGGAGGCGACGGCGACGACGTTGCGGATGCCGCCGAGGCGCGCGGCGCTGGGGATGCGGAGCGTGCCCGTGCGGGTGACGACCCTCCCCGCGGGGAAGCGGACGGAGACCGACTTCACGCCTGCCACGCGGCCCACGGCCTCCTTCACCGCCGCCTCGAAGGTCCCCTTGAGGGGGCAGGCCGGGGTCGTGAGCTCGAGGGTGACGGTGACGGCGCCGTGGGATTCCTCGATCCCCTTCACCATGTCCAGGGAGACGACGTCGTTGCGGAGCTCCGGGTCGCGCACCGACCGGAGGGCCTCCGTCACGCGGGCGGCGAGGTCGGCCATGTCTACTTCGCCTCCTGCTTCGTGAAGGGCAGGAGTCCGCCCGCCCGGAGGATGGCGATCTGGCGGGGGTTGAGGGGATGGGCCGCCTCGAACTCCGTCCCCTTCGTGACGTTGCGCACCTTGAGGGTCTTCCCGGGGGCCAGGGCGTCGCGCACGCCGGGGAGCTCCAGCCGGTCCCCCTGGGCGATGGCGTCGTAGTCGGCGGGGTTCACGAAGGTGAGCGGCAGGATGCCGAAGTTGATGAGGTTGGCGAGGTGGATGCGGGCGAAGGCCTTCACCAGGACCGCCGACACGCCGAGGTACTTCGGCGCCAGCGCCGCGTGCTCGCGGCTCGATCCCTGGCCGTAGTTGTCGCCGCCCACGATGATCCCGCCCCCCTTCGCCTTCGCGCGGGCGGGGAACTCCTTGTCCACCCGCACGTACACGTGCTCGCTGATGGCGGGGATGTTGGAGCGCAGGGGCAGGACCTTCGCCCCGGCGGGCATGATGTGGTCGGTGGTGATGTTGTCGCCGACCTTGAGGAGCACCTCCCCGCCGATGGTCGCGGGGATGGGGAGGAACTCCGGCAGGGGCTTGATGTTGGGGCCGCGGATCACCTCCACCGCGGAGCCGTCGGCGGGAGGCGCCAGCAGCATGTTGTCGTTGCGCACGTAGGAGGAGGGCTCGTCCACCCGGGTCCAGGGGATGCCGAGGTCGCGGGGGTCGGTGATCTCCCCCTTGAGCGCCGTGGCCACGCAGGTCTCCGGCGAGGCGAGGTAGACCTGGGCATCCATGGTCCCGGAGCGGCCCTCGAAGTTGCGGTTGAAGGAGCGGACCGACACCGCGCCGCTGGGCGGCGCCTGCCCCATGCCGATGCAGGGGCCGCAGCCGGACTCGAGGATGCGGGCGCCGGCCCCGATGATGTCGCCGAGGGCCCCCTCCTTGGCGATGGTCTCGAAGACCTGCTTGCTGCCCGGGGTGACGGTCATGGAGAGGCCCGGCGCGACGGCCCGGCCGCGGAGCATGGTGGCGGCGATGACGAGGTCGTGGAAGGAGGAGTTGGTGCAGGAGCCGATGCAGACCTGCTGTGCCGCCTTCCCGGCGACCTTCCGGACGGGCACCACGTTGTCGGGGCTGTGGGGCTGGGCGATGAGGGGCTCGAGCCGGTCGAGGTCGATGTCGAGGGTCTCGTCGTAGGCCGCGTCGGCGTCGGCGGCGAAGGGCTTCCAGTCCTTCCCGCGGCCCTGGGCCTCGAGGTAGGTCTTCGTCTGGGCGTCGCTGGGGAAGACGGAGGTCGTGGCTCCGAGCTCCGCGCCCATGTTGGTGACGGTGAACCGGTCCGCCACGGGGAGCGAGGCCACACCGGGCCCGGTGTACTCGATGACGCGGCCGACGCCGCCCTTCACGGTGAGCCGGCGGAGGACCTCGAGGATGACGTCCTTCCCCGTGACCCAGGGCTGGAGGGAGCCCGTCAGCATCACCCCCACGACCTTCGGCATGGGGAGGTAGAACGCCCCCCCCGCCATGGCCACGGCGATGTCGAGGCCCCCGGCCCCGATGGCGAGCATCCCGAGGCCGCCCCCCGTGGGCGTGTGGGAGTCGGAGCCGAGGAGCGTCTTCCCCGGGACGCCGAAGCGCTCGCGGTGGACCTGGTGGCAGATGCCGTTGCCGGGCCGCGAGAACCAGACGCCGTACTTCGCCCCCACGGACTGGAGGTAGCGGTGGTCGTCGGCGTTCTTGAAGTCGTCCTGCAGCATGTTGTGGTCGACGTAGGAGACCGAGACCTCGGTCTTCACCCGGGGGATGTCCATGGCCTCGAACTGGAGGTAGGCCATGGTGCCCGTGGCGTCCTGGGTGAGGGTCTGGTCGATCCGGATCGCGATCTCCTTCCCCGGGGCCATCTCCCCGGAGACGAGGTGGGCGCGGAGGATCTTGCGCGTGAGGTTTTCTCCCATGGGACGGTCTCCTTGTCGGGCGCGGGGGAACGAAGGGATCATCCTAGCTGGGAGAGGGGGGCCCGCGAAGAAGGGGAGCGCGGGGACCCGTCCGCCGCCGTGACCCCCACCCCCGGTATGTTGCCGGCGGACTCCCGCTGTGGGAGCATCCACCGGTCCCGGCCCCCCTCCCGGAAGGAGTCCCTCCTTGACCGTGCCCCCGAAGGACGTGCAGCGGGCCCTCGGCGTCCTCCAGGAGGTCTACGGGACCCTGGTGGAGAAGCTCACGGAGGCCGTCATCCAGGACGAGGAGAACCTGCGCGACTCCCAGTACTCCTTCTCCTACCAGGAGGTGGAGGACCGCTTCGGGCCGCGCATCATCAACCTCTCCCACCTCATCAACGCGCTCCAGAACGCGGCGGGCCGCCCCACCGTCGAGGAGTCGCGGGTGGAGACGGTGGTCGCCGATTCCGCCAACCTCGCCGAGGAGGTCAACCGCCGCCTGCGGTCGCTGCGGGGCTCGGTGCTGAAGAGCCTGAGCCTCCACAAGCTCGACGACGGGACCTTCCTCGTCCTCCTGGTGGTTTCGAGGACGGTCTACGCGAGGCCCGGCGCACGGTAGGAGCCGAGGGCTCCCGCCGGCCGTCGGGGGGTTCGCGGCGGCGCCGTCCCGAGGCTATTCCATCGGGACCTTGACGGGACGGACCACGCACCCCTTGCCGCGGCGCTCGGCGTCGGCGTCGGCGGCGGCCTTCTCGATGTACGGGAAGGTCTTCAGGGGGACCGCCCCGGGCTGTCCCACGCCCCAGATGATCTTCATGCGGGCGGGGGGCTTGGGGGCGCGGGGCTTGCGGGTCTTGGAGGGAGCGGCCCGGCGGGCCTTCTTGTCGGCCAGCTCCTTCGTGGCGGCGGCGGCGTCGGCGTCGGCGCGTGCGACACGGTCGGCCTTGGTCTCGGATGGGGTCAAGGTGCTCCTTTCGTTGTCTCCATTCTAGACGGTCACACCCCGGGGACGGCGATCTCCCCCCCCGGTCCCGCGGATTTGCGTCGCAATAATCTTGATCTCCCCCCGGGGAGGGGTACAGTGCCCCCGTCGTTGAAAGCGTCGGAACAGTTCTGACCTCGCATCGACACCGCGACCTGCCTTCGCAGGACGCGGTTTTTTAGTGTCCCCCCGGTTCCTTCGGGCCCCGAGGGGAGTCGTTTCAGGAGGTCTCAAAGATGGCTGCAGGTACCGTGAAGTGGTTCTCGGATCAGAAGGGTTTCGGTTTCATCTCGGGCGATGATGGCAAGGACGTCTTCTGCCACTTCTCCGCGATCCAGGCGGGGGGCTTCAAGTCCCTCAAGGACGGCCAGAAGGTCACCTTCGACGTCGAGCAGGGTGAGAAGGGCCTCCGCGCCGCCAACGTCGTCCCCGTCGACTAGTCCAGGGACGGCGATCCGAAAGGATCACTCCAGAGG
>CAYJMF010000039.1:18295-37526 GCA_964370855.1 uncultured Planctomycetota bacterium | reverse complement strand
GGGGGGGGGGGGGGGGGGGGGGGGGGGGGGGGGGGGGGGGGGGGGGGGGGGCCCGCCCCCGGGGGGGCCCGGCGGCGCCGCCCCCCCGCCGCCGACGCGGCGCAGGGGCGGCTGTTCGACGGGTGACCTAGAGCTTCCTCTTCACGAAGAACCAGTCCTTCGCGCCGGGGTTCCCCCTGTTGTCCTCGAGGCGCTTCTCCGCCTCGGCCATGGTCTTCGGCGGCGGCAGGATGATCTCGTCCCCCGGCCTCCAGTCGGCGGGGCAGGCGGTGCCGGCGTTGGCGTCCACGGAACGCAGGGCGTCGAGGAGGCGCAGCACCTCGTCGATGTTCCGCCCGCAGGTCATGGGGTAGTAGATGCAGGCGCGGATGATCCGCTTCGGGTCGATGAAGAACAGCGCCCGCACCGGGGCCATGTCGCTCTCCGTCGGGTGGACCATCCCGTAGGCCGACGCCACCTTCCTGTCGAGATCGGCGATGACGGGGAAGGGGATCTTCACGCCGTGCTGCGCCTCCAGCGTGCGCACCCAGGAGATGTGGGAGAAGACGCTGTCGATGGAGAGGCCGACGAGCTGGGCGTCCCTCCTCTCGAACTCCCCCGCCTTCCGGGCGAACCCGAGGAACTCGGTGGAGCAGACCGGGGTGAAGTCGTAGGGGTGGCTGAAGAGGACGACCCACTTCCCCTCGTACTTGTCGAGGGAGAGGGGGCCGTGGGTCGAGGCGGCGTCGATGGCAGGAGCCTTCGACCCGATGGTGGGGAGCGAAGCGGACCTCGTCGCTGCGGAATCGGACATGGCGTTCAAGTCTCCTTTCCGGTAGGGCCCGGCCCCGCGGCCGCGTCCCTTTCCCTCAAGCCCCTTCGACGGGGAGGCCCTCCGCCATCCAGCGGTCGGTGCCCCCCTCGATGCTGAAGACGCGCCGCCGTCCGCTCCCGATGAGGAACTCCGCCGCGGCGGCGGACCGGCCCCCGGTCTTGCAGATGAGGAGGACCTCCTCGCCGGGGTCCCCGGGGATCGACCCGAGCGACCCGGGGAGGGTGCCGAGGGGCAGCGGCACCGCCCCCGCGGCGTGGCCGCGGCGGTACTCCCATGCCTCCCGGACGTCGATGACGACGACGCTCCTCCCCTCCCGCATCCGCTCGAAGGCGGCCCTCGGGGCGACGAGGGGCACGCGCCCCGTGGCGGCGGTGGCGCAGGCGCCGGCGGATCCTCCGGAGGCGCAGGCCGGGGACGGGGCCGGGAGCCCGAGGTCGATCCCTCGCGGCGCCCCGTGGTGGGCGGCGTGGGCCGGCGCGGTGCCGAGGTTGGCGGCGAGGACCTCCCGCATCCAGTCCGGCGTCGGGGCGGCGACGGCCCTCTGCCAGGCGACGTACTCCTCCCGGGTCACGTCCTGGAACCGGGGGTTGCGGCGCCGCTCGACGCCGAGGGTCGAGTCCTCGAGTTCGTGGTAGTCGTGGCCGGGGAGGACGCGCACGTCGTCGCCGAGTGAGGAGAGGCGGCGGAGGCTCTCCCAGTGGGCCCCGGCGTCCCCGCCGGGGAGGTCGAGACGGCCGGCCCCCTCCTGGGCGAGGAAGAGGAAGTCGCCGGTGAGGAGGTCGTTCCCGCAGAGGAGGGAGACGGAGTCGGCGGTGTGGCCCGGGGTGTGGATCACCGAAACGCGGAGGTCGCCTGCCTCGATCACCTGGCCGTCGCGCAGGCGCTCCGAGGGGAGGCGGCACTCCGTGGACTCGTGGAGGGCGTAGGGGATGCCGAAGGCCGACGCGAGGGAGGCGCCGGCGCTCACGTGGTCGGCGTGGGTGTGGGTGTCCACGACGAGTTCGAGGCCCACGCCACGGGCCTCGAGGGCCCGCTGGACCGGTTCCGCGTCGTCGAGCACCGGGTCCACGAGGATCCCCACCCCGGTGCGGGGGCAGGCGAGGAGGTAGGTGCGGCAGGCGGCGGCGCCGAGGCGGTGGACGGCCATGAAGTGGCTCCCGGAAGCCGACCATCCTAGCAGGATGAGACCGGGTATCAACGACGGGAGGAGGCGGCGGGGAGCGTGATCGGTGTCATGCGGCGAACGGGGGCGGGCACCATCCGGCGGCGTCGAAGAGCGAGGATGGCGTCCGAAACACGCGCACGGCGTGGATGGAGGGAGCGTCATGACCCGTCCGATGCAGCGGATCGCGTTCCTGCTCCCGGCGTTCCTCCTGGCGGAGTGCCTGCTCCCCGCCCCCGCCGGGGCCACGCAGGACCTCGCGAAACACTATCCAGGAGCCCTTCGCTGGAGCGAATCCGGGCTCTTCCCGACCTGCACGGCCGCGGACGTCTGGAGGTTGAAGAAGTTCGAGGTGGCCCGCGGAAAGGAGTTCCGGGTCTCCGCGGGGCCCGCCACGGCGGCCCTCGGCGTCCACGAGGGCAACGTGCTCTGGGCCGCGGTCTTCCCCGACGAGCCGGCGGAGATCCGCGCGGACGGGGCGGGCAACGGGGAGAAGGCGAAGACGATCTTCCTGAGGTTCCCTCCCGCCGAGCTGAACCAGGTCTTCCCGCCGGCCACCGTGGTCGACCGGGGCGATCCCTGGCTGCGGGCGCACGCGATGCGCATCGCGGCGCGCAAGGTCTGCTGGAAGTGGTGCACCCCGGCGGGCAACCCCACGGTCGTCCCGTCGGGCTGGCGCCTGGTGGACGTGGACACGGTCGAGGGGCCGCGGCGCTTCTACGGCGTGGACGGGGCCGGCGGCAGGGTCGAATACGTCGCGGAGTTCGAGAACTCCCCGGTCCCGGCCTCTCCGCCGATCACGAAGGAGGCCGCGCGCGCGGCGCTGGACGAGGTGTGGAAAACGTTCGACGCGGAGTACGCCGGCTTCACGCTGCTGCCGAAGCTGGACTGGGGCAGGGCCGGGGCGGAGGCGCGCAAGCGGATCGAGCGGGCGGAGACGCTCTTCGACGCCGCCGCCGTCATCTCGGAGATGCTCTGCTCGCTCGAGGACCGGCACGTCTGGGTCCGGGCCGGCGAGGAGGGGATCCCCGGCTTCGCGCGGCCCCGGGAGCCGAACGCGAACTGGGACGCCATCGTGAAGGAGTTCGGCCCGCTCCGGCCGGCAGGGCAGGACCTGCAGTGGGGCCGCAAGGGCGCCGTCGGGTACCTGGCGGTGAGCGGGCTCTCCGACCCGAAGCTCCCCGACGAGTTCGACGCCGCGCTCGAGAGCCTGAAGGACACGAAGGGGCTCGTCGTGGACCTGCGCTTCAACGGGGGCGGCGACGAGATCCTGGCGCAGAAGGTCGCCGGCCGCTTCGCGGACCGGGAGCGCGTCTACTCCGTGAACCGGTACCGCAGCGGGCCCGGGCACGACGACCTCGGCGAGAAGCTCGAGCGGATCTTCCCGCCCCGGGGGCCGTGGCGGTACGAGAGGCCGGTCGTCGTCCTGTGGGGGCGGGTGACGCTCAGCTCCGCGGAGTCCCTGGCGCTGATGTTCGCGCAGTGCCCGCAGGTGACGACGATGGGCGAGCCGAGCGGCGGTTCCAGCGGCAACCCGCGCCCGCTCGCTCTCTCCTGCGGCATCACGGTCAACCTGCCGCGCTGGCTCGACATGGATCCCGCGGGCAACCCCATCGAGCACGTCGGCGTGAAGCCCGAGAAGCCCGTCGCGGCGGATCCCCGGGAGCTCAAGGCCGGCCGCGACCCCGTGCTCCAGGCGGCGCTGAAGCGGTTCCAGTAGCGAGGACGGCGGGGGAGCACCCCGCCCCGCCCCCGCGGGGGCCTCGACGCTCATCGCCCACGCCGTCGCGTCCGTGCATGGAACCGCCGCCGCCGCCATCGGAGGGACAGCCGTCATGACCGTGAACCAGAAGGTTCTCCTCGGCGCCATCGCCGCCGCGCTGCTCGGGGCGGCCGTCGGCGGGGGCGTCGTCTCCCGCGGGGGTTCCGCAAGGCTCGCCTCCGAGAGGGAGCGCTCCGCGCGGGAGATCGGCGCGCTCCGGCGGGAGCTCAAGGAGGCCCGTTCCGGCGAGGGCGGGGTCGAGGAGCGGATCGAGACCCTCCGGAAGGAGCGGGACGCGCTCGTCGAGGAGAGGGATCGTCTCGCTTCCCGGGGGAGCTCCCCGGCCGGGAAGGCGCAGGCCCCTACCGCCGCGCCCGCCGTGGATCCCTCCGCCGAACTCCAGAAGCAGGCGTGGGATCTCGCCAGGAAGTGGGTGGAGGACGCCGTACAGATCCGGGACGAGGCGACGCGGAACGAGGCCATCGCCGCCATCCGGTCCGCGCTGTCGAGCGGGGATCCCGCCCAGGTCCTGGCCGGCCTCTTCGCGGTGACCTCGATCTCCCAGGTCCCCTACGACAAGGCCTCCCTCCGGTCCCTCGTCCTCGCCCAGCTCGAGGCCGCGGACCCCCTCCTCAGGAGGTCCGCCGTCAACGCCGTGCTGGCGACGTCCTCGGGCCCCGACCCGGCCAACCTCGATCTGCTCCTCCGCATGAAGGACGATCCCTCCCCCCTCGTGCGGCGCGATCTCGCCTCCGTCGTCTCCTGGGCGGCGGGCGGGGACCTGACGGGGGAAGCCGGCGGCGTGGTCCTCCGCGCCATGGCGGACATCGACGAGGAGGCGACGGGAGGGCCGGCCGGGAAAGGGAACGCGGAGCTCATCCGGCAGCTCGGCGGGAGGACCTACATCCGGAGGATGTCGCCGGAGATCGAGGAGCGAATCCTCGCCCTGGCGCGGGATCCCGCGACCCAGGGCAATGCGCTGCACTTCTTCTTCCAGAACATGGAGAAGACCGCGAACGTCGTGGACCTCCTCATCGAGATCGCCGAGGGGGGAGGCGCGTACAGCTCCAACGCGACGCGGGCGCTCACCTACGCGGTCCCCGCGGACCAGGCCCCGCGCGTGGCGGCCTTCCTCGTGAAGGTCCTCGAGAACAGCCCCGGCCAGGCCGACCAGGTCCTCTTCGGGCTCGGGAACTTCGGGACGGAGGCGGAACTCCCCGCCCTGGACCGCCTGGCGGCGAACGAGCTCATCGGTGCGTCGACGCGCAGCAGGATCTCCCAGGCCGCGGAGTTCATCCGGGGGCGCCGGAAGCGGTAGCCCGGGAGAGGCCGGCGGGCGGGGGCGGGGGCGGGGGCGGGGACGGGGACGGGGACGGGGTGGAGGCGCCGCCTCTGATGCCCGTCATGGCTTCCGCGGCCGGCGGGGCTACTCTGGGGCGATGGGACGGAACGCGTGGCTCCTCCTGGCGGCCGCCGGCATCGGGATGCTCCCCCACGCCGCCCGCGCCGAGGATCCCCCGGCGCCGAAGGGACCGCGCCCGCCGGTACTCCTCGACGCGGACCTCGAGCGGAAGGTGGACGCCGCCATCGACCGGGGCGTGAAGTGGCTGCTCTCGCGCCAGGCGGGCGGCGGATGGTTCGGCAACCGACCCGTGGAACGGGATCTCCCTCCCAGGGGGAAGACCGGGGAACCCCCCCTCCCTCCCGGCTTCGTGGTCAAGGTGGAAGGCTCCCTTCGGGCCGTCCGATTGGGGGAGTGCGCCCTCGTCCTCTACGCCCTCCGGGCGTGCGGCGTCCCCGCCGCGGAGCGCCATGTCAAAAAGGGATTCCAGTGGGCCCGGGAGGAGTACGTCGAGCTTCGGGACATGGGCAGGCTCGAGAACTACGCCGTCTCGCTCCTCCTCCTGGCGCTCGAGGCCCACGGGAATCCGCCCGAGGATCCCGACCCGGTGGACGGCCGGTACGGGCGATCCGCCCGGAGGAACGCCCCCATTCCCGCCGAGGACCTCGCGTGGATGAAGGAGCTCACGGCGTGGCTCGTCCGGGCGCAGAACTCCGACGGGGGGTTCTCCTACCTCTCCCCCGGCATCCCGCAGTTCTACGACCACTCCAACTCCCAGTTCTCCCTCCTGGCGCTCAAGGCCGCACGACGCTGCGGGATCCCGGTGCCCCGGGAACTCTGGGTGCGTTCGCTCGAGATGTTCCTCCGGAACCAGGAGGCGACGGGGCCCGACGTCCTCCGGAGGGAGCCGATGGATCCCGGTGGGCAGGAGTACGGGATGCGGACCGGGGCCGGCCGCCGCGACCGTGCCCGGGGCTGGGGGTACGACTCCCGCGCCCCGGCGACGGGCTCCATGACCGGCGCCGGGGTCTCCTCCCTGGTCATCTGCCGCAGCGAACTGCTCGGGACGCCCGGCTACGACGCGGCTCTCGACGGCCGGGCGGAGCAGGGCATCCGGGACGGCCTCGCCTGGCTCGGCCTCCACTTCTCCGTCGAGGAGAACCCCGGACCCGCCGATGCCCCGATGATGGCCAAGTCGTGGCAGTACTACTGGCTCTACGGGCTCGAGCGCGCCGGGGTCCTCGCGGCGGTGGAGCAGGTGGGCGACCACGCCTGGTACCCCGTGGGCGCGGACTACCTCGTCCGGGAACAGGAGAAGGGCGGGTGGTGGGAGCAGAAGGGCCGGTTCCGGCTGGCGGGACTGCCTCCGGACCTCCAGAGACAGGTCGACGGTCTCGCCGATCACCGCACGGGCGACATCGATGACACCTGCTTCGCGCTGCTGTTCCTCAAGCGGGCCACCCACCCGGTCGAGCGGGGCTCCGTCGCCACGGAGGCGGCGGCGGATTCCCTCGACCTGTCCGGCGCGGCGGCGCTGGACGACGCCGCCTTCCGGGATCTCTTCGACCTCGTCTTCCGGAAGTTCGCGACGGCCGAGCCCGTGGAGCGGCAGGCCCGGTCCGCGGATTTCGTCCGCATGGGGACGCGGGCGCTCCCGCTCCTCGTCCTGCGGCTCGAGTCCGAGGAGGAGGGACAGCGGGGCGCCGCCATCGACGCGCTCCGCATGATCACCGGTGAGACCCGCGGCTTCGACGCCGCCGCCCCCGAGGAGTCCCGCTCCGCGGCCGTCCGGGCCTGGGAGGAGTGGTGGTTCGCGAAGGGCCGGACCCTCGTCCCGGACGTGGAGGGAGGGCGGTTCCGGGAGGAGTCCGAGTGATCCCCTCTCCCTCCCCCTCCCCCTCCCCCGGACACCGGCCCGCGGTCCCCCGCAGAACCGCCTTCACGAGAAGTTGGGCGCCGTGGGCCGGAGTTCTCCTGATCTCGTCCATGGCGCTCGCCGGGGATCCTCCCGCCGTGCGCTCCCTCCCGAAGGAGCCCCCCCGCACGAAGGAGTTCCAGGAGCGCGTGAACCGGGCCATCGACCGGGGGGCGGCATGGCTCAGGACGCGGCAGGAACCCGACGGAGGGTTCCTGCGGGGGGACCTGAAGCGCTGGGGCTCCGGCCCGACGGCGCTCGCGGTCCTCACTCTTCGGGTCTGCGGAGCGCCCGCGGACGATCCGGCCATTCTCCGGGGCCTCGCGGCGCTTCGCACCGCATACGGGGCGGACTCGCACTCCTTCGGGAACTACACCTACGGCGTCGCCCTCACACTGCTGGCGCTGGAGGCGCTGCACGATCCGGGCGTGGATGGCACCCGGAAGGTCTCCGATGAGGATCGCGCTTGGATACGGTCCCTCGTCCGGACCCTGATCGATGCCCAGGCCTCCTCCGGAGGCTTCGGGTACCGGGCCAGGAGCGGCATCTCGAACCGCGTCGGCCCGTCCGGGGAGAGGGACTACTGGGACAACTCCAACTCCCAGTTCGCCGTTCTCGGCCTGGGGGCGGGAAGGCTCCTCGGCGAGTCCGCCCCGGAGAAGGTGTGGCTCTCCTCCCTGCGGCACTGGCTCCGCACGCAGGCGAAGGACGGCCCGAAGGTCCCGTGGTTCCAGGACGCGGGAGTCGGCGAAGCGGGGTACGGCGGGGTGAGCCTGCGGCAGGCGGGGGTTGCCCGGGCGCGCGGCTGGTACTACCGCGAGGACCACAAGCTGTACATGGGCTCGATGACCACGGGTGGTGTCTCCTCCATCGCCCTCTGCAGGGACGCGCTCCGGGGCACCGGGACCTTCGACCGGGCCCTGGACCGCGAGTCCCTCGCGTCCCTGCGCGACGGCCTCGCGTGGCTCGGCCGCGGGTTCTCCGTGGAGGGCAATCCGCTCGGCTCCGGCTCCGGTCGCGGGTCCGCCTTCCCCCTCTTCCAGTACTACTACCTCTACGGGCTGGAGAGGGCGGCGGTGCTCGCGGGGACGGCCTGGGTGGGGAAGCACGACTGGTACCTCGAGGGCGCGGAGTACCTCGTCAAGGCACAGCGCGATGATGGCTCCTGGGAAGAGAACACGGTGCTGCCGGGAGGCGGGGGGTGGGAAGGGCTGGAAGGGATGCCCCAGGTGGACACGTGCTTCGCCCTGCTGTTCCTCCGGCGGGCGACGAGCCGCCTCCGGACGCCCACCAAGGAGACGAGGGCCGTCGCCACCACGGACGACGTGGACCCGGCCCGGGCGGCTTCCCTGGACGACGCGTCCTTCCGGGATCTCTTCGAGCACGTCTTCCGGAAGTTCGCGGCCGCGGAGCCCGGGGAGCGCCAGGCCCGGTCCGCGGACTTCGTCCGGATGGGGACGCGGGCGCTCCCGCTCCTGGTCCTGCGGCTCGAGTCCGAGAGAGCCGAAGATCGAAGCGCCGCCATCGACGCGCTCCGCATGACCACGGGGGAGAGCCGCGGCTTCGACGCCGCCGCCCCCGAGGAGTCCCGCTCCGCGGCCGTCCGGGCCTGGGAGGAGTGGTGGTTCGCGAAGGGCCGGAAGCTCGTCCCGGACGTGGAGGCGGGGCGGTTCCGGGAGCCGTAGGCGAGGGCGCACCTCCCTGGCGACCCGGGAATGGCGACAGCGGGGAGCTTGATCCGAGGGGAATGCCCCCCTATCGGCGCGGCCAAGGGGCGGTCTCTGCCTCCTTCGCGTTGGCCCCACCACCTATCCTCTTGGATCTCCCCCAAGCCAGCATAGGCCGAAGAACATCCCACTTATCCATCATAACTCAACTATTATGATGGCTTAATGGCTTTAATCCAGTATACAATAGTCCGTGTCGGCCAGGAGGCAACTCAAGCCATGAGACCCGAGAACTTCGGCCCCGGGTACCCGGGCAGGCTTGTATCCATCGGGCAGGGCATCCAGGCGTTCATCCCCAACCCGCTTCCCCCGGAAATCGTCCATGGGGCCGAACTGACCAAGGCCGTGGCCGGCGCCCAGGAGGCGATCGGGCGTCTCGACTCGAGCATCCCGAAGACCCATTTCAATCCCTACCTCGTCGTCTACCCGCTGATGCAGCGTGAGGCGTACTACTCCAGCCTGATGGAGGGGACCTACACCACTCCCACGCAGATGGCGCTCTTCTCCGAGTCCGCACCCGCGGATGGAAGCGGGGGCGAGCGGCAGGCACACGAGGAGACCAGGGAGGTCTTCAACTACATCCATGCGATGCAGAACGGCCTCGTGATGGTCCGGGACCAGGGGCGCCTGGTGGAGAACGGCGCGATCCTGGAGCTTCACAGGAGGCTCATGGCCGACGTGAGGGGCGGCCGGAGCAGGCCCGGGGAGTACAGGACCACCCAGAACTACGTGGGAAGGGGGATCGACGGAATCCAGGGGGCCCGGTACGTTCCCCCGCCACCCCTCGAGGTCCGCCCCCTCATGGACGGCCTCGTCCGCTACGTCGCCGAGGAGGTCGGGCCGGAGTCCCCCCTCGCCTACCCCATCGCGCTCGCCCTGTTCCACTACCAGTTCGAGGCCATCCACCCGTTCGAGGACGGCAACGGCCGCATCGGCCGCCTGCTGATCCCGCTCCTGCTGATCCAGAAGAGGATCCTGCGGGAGCCGCTGCTCCACGTCAGCCCGTCCCTGGAGCGAAGGAAGGAGGAGTACAAGGACCGGCTTCTCAGGGTCAGCCAGGCAGGCGAGTGGAAGGAGTGGATCTGCTTCTTCCTCCGGACCATCGAGGAGTCGGCCTCGGAGGCGCAGGCCAAGGTGGCCGCCCTCCTCTCGCTCCGGGATTCCTACATGGGGAAGATCAGCGCCAAGCGCTCCTCGATACTCGTGGGTAGGCTGATCGAGCACCTCTTCCAGCACTCGTCGGTGACCTTCAACGAGGCCAGGGACGTCCTGGGAGTCACGCACACCCAGGCCGCCGCGCACGTCCGCAGGCTCGAGGCACTGGGGATCGTGCGGAAGTCCGGCGACAGCCGCCGGAACTGCAGGTACATCGCGGAGGAGATCGTCGACACCATCTTCGTCTAGGCGGGCTGGAACTCCGGGGACGTGCCGAACGCCGTGCCAGGCTTGACGGCCATCCCTGCCGTGACGGCGGAGCGCCCGCTCACGATCCGGTTCACGACCTTCATGTCGCACCCGATGTGGTCGGCGAGGCGCTTCTGGGTCACGTGGAGGGGGACGAGGAACCCGTGGTGGAGGTAAAGGCCCGGGGGCGTGGGGCGGCGGTTCCTGGGGATCCGGGTCACCGGATCTTGTTGGCCGTCTCGAACTCCACCGGGTCCAACGCAGGCACGTACCTCCCCGATCGGTCCGCGAATCTCACCTCAGAAAGGAAGAAGACGACGCGGCCTCCCGAAGGAAGCGGGCGGCGCGGGCGAAACTCGCAGGTGGTTCCGTCCGCGGAGAGCCTCCCCCGGAACCGGAACGGCCGGCCCCATGGATCGTGGAGGTTTCGGATGCGCAGGCGGGGGTGGAAGGAGGAATGGAGGACCGGTCCCGAGAGGTGGACGACGATGGACGCCCGGGGATCGACGTCGGTGCGGCCAGCGAGGGGAACGCCCGGCGCGTCGGAGGCTTCGATCGAGGTGAAGTCGGGCAAGTCGTAGGAGGAAAAGTTGTACGCCGAACCGGTCCTGAAGGTCGTGCGGAAGGTCCGCGCCAGGGGGCGTCCGTCCCTGCCCGTCACCGTTTCCGTCGCTCCCTCGTCGTTGCCTGGAAGGGTCACGGTGTAGAGGGTGTCGGCGGCGAAACCGAAGGGATTGCGGCGCTCGAAATCCCATTCATCACGTCCCGTCGGATCGAACACCACCCTTCGCCGATGGTCGCGAGAGAGTTCCCATGCCTCCGAGCTCCAGTTGAAAGTCCGCTCGAAGTCCGGACTGAACGCCCCCGGGGTCGGAGCCTCCGAAGGGGCGGCGCCGCTTTCACCCCCGGCGACGATTCGCACGGTCCGCTCGTTGAGGGAGTCCCGGTCGAGGGCGCCGGAGAAGGTGAAGCGGAGGAAGTCGTCGCGACGGACGTCGGTCCCCCCGGGCCCCCCGACCGGGAAGAAGTTCTCGGAAGAGAACCCCCGGGGGCCGGTTTCGAAACGCTTCACGACGAAGGGTTCCGGCGTCGGCGCGAAAGGGAACGGAACCAGCCCCGCCGGGGCGAGGGTCGGGATCAGGATGCCCGCGGCCAGGAGCACGCCGGCCGCGGCGACTCTCGAATTGGTCATGGCACGCCTTCTTCCCCGGCCGCCTCTCCCGCGAGGCGGCCGCCCAGGGGTGACCCCATGATACAGGGGATCGTCCCCGACGTCCGGTGCCCCTCGTTTCCCGGCCCCCACCGCAGGACGTCGGAGAGGGGAGCGCGGGTCACCCCGCGCAGGACGGATCCTCCCCCTCCCCGCAGCACTCCTCCCCCCGGACCCCCTCGGTCCCCTCGCGGATCAGCCAGGGCACCATGAGAAGGGCGACGACGGGGTCCGCCCACCACCAGCCACCGAGTGCGTTCGCCCCGAGACCCGCGAGCAGGGCCACCGAGAGCCACGCGCAGGCCAGCGTCTCCTTCGCCTCGGCGCGGAGCGCGCCGCTCCCGATCTCCTTCGCGGCCCGCAGTTTCGCGGCGGCGATGGCCGGCATGAAGACGGCGGAGAGGGCCGCCAGCGCGATGCCGACGCCGCTCACTGCAGGCGTCTCCCGGAGCCAGAGCGTCCGCCCCGCCTCGAACGCCACGTACGCTGCCAGCGCGTAGAAGGTGAACCCGATGAACCGGCGCGCCCGGCGCTCCGACGCCTCGACGGCCTCCGCGTCCGCCCTGCGGGCGACGAGCACCATGTGCCGGAGCACCACCGCCGCCGCCGAGCACTCGATGACGCTGTCGAGGCCGAAGCCGACCAGCGCGATGCTGTCCGCCTCGGCGCCGGACCACACCGCGACCACCGCCTCGACGACGTTGTACGCCATCGTCGCGGCCACGAGTCGGAGCGCGATCCGGTTCCAGTCCCGCATCCGCACAGGGTAGCGTCCCGCGATGCAGGTCTCGACGATGCCCGATTCCGGCGGAGCACGACTTCACTCCCCGCCACGGGCGCGCATCGCCGGAAGGCCAACCCGTTCCTCTCTCGGCTACGCTTTGTCCAACGGAGCCATGGAAGACCCCGCCCCCGCGATCCCGCTGGAGAAGCTCGTCGCCCACAGGGAGTGGGTGCGGCGGGTGGCCCGGGCGCTCGTGCGCGACGAGGCGCTGGCCGAGGACCTCGAGCAGGACGTCTGGCTGGAGGCCCTCCGGAGGCCCCCCCGCTCTGGACGCTCCTTCGGAGGCTGGCTCGCCGCGGCCATGAAGCACAACCTGATCGATGTCCGGAGGTCGGAGGGCCGGCGCCGGGCCCGCGAGGAGGCGGCCTCCCGTCCCGAAGCGGAGAAGTCCGCCGCGGAGGTCGTCGCCGAGGCGGAGTTGCTGCGGAAGGTCGTCGCCGCCGTGCTCGACCTGAAGGAGCCCGCCCGCGGGACGCTTCTCCTCAGGTACTTCGAGGACCTCCCGCTGAAGGAGGTGGCCCGCCGCCAGGGTATCCCCCTGGAGACCGTGCGGACCCGGGTCCGTACCGGCCTCGGGCTCCTTCGCGCGCGGTTCGACGCGGAGAGGGGAGGGGACCGGAAGGCCTGGGCCCTCGCCCTCCTCCCGCTGGTCCGGGGGCCGGAGGCGGCGGCGTCCGGCGCGGGGGCGGGGATCGCCGCGGCGGCCGGGGCCGCCGCCGCATGGGGAGGACTCCTGATGGCGAAGAAGGCCGTCGCCGCCGTCGCGGCCGTCCTGCTTCTCGGGTGGGCGGGCTGGCTAACGTTCCGGACCGGGGATCCCGAGCCCGGGCCGACGGCGCCGGGGCCGGTGGCCCGGATCGATGCGCCCGGGGCGGCGTTCCCGGTCCCCTCTCCGCCTCCGAATCCATCGCCCGCGATGACCGCGGCCGATGAGCCGCTCCCTCCTCTCGGGAGCGGCTTCCGGCTCACGGGGAAGGTCGTGGACGCCCTCGGCGATCCCGTGCCGGAGGCAACCATCCTCTCCGGCGCGCTGTCTCCCGGTGACGATCCCGTTCGCGAGGTGATCGCGGTTGCGGATGCCCTCGGGGAGTTCTCCATCCACCTCCGGCAACGCCCGGGATGGGTGTGGGCCGAGGCGCCCGGGCACGCCTCCTCCCGGATGGCGAACGTGCTCCCGGCAGGAGCCACGGAGGACACGGTGACCCTGATGATGCGCGGAGCCGCCGGGCGCATCGAGGGATCGGTCCGCAACGACGCCCTGGAGCCCGTGGCCGATGCGCGGATCGTCCTGAAAGTCGCCCGATCCCAGGGCTTCCGGCACAGGAACCCGGGCGAGCCCCTCATCGGCTTCGAGACCCTTGTCGCGCCCGCGACGACGGACGCGGCGGGGAGGTTCGTCTTCGCCGGCCTCCCGCCGGGTCCGCGCGAGGTGATGGTCGAATCCACCCGGTACGCGGGAACCCGGGTCGAGACGACGGTGGCCGCCGGGGAGACCGTGCACCTCGACATCCGGCTGTCCGTCGGAGCCGTCGTCTTTGGGCTCCTGCGGACGCCCGAGGGGGCGCCCGCACGCGGGATCCCGGTCCTCCTCGTCGGGATGAACGGGATGCGCGACCGCGACACCCGCACGGACGATCGGGGCGAATACCGGTTCGACCGGGTCCCCGAAGGGGGAGTCGCCATCCGCGCTTCGGACGGCGGCGGCGCGTTCTTCGAAGGGTCCATCGGAGCGAGGGACGGCGCCGAATCCCGCCTCGACGGGCAGCTTCTGCGGAAACGGGGCGTCAGCGGACGTCTCGTCGATTCCACGGACCGCTCCCTGCGGCGCTGGCGGGTGACCTGCTACATCAGGACCGGTGACCGGCTGACCCCGTGGATGAGTACGACCTCCGACGAGGAGGGACGCTTCGAGATCCGGAACCTGCCCCCCGGGGACGCGGTCGTGGGTGTCGCGCCGCCGACGAACGCGGCGCCGCGCATGATCGGGCTTCCGCAGGGGGAGACGATCCCCATCGACACGGGCATCGCCACGGGCACGGTGGCCGGGATGCTCACGGGCGAGGCGGGGAACCGCCACATCTCCCTCCGGGCGATGCGGCGGGACGACCCGACGGAGACCTGGGTTCCCTCCGTCATCGAGACCGCGGACCACCGGTTCAAGGTCGAACTGCCCCCCGGCGAGTACCTCGCGAGGGTGACGACGGCGGAAGGCGGGGTCCTTGAACTCCCTCCCCTGAGCGTCCTCCCCGGCACCACGACGGACGTGGGTGTCATCGACCTGTCCCGGCTCTTCCCGGTGACCCTGGTCGTCGATCCGACGTGGACCGATCGCGGCATGTTCACGCTCTCGCGGCTGCGCGACGGGGACGTGCGCACGGTGATCGCGATGGGGAACCTGCGGCACGAGATCCAGGTGAGGCTCGGCGAGGGGGACTACGTCGTCCACGTCGAGGGGGCGGACATCCGTCCCTGCGAGAGCCGGTTCTCCGTTCCCGCATCGGGAGCGACGGTGGATGTCCCGATCACCCCGTCCCCGGGCGGCGCGACGTTCCAGTTCATCCTGCCCGGCCGCGCGGGGGAGTCCTTCTGGATCACCCTCCGGGATCGGGAGGGGATCGCGGTCTTCGACGGGCTCCTGAAGGTGAACGCCGGGGAGCAGGCCGGTTGGGGGATGAACGTCGAGGCGGGCCGGTACTCCTACCGGCTGGCGGGGTCCCGCGTCTTCGAAGGGGAACTGGAGCTGAGCGGGTCGCCGCCGACGGGAAGCGTTCGGGTCGAGTGACGCGCGCCTCGAGCCTGGCCCTCAATCATCACGGACTGTGATGTTTGTCATCATCTCGACTCCCTCTTCCTTCCCTTCCCTCCCCATCCCGCGGAGGATCCCTCCGTCCGGCACTCCACGGGAGCCCCAACGCCATGCGCATCCCCCCCGCCCTCGCCCTCCTCGCCGCCGCCCTCGCCGCCGCCTGCGCCTCGACGGAGGGGGACGCCGACGCACCCCTCCCCGGAGACCGGGTCACCGTCCACGCCGCGCGGGGCGAGGTGATCGTCCCCGCCGTGGTGCAGCACCCCGTGGACAAGCCCTGCATCGACGACTGGGGACAGCGCGTCCAGGCCTTCGCCGGCTGCAGCCTCGCCGCCGGGGGGGAGGCGAAGTTCGCCGACTTCTTCGTCTTCCTCGCCCCGGTCCCGACGGAGGAGGTCCACGAGGCCCTCCTCGCCGTCGGCGCGCGGAACCGCGTCCACATGACCATGGCCGACGGGAAGAAGCTCCCCGGCCTCGTCCCGGAGACGAAACCGGAGCACTACCTGCAGGGCGACCCCGTCGTGATCTCCGTCTTCTGGGACGAGGACGGCGTCCGCCGCGAACTCCCCTACGAGGAGTTCGTCGAGGAGAAGATCCTCGTGGACGGGGCCGACGTCGTGAAGCCATGGACCCCCCACTTCGTCTTCCACGGCAGCGGCGCCCTCCACGCCTCCGCCACGGGCTGCATCGCCTGCCCCTGCGACTGCGCCGGCGGCATCATCGCGGACAACCGCTACCCGGTCTACAACCCGAAGCCCGTCGTGCGCTTCGACTGGACGAAGGCGCCCCCCGTCGGCACCCGGGTCTTCGTCCGCATCCGGGCCGTGGCGACCCGGTAGGAGGGGAGATGGGAACGAAGGCGGGTCCGCTCCCCCTGCTCCTCCTCCTCGCGGGCTGCGCCGCCCGGGGGCCCGCCGCCGCGCAGGGCGAGGCCGTGGGCGCCGCGGGGTTCCTCCCCGGCGTCCTCGACCCCGCGGGCCGGCCCTACCCCCTCGGGAACCTGCTGCAGGACCGCATCTTCTCCGAAGTGGCGGGCGGCCGCGCCGCGGAGCGCATCGACCGGGTGGACTGGCTTCTCCTGGTCGTCTCGAAGCCATCCTGCGAGTGGACCCGCCGCTTCCTCGAGGAGACGGAGGAGATCCTCCCCGACCTCCGCGCCCTCCACGCCCGGACCGCGGCGGTCCTCGAGGGGGAGGAGGGGGAGCACGCCGCCGCCTGGGACGGGATCCGGGCGTCGGGGATCCCCGTCTACCGGGACCCCGACGGCGCCGCCTACCGGTACTACGTCCAGACCGGGACCCCGGCCCTCGCCCTCATGGATCGCTGGGGCACCGTGGTCTTCGCCCTCGACGGCTACATCCCCCCGGCGGACCTCGTCGCCAAGATCAGGGCCGGGGACTTCGCCGCCGTGAAGGCCGCCGGCGGCTGACCCCCGTAGCCGGGGGGCGTGCCCCCCTCCCTCGCGTTCAGAAGGTGACCGTGAACTGGGTCCAGATCCAGGTCGCGTCGCCGGAGGGGCCGGAGTCGCGGACGTATCCCCCGTCGAAGAAGTGGGAGAGGCCGACGTCGACGCGCATCCGCTCCGACACCGAGTGGACCGCGATGACGTCGATTTCCGTGCCGAGGTCGTCGGAGTGGCCCGATCCCCCGGGCCGGATGCGGATGCCCTGGATCCCGTACCAGCCGTCGGCGTCCTGCGCCACCCGGAACCAGTGGGCCTCCAACTTGAGCGTCCATCGGTCCGCGGGCTTCACCGAGAGCAGCAGCGCCACCTCGCGGAGGTTCTTCCACGTGGTCAGGTTCATGGGGCCGTAGAGCGGGTGGTCCGTGGGGAAGAGGGTCTGGAAGGTCTGGACCCCGCCGCTCGACGGATCCCGGTCGCCGGTGGCGTAGTTGACCTCGAGGCCGATCCGCGGCTTCCACATCGCGTCGGGGAAGAGGAGCCCCCCGTGGCCGTGGAGCGCGAAGGCCGCGAGCCGATCGCCGTCGAGGTGGCCGGACTGCGCCGCCCCCTCGAAGCCGGCGTCGAAGCCCTTCTCCGCCCGCGACCAGCGGACGCCGCCGGTGCCGAAGAAGGTGTTGCCGCTCCCCCCCGCCTCCCCCGCCGCCGCGGCGCCGCTGCGGAGCCCGAGGAGGTAGACGTCGAGGTCCCCGCCGGCGAGACCCTTCGGAGTGGCGGCGTAGATCCCGTAGAGGTCGGTGTCCCCGTCGTCGGGCACCGCCGGCGCGTAGCCCGCGAGCCAGGGACCGCCCTCGACCACCCGCGCCGCGAACACGTCCACCTTCGTGGCGCCGAAGGGGAGCGTGAGGAGGAGGCCGTCGAAGGAGCGGCCGAGGGTGTGCCACTCGAGGTGGCCGACGAGCCGCTGGTCCCCGAAGGCGAGCACCTGCCGCCCGGCCCGCACCGCGGTCCCGGGGCCGAGGAGATCCGCGGCCTCGAACCAGCCCTGCTTGAGGTCGGTCCCGCCGGTCCCGTTCTGGAGCTGGGAGATCGTGGAAGGCTCGGAGCCGAAGATGCGGGCGTCCCGGATCTCGATGCGGGCCTTGAGACCCTCGGCGACGTCCACGTCGGCCTGGAGCGCGGTCCGGAGACGGAGGATGTCGTTGACTTCCTCTCCGGCGGGATCCGCCGCGCGGTAGACGCCGTCGAACCGCTCGAACCACGTCACCACCTGCCCGGAGAACCGGAGCCCGCGGGCGCCGGGGACCGTCACGAGGCCCGGGCCCGCCCCGGGCCGCGCGGCGAGGTAGGCCTCCACCTCCTTCGCCACGGCCCCCCCTTCGCCGCCGACGAGCCCCTCGAGGCGCTCGACCTTCTCCTCGAGGAGCCTCATCGCGGCCCGGGTCCGGTCCAGCTCCTCCCGGAGGTCCTCCTGCCCCCGGGCGGCTCCCGCCGCCGCGAGGAGGAGCACCGCGCCCGCCCCCCACGCCCGTGCCACGCCCATGGTCCCGTCCTTTCCTCCCGCGCGCCGGCGCGAGAGAGCCCTGTTTCCATGATGATGGGAATAGGAGGAATCTATGGCCCGCCCCTCCCTTCGCTTCGGGGGGATCGGGGAGGGTGGTGACGGGGATCACGGCGAGGCGGATGCGCCCCGATCCCCCCCCGCCCCCTCCCCTTCCGGGGGACCGTTGCCTCCGGAGCCCATGGGGGGTAGTCTCATCCGGTCCGCCCGAGGTGGGCGGGCCCAATCGAAAGGGAGTGCACCATGCGAAGGAGCCTGCTGGCCGCCATGGCCGGGCTCGCCCTCGCCGCGTCCCCGGCCTACGCCGGCCTGGGCGTCGGCGACAAGGCCCCCATGCCGGTGGCGAAGGAGACCGTCAACCTGTCGTCCTACGCGCCGAAGGACCTCGAGGGGAAGGTCGTCTTCATCGAGGTCTTCCGCACCTGGTGAGGACCCTGCAAGAGCCAGGTGGGACACCTGGACGAGCTGAACGCGAAGTACAGGGACAAGGGCCTCGTCGTTCTGGCCGTCACCGACGAGGGGAGGGGGCTCGTCGACAAGTTCGTCGGCGACTCCGGCGCCACCCACCCCATCATCATCGAGGAGAGTGACAGCGCCGGCGCCTTCGGCATCGACGGCTTCCCCTCCTCCTACCTCATCGACTCCAACGGGAAGATCGCCTGGACCGGCCACCCCGCCGGCGTCCAGGAGGCGGAGATCGAGCGCCTCCTCCAGGACGTGCGCCTCGTGCCGGAGCTGCCGAAGAAGCTCGCCTCCGCGCAGAAAGGCATGGAGAAGGGGGATTTCGCCGGGGCCCGCAAGTCCCTGGAGGGCCAGCTGGCCGGCACCGCCCTCTCCGAGGAGGACCGCAAGGCCGCCGAGGAGGCGGTGAAGTGGATCGACGAGCGCGGCACCGGGATGCTCGCCTCCGCCGAGGCCGACGGGAAGCGGGGCGACTGGTTCGCCGCCTCGGAGACGCTGAACCGGGTCATCGACTCCTTCAAGGGCCTCGAGCCCGCCACGAAGGCGAAGGAGACCCTGGACGGGATCCTGAAGGACAAGGAGAAGAAGCGGGAGATCGACGCCGGAGAGGTCTACGAGAAGACCAAGGCGAAGGCCCGCTCCATGAAGCCGGAGCAGGCCGGCCAGGCGATGCGCGCCGTGGCGAAGAAGTACGAGGGCACGAAGGCCGCCGAGAAGGCCCTCGCCGACGCCATCCGCTTCGAGGCGAAGAAGTAGCAAAGTATCACAGTCTGATACACTTCGACGGGGGGCCCCCCCCCCCCGGGGGGGCCGGGGCCGTCACCGGCCGGGGGGGGGGGGGGCGGGGGGTGGGGGGGCCCGAGCCCCCCCCCCCCCCCGC
>CAYJMF010000039.1:8092-18285 GCA_964370855.1 uncultured Planctomycetota bacterium | reverse complement strand
ACATTTTAAACCCCCCCCCGCGCCCCCCCCCCCCGGGGGGGCCCCCCGTTTTTTCCCCGGGGGGGGGGGGGGGGGGGCCGTAGGATGCGGGACGCCATGGCACCCCGCCCCGCGGTCCCCGCCGCCCTCGTCATCGCCCTCGCGATCCTGCTCCCGGCCTGCGCCGGGACGGGGCCGGCGAAGGGGGGGACCGGCGCGGCGGCGCCCGCGGCGCCCGCGGCGGCCGCGGACCCGGCGGCTCCCCCTGTCCCCGCCGCGGGGAAGCCCGCCGACGCTCCCTCCCCTCCCCCCTCCCCTCCCTCCCCTCCCCCGCCGAAAGAGGAGCCCCCCTTCGCCGCGCCCTCCTCCCTCCCCGCCGGGGATCGCTGGTACGCCGCGGTGCGGCCCGCCGAGGGGGGAAAGGCCGTCGTCACCGCGGAGCGCCACCGCCGCCGCCTCGTGGACGGGGTCCTCCGGGAGGAGGTGACATGGGGAGGGTCCTTCTCCGAGGTCGCGGGGGCGCGCCACGGGACGGCCCAGGTCTTCGCCCTCTTCCTCGACGGAGGGGGCCTCGCCGTCTCGCTCCTCGACGCCGACGGGAAGCCCGCGGGGGAGCGGCGGCTCGAGGTGGCCGCCCCCTTCCGCCCCGGGACGACCTGGACCGTCGAGGGGCCGGGGGGGCTCGTGGCGGGGCGCATCGAGGCCGTGGAGGAGATCGACACCCCCGCCGGGAAGGTGCGCGCGATGCGCGTCCTCCACGCCGGCGGCGGCGGGTCCGGCGCGGCCATGACCACCTGGTACGACGGGACCCTGCGCCCCGTGCGGAGCGAGGTCCGCCGCGGCGGGCCGAAGGGGATGCTGGTCGAGGCCCGCGCCGCGCTGGCGTCGGAGAGCCCCTCCCCGGAGGAATCCCGTGCGGCGCTCGAGTGGGCGGAGAAGAACCTCGGGAAGTAGCCCCGCCCTACTCCGCGCCGGGCACCCGCCAGAGGCGCAGCGGCACGGCGCGGAAGAGCGCCGACAGCACCCCGTCGGTGCCCCGGGTCCCGGCGTGATCGGCCACCACGGTCCGCTCCCGCCCGCGGAGCCGGATGCGGAAGGTGACGACGCCCCGTTCCCCGCCCCCCGGTTCCGGGGGGAGGAGGGAGGGGAGCTCCGGGAAACCGGCGGCCTCCACCGCGCGGAGGAGGTCGAGGACGGCGGCCGCGGGGATCTCCTCCCGGCCGCGCCTGTCCCCCACCTTCGCGCCCCGGTGGGAGACGGCGTAGGCGAGGCCGCCCGCCGCGCCCACGGTGACGTCGAAGTCGCAGTGGGGGTTGGTGGCGCCGGCGGAGACGACCTGCAGGCGGAAGTCGGCGGGGACGCCGTCGGCGGCGGGGGGCCGCCCCGGGGAGGCGCAGGCCGCGAGGAGGAGGAGGGGGGCGAGGCGGAGGACCCGGGGGATCACGGGAACGAGGGTACCGGGGCGATCCCCCATCGCCCTCGATTCGGACGGTGAAAAGAGAACGGGCCGGCGGGGGGAAGCCCGCCGGCCCGCAAGGGCAAGGACCAGGCAGCGTTGTAGGGAAAGTGTGGAAAGAGGGGGATTGTGCCGCCCGGTCCTGTGCTTTCGGAAAGATGTTGGTGCCCGTCTTGCGAGCACTGCCCCTTCAAAAGCAAGCAGCGTGCCGAACGAAGATCGAATCCGCAACCATCATAGGGGAAAGGACTTGCATCTTCCGTGGGGGGTTTTCCACACCCGTCGCGGTAAACCGATCGGCCCCCGTGTAAGGGGAATTTTACGCCCGGCGGCTCCAGGGCTCGCCGCCGGCCCGGAACACCTTCCCCGGGAGCGGCCTCCCGAGGACGACCTCGATTCCCTGCCCCGCGGCGCGGACCTTCTCGAGGTCCACGCCGGTCTCCACGCCGAGCCCCTCGAGGAGGTAGAGGAGGTCCTCCGTCGCGAGGTTCCCCGCCGCCCCCGGCGCGTAGGGACAGCCGCCGATCCCCCCGGCGGAGGCGTCGAAGGAGGCGTACCCCTCCTGCAGCGAGACCAGCACGTTGGCCAGCGCCGTGCCCCGGGTGTCGTGGAAGTGGAGCACCGTCCGCTCCGGCGGGACCCCCGCGGCGCGGAGCGCGTCGAGCCCCTCCCGCACCCGCCCCGGCGTCGCCACGCCGATGGTGTCCCCGACGGAGACCTCGTCGCAGCCGAGGTCGAGGAGGCCGCGGACGACCCGCGCCGCCGCCGCCGGGTCCACGGGCCCCTCGAAGGGGCAGCCGAAGGCCGTCGAGACGTAGCCGCGCACGGCCACCGCCATCCCCCGCGCCGCCGCCACCACGGGCCGGAAGCGCTCCAGGGTCTCCGCGACGGAGGCGTTGGTGTTCCTCCGGGAGAAGGACTCCGTGGCCGCCGTGAACACCGCCACCTTGCGCACCCCGCAGGCCAGCGCCCGCTCCATCCCCCGCTCGTTGGGCACCAGGGCCGAGTAGACGACGTTCTCCCGGGGAGTCAGGCGGCGGAAGAGCTCCTCCGCGTCGGCGAGTTGGGGCACCCACCGCGGGGAGACGAAGGAGGTGACCTCGATCTCCGGGAGCCCCGCGTCGGCCAGCCCCTCCACGAAGGCGATCTTCGCCTCCGTCGGAACGACCACCATCTCGTTCTGGAGGCCGTCCCGGGGGCCGACCTCGGTCACCGTGGCGCGGGCGGGGTGCCGGGGCGTCTTCACGGCTTCCCTCCTTCCGCCCCACCCGGCGCCGCCTCCTCGAACTCCGCGAGCACCTGCCCGATCTCCACGGCCTTCCCGGCCTCCGCGGGCACGGCCTTCACGACGACGTCCCGCGGCGCCCGGACGACGAACTGCATCTTCATCGCCTCGACCACGACCAGGGTGCCCCCCTTCGGGACGGCGTCGCCGGCCTTCACCGCCACGGAGGCCACGGTGCCCGTCATGGGGGAGCCGATCCACGCCTCGTCGCCGGCGTGGAGCCGCTTCCCACCGCGCTCGCGGCGCCGCCTCGTCCCGTCGGCCAGCTCGAACTCGCGGACCTTCCCGTCGAGGTGGACCAGCACCCGGTCCCCCCTGCGGGCGACCACGGCGCGGGAGAAGGCCGGCCCGCCCCCGAGGAGGAGGGCCGCGCCCCGGCGGGCCGCGGGGAGGTCCTCGAAGGGAGCCCCGTCGAGGGTGCCGCGCAGCACGCCGTCGACGAGCGTCACCGACACCGCGCGCTCGCGGTCCCCGTCGCGGATGGTCCCGGTGAAGTTCACGGGGCCTCCCCGCCGCGGTTGCGGAAGCCGGAGAGCGCGTTCCAGGGGGAGGGGGACTGCCGCGGTCCCGACGACGGCGCCCCGCCCTCCTCCGCCATGAAGGCCGCGGCGGCGAGCAGCGCCCGGTCCGAGGATCCGTCCTCCGGCGGCGTCCACGGGGAGTGGAACTCCTCCTCGAGGAAGGTGGTCGAGAGCCGCCCCTCGGCGAAGCGCGGATGCTCCAGCACGGCGCGCAGGAACTCGATGTTCGTGCGGGGGCCGAGCACGACGAGCCGGCGGAGCGCGTACACCGAGCGCTGCACCGCCTCCGCGCGGGTCGCGCCCCAGCAGACGAGCTTCCCGAGCAGCGAGTCGTAGTGGGGCGTCACCTCGTTGCCGGCGGCGAAGCCGCAGTCCCAGCGGGTCCAGGACCCGCCCGCCGGCCGGAGGGCGAGGATGACGCCCGTGGAGGGGGCGAACTCCAGGGCGGGATCCTCGGCGCAGACGCGGACCTCCACGGCCCACCCGCGGGGCTCCGGCGGCGGGAAGGGGACCATCACGCCGCCGAGGGCGAGGTGGAGCTGGGCCGCCACGAGGTCCACGGACATCGCCATCTCCGTCACGGGGTGCTCCACCTGCAGGCGGCAGTTCATCTCGAGGAAATGGAAGCCGCCGTCGGGCGCGAGGAGGAACTCCACGGTCCCCGCGCCGCGGTACTTCGCCGCGGCGGCGATGGCCACGGCGGCCTCGCAGAGACGCGCGCGCAGCCGCCCGTCCACGGCGGGGCTCGGGCACTCCTCGACGACCTTCTGGTGGCGGCGCTGGAGCGAGCACTCCCGCTCGCCGAGCGCGTGGACCGTCCCCTCGCCGTCCCCGAAGACCTGCACCTCGAGGTGGCGGGCGGGGCGGACGAGCTTCTCGAGGAAGAGGTCGGACTTCCCGAAGGAGGACTTCGCCTCGGCGGCGGCGGATCCGAAGGCGGCCTCCATGTCCCCGGGCCCGTCCACGATGCGCATGCCGCGCCCGCCGCCCCCGGCGGCGGCCTTCAGGAGGACGGGGTAGCCGATGCGGGCGGCCTCCACCCCAGCGGCGGCGGCGTCGGCGAGGTTCCCGGTCCCCCGGTTCACGGGGACGCCGGCCCTCTCCGCGGCCTGCTTGGCGCGGACCTTGTTCCCCATGAGGCGGATGGTCTCGGAGCGGGGCCCGACGAAGCCGATGCCGGCCTCCTCCAGGGTCTCGGCGAGGTCGGGGTTCTCGGAGAGGAAGCCGTAGCCCGGGTGCACGGCGTCGGCCCGGGTGTTCCTCGCCGCCTCCACCACGCGCCGGATGTCGAGGTAGGACTCGCGGGCGGGGCCGGGGCCGATGCAGACCCGCTCGTCGGCCTCGGCGACGAAGGGCGTGGCGGCGTCGGCCTCGGAGTGGGCGGCGATGCTCGTGATCCCCAGGGTCCGGCAGACCCGCACGATGCGGAGCCCGATCTCGCCGCGGTTGGCGACGAGGAGGCGCCGCCCGCGGAGGGACCCCTTCGGGGGGGGAGGGCTCACGGGAGGCACCAGCCGGGCTTCCGCTTCCCGAGGAAGGCCGCCAGCCCCTCGCGGGCCTCGGGCGTCGCGCGGAGATCGGCGATGAAGGCGGCGGCGCGGAGGTCCCTCTCCGCGGGCGGGAGGAGCGCCCACTCCTCGCGCTCGCGCAGCAGGCGCTTGGCGGCGGCCACGGCGCCGGGTCCCGCGGAGAGGACCTCCGCCGCGCGGCGCGCGACGGCGGCGTCCAGCGCCTCCTCCCCGGCGCACACCTCGGCGACGAGGCCGATGCGGAGCGCCGTCGCCGCGTCGAAGCGCTCGCCGGTCCCGAAGAGGGTGCGGGCGTGCCCCTGGCCGATGCGGCGGAGCACCGCCTCGGAGATGACCGCGGGCACGATGCCGAGCTTCGCCTCCGTGAAGCCGAGCACGGCGCCGGCCTCGCACAGGGCCGCGTCGGCGGCGGCGGCGAGCCCCGTGCCCCCGCCGAGGGCCGCCCCGTGGATGCGGGCGACGACGTACTTCGGGCAGTCCGCCACGGCACGGAACATCGCCGCCATGGCCCCGGCGTCGCGGAGGTTCTCCTCGCGGGTGGCGGCGGCCATGCGGCCCATCCACCCGACGTCGGCGCCGGCGGAGAAGGCCTTCCCCTCGCCCCGGAGGACGACGACGCGGACGCCCGCGTCGGAGGCGAGGGAGGCGAAGGCCTCCGCCAGCTCGCGGACGACGACCTCGTCGAAGGCGTTGCGGACCGCGGGGCGGGCGAGGACGACGTCGGCGCGGGGCCCGGTCCTGTCGATGCGGAGGGTCTCGGGCATGGTTCCTCGCTACATCCGGAAGACCGGCCAGCGGGGCGGTCCCCCGGGGCTGCGGGCGCACACGGCCAGCGCGAGGCCGAGCGCGTCGCGCGTCCGCGCCGGGTCGAGGATGCCGTCGTCCCAGAGCCGCGCGGAGCCGTAGGAGGGGGCGCCCTCGGTCTCGTACTTCTCGAGGATGGGGCGGCGGAACTCCTCCTGCTCCGCGGGGGTCATCTCCACGCCCCGCGCCGCGTTCTGCTCCATCTTCACCTGGAGGAGCACGTTGGCCGCCTGCTCGCCCCCCATGACGGAGACGCGGGCGTTGGGCCAGGTGAAGAGGAAGCGCGGCGAGTAGCCGCGCCCGCACATGGCGTAGTTGCCGGCCCCGTAGGAGGCGCCGATGATGACGGTGATCCGCGGCACCGGGGCGGTGGCCACGGCCTGCACCATCTTGGCCCCGTCCCGGGCGATGCCGTCGGCCTCGGCCTTGCTCCCGACCATGAACCCGGTGACGTTCTGGAGGAAGAGGAGCGGCACGCCGCGCTGTCCGCACAACTCGACGAAGTGGGCCCCCTTCTGCGCCGACTGGGGGAAGAGGATGCCGTTGTTGGCGACGACGCCCACGGGGTAGCCGTGGATGCGGCCGAAGCCGCAGACCAGGGTCGTCCCGTAGAGCTCCTTGAACTCGTGGAAGCGGCTGCCGTCGAGGAGGCGGGCGAGGACCTCGCGCACGTCGTAGGGGGTCTTCGTGTCCGGGGGGAGGACGCCGTAGAGGGATTCCTGCGGGTGCTCCGGCGGCTCCGGGTCGAAGGGGGGCGGGGGGGCGGGGCGGGCGTTGCAGTTCTCGATGATGTCGCGGACGATGGCCAGCGCCTCCTCGTCGTCGTGGGCGTAGTGGTCCGTGACGCCGGAGGTGCGGCAGTGGAGGTCGGCGCCGCCGAGGGCCTCGGCGGTGACGACCTCCCCCGTGGCGGCCTTCACGAGGGGCGGGCCCCCGAGGAAGATGGTCCCGTTCCCCTTCACGATGACGCACTCGTCGCTCATGGCGGGGACGTAGGCGCCGCCGGCTGTGCAGGAGCCCATGACGGCGGCGACCTGGGGGATGCCCTCGGCGGAGAGGCGCGCCTGGTTGGCGAAGATGCGGCCGAAGTGCTTCTCGTCGGGGAAGACCTCGTCCTGGCGCGGCAGGAAGGCGCCGCCGGAGTCCACGAGGTAGATGGTCGGGAGGCGGTTCTCCAGCGCGATCTCCTGGGCGCGGATGTGCTTCCGCACGGTGAGGGGGTAGTAGGTGCCGCCCTTCACGGTGGCGTCGTTGGCGACGATCATGCACTCGACGCCCTGCACCCGGCCGATGCCCGTGACGACGCCCGCGGCGGGCACGTGGTCCTTCCCGTAGACCCCGTCGGCGGCCAGCGCCGAGAGCTCGAGGAAGGGGGAGCCCGGGTCCAGCAGCCCGTCGATGCGGTCCCGGACGAACATCTTCCCGCGCTCCCGGTGCTTCTCGAGGAGCCGGGGATCCCCCCCGCGGACCACCTCGTCGATGCGCCGGCGCAGATCGTCCCTCAGCCCCTCGTGATGGGCCCTGTTCCGAAGGAACTCCGCCGACCGCGGATCCGCCTGGCTCCGTATCGCCTGCACGCGGAAGATTGTAAGGGGGGGGACGTTCCTCACTTCGTCACTTACTCGTGGATAACTCCCCTCCGCCTCGCTTCCGTTGTGATCAGGTCTGGAGGCTGATCCCCTTTTCCGCGGACAGCCGACGCCCCCTTTCCAGCGCCCCCGAGATGGCGCTCCCTCCCACCCCCGTCGCCCGGCCGATCTCCGCCAGGGGGACCCCGAGTTCCTCGCTCCCGAGATGGGCGACCACGGCCCTGGCCTGGGCGACAGCGGGATAGCGCCGCCCCAGGCGAAGGTCCCGTTCGCTCACCCCCAGGATTCCGCAGACCTCCCGCAGGAGCCTGTCCACGTCCCACCCCTGGAGCCGGAGGGCCTCCGCCCGCGACCGTCCGGACGGCACCTCCCCCCCTGGCCTCACCAGGGACTCCGGCGGGAGAGGCAGCTGGGCGGCGTAGGGCGCAGGTGGGTGCCACCGCGGAGGGGGTGCTTCCACTTCCGCCATGCGCGCCCGAAGAACGGCCTGCGCCTCTTCTCGATCCCGCCCGAAACATGCCAGGAGTCCGTCAACATCCTGGAAGGCCCGGGCCCGCCTCCCCAACAGGGCCGGATAGCCCGTCCAGGGGTGTGTCTCCAGGGAGACCAGGTCGGGAACGATGCCCGCCCGCAGGGGGTTGCGGTGGATGTAGCAGGCCGCGGTGAGCAGGTAGTCCTCGGCCTCGACAAGACGGGAGAAGTACCGGTTCTGGAAGAGGTGGCCGACCCTGCCGTGGCGGCGGTTGAACTCCACCGCGTACCGGGTCCCCAGGCGGCGCATCACCCGGGGCAGGGGCGCGCCGCGGGACTCCACCAGCAGGTGGACGTGATTCGGCATGAGGGCCCAGGCGAGGCAGGGGTTTCCGGCATCGACGAGGACGGTTTCGAGATGGAAAAGGAACCCTTCCCTGTCCTCGTCGTCGATGAAGATGACCCTGCGCTCGATACCCCTCAGGCAGACGTGCTGCAGGGCCCCCGGGTAGTCCAACCGCGCTTCTCGTGGCATGGCATCCGCCGGCAGACCGCTCCGGCGCCTCCGCTATCGCGGACGCGGGAAGGGCTACACAGGGGGAAGTTATCCACAGGAAAGTGACGAAGTGAGGAACGTCCCCCCCCTCGCCAGGCGGAAGGCCTGGAGGTTCTGGGAGACGACTTCGGGGCCCTTGGGGGCGAAGGTCTCGCGGATGGTCTCCTCGAGGCGGCCGGGGAAGATCGGGAGGAGGTGGGACGCGGCGCCCACCATGACGACGTTCACGGTCTTCGCCGATCCCGCGCGCCGGGCGAGGTCCGCGGCGTCCACGAGGATGGCCCTCGGGAGGGATCGCAGCTTCGCGAGGATCCCCTCGAGGTCCGGGTAGGCGGCCATGTTCCGCACCGGCTCCACGGCCGTGACGATGGAGCCGTCGGCCTTGAGGTAGGGGAGATAGCGCAGCCCCTCGATGGGCTCGAGACCGAGGATGAGGTCGGCCCCCCCCACGGGCACGATGTCGCTGTACACCGGCCGGGAGGACATGCGCAGGTGGGCCAGCACCGAGCCCCCCCGCTGCGCCATGCCGTGCACCTCGGACTGCTTCACGTGGTAGCCGCCCCGCATCGCGCCCGCGGCCACGAGGGACGCCACGGAGAGCACGCCCTGCCCCCCCACGCCCGCCAGGATGATGTCGTAGCGCATGTCACTCCCCCTTCCCGGAGGCCCCCGCCGCGGCGGCCTCCGCGCGGTGCTTCCGGATGCTCTCCAGGCACTCCCGCCGCGCGATCACCACGGAGGGCCCGCGGTGGTCGATCTCCTCCCGCAGGACCTTCGCCATGGCCTCCACGGCGTGGGGGTTCGCCTCCACGGACCGGCAGCGCTCCGGGGGCACGCCGAGGCCGAGCACGATGGAGCGCAGGCGGTCCGAGGGGAGCACCGTCTCCTGGGACCCCGTCATCCCCACGGTCCCGTTGTCGAGGACGAGGACCGTCACGTCGGCGCCCGACGCCACGACGTCCATGAGGGCCGTCACGCCGGAGTGGAGGAAGGTGCTGTCGCCGATGACCGCCACGACGGGCCGGAACCCGGCCTCCGCGGCGCCCCGCGCCATGCCGATGGAGGCCCCCATGCAGACGCAGGACTCGATGGCCCGGAAGGGGGGCAGGGCCCCCAGCGTGTAGCAGCCGATGTCCGCGGTGACGAGGGTCCCGGGGAACCCCTCCAGGGCCTTCGCGAGGGCGGCGAAGGAGTCCCGGTGGGGGCACCCCTGGCAGAGCTGGGGCGGCCGCGGCGGGAGCGAGAGGCCCGGCAGGTTGAAGGACTCGCGGGGGGTCTTGTTGAGGGCCTTCCGCACGAGGTCCGGGGTGAGCTCCCCGTCCGACGGCAGGTGGCCGGTCTCCTTGCCCCAGACCTCGAGGCCCGAGGTGAGGACGCCCCGCAGCATCCGCTCCACGAAGGGGTAGCCGTCCTCCACGACGAGCACGCTGCGCACGTGGCGCGCTAGGTCCCGCACCTTGCCCGCGGGGATGGGGTAGGTGCCGATGTGGAGGTGGCTCGGGCCCGCGGCGGGGTCGTTGAGGTTGTCGAGGTAGTAGTTGCGCCCGATTCCCGCGGTGACGATGCCGAAGTCGCGGTTGTCGGGATCGAGGCGGAGCGTGTTCCACGGGCTCGCCTCGCTCCACGCCCGGAGATCCCGCTGGGTGCGCAGGAGCTTCCTCCACTGGACGCGGGCGTTGGCGGGGAGCAGGGTCCAGGTCCGCCCCGGGTCGTCGGGCTTGCGGAGGGGCTTCTCGGGGAGCGGGTCCCCCCGGACCACGACGCCGGCGCGGCTGTGGGCGAGCCGGGTGACGAGGCGGACGAGGACCGGCACGGAGAACCGCTCCGAGAGGTCGAAGGCCTCCCGGGCCATGTCGTAGGCCTCCTGCTGGTCCGCGGGCTCGAGGCAGAGGATGCGGGCGAAGTCGGCGAGGTGGCGGCTGTCCTGCTCGTTCTGGCTGGAGTGCATGCCGGGGTCGTCGCAGCAGGCGACGACCAGGCCGGCGTGGGGATCGAGGCGCGCC
>CAYJMF010000039.1:0-8082 GCA_964370855.1 uncultured Planctomycetota bacterium | reverse complement strand
GGGGGGGCGGGGGGGCGGCGGCCGGGGGGGTGGGGGCGGGCGCGCCGGCGGGGGGCGCCCCCCCGGGCCCCCCCCAGGCCGGCGTGGAGATCGAGGAGCGCCGAGTTGACGAAGGGGTCGGCGGCGACGTTGAGCCCGACGTGCTTCATGGAGACCAGGGCGCGCTTGCCGACCATGACGGTGCCGAGAGCGGCCTCGTAGGCGGTCTTCTCGTTGGCGCACCAGGAGGCCCGGGGGGAGCCGTGCTCCTTCACGTGGCGGAGGAGGAACTCGGTGATCTCCGTGGAGGGGGTGCCGGGGTAGGCGTAGGAGGCGGAGATGCCGGCGTGGAGGGCGCCGAGGGCGAGGGCCTCGTCCCCGAGGAGCACGCGGCCCGATGTGACCCGCTCCTCCTCCTCCTTCTCGACCACGAACGGGGACATGGGGCCTCCCGGGGGCTTCCCGTGCCGGATCGGGAAGGATCCCGCGCAGCGGACCGCCCGGGGGAGCGTGGATGGCGGAATCTTCCGCGATCTTCCGGGGATCCACGGAGGGTGCAAGGGGAGTGCCGATGGCGGGCGCGCGGAGGGGGAACCGGGATGGCCGTCATGCTGCCGGGACGGGGTGCGTGATCCCTATCCGTTCCGCTTGCGGGCGATCTTCTCCGCGATGAGCGCCGCCACCGTCGGCCCCGCGGGGTTCCCCCGCTCGAGGATGAAGGGGTCCCCCGCCGCCACCACCCCCTCCTCGAGGACCCGCAGGTAGAACCCCCACAGGCCGGAATCGAAGAAGGGCTGGAGGAACCCCGGCCCCAGCCGCAGGTCCACGTTCCGGCAGGGTCCCCGCGGGGTCGTCACCTCGAGGAGCGCCGTGCCGCAGCGGAAGCGATCCCCCTGCCGCACCCCGGCCTCCTCCGCCGAGGAGACCGTGAGGTTCTCCCCGAACTGCCCCGGCTCCATCGCCCGCCCGAGCAGCGCCGCGAACCGGGGATAGTGGGTCCCGGAGAGGGCGTAGACCGCCTTGTCCGGGCCCCCGTGGAACCGGCGGTCCGCCTGCCCGTCCCCCTCGAGGCCGAGGGTGCGCACGGGGACCGGACCCTCGACGGGCGCCTTGAAGATGGCCGTGCGGACGCGGGAGCCGTCGGAGTGGGCGTGCTCCCGGGGGAGTCCGCGGCAGACGTGAAGGACGGTGGCCGGCGGGATCACGAGGGGGAAGGTACCCGGATCCCGCCGCCGCCTCCAACTACCGCAGCATCACCACCTCGGCGCCGCGGAGCGCGGCCCGGTCGTCCTCCAGGGCGAAGGCGTCGAGGCCGAGCCACTGGACGTAGACGCCCTCCAGGCGGGAGGAGCCGTACCAGCGCCCCTGGCCGAGGTCGTAGCGGCTCACGCGGAAGACCTCGTCCACGAAGCCGGAGATGAGGTCGCTGCCCCCCTCCTCCTGCTCGCGGTAGCGAAGGAGGACGAAATCCTCCTGCACCTGCTGGAGCAGGTAGCTCTTCCCGTCGAAGGAGAAGGTGTCGCCGGGGTGGACGGCCCCGGACGCCCCACGGCGGGAGGCGCAGCCGGGGGCGAGGAGGGCGACGCCCAGGAGGGCGGCGAGGGCGAGGAGCGGCAGGAGGATGGTGCGATGGGTGGTCACGTTGTTCCTTTCGGCCCCGTTCATTCCCCGGGCGACTCCGCGCCGGTTGCCGGGAACCATGTACTAGTATCGCACGGGGGAGGCCCGTGCCCGATCCGGGGCCCTACCCCGGAACGGAAGGGGGGGCGCCCCGGCCTCGCGGCGAGGGCGCCCCCCCGGGTCGACCCGTGGTGCGGACTACATGCCGTCGTCTTCGCCGGCCTCCTTCTCGCCCACGCCCGCCACCTTCGCCTTGGGCGTCGCCGTCTTGGGCGCGCCGTCCTTGGCGCCGCCGAGGTCCACGACCTTTCCGTTCACGGTGAGTTCCGTGAAGCGGTAGCCGAAGGCCATCCCGCCCATGTCCATGAGGAACCTGGTGGGGACCTTGAAACCGCCGGCCTCGGAGTACTCGATGCGGTACTCGATGGGGGCCGGGGCCATGGGGACCTCGATGGTCTGCTTCTCGAGGCGGTAGAGGTCGCCGTCCTTGGCGAAGACCCAGCCCATCTTCCCCTTCTGCTCCATCGTCTTGCCGCCGGGCATCCGCTGGATCATGGTCATGTCGCCGGTGGTCGGGAGGCCGTTGTCGCCGATGGTCATGCGCATCTCGCCCTGCTTCACGTTCTTCTCGTAGGAGGTGAGGATCAGGATCTTCTTCCCGTTCTCCGTCACGATGTCCGCGTCGTACTCGGAGTCGCCGGCGGGAACGATGATCCCCATGGAGTTGAGGACGAGGGACTTCACGCTCTGGGCCATGTTCTCGCCGGCATCGGGGCCGAACATCTCGCCCCCCCTGGCGCCCACGGTCATCTCGCGGGGGGCCTTGAATTCGATGGTGAAGGACATCCCCATCTGGGGCATGCCCTCGACCTCCTCCTCCATGCCGGCCATCTGCATCTTCATCTCGATGGTGCCCTTGAGTTCCTTGAGCCCGAGCCCGACGGGGGAGTAGAGGAGCTTCTCGGCGGCGTCGAAGGCGGCCTTGGCCGCGTCGGAGATCTTGTTGACGTGCTTCTCAGCGGCAGGAGTGGCGGGGGCGGCGGGGGCCTCCTCCTTCTTCGGGGCGGGGGTGCCCTCCTGGGCGAGGGAGGCGGGGGCCAGCGCGAGCAGCGCGGCCAGGGACAGCGCGAGGGACTTCATGGACGTTCTCCTTGGAATTCGCCCGCACCCGACCGGGCCGATCCCCCGATCTTGGGGCAGGGGGGCACCGGGGTCGAAGGGAATCCGGCGCATTCCGGAGGGGCGGGGAGGGAGGCGGAGGGCGCCTCCCGGTCCCGTCACCTCGCCAGTTCCCGTTCGAGGACCTCCCGGAGGATCCCGAAGTGCTCCTCGTCCTTGCCGGTGCGGACGTAGGCCACGGCCCCGTCCTTCCCGACGACGACGATCATGGGGATGACGCGGGCCGACCACGCCTCCATGAGGGCGCCGTCGTACTCCCCCACGGCCAGGGGGTGGGCCACGGCGTACTCCTTCTTCCACGCGTCGTAGAACATCAGCTCCTGCTCCTCGGTCATGGACTCGTCGTACACCATCTTGTTGGGGTCGAACCGGTGGAGGCGGGAGATGCCGACGACGACGACGCCCCTGGGCGCGTAGTCGGCGTGGAGGCGGTTGAGCCTCTCGAAGAACCACCTCACCCACTGTGCCTGCATGTTCCAGGAGTAGACCACCACGACTTTCCCCCGCAGTTCCTCCTCCGTCGGCGGGGGCCCCTCCCCCTTCCACCAGCGCGCCGCCCCGAACCCCGGGGAGGGTCGGCCGACGAGGGCGACCTGGTCCACGAGGAGGCGCATGCGGTCCGCGACCCTCCCCTCGGGGAACCGCGCCGCCGCCGCCGCCGCGAGGCGGGCCGCGGCGTCGGTGCGGCCGAGCCGCAGAAGGCAGTCCACGCCGTGGAGCGCCGACTCCGGATCCCCGGGTCCCATGTCCATGATCATCCCGAACCGGGCCGCGGCCTCCTCGAGGCGGCCGGCGCGCATGAGCCCGAGGGCGAGGGCCGTCTCCGCCCGGGCCCGGTCCTCGGGCCGGTCGGCGTACACCGTCGCCGCGGCCCTCTCCAGTTCCGCCGCCGCCCCGTCGAACTCCCCCGCGTCCACGAGGCTCGCGATCATGTTCGTCGTGCTCGCGAGGGAGTTGGCGGAGGCCGGGTCCGAGACGGCGAGGTAGCCGCGGTATGCCGCGACGGCCTCCCCGTGGCGGCCCGCCTCGCGGAGGATGGTGCCCCAGTACTGCCCTTCCGGCGCGGGGACCACCCGGGCCGACCACCGGGCGACGAGCTCCGCGACCAGGGCGTCGAGCTTCGCCCGCGCCTCCGTGCGCGCGTCCTCGGTGCGGGCCGCCTTCCACGCGGCCTTCGTCCCGCTGAAGAGCTTGAAGTCCTCCTTGATGCCGGAGGGGAGGAAGGGGGCGGGAGCGGGGGCCGGCTCCGGTTCCGGCGCGGCCGCAACGGGAGCGGCGGGCTCCCCGGGGACCGCGTGCGCGGAATCCAGAGGGGGCTCCTCCGGAACGGAGGCGCAGCCCGCGGCGAGCAGAAGGACGGAGGCGGCGAGGACGCGGTTCATGGGTGATCCCTCCCGACGGTCCCTCCCGATCCTATCGACCCGCTCCCCCCATCACACTCCCCGCGTTTCCAGAGGTTACGCCCGCCCCCCGTCCGGGGATAGCATCGCCGGTTCCACCACCGGCTCCGCCACACCAGAGGAGGCTCCCGTGATCCAGTACCGCGTCGAGAAGGACTCCCTCGGGGAGAAGAAGGTCCCCGCCGCCGCCTACTACGGCGTCCAGACCCAGCGCGCCGTGGAGAACTTCCCCGTTTCCGGGCGCCCCACCCACCGCGCCGTTCGCTGGGCCTTCCTGCAGCAGAAGAAGGCGTCGGCCATCGCCCACCTCGAGCTGAAGGCCCTCCCCGCGGACGTCGCGAAGGCCATCGTCGAGGCCGCCGACGAGGCGCTTGCGGGCCGCTTCGACGACCACTTCGTCGTGGAGGAGTTCCAGGCCGGCGCCGGCACCTCCTTCAACATGAACAACAACGAGGTGCTGGCCAACCGCGCCGGCGAGATCCTCGGCGAGCCCCGCGGCACCTACAAGCGGGTCCACCCCAACGACCACGTCAACAAGGGCCAGTCCACCAACGACACCTTCCCGACGGCGCTCCACGTCTCCGTGCTCCACCTCCACCGCGGCCTCGACGAGGCGGTGGCCGTGCTGGAGCGGGCCTTCCTCCGCAAGGGCCGCGCCTTCGCCGGGATCCCGAAGAGCGGCCGCACCCACCTCCAGGACGCGGTTCCGCTGACGCTGGGGCAGGAGTTCACGGGCATGGGGCGCAGCCTCGCCCACGCACGGCGCCTCCTCGGCGACGCCGCCGCGGAACTCCACGAGGTCGCCCTCGGCGGCACCGCCGTCGGGACGGGGATGAACGCGGTGCCCGGGTACCGGGCGCTGGCCATCCGCCACCTCTCCCGCCAGACGGGGCTTCCGCTGCGCCCCGCGAAGGACATGATCCAGCGCTTCCAGAGCCATCTCCCCGTCAACGCCTACTCCGGCGCGCTCCGCAACCTCGCCTACGAGCTCATCCGCATCGCCAACGACCTCCGCCTCCTCTGCTCCGGCCCCCAGACCGGCTTCGGCGAGATCGTCCTCCCCGCGGTCCAGCCCGGCTCCTCCATCATGCCCGGCAAGGTGAACCCGGTCATGGCGGAGTGCCTCAACATGGTCTGCTTCAAGGTCGTCGGCAACGACACCGCGACGGCGCTCGCCGTGCAGGCGGGCCAGTGCCAGCTCAACGTGATGATGCCGGGGATGGCGCAGTACGTCACCGAGTCCCAGGACCTCTTCACCCGCTACCTCCCCCAGTTCGCCCGGGCCTGCGTGGACGGCATCGTCGCCAACGCCGAGGTCTGCCACGGCTACTACGAGGCGAGCCCGAGCCTGGTCACCGTCTTCAACCCCCTCATCGGGTACATGAAGGCCGCCGAGGTCGCCAAGGAGTCGGTGAAGACCGGCGTCCCCATCCGCACCCTCATCGTCAAGCGCAAGCTCGTGGACAAGGCCACCGCCGACCGCCTGCTCCATCCCGACAACCTGACCGTGACGCCGGACGAGAAGGCGCGGCGGAAGGGGAGGAAGGGCGGCCGCCGCAGGTAGTCCTCGAAGGCCGGGGAGGCCGCCGCGCTACCGCCGGCGCCTCCCCGCCTCCTTCATGGCCGCCTCGAGGTCCGCGGGGGATTCGCAGGGCGTCCCGAGGATCGCCTCGGCGGCGGCGCGGACCGCCTTCACGACGGCGGGCCGCGGGCGGCGCTTGTCGGGATCGCCGTAGACCGCCATCCACTTCGCCTTCGCGGAGGCGTCGGTGCCGCCGAGGTCGGCGACGGCCCCGGTCTCCCACTTCGAGGGGGCGGGGTACATGCGGTGGAGCGCGAGGAGTCCGGGGAGCGCCGCCGCGTCCTTCCACGCGCCGAGGAGCCCGAGGCAGGAGGCGACGAGCCCGTCGTCCCCGTCCTGCAGGAAGTGGATCACCGTCTCCCGGAACCCCTCGGACCGGAACCGCCAGCCCGCGAGCAGGTCCACGGCGGCGGCGCGCACCCGCGCCCGGGCGCGCTTCGCATCGAGGGCCGCCTTCCCCTCCGGGGTGTCGAGGACCGGCTCCCCGATCTTCCGGTCCATCACGAGTCCGAAGTCGCCGCGGGCCGTCGCCTTCCTCGACTCCTTCACCTCCGCCTCCAGCCAGGCGGCGACGGTGCGGCCGTGGCGGTCGGCGCCCTCCCCCTGCCGGGCGAGGGCGCGGAACGCCTCGACGCGCAGTTCCGCGGGCTCCCCGGAGACGGCGAGCCGGAGCAGGCGCTGCGCGATGAGGGGATGGGAGTGCTTCGCCAGCTCCAGCAGGGCGGCGCGACGCCGCTCCGGCTCCTTCGCCCCCGTGGTCTCCTCGAAGGTCAGCATGGCGGCCTTCGCCTCCTTCTCGCCGACCTTCGCCGCCGTCGAGAGGGCCTCCGCCGCCCCCGCTCCCTTCCCGTCGCCGGCGAGGGCGACGGGCGGGGGCGATGCGCAGAGGGAGAGGAGGAGCCCCGCGGCGGCCGCCCCCCCCCCCCCCCCCGCCCCCCGCCCCCCCCCCCGCGCGGCGGGGGGGGGGGGGGAGGGGCTTTGCGCAGCGGGAGTGGGGGCGCCCCGCGGCGGCGGCCGCCGCCGCCAGGGCGCGCCGCCGGACCAGGATCGTCGCGTCGGTGGGCGTCCCCTCGGTGGTGCGCATGGGATCCCCGAAGGCAATTCCCGGGCCGCCGCGGCGTGTCGCCAGCACATCGGAGCCGCGGCCCCGGTGGAAGGTGGAGGGGCGCCCGTCTGCCCGGGGCGTCACCTTCGCGGAAGGAGCGCCGTGTCGAGGGGAGCACGCGGCCGGGGTCGATCCGGTAACGGTCCCTCCGCCCCCGAGAGGGCGAGGACCACGGGGATCCAGGGGGCGAGGATCCCCGCGGCGAGGAGGACGGCGACGAGGCCGCGGCGGGAGCGGAGGGGCGGGCGGGACGGCGGCGGGGCGGACCCGGGGCAGGGGCGCCCGCGCCGGAGGAACCCGACGCCCGCCCCCGGCATCACCGCCCCCGGCGGGAGGCGAGCCCCCCGTCGATGCGGAAGCGGACGTCCTGGCGGACCACGTCGGCCACGGGCCGTCCCTCCCGGAGCGCCGGCTCGAAGCGCCAGGCGCGGACGGCGGCGACGGCGGCGGCGTCGAGGACGGCGGAGCCGCTCGACGCCTCCACCTCCACGGACTCCACGGAGCCGTCGGGCCCGATGGCGACGAGGAGGGTCACGACCCCCTCGACCCCCATGCGCTCCTCGCGGGCCGGGTAGGCCGGGGCCCGGCACTCGGCGACGAGGGGCCGGGCGCCGACGGTGGGGCCCGCGGGGGGAGGCGGCGGGGTCTCCGGGACGGGGCCCGGTTCCTCGACGGAGGCGGCGGGGGCCGCGGCGCGGCGGCGCGGAAGACGGGGGAGCCGGCCGGCGCCGAGGCCGATGAGCCCGCCCCGGGTCTCCCAGGAGTCCGTCATCGTCTCCGGGGGAACGGCGTCGCTCTCCCGGGGGTCGGCCTCTTCGGGGACCGGCTCCTCCGCGAGCCGGACCTCCTCGGGCTCCCGGACCTCCGGGAGGGGGATCTCGGGAGGGGGGGGATCCTCGGGCTCCGCCTCGACCTCCCGCGCCAGGGCGACGTCCACCCTGTCGAGAGGCTTCCGCCCGAGGGCGCCGGGGGCGATCACGGCCGCCGCCACGAGCCCAGCGATCCCGTGGAGGACCAGGGAGAGGGCGAAGGGGCCGCGGGGAAGGCGTGCTCGTGTCGACATGTCCGGACTCCGAGGGCGCAAGGCCCGTTCCCCGGAAACGTGACGCCCGTCATGCAACCTCGTGCCGCCGGTGAGACGCCCGCCGCCATACTGAACCCGACCCAGATTGGCGGCGGGGGCGGGGTGAAACACCATGGGCCGGAAGGATGATTCT
>CAYJMF010000038.1:11712-37784 GCA_964370855.1 uncultured Planctomycetota bacterium | reverse complement strand
CCCGCCTTCCCACGGGCCCCGCACGCCGGGCGCCCCTGCGGCCCGGCCCGCCGCCCTTCCGGGATTGACGGAGCAAGGGTCCCTTGCCGGCGGCCGATACAGGAGGAGGTGACCCTCCACCTCTCCCCCGTCGACCTCGTCATCCTCGGGGTCTACCTCTGCATCCCCCTCTGCGTGGGGATGGCGCTGCGGCGCCGTGGCGGGAAGGACACGGGCTCCTTCTTCCTCTCGGGGCGCTCCCTTCCCTGGTGGCTCGCCGGGACCTCCATGGCGGCGGACACCTTCGCCTCGGACACGCCCCTCTACGTCACGGGCATCGTCCGGGGAGGCGGCATCTCCGCCAACTGGCAGTGGTGGTCCTTCGCCTTCTCCGGGATGCTCTCCGTCTTCGTCCTCGCCCGCCTCTGGCGGCGGTCCGAGGTCGTCACCGATGTCGAGTTCGTGGAGCTGCGCTACGGGGGCCGCCCGGCGGCGGTCCTCCGGGGGCTCAAGGCCTTCATCCTCGCGGTCCCCTTCAACTGCATCCTCCTCGGCGGGATGCCGCTGCTCGCCATGGCCAAGGTCCTCCTCATCATGGCCGGCGTGGACCCCGGGGACGAGGGGGGCCAGACGACGGCCAAGCTCGTGGCCATCGTGATCTGCCTCGGCATCGTGCTCGCCTACTCGACGGTCTCCGGGCTCTGGGCCATCGTGTGGAACGACTTCGTGCTCTTCTGGCTGGCCCTCGCGGGAGCGGTCACGCTCAGCATCTACGCGGTCGCGAAGGTGGGCGGCCTCGCCGCTCTCCGCGAGGGGGTGCTCGCGGCGGACGCGGCGGCGGGGACCTCCCGCCTCGACTTCCTCCCCCACCCGGGGACGGCCGCCTTCGGGGCCTTCCTCACCTACGTGGGGGTCCAGTGGTGGGCCCACCGCACCGTGGACGGGGGGGGCGTGAACATCCAGAGGATGCTGGCCTGCCGCAGCGAGGGCCACGCCGTGGGGGCCAGCCTCTGGTTCAACGTGGTGAACTTCGCCATCCGCACCTGGCCCTGGATCCTCACGGGCCTCGCCACGATCCTCATCTACCCCTCCGCCGCCGACCCGGAGGCCACCTACCCCATGGCCATCCGCGACCTCCTGCCCGCCGGGGTCCGCGGGTTCGTCGTCGCCTCCATCTTCGCCGCCTTCATGACGACGGCGGACAGCCAGCTCAACTGGGGCGCCTCCTACATCGTCAACGACCTCTATCGCCGGTTCGTCAGGAGGAAGGCCGACGACACCCACTACCTGAAGGTCTCGAGGATCGCCGTCCTATGCCTCGCCGCGCTCACGGCCGCCGTCGCCTTCGCGGGCTCCTCCATCAAGGACACCTTCACCTTCCTCATCTCCTTCTTCGCGGGCACGGGCACCGTCTTCCTCGGGCGCTGGCTCTGGTGGAGGGTGAACGCATGGGGGGAGCTCGCCGCCGTGATCACGGCCCCCCTCGCCAGCATCGCCTGGACGATCCTGCATGCCCCGGGCGGCAAGGGAGTCCCTCCCGGCCTCCTCGCCACCCTCCCGGGCCACCTCGCGGTTCCCGTCGTCGCCTCCCTGACGACCCTCGCCTGGGTGATCGCCACCCTGGCGACGGACCCCGTCCCCATGGACCGGCTCGTGGCCTTCTACCGCCGGACCCGGCCCCCCGGCTTCTGGGGCCCCGTGCGGGCGGCCTGTCCCGACCTCCCCCCGGGAGCCTCCGTGGGAAGGGATCTGCTCCTCGCCCTCGCCGGCCTCGCCCTCGTCCTCGGCGCCATGCTCGGGACGGGGAAGGCCCTCCTCGGGGAGCCCGCCGAGGCGGCCCTCTTCCTCGCGATCTCCCTGGCCGGGGGGGGAGTCCTCCTCAGGGAGTACGGTCGGAGGTGAAGGGCTTCCCCCTGGCTCCCGGAATCGAACGGGGCCGGCGGTTGCCCGCCGGCCCCGTGGTGATCCTGGAGGCTACTTCGTGTCGATGCTGATGGAGGTGTCGTTGACGGACGGGAGGGTGTACCCGTTGCCCGCGGAGGGCGGCAGGAGCTTCCAGACCAGGCGGTAGAACTTGTAGCCGTCCACGCTGTCCGGAGTCCCGAGCCCCGTCGTGAGCGCCGTCGCCTTGATGTCCTGCACCCCGGTGAAGGTCGTGCTCCGGAGGCCCGTGACGGGATCCGCCATGGCGCCCTCCAGCCGCACCTCCATGCTGCCCGTGGTGTTGAGGACCTGGGACCGGAAGTCCGGGGCCAGCCCGGCCGCCGTCTGCCAGGTGGTGGCGCCGGTGTCCCCCGTCGCGTAGAAGGCCGTCGTCAGGGAGCCCGTGGAGGCCGAGTATCCGAGGATCCCGCCGGCGTTGAAGAGGCCCGCCGCCGTCACCGACTCCACCCGGACCGCGCCGAGACCGCCGTCGCCCCCGTTGTTGCCGTAGTCGTAGTTGATGGTGCTGTAGGACTTCTCTCCGGCGCCGCCCGTGGTGTCGATCTTCGACCCCGAGGTGAACGTGACCGACGAGGCCCGGATGAGGACGTTGCCGCCGGAGGCGCCGCCGCCGCCGCCGCCGTAGCCGGAGTAGCCGATGCCGCCCTTGCCTCCCATGACCTCGATGCGGCTCGCGGAGCCCATGGTGAAGGTGCCGGAAGTCTCGATGCCGATGCCGCCGCCCGCCCCGCCGCCCGCGCCGGCCTGGTAGTTCTGGTACCAGGTCGAGGAGGAGATGTACTGCCCGTTGGCGCCGGAGCCGCCGCCGGAGCCGCCCTTGAGGTTCGAGAGGGTCATGGCCTCGGGATCCGTGACGCCGGGCCCCGCGGAGCCGCCGTTGTTGGAACGATAGTAGGCACCGTAGTACTTCATCTTCCCGCCGGGGCGGCCCAGGCGGTTGAGGAGGCCGGAGCCGCCGCCGCCGCCGGACCCGCCGTAGTAGTACTTCGCCCAGCTGTAGGGCTGGTAGAGACCCGACTTGAGGCCGCCCGCGCCGCCGCCGGAGCCGGCTCCCGCCCCGCCGTTCGTGAGAGTCGAGGAGCCGGAGGAGTTGGGCACGCCGCCGATCCCTCCGCCGACGCCGGCCGTTCCGCCGGAAATCGACCCGAAGGACGCCCCGCCGCCGCCGGTGTAGACGCCGTTGCCGCCGGCTCCGCCGTTGGACCGCAGGACGCCGCTGATGGCCACGTTGCCCGTGAAGCGCATCTTGGCGGCGGAGTTCCCCGCCAGGGTGACCGTCGTCCCGGAGGGGATGTTCATGGTGGAGAAGTTCATGAAGCCGCTGCCGTCCTTGGGGATGGAGTCGATGTTGACCGTCGAGGAGACGGGGAAGGAGCCGAGGGTCCCGGACCCGCCGTTGAGGGCCCCGGAGGCGATGGTGTTGAAGGCCGCGCCGGCGACGATGTTGGTCGTCGTCGCGCCGATGTTGGGGGCCTCGATGCGCACCCGGCCCGCCGAGGCGTGGCCGCCGAAGGAGCCGTAGCGCGTGGGGCTGCTCTGCGCGTAGGAGCCCTTGTAGTAGAGGACCTCGCCGCCGCGGCCGCCGCTGATGTCGATGATGCCGCCGAGGGTGAGATTGCCGCCGGCGATGACCCAGACGCCGCCGCCGGAGCCGGCCCCGCCGCCGCCGCCGTAGCCGTAGGCCCAGCCGTTGCCGCCGTCGCCGCCGGAGGCGTCGATGACGCCGGAGCCGCGGAGCGTGAAGGCCCCGTTGCTGACGACCTTCACCGCGCCGCCGCCGCCGCCGCCGGAGCCGCCGACGGTGTGGAAGTAGTAGTACCCGTTGGAGTCGTAGGAGTAGTAGACGCTGCCCCAGGAGCCGCCGGAGCCGCCGCCGGAGCCGGCGGTGATCCCCGTCGAGAAGGTCGTGGAGCCGTAGGAGTTGCCGGCGACCCCGCCGTTCCCGTAGCTGGAGCTGGTGGAACTCGAGTACTTGCCTCCGGCCTGCCCTGCCTGGGCGTGGCCGGCGCCGCCGCCGCCGCCCTGGTAGGAGCCGCCCTTGGCGCCGGCCCCGCCGGCGCTGGTCGCGACGCCGCCGACGCCGGCGGTGCCCGCCTTGCCCGCGGACTGGAAGACGGAGGCCGCTCCCGCCCCGCCGCCGGCGACGGCCGCACCGCCCGCGAAGGCGTTGGCGCCCGTCGACTGGTAGCCGGAGTACTTCATGGTGTAGACGTAGGAGGCGGAGGTGGTGTGCTGGTTCTCGGTGCCGATGCCGTCGCCCCCGGAGACGTCGAGGATGCCGGCGATGTCCACGTCCCCGGTGACGAGGATGTTGACCGCCGCGTTGGCCCCGGTGCCCGTGAACCGCCAGGTCTTGGTGCTCGGGATGGTCAGGCTGGTGAAGTTCCAGGTCGACTTCGAGGAGAAGGTGAGCACGTTGCCCACGGTGCTGTCCGCCGAGGGCGTGCCGTCCGCGCCGGTGCCGCCGTCGCGGAGCCCCGTCAGCATCCCCGTGAAGCCCGTCGCGTTCCACAGCGCCGTGGTCGCCGTGGTGTCCTTGTTCGTGTCGTTGTCGAAGGACTCCGAGAAGGAGGCCGTGGCCGTCGCGCCGGCCACCGTCGTGAAGGAGGACGTCGTGGTGGACGGGGCCGTGCCGTCACCGGCCATCACGGCCGAGAAGTCGGCGAGGATCTTCGCCCCCGCCGGCAGGTTGAGACCGGAGAGCGGGGAGAAGGTGACGACCGCCTTGCGCGTGCCCGCGGGCCCCACCGTGTTCACCAGGGAATACTCCCCGGGGATGATCGAGTCGTTCGCGTCCGCCGTGCCGTCGCCGTCGAGGTCCACCACGAAGCGGAGCGTCGTCGCGTCCACGCCCTCCGCCCACAGCGGGAGGTCGAACTCGATGGAGAAACCGGTCGTGAGGGCCGCGTCCACGGAGCCGTCGGCCGGAGTCGCCGACGTCACCGCCGGGGCCGTCCCCCGGACGAAGTAGGCGCCGGAGCCCGCCGCCGAGGAGGTGGTGATGCCCGGCGCGTGGTCGAGGTCGAGCAGGTTCGCGATGTCCACGGCCGCCGCTCCCGCGGCCCACCCCTTGATGCGGAGGATGTCCGCCGTCTCCGGGTCCGTACCGGCCTGGTAGCCGACCACCCGCACCGAAGCCGAGACCCCCCGCGTCAGCACCGTCGGGTCCTCGGAGCCGTCCCAGGTGAGCACGCCGTTGGTCGAGCCGTTCACCTGCGGGAAGAAGCGGACCACCGTGTAGTCCGTCGGGTCCGCCTGGTACGCGCCGAGGATCGTCCGCCCGCCCACCGTCACGGGCAGGGTCGCCAGTCCCACGGCCCCGTCCACGGTGGCCGGGTCCACCTCGCGGTTGAAGGTGAACACCAGCGTCTCGTCGAGCTTCACGTTGCCGAGGGTCGAGCCCGACCAGGTCTGGCCACCCTCCGTTCCCCAGGAGACGAGGTAGAGGCCGTTCGGATCCAGGATCACCGTGAGGCCCTGGTCCACGCCCATGGTCTCCTGGCGGCCCTTGGTCTCCTCGGCGCCGCCGGGGAAGTCGTAGGGGGTGATGCGCAGGATCACGTCGGACCGGGTCTCGCCGACGACGGGCGAACCGATGTCGCGGACGCTGTCCCAGAGGAACTCGTGCCAGCCCAGCGTCCCCACCGTGGCGTCGAAGGCCTTCGCCGACGCCAGCGTGTAGCCCGCGCCGAGCCCGTCGCCGCCGGGGGCCGCCGTGCAGGCCGTCCAGGACTCGCCGTCGGCGTCCAGGATCTGCTTGTCGCCGTTGAGGTCGATGGCGTACTCGAACTCCACCCGCGCCCCGTCGCCGTTCGGATCGGGCAGGGGCAGGGTGCCGTCGATGTCCTGCAGGTGGTAATCGATGGCCACGGTGCCCGAGACGGAGGCCCCGAAGGCGTTGAAGCGCGGGATGACCCGCGTGTTGAAGGCGATCTTGAAGGAGTTGGAGGTCGCCACGGTGCCGCGGCCCGCCCCGAAGGGGATGGCCCGCACCCGGACGGAGTCGTAGTCGGCGCGGACGATGTCGGAGGCCATGTCCCACACGAAGAGGTGGTCGCCGGCGGTGTTCTTGAAGACCGGGTCGATGGGCAGCGCCGAGTCGGCGTCCGCCGTCGCGAGGTCCACGAGGCCCTCGTTGACGTCGCCGGCGATGGTGTCCGCGATGCCGTCGTCCCAGGCCCCGCCCTTGGAGGTGCAGGTCTTCCACACGCCGCCGGAGATGGAATACTGGAAGATCACCTTGGCGGGGTCGGACTCGGGGTCGATGAGGCGGTAGGAGAAGAGCGCCCCGAAGGCCCAGGACTGGGGCTCCGCGGGGGTGAGGATCTTGGCCGTCGGCACGTAGTTGAAGCCGCCGTCGGGGGTGAAGATCTCGATGTCCGCGAGGGTCGCGCCGGCGGTGTCGAGGCCGCCCACGACGAGGGCGCGCCCGTTGTTCAGGACCACCGTGGCCGCGTCCCTGTGGGCGGAGACCATCCCGCCGTTGGGCGCGTCGTAGGTGCCCGTGGCCGGATCGTAGAGGTCGGCGGAGCCCACCACCGCGGTTCCGTCGGAGCCGCCGGCCAGGAGGATGCGGCCGTCACCCATCAGCACGCCCGCGTGGCCCGCCCGCACCGTCGACATCGCCGGGGCGGAGTTGTCCCAGGAGTTCGTCCGGGCGTCGTAGATGGCGACGGTGTCGAGGCCGACCCCGCCGGAGACCAGCACCCGGCCGTCGGTCATGGAGGCCACGGCGTGCTCCGCGCGGGCCGAGGACATCGCCGGGCCCGCGGCGAAGGTGGCCGCCACGGGGTCGAAGAGCTCCGCCGAGGAGAGGGCCGTCCCGCCGAAGTCCTTCCCGCCGGGGATGAGCACCTTCCCGTTGGGCAGGAGGGCGCCGGAGGCCGAGTGCCGGGCCGCCGTCATCGCGCCCGTCCCCGTGACGGTGTTCGTGTCGACGTGGTAGACGACCGCCGAGGAGAGGGCGCCGGTCCCGTCCACGCCGCCGGCGAACAGCACGTCGCCGTTGGCCAGGAGCACCGCCGTGTGCCGCGCCCGGGCCGATCCCAGGTTCACGCCCATCGTCGTCCACGTGCCCGTCGCCGGGTCGTAGAGCTCCATGCTCGACAGCGGGTTCCCGGAGGCGTCGTAGCCCCCCGCCACCAGCACCGTGTCGTCCTGGAGCCGCGTCTGCGAATGCCAGGACCGGGCCGTGTTCAGGGAGCCCGTCGCCGCCACCGCGCCGTAGGTCGTCTGGCCGATGCCGGGGAAGAAGATCTCCGCCGTCGAGACCGAGGCGCCGGCCGCCGTCGTCCGGCCCCCGGAGACGAGCACGCGCCCGTCCAGCAGCGTCGTGGCGCGGTGTCCGACGCGGGGGGCGGAGAGGGCCGCCCCGGCGTCCGTGAAGATGGTGTAGTTGTCGAGGCGGAAGCGCTCCGGCATCATCACCGTCGCGCCGCGCTCCTGCTTGCTGTCGAAGGGGGTGATGCGGAGGATGTAGTCCCCGTTCACCGTCCCCACGTCCGCGACGGAGTCCCAGGTCCAGGTGTTCAGCGCGCCCGGCGTCACCTCGGAGAGCAGGCCCGTGTCCGGCGTGCCCGCCGCCGTCGTCGCCGGCAGCCACACCAGCGCGTCCACCACCACCGGGTCGGAAAGGTCGGCCCCGGGGGCCACGGGGGCGTAGTCCACGGCCACCGCGCAGAGGTCGGTCCCGGCGTTCGCGTCGGCGTCGATGATGCGGAAGTTGAGGACCACGTCCTCGTCCGCCGCCGTCCCCGTCGGATTGGGGGTCACGCCGTTGAGGCCCACGGGCTCGATGGCCAGAGCGGGCTGGCTGTTGTTGTTGAGGTCGAAGGGGTTCGTGGTCTTCCACTCGCCCCACCGGTTCTGCGCCCCCTCGTCGTCGTTGGCGCGCATGCGCAGCCGGATCCCGGGGGTGTTCCCGAAGAGCGGCTGGCCGTCGGATCCGATCTTGAGCCGGCCCTGCTCCGTGTAGTCGTAGTCCTGGGTCACGAAGCGGGCGCCGGGGAGGTCCTGCCCCGAGGCCCAGATGAAGAGGTGGTCCGCACCCCTCCCCGTGGCCGTGTCCAGCGCCGCCAGCCCGTCGCCGGGATTGGCCGACGCGGTGCACTCGAAGTACTCGTCCGTGGCCGTCGGATTGCCATCGGACCCGGTGATCTGGCCGTCCCCGTTGACGTCGTAGCCGTACTCCAGCTGGATGGAGGCGGGGTTGTACTCGCGGTCCTTCAGGTTGAAGGCCACGAACACGTCCTCACCCGAGCCCCTGGATCCGGCGAGCCCGAGGGGAGTCTCGAGCTTCTGGACAGTGGGGACCGTGCCGAGCTGGAAGCCCGGCGCGGGGCGGGGTACGCCGCCGCCGCTCCCTCCGCCGCCGCAGCCTACGAGGAGGCCCGCGCCTCCCAGTGCGAGGACGGGGAGAATCGACCACCTCTGCGTCGGGGACGGGTGTGCCATGTCCTACCTCCTGGCGTCCGCGGGGGCCGATTGCAATTCACCCCGGAGCGGACTGCTGTTGCTGGTGGGGAACGGAGAGGGCGATCCCCGGCTGGGGAGCCCCGTGCGGCTCGTTCCCGGGAGGCAGGAAGAGGACAGGGAGTACGGAAACCTGGAGAGACCACGGGCGCAGGGAACGCACCCGTTCGTGGCGAAACAGACCGAAGTGGCTCTGAAGCCAAGTCCCCTCCGCGGACCCGAAGTTCTTAGGTCCGGCATTTCCCCAGGGCCGCGCAGTGCCGACCCCGGAATTTCCCCGTCCCCGGCTTCCCCCGGGCACGGTGCGGCGGCGCAGGCATCCCGGGAACCCGCAGTTCCGCACGATGCCGGGGGACACTTGTACGGCGGGACCCTACAGACGTCAAACGGAAAATCCGGCCGGGTACGCCTTTTGCCAGCCTCCGCAGGCCGCTTTCCCCCCCCGAATCAACGGGGCCGGCGGTTTCCCGCCGGCCCCGGGGCGCTGCCGCCGTCAAGGCTACCTGGTGTCGATGGTCACGGAGGTGTCGAAGACCGAAGGCAGGGTGTACCCGTTGGCCGAGGAGGGCGGCTGGAGCTTCCAGACCAGCCTGAAGAACCTGTACCCGTCCGCGGAGTCCGGCGCGCCGAGGCCCGTCGTCAGGGGCGTCGCCTTGATGTCCTGCGCCCCGGTGTTGGTCGTGCTCCGGAGGCCCGTGACGGGATCCGTCATGGCGCCCTCGAGACGCACCTCCATGCTGCCCGCGGCGTTGATGACCTGGGACCGGAAGTCCGGGGCCAGCCCGGCCGCCGTCTGCCAGGTGGTGGCGCCGGTGTCCCCCGTCGCGTAGAAGGCCGTCGTCAGGGAGCCCGTGGAGGCCGAGTATCCGAGGATCCCGCCGGCGTTGAAGAGGCCCGCCGCCGTCACCGACTCCACCCGGACCGCCCCGATGCCCCCGTCCCCGCCGTCGTTGCCGTACTCGTAGTACAGGCTGCTGGGGTAGGACCGTTCGCCGGCCCCGCCCGTGGTGTCGATCTTCGACCCGGAGGTGAAGGTGACCGTCGAGCCCCGGATGAGCACGTTCCCCCCGGAGGCCCCGCCGCCTCCGCCGCCGGGATAGGTGTAGCCGAAGCCCCCCTTGCCGCCGAGGACCTCGATGCGGCCCGTGGAGCCCAGGGTGAAGGAGCCGTCGGTCTCGATGCCGATGCCGCCGCCCCCGCCCCCGCCCCCGCCGGCCTGCTGGTTGTAGTAGTTGGAGGAGCTGACGTACCTGCCGTTGGCGCCGGACCCGCCGCCGGACCCGCCCGTCAGGTTCGAGAGGGTCATGGCCCCGGGATCCGTGGCCCCGGCCCCGGCCGCGCCGCCGGCCTTGGTGCCGTAGTAGACCGCGCCGTACTTCATCTTCCCGCCGGGCCGGCCGCGGAGGTTGAGGAGGTTGGAGGCGCCGCCCCCGCCGGACCCGCCGTAGTAGTAGTAGGTGGTCCCGGAGTTGTACCCCGAGGCGATGATGCCGCCGCCGCCGCCGCCCGCACCGGAGCCCGCCCCGCCGTTGGCCAGCGTGCTGGACCCGGAGGAGTTCGGGATGCCGCCCGCTCCGCCGCCGGCGCCCCCGGAGGCCGCCGTCATCGTCGCGTAGGCCGCGGACGCGCCGGAGGTGTAGACGCCGTTGGCGCCGACGTTCCCGTTGGACCGGAGGACGCCGCTGATGGAGACGTTTCCGGTGAAGCGCATCTTCGCCGCGGAGGTGCCGGTCAGCGTGACCGTCGTCCCCGACGGGATGTTCATGGTCGTGAAGTTCATGAAGCCGGAGCCGTCCTTGGGGATCGTGTCGATGTTGACCGTCGTGGAGACCGGGAAGGAGCCCAGGGTCCCAGAGCCGCCGTCGAGGTCCGCGGAGGCGATGGTGCCGAAGGCCGCGCCGGCGACGAAGTCCGTCGTCGTCGTGCCGACGTTGGGGGCCTCGATGCGCACCCTGCCCGCGGAGCCGTGGCCGCCGAAGGAGCCGTACCGGACGGGGCTGCCCTGCGCGTAGGAGCCCTTGTAGTAGAGGACCTCGCCGCCGCGGCCGCCGCGGACGTCGATGATGCCGCCGAGGGCGAGGTCGCCGCCGGCGATGACCCAGACGCTTCCGCCGGACCCCGCGCCCCCGCTGCCCCCGTAGCCGTAGGCCCAGCCGTTGCCGCCGTCGCCGCCGGAGGCGTCGATGACGCCGGAGCCGCGGAGCGTGAAGGAGCCGTTGGAGACGACCTTCACCGCGCCGCCGCCGCCGCCGCCGGAGCCGGCGATGCGGTGGTAGTAGTAGGGCGAGGAGTAGGTGACGGAGCTGTAGGAACCGCCGGAACCGCCGCCGGAGCCCGCGGAGATCCCCGTCGAGAACGTCGTGCCGCCGTAGGAGGTGCCGGCGATCCCGCCGTCCCCGTAGGAGGTGCTGATCGTGGCGGAGTACCTGCCGCCCTTCTGACCGCCCTGGGCGTGGCCGGCGCCGCCGCCGCCGCCCGAGTACGAGGAGCCCTGCGCGGCGCCGCCGCCGGCGCTGGCAGCGGTGCCGCCGGTGCCGGGCTGCCCCGCCTTGCCCGCGGACTGGAAGACCGACGGGGCCCCTGCCCCGCCGCCGGCCACCGCCGTACCGCCGGCGAAGGCGTTGGTGCCCGTCGTCTGGGAGGAGGAGTACGCCATGACGTAGGAGTAGGAGTTGGAGGTCGGGTGCTGGCTCTCGGAGCCGATGCCGTCGGACCCGGAGACGTCGAGGACGCCGGCGATGTCCACGCTCCCGGTGACGAGGATGCTGACCGGGGAGTTCGTCCCGCCGCCCGTGAACCTCCAGACCTTGTCAACGGGGATGGCCATGCCCGTGAAGTTCCAGGTGGACTTCGAGGAGAAGGTGAGCACGCTGCCCACCGTGGAGTCGGGCGAGGGCGTGCCGTCGGCGCCGGTCCCGCCGTCGCGGAGTCCCGTCAGCATCCCGGCGAAGCCCGTCGCGTTCCAGAGCGCCGTGGTCGCGTCGGCGTCCTTGTTCACGTCGTCGTCGAAGGACTCCGCGAACACGGCCGTGGAAACCCCGCCGGGCACCGTCGTGAAGGAGCTGCCCGTGTCCGCCGTCGCGGTGCCGTCGCCGGCCACGACGGCCGAGAAGTCGGCCAGGATCTTCGCGCCGGCCGGCAGGACGAGGCCGGCGAGCGGCGTGAACGTGACCACCGCCTTGCGGACGCCGGCCGGCCCCACCGTGTTCACCAGGGAGCAGGTCCCGGGGATGACCGAGTCGTTGGCGTCGGCCGTGCCGTCGCCGTCGAGGTCCACCACGAAGCGGAGCGTCGTCGCGTCCACGCCCTCCGCCCACAGCGGGAGATCGAACTGGACGCTGAGGCCCGACGTCAGGGCCACGCCCGTGGCGCCGTCGGCCGGCGTCGCCGACGTCACCGCCGGGGCCGTCCCCCGGGCGAAGTAGGCGGAGGTCCCCGCCGCCGAGGAGGTGGCGATGCCCGGCGCGTGGTCGAGGTCGAGCAGGTTCGCGATCTCCACGGCCGCGGCGCCCGCGGCCCACCCCCTGATGCGGAGGATGGACGCCGTCTCCGGGTCCGTCCCGGCCTGGTAGCCGACCACCCGCACCGACGCCGAGACCCCCCGCGTCAGCACCGTCGGGTCCTCGGAGCCGTCCCAGGTGAGCACGCCGTTGGTCGAGCCGTTCACCTGCGGGAAGAAGCGGACCACCGTGTAGTCCGTCGGGTCCGCCTGGTACGCGCCGAGGATCGTCCGCCCGCCCACCGTCACGGGCAGGGTCGCCAGTCCCACGGCCCCGTCCACGGTGGCCGGGTCCACCTCGCGGTTGAAGGTGAACACCAGCGTCTCGTCGAGCTTCACGTTGCCGAGGGTCGAGCCCGACCAGGTCTGCCCGCCCTCCGTGCCCCAGGAGACGAGGTAGAGGCCGTTCGGATCCAGGACCAGCGTGAGGCCCTGGTCCACGCCCATGGTCTCCTGCCGGCCGATGGACTCCTCGGAGCCGGCGGGGAAGTCGTAGGGGGTGATGCGCAGGATCACATCGGACCGGGTCTCGCCCACGACGGGCGAGCCGAGGTCGCGGACGCTGTCCCAGAGGAACACGTGCCAGCCCGCGGTCCCCACCGTCGGGTTGAAGGCCTTCGTCGTGGCGAGCGTGTAGCCGGCGCCGAGGCCGTCGCCGCCGGGGGCCGCGGTGCAGGCCACCCAGGACTCGCCGTCGATGTCGAGGATCTGGCCGTCGCCGTTGCCGTCGATGCCGAAGTCGAACTCCACCCGGGCGCCGTCACCGGCGGGGTCCGGCAGGGGCAGGGCGCCGTCGATGTCCTGCAGGTGGTAGTCGATGTCCACGGTGCCGGAGACGGAGCCCGTGAAAAGGGAGAAGCGCGGGATGACCCGCGTGTTGAAGGCGATCTTGAAGGGGTTGGACGTCGCCATCACGCCCCTCGCCGCGCCGAAGGGGATCACCCGGACCCGCACCGAGTCGTAGTCGGCGCGGGAGAGGTCCGCGGCCATGTCCCACACGAAGAGGTGGTCGCCGGCGGTGTTCTTGAAGACCGGGTCGATGGGCAGCGCCGAGTCGGCGTCCGTCGTCGCGAGATCCACGAGGCCCTCGTTGACGTCGCCCGCGATGGTGTCCGCGACCCCGTCGTCCCAGGCCCCGCCCTTGGAGGTGCATGTCCTCCACGCGCCTCCGGAGACGGAGTACTGGAAGATCACCTTGGCAGGGTCGGACTCGGGGTCGATGAGGCGGCAGGCGAACAGGGCGCCGAAGGCCCAGGACTGGGGCTCCTGGGGAGAGAGGATCTTCGCCGTCGGCACGTAGTTGAAGCCGCCGTCGGGGGTGAAGATCTCGATGTCCGCGAGGGTCGCGCCGGAGGTGTCGAGGCCGCCGATGACCAGCGCGCGGCCGTTGTTCAGCACGACCGTGGCCGCGTCCCTGTGGGCGGAGAGCATCCCGCCGTTGGGCGCGTCGTAGCCGCCCGTGGCCGGGTCGAAGAGGTTGGCCGACCCCACCACGGCGGTGCCGTTCGAGCCGCCGGCCATCAGGATGCGCCCGTCGCCCATCAGCACGCCCGTGTGGCCCGCCCGCTCCGTGGACATCAGGGGCGCCGTGTTGTCCCACGTGTTCGTGCGTCGATCGTAGATGGAGATGGTGTCGAGGCCGACGCCGCCGGAGACCAGCACCCGGCCGTCGGTCATCGCCGCCACGGCGTGCTCGGCGCGCGCCGAGGACATCGCGGGGCCCGCGGAGAAGGTGCCCACCGCGGGGTCGAAGAGCTCCGTCGAGGCGAGGGCGGCCCCCGCGGAGTCCTTGCCGCCGGGGAGGAGCACCCTGCCGTCGGGGAGCAGCGCGCCCGTGACGGAGTGCCGGGCCGCCGTCATCGAGCCCGCCGCCGTCACCGTGTCCGTGTCCGCGTGGTAGACCGCCGCCGAGGCGAGGGCGCCGGACCCGTCCACGCCGCCGGCGAAGAGCACGTCGCCGTTGGCCAGGAGCACCGCCGTGTGGCGCGCCCGGGCCGTTCCCAGGTTCACGCCCATCGTCGTCCACGCGCCCGTCGCCGGGTCGTAGAGCTCCATGCTCGACAGCGGGTTCCCGGAGGCGTCGTAGCCCCCCGCCACCAGCACCGTGTCGTCCTGGAGCCGCGTCTGCGAATGCCAGGACCGGGCCGTGTTCAGGGAGCCCGTCGCCGCCACCGCGCCGAAGGTCGTCTGGCCGATGCCGGGGTAGAAGATCTCCGCCGTGGAGACCGAGGCGCCGGCCGCCGTCGTCCGGCCGCCGGAGACGAGGACCCGCCCGTCCAGCAGCGTCGTGGCGCGGTGCCCGACGCGCGGGGCGGAGAGGGCCGCCCCGGCGTCCGTGAAGATGGTGTAGTTGTCGAGGCGGAAGCGCTCCGGCATCATCACCGTCGCGCCGCGCTCCTGCTTGCTGTCGAAGGGGGTGATGCGGAGGATGTAGTCCCCGTTCACCGTCCCGACGTCGGCCACGGAGTCCCAGGTCCAGGTGTTCAGCGCGCCCGGCGCCACCTCGGAGAGGAGTCCCGTGTCCGGCGTGCCCGCCGCCGTCGTCGCCGGCAGCCACGCAAGGGCGTCCACCACCGCGGGGTCGGAGAGGTCGGCGCCGGGGGCCACGGGGGCGTAGTCCACGGCCACCGCGTTCAGGTCCGTCCCGGCGTTCGCGTCGGCGTCGATGATGCGGAAGTTGAGGACCACGTTCTCGTCCGCCGCCGCCCCCGTCGCGTTGGGCGTCGCTCCGTCGAGGCCCACGGCCTCGATGACCAGCGCCGGCTGGCTGTTGTTGTTGAGGTCGAAGGGGTCGCCGACCTTCCACGGGCCCCAGCGGCCGTTGGCGCCGCCGTCGTCGTTGGCGCGCACCCGCAGCCGCGTCCCGGGGGTGTTCCCGAAGAGCGGCTGGCCGTCGGATCCGATCTTGAGCCGGCCCTGCTCCGTGTAGTCGTAGTCCTGGGTGACGAGGCGGATGCCCGCGAGGTCATGGCCCGAGGCCCAGATGAAGAGGTGGTCGGCGCCTCTCCCCGACGCGGAGTCCAGAGCCGTCATGCCGTCCCCGGGATTGGCCGCGGGCGTGCACTCGAAGTACTCGTCCGTGGTCGCCGGATCGCCGTCGGAACCGGCGATCACGCCGTCCCCGTCGACGTCGTAGCCGTACTCGACCTGGATGGAGCAGGGGTTGTACTCCCGGTCCCTCAGGTTGAGGGACACGAACACGTCGGCCCCGGAGCCGCGGGAGCCGGCGAGCCCGATGGGGGTCTCCAGCTCCTGGACCGTGGGGGGCGTGCCGAGGTGGAACCCGGGGGAGGGGCGGGGGGATCCGCCGCCGCTTCCCCCGCCGCCGCAGCCTACGAGGAGGCCCGCGCCTCCGAGAGCGGCGACGGCGAGAACCGACAGCCTGCGCGTCGAGGGCGAACGTGCCATGACCTGCCTCCTGGCGTCCGGCGGGGCCGATTGCAGGTAGCCCCGGCGCGGATCGCGATTGCTGGACGGATAGGACGGTGGGCGTCCCCGAACGGGGAGCCCCGGACGTCCCGCGTCCGGGAGGCAGAACGGAAACAGGGAGGATGGAAGCAGGAAGAGGCCGCGGGCGCGGAGTCCGCGCCCGTTCGCGGCGAAGCAGACCGAAGTGGCTCTGACGCCAAGTTCCCTCCGCGGACCCGAAGTTCGGGAGTCCGCTCAATCCCCGGGGCCGCGAAGTGCCGTCCCCGGAATTCCCCGTTCCCGGCTGTCCCCGGGCACGGTGCGACACCCCCTCTGTTGCGGACCCCGCAGGTCTGCGAAGGGCGTACTCCTGTTGTAGCCCCGATTGGCAGGGCGTCAACCGCATAACGACAGCCCCGTGCGAACGCGTCACACCCTCCGGAATCGGAAGGGGCCGGCGGTTTCCCGCCGGCCCCTCGAGACCGATGCCCGGAGACTACTTCGTGTCGACCTTCAGGGTCGCGTCGTAGACGATGGGAACGGCGAAGGTCGGCGAAGCGGGGGGCTTCAGCTTGAAGACCACCCTCCAGAACTTGAACCCGTCGATGGCGTCCGCCGTCGCCAGGCCCTGCGTGAGCGGCGTGGCGGTCACCAGCTGGGAGCCGAGGAGCGTCGTGCTGCGGGCCCCCGTGACGGGGTCCATCATGGCGCCCTGGATCGTCACGTCGACGCCGCCCGAGAGGTTGAGCGGGACGGCGATGCCGGCGGTGTGGAAGTCGGGGGCCGCACCGAGCGCCGTCTGCCACTTGGTGGTGCCCTTGTCGCCGGTGACGTAGTTGGCCGAGGTGAAGGAGCCCGTGGACGTCGTGTAGCCGAGGAGCCCGCCGACGTTGAAGAACGTGCCCGACTCGCTGACGGTCTCGACGCGGATTCCGCCGAGGCCGCCGTCGCCGCCGTTGTTGCCGTAGTTGGTGCTGGTCGTGTTGTAGGCCTTCTCGCCGAGGCCCGGGGTCGTGTCGATGATGGCACCCGTGGTGAAGGAGAGGCTGGCCGCCCGGACGAGCACGTTGCCGCCGGAGCCGCCGCCGCCGCCGCCGCCGTAGCCGGAGTACCCGAAGCCGCCCTTGCCGCCCTGGACCTCGATGCGGCCCGCGGAGCCCATGGTGAAGGAGCCCGAGGTCTCGATGCCGATGCCGCCGCCGCCGCCGCCGCCCGCGCCGGCGCCGTAGTTGTAGAACCAGACCGAGGAGCTGATGTACTGCCCGTTGGCGCCGGAGCCGCCGCCGGAGCCGCCGGCGATGTTGGAGAGGGTCATGGAACCCGGGTCCGTGTAGCCGGTGCCCGCGTTGCCGCCGGGCTTCGTCCCGTAGTAGGCCGCCCCCCAGTCGGACTGGGTGCCGGGCCTGCCGCGGTGGTTGAGGAGGTTGGAGCCGCCGCCGCCGCCGGAGCCGCCGTAGTAGTACTTGGCCCAGGAGTAGGGGAAGGCGCCGCTCGAGGCGGTGCCGCCCTGGCCGCCGCCCGTCCCGGTGCCGGTGCCGCCGTTCGTCAGGGTGTTGGAGGCGCTGGTGTTCGGGATGCCGCCCTTGCCGCCGCCGACGCCGCCGGGGCCGCCGGTGATGACGGAGAAGGTCGAGTACTGGCCGCCGGCGTACACGCCGTTGGCCCCGACGCCGCCGCTCGACCGCAGGACGCCGCTGATGGAGACGTTGCCGGTGAAGCGCATCTTGGCCGCCGACGCGCCCGACACCGTGACCGTCGTGCCCGAGGGGATGTTCATGGTCGAGAAGTTCATGAACCCGCTGCCGTCCTTCGGGATGGTGTCGGCGTTGAACGTCGCGGAGACGGGGAAGGCGCCCAGCGTCCCGGAGCCGCCGTTCAGCGCCCCGGAGGCGATGGTGTTGTAGTGCATGCCGCCGATGAACTTGGTCTGCGTGGTGGAGATGTTCGGCCCCTGGATCCGGATGCGGCCCGCGGAGGCGTGGCCGCCGAAGGAGCCGTACCGGGCTGGGGAGCCCTGGGCGTAGGCGTTGGTGTAGTAGCGGAAGTCGCCGCCGCGCCCGCCCCGGACGTCGATGATGCCGCCGACGTTGAGATTGCCGCCGCTGATGATCCAGACGCTGCCGCCGGAGCCCGCGCCCCCGCCGCCGCCGAAGTAGTAGGCCCAGCCGTTGCCGCCATCGCCGCCGGAGGCGTCGATGACGCCGGAGCCCTGGAGGTTGAAGGTGCCGTTGCAGACGAGCTTGACGGCGCCGCCGCCCGCGCCGCCGGAGCCGGGGAGCATGTAGTAGTAGTACTGCTGGTCCTCGTAGAGCGTGTAGTAGGTGGGGTAGGAGCTGCCCGAGCCGCCGCCGGAGCCCGCCGTCTGGACGACGGAGAAGTCGGAGGTGCCGTAGGAGGTCCCGGCGACGCCCACGGAGCCGTATCCCGAGGCGTACTGCCCGCCGGCGAACCCGTTCTGGGCGTGGCCCGCGCCGCCGCCGCCGGTGCCGTAGGTGACGAGGCCGGCGCCGCCGCCCGCGTTGGAGGCCGACGCGCCGGTGCCCGCCGTCCCGGCCTGGCCCGCGGCCATGTGGAGGGCGTTGCCCCCCTTGCCGCCGCCGCCGATGCCGGTGCCGCCGCTGTAGGCCAGGGTCCCGTTCCCCTGGTAGGACGTGAACTTGCGGTGGTAGGGGTAGGAGGTCTGCGTCTTGGACTCCGCGGGCCCGGGGCCGTACCCGTCGCCGCCGGAGACGTCCACCACGCCGGCGATGTCGATGGTCCCGGTGACGAGGATCTTCACGGGGAGGTTGGAGGCGCCGCCCGTGAACCGCCAGATCTCGTTCTTCGGGACGGTAAAGGTCGTGAAGTTCCAGGTGTCCTTGGCGGAGAAGGTGCGGACGTTGCCCACCAGGGTCGCCGTCGGGGTGCCGTCGGCGCCGGTCCCGCCGTCGCGCAGCCCGGTCAGCATGCCGCCGAAGCCGAGGGAGGTGTTGTTCCAGAGCGCGTTGGTCTCCGCCGCGTCCATGTTGACCTGGTCGTTGAAGGACTCGGCGAAGGTCGTGGTCGTCGTGGCGCCGGCGACGGTGGAGAACCATGCCACCGGGGATCCGCCGCCGGGGCCCTTGGCGACGGTGCCGTCGCCGGCCGTGACGCCGGCGAAGGAGGCGAGGATCCGGGAGCCCGCCGGGTAGTTGAACCCGGAGAGCGGGGTGAAGGTGAGGATCGACTTCCGGGTGCCCGCGGGGCCCGCCGTGTTCACCACGGAGAAGCTGCCCGGCATGATGGAGTCGTTGGCGTCGGCGACCCCGTTCCCGTTGAGATCCACGACGATCTTGGCCGTGGCGATGGAGATGGTCTCGCCGTTGAGCTGCCCGTCGAACTCGATGCTGAAGCCCTGGTTCAGGGCCTGTCCCGTGGAATTGTGGAGCGGGGTCGCCGTGGCGACCGTCGGCGCGATGCCCCGGGAGAAGTAGGCCGCGGTCCCCGCCGAGGAGGAGGTCGTGAGGGCGGGGGAGAAGTCGAAGGCCAGCAGGTTCACGATGCCCACGGCGGGGTCGCCGGGGACGAAGTTGCGGATGCGGAGGATGTCCGCCGTCTCCGGGGAGGCGCCGCCGGGGACGTAGGCGGGGATGGAGATGGCGACCGTCGCCCCGCGGACGAGGATCGTCGGGTTCTCGGTGCCGTTGTAGACCGGGGCCCCGTTGGTGCTGTTGTTGAGCTGGGGGAAGAAACGGACGACGGTGTAGTCCGTCGGGTCGGCCTGGTAGGTGCCGAGGACCGTACGGCCGCCCACCGTGACGGCCAGGGTGGTCCTGCCGACGATGCCGTCCACCGTGGCGGGGTCGACCTCCTGGTTGAAGTTGAAGACGAGGGTCTCGTCCAGCTTCACGTTGCCGATGGCGGTGCCCGAGTAGGTGACGCCGCCCTCGGTGCCCCAGGAGACGAGGTAGAGGCCCGACGGATCCAGGATGACCGTGAGGCCCTGGTCCACGCCCACCGTCTCCTGCCGGCCCTTGGTCTCCTCGACGCCGGCGGGGAAGTCGTAGGGGGTGATGCGCAGCATGACGTCGGTGCGGGTCTCGCCGACGGCCGGGGAACCGATGTCCCGGATGCTGTCCCAGGTGAACTGGTGCCAGCCCAGCGTCCCGACGGTCGGGTCGAAGGCCTTCGCCGTCGCCAGGGTGTAGCCCGCCCCGAGGCCCTCGCTGCCGGGGACGCGGGAGCAGGTCTTCCAGGACTCTCCGTCGAGGGCGAGGATCTGCCTGTCGCCGTTCATGTCGATGCCGTAGTCGAACTCCACCCGCGCCCCGTCGCCGTTCGGATCGGGCAGGGGCAGCGCGCCGTCGATGTCCTGCAGGTGGTAGTCGATGGTCACGGTGCCGGAGACGGCGCCCGTGAAGGGGGCGAAGCGCGGGATGACCCGCGTGTTGTAGGCGATCTTGAAGGCCGTCGAGGTCGCCGTCGCGCCGCGGCCCGCGCCGAAGGGGAGGACGCGGACGCGGACGGAGTCGTAGTCGGCGCGGGCGATGTCCGACATGATGTCCCAGACGAAGAGGTGGTCGCCGAGGGTGTTCTTGAGGATGGGGTCGATGGGGAGGACCGAGTCGGCGTCCGCCGTCGCGAGGTCCACGAGGCCCTCGTTGACGTCGCCGGCGATGGTGTCGGCGAGGCCGTCGTCCCAGGCCCCGCCCTTGGAGGTGCAGGTCCTCCACGCGCCGCCGGAGATGGAGTACTGGAAGATCACCTTGGCCGGGTCGGTCTCGGGGTCCATGAGGCGGTAGGAGAAGAGCGCCCCGAAGGCCCAGGACTGGGGCTCCGTCGGGGTGAGGATCCTCGCCGACGGGACGTAGTTGAAGGCGCCGTCGGGGGTGAAGATCTCGAGGCTCGCGAGGGGCGCGCCGGCGGCGTCGAGGCCGCCCACGATGAGGACGCGGCCGTTGTTGAGGACCGCCACCGCGGCGTCGCGGCGGGCGTCGGCCATGCCGTTGTTGGGGGCGTCGTAGTTCCCCGTGGAGGGGTCGAAGAGGTTCGCCGAGGAGACGACCGTGGCCCCGTCGGAGCCGCCGGCCAGGAGGATGCTCCCGTCGCCCATCAGCACGCCCACGTGGCCCGCCCGCGCCGAGGACATCGCCGGGGGCGTGTTGTCCCAGGAGTTGGTGCGGCCGTCGTAGATGGAGACGGTGCTGAGGCCCGTGCCGCCGGAGACCAGCACCCGGCCGTCGGTCATCGCCGCCACGGCGTGGTCGGCGCGCGCCGAGGTCATCGCCGGGCCCGCGGTGAAGGTGCCCGCCACGGGGTCGAAGAGTTCCGTCGAGGAGAGCGCCGTCCCGGCGAAGTCCTTGCCGCCGGGGATGAGGACCTTGCCGTCGGGGAGCAGCGCGCCGGCCACGGAGTGGCGGCCCGCCGCCATGGAGCCCACGGCGGCCACGGTGCCCGTGTCGAACCGGTAGACGACGGCCGAGGCGAGGGCCCCGGAGCCGTCCACGCCGCCGGCGAAGAGCACGTCGCCGTTGGCCAGCAGCACCGCGGTGTGGCGCGCCCGGGCGGCGCCGAGGGTCACGCCCATGGTCGTCCAGGTGCTCGTCGCCGCATCGTACAGTTCCATGCTCGACAGGGGGTTCCCGGAGGCGTCGTAGCCGCCCGCCACCAGCACCTTGTCGTCGAAGAGCCGGGTCTGGGAGTGGAAGGAGCGGGCCGTGTTCAGGGAGCCCGTCGCCGCCACCGCGCCGAAGGTCGTCTGGCCGATGCCGGGGTAGAAGATCTCCGCCGTGGAGACCGAGGCGCCGGCCGCCGTCGTCCGGCCGCCGGAGACGAGGACCCGCCCGTCCAGCAGCGTCGTGGCGCGGTGCCCGACGCGCGGGGCGGAGAGGGCCGCCCCGGCGTCCGTGAAGATGGTGTAGTTGTCGAGGCGGAAGCGCTCCGGCATCATCACCGTCGCGCCGCGCTCCTGCTTGCTGTCGAAGGGGGTGATGCGGAGGATGTAGTCCCCGTTCACGGTCCCGACGTCGGCCACGGAGTCCCAGGACCAGGTGTTGAGCGCGCCAGGCACCACGTCGGAGACGAGGCCCGTGTCCGCCGTGCCCGCCGTCGTCGTCGCCGGCAGCCACGCCAGCGCGTCCACCACCGCCGGGTCGGAGAGGTCGGCCCCGGGGGCCACGGGGGCGAAGTCCACGGCCACCGCGTTCAGGTCGGTCCCGGTGTTGGCGTCGGCGTCGATGACGCGGAAGTTGAGGACGGCGTCGGTGTCCGCCGCGGAGCCCGTCGGGTTGGGAGTCACTCCGTTGAGGCCCACGGGCTCGATGACCACCGCGGGCTGGCTGTTGTTGTTGAGGTCGAAGGGGTTGGTGATCTTCCACTGGCCCCAGCGGCCGCCGGCGCCGGCGTTGTCGTTGGCGCGCATGCGCAGCCGGATCCCGGGGGTGTTCCCGAACTTCGGCTGGCCGTCGGAGCCGATCTTGAGCCGGCCCTGCTCCGTGTAGTCGTAGTCCTGGGTCACGAAGCGGGCGCCGGGGAGGTCCTGACCCGAGGCCCAGATGAACAGGTGGTCGGCCCCCTGCCCCGTGGCGGTGTCCAGGCCCGCCAGCCCGTCGCCGGGGTTGGCGGCCGGGGTGCACTCGAAGTACTCGTCCGTGGTCGTCGGATCACCCTCGGAGCCGGTGATATCGGCGTCCAGGTCGACGTCCCACCCGTACTCGAGCTGGATGGAGGCGGCGTTGTACTCGCGGTCCTTCAGGTTGAAGGCCACGTACACGTCCGCCCCGGAGCCCCGGGAGCCGGCGAGCCCGAGGGGGGTCTCGAGCTTCAGGACCGTGGGGGGCGTGCCGAGCTGGAAGCCCGGCGCCGGGCGGGGTACGCCGCCGCCGCTGCCGCCGCCTCCGCAGCCGGCGAGGAGGGCCGCCCCTCCCAGTCCGACCGCGACCGCCATCGACCGCATCACCGAAATGGACGAGGGTGCCATGCTGCTACCTCCTGAGTCCCCCTGGGCCGATTGCAGTTCTTCCCGAGGGAGGACATGGTTGCTGGTGGGAGAGGAAGGGGAATCGTCGGAAGAGAGGGAACGGGAACGGGGGGTCGCCGTGGGCGTGGCCGTGGCCGTGGCCGTGGCCGTGGAGGGGACGCGGAGCGGCACAGGGGATGCCGCAAGGATCGCGCGATCAGAACCCGGCCGAGGGACCAAAGTTCACAGCCCTCATGGAGTATGGCCCGGCACCGTCCGCACGGAGCACGGGCGCCCACAGATGAAGACGACGCGAGTGCGGGCGTTCCAGTTCAGGCGCCCTGAAGTTCTACCCGGCCGTTTTCGTCTTGCGACCCGCGCGATGAAACGCGGTCCTTTCAGTGGCCCCGCGTTCCCGTACGTCTGCTCCCGATTGCCACCCGTCAGGTTAGCAGAAGACCCGGCCCGATCCAGCGGATTCCGGAGAAATCCGCCCCCCGGGGGAGGGGGTGGGCCGGTGATTCTTGCCTCCCCGGCCCCCTCCCGCTAGATTGGACCGTTTGGCCGCCCGTCGAAGGGTCCACCGCGGCGGTGACCGGACCGGCCGCGACGAAGGCGACGAAGAGGAAGAGAGCCCGACCATGAAGCTCCGCATCCGCCACAGCAATGTCAAGCGCCGCCGCAAGGTGGGCTTCCTGCGCCGGAACAAGAACCGCAAGGGCAAGAAGATCATCGCCCGCCAGCGCCGCCGCTACGGCGCCTACCGCGGCCACGCCCGGTAGCACCTACCCTCCGAACATCTCCCGGAGGACGTCCGCGTAGGTCTCGAGGACCGCCGGCCTCTTCACCTTGAGGGTTCCCGTGAGGAGCCCGTTCTCCACGGTCATGGCCCCGGGGAGGATGCGGACCCGGGCCACCCGCTCGTGGACCGGGAAACCCGCCTCCTCCGTCAGGAGCCGGGCGCACTCCTCCTTGAGGATCTCCTCGCGGGCCCCCCGGTCCCCCGCCGCCGCCCCCCGCCGCCCCGCCTCCGCCTCGAGGGGTTCGGTCCGGGGCACCACGAGGGCGCCGAGGATCTTCTCCTCGGAGCCCACCACCACCACCTGCTCGACGAGGGGGCTCTCGAGGAGGCGGTCCTCCATGCGGGAGGGCTCGATCTTCTCCCCGCCCCGGAGCACGATGGTGTCCTTGGAGCGCCCCTGGAACTCGATGTCCCCCCCGGGGAGGCGCCGCACCAGGTCCCCGGTGTCGATCCAGCCGCCGGGGAGGAGGACCCGGGCCGTGAGTTCGGGGTCCTCCCAGTACCCCCGCATCACCTGGGGCCCCCGGGCGAGGAGCACCCCCACCTCCCCGTCGGGGAGGGTCCGCCCCGTGCCCCGGTCCACCACGCGGAGCTCCGTCCCCGGCACGGCGCTCCCGAGGGTGCCCGGCCGGTTGTCCTCGGGGCGCCGGAGGGTGAGGACGGGGGAGGTCTCCGTCATCCCGTAGCCCACCAGCAGGCTGATGCCGGCCCCGTTGTAGGCCCGGTCCACGGCATCGGGGATGCGGCCCCCCCCGGACACGGCGTACCGGAGCCGCCCCCCGAGGGCCGCACGGAGGGCCTTCGCCGCCCGCTCCGGGTCCCTCCCCGCGAGGCGCTGGAAGCCCGACAGGGTGAGGATCATCTCCCAGACCCGGGGGACGGTGCCCATCCACGTGGGACGGGCCTCGGGGAGGTGGCGCTTCAGGTCCTTCGGGTGGGAGTGGACCATCTCGCTGCCGGCCCGGAGGGCGAGGTACTCCACCACCCTCTCGAAGCAGTGCCAGGGGGGGAGCATGACGAGGAACACGTCGTCCTCCCGCAGGCCGAAGAGCCCGGGGAGGCAGTCCACCTGGTGGCGGAAGTTGCGGTGGAGGAGGGTGACCCCCTTCGGGCGGCCCGTGGTGCCCGAAGTGTAGATGACCGAGGCGAGGTCGTCGGGGGTGGTCCTCGGGAGGTCCGCGGGATCGGCCCCGGCCCCCGCCTCGAGGAGCTCTTCCCCGGACAGGACCCCGGGGGCGGTCCCGCCCCGGGGTGCGTCGAGGCGGACGACGGGGGAGAGCCGCTCCCGGAGACCGGGGGCGGCGAGCACGCGGTGCTCCGCCTCCTCCCCGAGCACGATGCAGGCCCGGGCGCCGGAGTGGAGGAGGATGTCGCCGATCTCCGAGGGGGTGGAGTCCCCCCCCCGGGGGACGTCGGCGCACCCGGCGGCGAGGATCCCGAGGTCCGCCACGGGCCACCAGGGCCCGTTGTCCCCGATGAGCCCCACCCGGTCCCCCGTGGCCAGGCCGAGGGCGCGGAGCCCCGCGGCGGCGCGGTGGACGAGATCCCGCAGCTCCCCGTGGGTGCGGCTCCTCCACCCGCCCTCGCCTCCCGCGGCATCGGCCCACCGCTGCGCGGGCCGCGCGGCGTGGGCCGCCAGGGAGGCGAGGAGGACGTCGTGGACCCCGGTCCGCTCCGGCGCCGCCCCCGTCACCGCCCCTCCTCGAACTCGAAGGACTCGATCTCCCACGCCTTCCCCCGGGCCCCGTCGGCGCGGAGGAGCCCGTGCACGGGGAACCCGGCGGAGATCCAGAAGACGCGCGGCTCCCCGCCCCGGAAGGTGCCCCTGACCTTCCAGCAGCGCACGGTCCGATCGAGGTTCTCGAGGCGGAGGTCCGCCGGCTCCATGGACTCCACCACGAAGTTCCGGACGGCGGCCGCCGCGGAGGCGGGGTCGACGTCCCCCTCGATCAGGAGGAAGAACCCGAGGTAGGTCTTCGCGACGCGGATCTCCCGGACGCGGTCCGGCGTCCCCCGGACGATGGTCCGGACGGAGAGGAGCAGGGAGTCCTCGGCGACCTCCTCCACCCGGGTCAGCTCGCGGGTGCCGTCGGGGGTGACGAGGAGGAGGGTCTCCCCCTCTTTCGCGTCGGCGAGGGGATTGACGAAGACGTCCGGCGGGGGGGCGGGGGGAAGGTCGGCCCGGCCGGCGACCCAGCCGCCGGCGAACCCGGCGGCGAGGGCCGCCGCGGCGAGCATCGCCCTGCCCAGCGTCGTTCCCGCCATCGGTTCCCGCTCCTCTTCCCGTTTCCGTCGCCGCCCCGGAGGGGGATCCTACCGCCGGCGGCCCCCGGCGCCCGCCTGACGCCCGTCCTCCCCGTCCCTTCGAGGACGGCGGAAAAGGTTGGTCCGGGGGCCGGGGACCGCTAGAAACGGCGCTTTCCACGCGGGCCGTCACCCGCGGGAGTGCCTGACTGCGATGGAGGCCGGACCCCCATGAGCGATCTCCTCAAGTTCACGGACCAGAATTTCAAGGCCGAGGTCCTGGACGCCGCCGTCCCCGTCCTCGTGGACTTCTCCGCCGTCTGGTGCGGGCCCTGCAAGACCCTCGCCCCCCTCGTGGAGGAGCTGGCGAAGGAGTTCGCGGGCCAGGTCAAGGTCGGCAAGCTGGACATCGACGAGGATCGCGAGACCCCGACCCGGTTCGACGTCATGGCCGTGCCCACGCTCATCTTCTTCAAGGGCGGCAAGGAGCAGGCCAAGATCACCGGGCTCCGGCCGAAGGCCGTGATCAAGGAGCAGATCGAGGCGCTCCTCGCGAAGGCGTAGCCGCTGTCCCGGATCCTCTGCCACTGCTTCAAGCTCTCGGAGGCCCGCGTACGGAGCCTCATCGAGGAGCACCGGTGCGTCACCGTGGAGGACGTCGCCGCGGTGACCGGCGCCTGCCGCGGCTGCCAGACCTGCCGCCCCGACATCGAGGCGCTGCTGGTGCCTGGCACAGGGTGGGGGGGGGGAATAAACCCGGTAGCCCCCCCCGGCGGCGGAACCCCGGGGGGCCGGGGGGGTTTTGCGAC
>CAYJMF010000038.1:0-11702 GCA_964370855.1 uncultured Planctomycetota bacterium | reverse complement strand
CGGGTGAACCGGGGAATTTTCCCCTCCACCCTGTGCCAGGCACCTCAGGCGGGAACCAGCAGGACGGGGCGGCCGGACATCCCGAGGACGGCGCTCTCCACGGAGCCGAGGAGGGCCTTCGCGAGGGCGCTCCGGCGCCGGGTGCCGAGGACGACGAGATCCGCGCCCATGGATTCCGCGCGCGCGGTGAGGACGTCGGCCACGACGTCCCCCTCGAGGATCTCCACCTCCACCCGGATTCCCCGGGCTGCGGCGTCGGGGGGAATCATGGCGCGCAGGCGCGCCTCGAGCTCCGCGATCTGGGCCGCCCGCTTCTCCGGGGTGGGGACGACGCCCGGGGAGTAGTGGGCGTAGAGAGGGCTCGGGTAGAGCTCCTCGTCGAGGACGTGCACGAAGCGCACCGAGGCCCCCTTCGCGACGACGGCGCAGGCCCAGGCGACGGTGGCGTCCCCCGCGGCGGTCAGATCCGTGGCGGCGAGCACCTTCCCCGGCGTGGCGACCATGGCGTCCTCCCGCGGGAGGGAAGCCCTCCCGGCGCTCCCCATCCTGCCACGGGCGGACCGGAAGCGCCAACGGCGGCCGGGTTCCGTACACTGTCCCCGTGACCGCGGCCCCCCCCGTCTACCTCGACGCCAACGCCTCCGCGCCCCTCTGCCCGGAGGCGCGGGAGGCGATGACCGCCGCCCTCGACGCCGGGCCCGGCAACCCCTCCTCCCTTCACGGGCCGGGGAGGCGCGCCCGGGACCTCCTCGCGAGGGCCCGGGGGGGGTGGCGGCGCTCCTCGGCGCGCGGCCATAGGAGCTGGTCTTAACCACCCGCGGCACCCCCGCCGCCCCCAAGGCGATCCTCGGGGCGCTGGAGGCCGCCGGGGAGCGGCGCCACGTCGTCGCCTCCGCCGTGGAGCACCCCGCGGTGCGGGACCTCCTCCACGATCTCCGCGACGCGGGGCGCATCGGGCTCTCGGAGCCGGGGCCGGGGCCCGACGGCGCCCTCGACCCCGCGCGGGTGCTCTCCGCGGTGCGGGAGGACACGGCCCTCGTCGCCGTCATGTGGGCCAACAGCGAGACCGGGGTCCTCCATCCCGTCGAGGAGATCGCCGCCGGCTGCCGCGAGCGCGGCGTCCCATTCTTCACCGACGCGGTGCAGGCCGCGGGCAAGGTCCCCGTGGATCTCGAGCGGGTCCCCGCGGACCTCCTCGCCCTCTCCGCCCACAAGATCCACGGGCCCCCCGGCGCCGGCGCGCTCTTCGTCCGCCGCGGCGCGCGCTGGGCGCCGGGAGCGGCGGCGGGCCACCAGGAGGGGGGGCGGCGGGGCGGGACCGAGAACGTGCCGGCACTCGCCGGCTTCGGCGCGGCGGCGGCGGCGGCCCTGCGCGAACTCCCCGGGGAGGCCCGCGTCGCGGCGCTCCGCGACCGCCTCGAGACGGCGGTGCTGGCGGCGGTGCCCGGCGCGCGGCGGAGCACGACGGCGCCGCGGATCCCCAACACCTCCCACCTCCTCTTCCCGGGTCTCGAGGCGGAGATGCTGCTGCTCCGCCTCGACGCCCGCGGCGTCGCCGTCTCCTCCGGCTCCGCCTGCACCACGGGGAGCGGGGAGCCGAGCCACGTGCTCCGCGCGCTCGGGATCCCGGCCCGGGACGCGCGGGGGGCGATCCGGTTCTCCCTCTCCCGATTCACCACGGAGGAGGAGGTCGCACGGGCCGCGGAGGCCGTCGCCGGGGAGGCCCTCGCCCTCGCGCGGGGGAGGGTGCGGCGGAGGTAGGGGAATACGGTACCCGACCCGATTCATCGGGGTTGGGCGCGGGGTCCCCGCCGACTCGCAAGGGTCCCCCCCCCAACCCCGATGAATCGGGTCGGGTACCGTATTCCCCTACGTCTCCGCCTCCCTGGCGAGCCGCTCGGCCTCGGCGCGGAACTCGGGGCGGTGGCGGGAGCGGCGGATCGCCTCCGCCGCCGCGGCGGCGGCGGCGGGGCGGTTGCCGCGGGCGAGCTCGGCGCGGGCCGCCTCCAGCACCGGCTCGGCGAACCACGGGTAGGCCTCCGCGGCGCGGGCGTAGGCGAGGACGGCGGCGTCGAGGCGGCCGGCGAGGTGCTCCGCGAGGCCGAGGGGGTACCAGGGGTCCTCGTCGGGATCGTCGAGCAGGGGGTCCATCCCGTTGGCCGCCGCGGCGGCGTGGGCCTCCAGGGCGGCGCGGAAGGCGGCGGCGGCGCCGTCGGCCTCCCCGAGGTCGAGGAGCGCCCGGCCGAGGCCGAGGCGGGCGCGCGGCATGCGCGGCTCCACGGCGAGGGCCGCGCGCCAGGCGTCGGCGGCGCCGGCGGGGAAACCCGCCGACTCGAGGCGCCAGGCGACGACGCACCACTCCTCCGCCGCGGGGAGGGGGGCCTCCCCCCGCGCCGCCCGCTCGGCGCGGAACCGCTCCCGCTGGCCCGCGGCGTCGGAGGCGATCTCCCTCATGGCCCCACGGTACCCGCCGGCCCCCGGCGGAGGCGAATGGGCGCCCTCGTCGCGAGCCAGGGCGCCGCCAGCAGCGCCAGCAGGGCCGGCTCCACGGGGGCGCGCATGCGGGCGTCCCCGTAGGCGACGACGGCCACGAGGAGGTGGCCGAGGAGGAGGGCGGCCCCCATCCTCCACTCCGGCTCCCGGAGGCGCGCGCCGGCCAGCAGCGCGCCGAGGACGAGGAGCGCCGCGGGGCCCCAGGAGAACCAGCCGGCGAGGGACTTGAGCCCCGCGTCCCCCTTCCCCGAGCGCGTGTCGGGGTCGAGGAAGCGGACGACCTTCCAGCACGCCAGCCGCGCCGCGCGGAGCGGATCCGCGGCGATCCACTCCCGCGCCTTCGCCGCGAAGCGGGCGCTCGACGCCGCCTCGTCGAGGCGGCCCCAGCCGTACATCCCCGTGTCCGGCGGGTCCTCCCCGGTCCACGCCCGCTCCGGGGGGATCCACTTCCCCGGGTGCTCCGCCGAGAGCGCCGCGTCGCAGTTCCCCCCGAGGAGCGTCACCCCGGAGGAGGAGGCGAGGATCGGGCTCCCGAGGAGCCGCTGGTTGCGCACGGCCCAGGGAACGACCACGAGGAGGCAGGCGGCGCCGGCGAGGAGGGCGGGCCGGAGGCGGCGGCCCCGCTCCTCGGAGGAGGCGGCGGCGAGGATCGCGAGGGCCGCGGGGAGGAGGCCGCCGGGCCGGCAGAGGACGGCGAGGCCGAGGGCGGCGCCGCCGGCGGCGAAGCGCCGGGTCAGGAGGAGGTCGGCGGCGGACAACAGCAGCACCGCGTCGAGGGGCTCCGACAGGACCCGCGCCGAGAGCCAGGCCTGGGAGGGCCAGAGGGCGACGGCGATGCCGGCCATCCAGGCCGCCTTCGGCCCGGCGAGCCGTCCCGCGAGGAGGAAGGCGAGGGGGGCGGCCGCGGCGCCGAGGAGGACGCAGGCCCACCGCAGCGCCGCCGGGTCCCCTCCCGTCGCGGCGTGGACCGGGGCGAGGATCGCCGGCAGGAGAGGCGCCCGGAAGGCCTCGAGGCGCCGCCTCTCGAGGAGCCCCGTCACCGGCGAGAACCCCGTCACCTCGAACCCGCACCCCTCCCCGCGGACGAGGGATCCGGCGGCCGCGGCGTAGCCCCGCTCGTCCCCTTCCAGCGGCCGCGACGGCCCCCCGTCGAAGGCGAGGAGCACCGCGGCGCGAAGGAGGATCGCGAGGACGAGCACGGCCCAGGCGCCCCTCCGGCGGTCCATCTCCCCTCCCCCCGGAGCGCTTCCCGGGCAAGGGTATGATAGGCCGGTGCCGACCTCCCGCCTCCGCGCTTCCCTGCTGGCGGTCCTCCTGGCCGCCGCGGCGGCCGCCGCCCCCCCCCCCCCCCCCCCCCCCCCGGGGGCGGAGCCCCCCCGCCACCCCCCCCCCCCCGGCCCCCCCCGCGCGGAGGGGGGGGGCGCCCACCCGGCCCGCGGGGGCGCCCGCCGCCCCCCCCCCCCCGCCCCGCGCCGGGGGGGAGGAGCCCCGCGTCCCCCCCGCCCCCGTCGTCCCCGAGGGGGAGAAGGAGTGGTTCCACCTCCGCATGGCGGTCTTCGAGCCCTTCGAGCGGCGCGTCCCGCGCGGGGCGGAGGCAAGGCTCCAGGTCACCCTCAAGAACAACTACCGCGCCCCCGTCCTCATCGTCGTCTTCCCCGACGGCGCCTACGCCTACGTGCAGCCGGCGGGGAGGTCGGGCCGGACCTTCGCCTTCTCCTTCCGCCCCGATGCCCGCGGGGGCCTCCACCGGGTGACGCTGGCCGCCGACGGACCCGGGGGCCTCGAGTACGCGGCCCGCTTCTTCCTCATGGCCCTCGGGGCCGACGGGAAGGACGTGGACCGGGACCTCGATCTCCCCGCCCGGGACACCGTCTACCCGCCCCTCGATCCGGAGGAGAATCCGCTCCGCCTGGAGCGCCTCCTCTTCCACCGGATGAACGCGCTCCGCCGCAGGCAGGGGCTCCCCGTCCTCCCCTGGCTCGAGTGCGCCGCGCGGGCGGCGCGGGAGCAGCTCCCGGACCTCGCCCGGCGCTGGGAGGAGACCATCGATCCGCGCAACGACCTCGGGCAGCTCCTCCATTTCATCCCCGGCGCGGGCCCCGGCGGCTCCGACGGCCCCACCATCGCCGACCGGGTGCGCCTCGACATGGGATGGCCCCTCGTCCACCCGAGCCTCCCCTCGGGGCCGCCGGCGCGGGGCCGCAACCGGCGGAACTTCGTGACCGAATCCCTCACCATCCCCGACGACTCCCTCGACCGGAAGTTCGAGCAGGACCTCCTCCGGAAGAGCGATCACCGCGCCGCCATGCTCAACGCGGACCTCACCCACGCCGCCGGCGCCGCCTGCTGGCGGTACTACGGGTGGCGGCGGGACCCGGGGACCGGCCCCGCGCCGGACGCCACCGCCCCGCCGGGGCCGCCCCCCGCGGGGAAGCGGCGGCAGGTCCTCGCGGCCCTCGTCCTCGTGCAGGTGAACGACCCCGTGGCGGAGGAGTCCCTCGAGCGGGAGCGCCGCTCCGTGCGCGCGGAGCTCGCCCGCGCCTCGGGGCCGGAGGAGCGCGCGGCGGCGTTCCGGCTCCTCGGGCAGCACGCCTTCCCCGACGCGCCGGCCCTCCTCGCCGCCCGCGCCTCGGACAGGGAGCCGGAGGCGGCGGCCGGCGCCGTGGACGGGCTCTTCCTCTGCGACCCCGGGGCGGCGCGGGAGGCCGTGGATCCCCTCGAGGTGCGTGTCGCCCAGGCCCTCGACGGGGCCGAGGAGTTTCGGGCCGCGGGCGCGCTGGCGATCCTCTCGAAGATCCGGTACGACGTCGCCACGGGGCGCCGCGCGGCGGCGGCCCTCGCGGAGGTGGCGAAGCGGGGCCGGGAGGCCCTCGGGGCGGTGGAGCAGCGGGTCGCCGCGGGGGACCGGGAGGGGGCGCGGGCCGCCTGCGAGGCGGCGGTGCGCCGCTTCGAGGGGTTCCCCTGCGGCGGGGAGGCCCGGGACGCGCTCCGCGCCCTCGGGCCCGCTCCCGGGGGACGGTGACTCCGGGGTCCTCTCCCGTTCCCGCGTCGCCGCTCTCTGGTAGTCTTGACCGGTTCATGGCCCCGTGGCCGCCGGAGGCACTCCCTTGGCGCAGACCCTGAGGATCGGAAAGTCGTCGGACGTCCCCGAGGGCGGCGCGAAGGCCTTCGAGGCGGCGGGCCGCAAGATCGCCGTCTTCCGCTCCGGCGGCGCGCTCCACGCCATGGACGGCGTCTGCCCGCATCGCGGCGGCCCCCTCGGCGAGGGGACCGTGGAGAACGGCATCGTCGCCTGCCCCTGGCACGCGTGGCGCTTCGACGTGCGGACGGGCCGCTGCCTGAACCTCCCCGAGGGGGGCCAGACCTGCTTCCCGGTGCGCGAGGAGGGCGGGGAGATCGTGGTGGACGTTTGATCGAGCGGACGTGTGATCGAGACGGACGCGTGAGCATCCTGGAGGTTCGGACATGGCCGAGATCCTGACCCGCGGCATCGAGCGGTACCTCGAGTCCCTCCTGCCGGCGCGGGGGGAGGTGCTGGCGGCGATGGAGCGGGAGGCGAAGCGGCGGGACATCCCCATCGTGGGGCCGCAGGTGGGCCGCCTGCTCGCCTCCATGGCGGCGGCGACGGGGGCGCGGCGGGTGTTCGAGCTCGGGTCGGCCATCGGGTACTCGACGCTCTGGATCGCGCTGGGTGCGCACCCCCGGGCGCGGATCCACTACACGGACCGCTCCGAGGCCTTCGCCGAGGAGGCGCGGGTCTACATCGACCGTGCGGGGTTCGCGGACCGGGTGAAGTTCCACGTGACGCCGGACGCCGTGGACGCGATGGCGGTGGTGCCGGGGCAGTTCGACCTCATCTTCAACGACATCGACAAGGAGGGGTACCCGCGGGCGCTGAAGGCCGCGGTGCAGCGGCTGCGGCCCGGCGGGGTGTACATCGCCGACAACTGCCTCTGGTCGGGGCGGGTGACCGACGGCCGGGCGCGGGACGAGGCGACGCGGGCGCTGCGGGAGCACAACCGGATGGCGATGGAGGACGCGAGCCTCGTCGGCACCATCCTGCCCATCCGGGACGGCGTGTTCGTGGGGACGAGGATCCTGTAGCGGGCGGGGAGGACCGCTCCTTCCCCCCCTCCTCCACCGGCGGTTGCTCCGCCCCCCGCCCCCCGGGTGCGATGATCCCCCCATGGCCTCCACCGTCTTCGTCGTCCACTACAACGAGATCGCCCTCAAGGGCGGCAACCGCGGGTTCTTCGAGGGCCGGCTCCGCGACAACCTGAAGGAGGCGCTCAAGCCCTTCGGCCCCTCCGGCGTCCGCCGCGAGCGGGGGCGCATGGTCGTGGTCCTCGAGGGCGCCTCCCCGGAGGCCGCCGAGGGGGCCCGGGGCGCCATCTCCCGCACCCCCGGCGTCGCCTGGTTCGCCGGCGCCGACGAGGTCGCGCGGGAGATAGGCGCCATCGAGGCCGCCGTCGTCGAGCGGGCCCGCGGCGCCGCCGGCTCCTTCGCCGTGGACACGCGGCGGGCCGACAAGACCTTCCCCATGGACTCCATGGAGGTGAACCGCCGCGTCGGCGCCGCCGTCGTCGGCGCCACGGGGCGGAAGGTGGACCTCACCTCCCCCGACGACGTCCTCGGCATCGAGATCGCGCAGAAGGGGGCCTTCGTCCTCGGCGCGCGGAACGCGGGCCCCGGCGGCCTCCCCGTCGGCTCCTCGGGGAGGGTCGTCGCCCTCCTCTCCGGGGGCATCGATTCCCCCGTCGCCGCGTGGCGGATGATGAAGCGGGGCTGCCGGGTCGTCGGCGTCCACTTCTTCAACAACGCCGCCGGCGGCGAGGCGGTCCTCGAGAAGATCGACCTCCTCGCCGGCGCCCTCGCCCGCTGGCAGGGGCGGATCACCGTGCGCATCGTCCCCTTCGAACGCCTCCAGCGGGCCATCGTCGCGGCGGTGCCCGCGGACCACCGGATGATCGTCTACCGCCGCACCATGCTGCGCCTCGCCGACCGCGTCCGCGAGGCGGAGCGCGCCGGCGCCCTCGTCACCGGCGACTCCGTCGGGCAGGTCGCCTCCCAGACACTGGAGAACCTCGGCTGCGCCTACGCCGCCGTGCGGGGCCCGGTGCTCGCCCCGCTCTCGGGGATGGAGAAGGAGGAGATCATCGCCGACGCCCGGCGCATCGGCACCTTCGAGGCCTCCTGCCTCCCCCACGAGGACTGCTGCTCCTTCCTCATCGATCCCCATCCCGCCACGAAGGCCCGCCTCCACGAGGTGGTGGCCATGGAGAAGGCGGTGGCGTGGGAGGGACTCGTCGAGGAGGCGATGGCGGGGATCGAGGCGCGCGCCTACCCGGGCGGCTGACTTCCCCGGGCGCGGGCGACGATGCCCTCGATCACCCGCTCCACGGACATGCAGACGACGTCCCTCGGGGAGACCCCGTCGAGGAGGGCGTCGCACCAGGGGACGTCGGCCTCCGTCACCCCGTTCACGATCATCTCCAGCCGGCGCGGGCCGAGCACGGAGACCTTGGCCGCGGCGGGCATGGCGTCGAGGAAGGCCACGTGCAGGAGCACGATGGCCGTGCAGTGGAGCCGCGCGTCGAGGAGCGGAACGATGGCCAGGGTCCGCCCGTCCTTGGTCCCGATGCCCACGAAATGGCGCCGGGAGGCGACGACCCCGCGCTTCGTCCCGCGCAGCGGCGTCCCCCCCGCCGCCCCGGGCGCGCGGGGGGGCCCGAGACCCCCCCGCGCTTCTCGATGAAGAGGGAGGCCCCCGCCGTCGGCTGCCCGTCCGCCGACAGCCCCTCCACGCGGTAGCGCGCCCAGCCCTCCACGGCGGAGAGCGCCGGCTGCACGGCGCGCAGCGCCGTCAGCGCCGACTCGGGCACCGCCTCGAGGGGCACGCCGGCCCCGTCGAGGGCGTCGAAGACCGGCCCCTCGGGGCGCTCCGCGGTGCGGCTCGTCCCGACGGTGACGATCTTCGCCTGGTGGCGGATGGCGTCCACGGGGCGCTCCAGTTCCCGGATGACGTCCGTGAGGGCCTCGATGGCGGGGCCGCGGAGCCCCTCGCCCCCGGGGGCGGCGCCGTCCTCGGCGCCGCCGAGGGCCTCCCGGGGGAGGCGGCCGGCGACGGCGTGGAGGAGGAGGAGGAGGCCCGCCGCCTTCCCGGGGCCCAGCGCGCTCTCGAAGCGCTTCGCCCGGAGGCGCCGGGCCGCGTCGGCGGCCCCCTCCTCCGCCGCCGTGGGACCGCCCCGCGCGCCGGACCCGCCCAGGGTCTCGGCGACCAGCGCGGCGCGGATCCGGGAGAAGAAGCGGGCCCCCTCGTCGATGGCCCGGGCGGCGTGGTAGGAGAACAGGTGGCCAGCCATCACGTTGGCGAGCATCGCCAGGCGCGGCGGCGCCGCGGGCAGGGCGATGACGGCCGCGGCGTAGGGGTCGTAGCGGCGGTCCCCCTCGTCGGCGAAGACCACGGGCAGGGCCTTGTGGGCCTGGAAGATGGCCACGTCCTTGGCGAGGTCCCCCTGCACCGTGGGGGGGTTCCCCGCGGCGAGGACGAGCATGAGGGACTCGGCGGAGAGGTCGATGTGCTTCTTGTCCTCGACGGTGTCCGCGGAGATGGACTTGTAGCAGAGCTCGCTGCACTTGATCCGGATCTCCTCCGCGGCGACGCGGTTGAGGCCGCTGCCGACCACGGTCCAGTGGCGCCGGGTCGGGGCGAACTCCCCGGCGATGCGCTCGACGGCCCCGTCGAGGGCGAGGACGCGCCGCAGGAGGTCCGGGAGTCCGCGAAGATCCCGGGCCCGCTCCGCGGCCTCGGATTCCGCCAGGGTCCCGAGGATGCGGGCGAAGGCGAGGGAGAGGACGGAGCCGGCGGCGACCTGGGAGTGGAAGGCCTTGGTGCTCGCGACGCTCATCTCCACGTCCCGGCCGTCGGAGGTGTAGAAGACGCCGTCGGCCCTCCGCGTGATGTCGCTGTTGCGGCGGTTCACCACGGCGACGACGACGGCGCCCCGGCGGCGGGCGAGATCCACGGCGCGGTTCGTGTCCGCCGTGGAGCCCGACTGGGTGACCGCAACGACGAGGGTGTCGGACATGTCCTCGCGGAGGCCGAAGCCGGACAGCTCGGAGGCCTGCTCGGAGCGCACGGAGATCCCGCTGGAGCCGATGTCCTCCTCGAGGATCCCGGCGATGGCCGAGGAGGCCACGAAGGCGGTGCCCTGCCCGCAGCAGAGGATGCGCCGGATCCTCCCGGATCGGAGCCGCTCCTCGAGGGCCGGGGGCAGGACCTCGGCGCCGAGGTTGAAGCGGAGGCGGCGGCTCCCCTCGCCCTCCAGCGCGAACTTCCCCCGCAGGGTCTTCGCCACGGAGACCGGGGACTGCTCGATCTCCTTGCGGAAGAAGTGGGGGAAGGCGCCCCGGTCCACGTCCCGGGTCGTGATCTGCGCCCGCTTCGGCTCCGCCTCCCCGGCCACGGGGGTGCCGTCGTAGGAGAGGAGCCGCGGGGGGCCCGCCCCGCCGGCGGCGTCGAGCACCGCCACGGTGCCCCGGGAGAGGCGCTCCCCGGGGACGCGCTCCTTCTCGCCCTCCAGGGAGACGTATGAGGAGGTCTCGTGGACGACGCCGTAGACCTCCGAGGAGACGGTCCATCCGTCGGGGGCCTCGCCCACGTAGAGGGACTGCCCGCTCCCCCGCAGGGAGAGGTAGACCCGGCCAGGCTCGAGGTCGGAGATCATGGCCACGGCCGCGGACCCGTCGAGCTCGGCGGCGGCGAGGCGGAAGGACTCCTCCAGGGAGCGGCCTTCGCGGAGCCGCCGGTCGATGCGCAGCGCGATGACCTTCGTGTCCGTGGTGACGCGGGGGGAGCCGCGGAGCCCCGTCGCCCCGGCGAACTCGTCGTGGAGATCGATGTGGTTGTCCACGTCCCCGTTGAGGGCCACGAACACCCGGCCCCGGGCCCGGCCGTAGATCGGGTGGGGCGCCCCCTGGGCGCGGACCACGTCCCGCTCGCCGACGGAGCCGTCGGTCACGGTGGCGTTGTCCACGGGGTGGGCGTTGGCCTCGTGGATGACGCCGTTGCTGGCCCACCGCGTGTGGCCGAGGACGACGGTGCGGACGTCGGGGCGGCCGAGGACGGCGCGCAGGACCGCGTCCCCGCGGAAGCCCGCGCGCAGCACGGCCACGTTGTCGCCGAGCTTCCCGACCTCGGCGGCGACCTTCCGCACGAAGGCGACGGAGGCGGGGCGGCCGGGGCCGTCGGCGTCGGAGACGGAGACGGCCCCGTCGAGGAGGTCGGAGCCCTCCTGGCGGCGGCGGAACTCCCCGCCGTGGCCCGCGGCCTCGAGGTCCGCGGCGCAGGCGTCGAGGGCGGCGCGGGAGGGGAAGGAGGCCATGACCACGACGCCCGCGGAATCCCGGCCGCGCACCTCGATGCGATCGATGGCCTCGAGGGTGGAGGTGAGCTTGCGCATCTCCCGCACGAGCTTCGGCGGTGCCCCGGGGCCGGCGAGATCCCGCGCCCGGGCGAGCATCCCGAGGAACTCCGCCCGCAGGCTCCATGCGGCGTCCCGGAGGACGACGAGGCGGGCCGCCACGGCCTCCTGCACCGCGCCGGGGAGCCGGACCGCGATCTCCTCGAGGGAGGCCTCCTCGGCGTCGCAGAAGGAGAGCAGGGTCCGGGAGGCCTCCTCCGCCGCCGCCTCGAGGGGGGCGAGGGCCTCCCCGAGGTCCGCCGCCGCGGGCCGCCGGAGTTCACGGGCCGCGGCCAGGAGCGCCGCCGGCACGGCGTCCCCTCCTGCCCAGGCGGCGATCCGCCCCGGCTCCCCGTCGAGGGCCGCCACGGGAAGCGCCGTCGCCTCCCGGGACAGACGGAGGAGGTCGGCGGGCGCCGGGGGGGAGAAGGGGGCGGGCCGCGCCACCTCGACGAAGCCCGCGAGGCCGCAGGGCAGGGTCGCGCGCCGGAGGGGGGCGATCACCACCGTCCCCGCGGGCACCGTCCGCGGATCGCGGACGAAGGCCACGCGGGGGAGGCGGCGGAGCCACGTCCGGATGACCCCTGTCATCCGGGCGATTGTGGGGAGGCGGGAGGGGGGGCGGAAGGGAATAGGCGCGGAACGCCCCCGCCAGGCTCCTCGCCGGAACGTGTGGGTTCTCGCCCGGGCGTTGCGCGCCTACCGGCGCGCGGGTCCCGGAATGGAGGCGTCCCTGAACGACGGGAC
>CAYJMF010000037.1:37702-38057 GCA_964370855.1 uncultured Planctomycetota bacterium | reverse complement strand
GCGGGGGGTGCGCCCGCGTGCGGGCCGGGCCGCGCCCCAACCCCCCCGCCCCGCCCCCCCACGAAACGGGCGCGTTGGACGTCAACGGCAGGAGAGGAGGGGAGGGGAGAGGCGGAGCCCAGGAGAGGCGGAGGCCAGGAGATCCGTACGGTTGCACTTTCTCAATGGGGGAGGAGGATCCCTTGCCCTTCCCTCTCCTCACGGAACTCCACAAGGCCGCCGCTTCCTCCCGCCTCGCCTCTTCTCCTCCTTCTCCTCTTCTCCCGTGTTCACGGGAATCCCTCGCCCCCCCCCCTTCCCATGGTAGGGAACCCGCACCCCCCCCGACGAGCCACGGCCCGTGACTTTGGGCTGC
>CAYJMF010000037.1:0-37692 GCA_964370855.1 uncultured Planctomycetota bacterium | reverse complement strand
AAACCCCCCCCCCCCCCCCCCCCCCGGGGGGGCGCCCCGCCCCCCCCCCCCCCCCCCCGCCCCCCCCCCCCCCCCGGTGTGCCTCTCCCCATACACGCCCGGGAGTTCCATATCGGGGGGAGGAAGAGGTAGGAGAAACACGGGTGACTCCTCCCCCCCCGATGTGGAACTCCCGGGCGCCCCGCCCACGCCCAGTGCCCACGAACCACCAGGACGCCCCTCCTACCCCGGCACCCGGATCCCCACCGCCGTCCCTCCTCCCACCGGAAGGTCGATCCCCGTGACCCCCGAGGCCTCGTCGGAGAGCAGCCAGACCACCGCCTCCGCCACCTGCCGGGGGACCAGTATCTCCTCGAGGGGCCTTCCCGGGACCGGGGCGTCGAAGGGCCCCTTCCACGTGGCCACGGCGCCGGGGGAGACGGCGTTCACGCGGATGCCGAGGGGGCGGAGCGCCTCGGCGGCGGACCTCGTGAAACCGAGCAGTCCCGCCTTGGAGGCGCCGTGGGCGACCATGTCCGCGTCCCCCACGGTCCCGTGGACGGAGGCGATGTTCACCACGGACCCGGCGCCCCCCCGCTCCCGGAGGTGGCGGCCGAAGGCCCGCGTGGCGAGGAAAGCGCCCCGGAGATTGACGCCGAGGGAGAGATCCCACTGCGCCGGGGTGAGATCCAGGAAGGGGCCGCGGACGTAGACGCCGGCGTTGTTGACGAGGCCGTCGAGACCTCCGAGGGCCGCGACCGCCTCCGCCACGGCCCGCTCCACGGCGGCGGGATCCGACAGGTCCGCCGCGACCTCCATCGCCCGTCCCCCGGCGGCGGCGATGGCGGCCACGGCCTCCCCCGCCGCCCCCGGCTCCTTCTCCAGGATCGCCACGGCCGCCCCCGCCCCGGCGGCGGCGGCGGCGATGGCGCGGCCGATGTTGGGGCCGCCCCCCGTCACGTGTATGCGGCGGCCCTGCATGCAACCCATCGGACACCTCCCGGGTAATGTAAGCGGGCCGCCCTAAGGCGGCCCGCCGTTGCGTTTCGTATCGACGTGAGGCGGCGCGCTAGCCGCGGCGCCCCATGTTCGGCTCGTGCTCCTCGAGGCGGATGATGGTCGCCTTGAGGAGGATGAAGAGGTTGCGGCGCTCGATGAAGGTGCCGCGGCGGCTCCAGAAGAAGTTGAGGATGGGGATCTCGGAGAGGAAGGGGACCGACGTGTCCATCTTCTGCTCCTCGTAGAAGTTCAGCCCGCCGAGGAGGAGGGTGCCCCCGTCCGGGACGGTGACCGTGGTGCGCACGCGCTGGATCCGGATCTCGGGGAGCTGGATGGAGACCGGCGGCCCGTTGCCCAGGGTCGTGGAGAAGGTCTGGATGGGGCGCTGGAGCAGGGCCACCGTCGGCCGGAGCTCCATGGTGACGAAGCGGCGGTCGGCGGAGATGACCGGGCGGATGTCGAGGATGATGCCGTCGCGCAGCTGCTGGATGATGGGGTCGCCGATCTGGGACAGCTGGGCGATCTCGACGTCGTAGTCGGAGATGTAGGAGACCTGGTTCAGCACCTGCACGTTGGCGCGCTGCGAGTTGTAGGCGGTGATGCGGGGGGCGATGACCGTGGTCGCGCGCTCCGACTTCTGGACCGCGCGCAGGATGGCCTCGATCTGCAGGTCGTCGAGCCAGGTGGCCTGGATGGTCGTGCCGCCCGTGGGGGTGAGGATGCCGGTCTTCCCGAGGGCCTGGTCGTAGAGGTTCTCGACGCGGGCGCGCAGGTCCTGGGAGGCGTGGCCGAAGTTGTAGAACACCCCGGAGTCGAGGCCCGTGCCGATGCCCTGCGGGGAGGCGGCGCTGCCGCCGAGCACGTCGTCGAAGTTCGCGCGGGTGCCCTTGCCGGGGACGCCCGTCCCGAGGGAGTCGTCGCCGAGGCCGCGGAGGTCGACGCCGACGTCCTGCAGGAAGTTGTCGGTGACCGTGATGAAGCGGGTCTCGATGGCGACCTGCATCCCGCCGGTGTTGCGGAGGTCGGAGAGGAGCTTGCGGATCTTCTGGTGGGTCCCGATGGGCGCCTTCACGACGAGGGTGCCGGGCTCGCGGTACTCGACGTTGGCCCCCTCCTGGCCCCAGATGTCCTTGTCGACGTTGTTGGTGATGAGGTCCTTGATGGCGTCGCCCTCGAAGGCCTTCTTGGGCTCCGCGTCATCCTCGACGGGCAGTGCGAAGCCGCTGCCGCCGGAGGGCTGCAGGTTGATGTCCTCGGCGGGGAAGTCCATGATGCCCGCCGTGATGTCCTTCACGTCGTAGAGGTCGAGGACCGGGGAGCCGCGGACCGCCTCCGGGGTGGTGACCAGCACCACGCCGTTCTTGATGGTCCATCCGAGGTTCTTGCCGAGGGTGACGAGGTCGAGGATCTCGGTCACCGCCAGCGGGGCGGCGAGGTTGTACTGCTGGAGCATCAGGTCCTGGTCCGACTTGCCCTCGCGGGCCTTGCCGTCGAGGACGATGTTCACGCCCGTCATGCCGGACAGCCACTGCAGCAGGTCCTGGATGGGCGTCTCTTCGTTGCCGATGTTGAGGGGGAGCTTGACGGACTCGAGGCGCGCCCGGATGGCGGCGGTCTGCGGGTCGGCCTGGAAGGCGGTCCCCGTGGAGAAGTTGGGGGCGCTGCTGAGGCTCTCCTTGACGCTCCAGGAGTCGGGGAACTTCACGAGGTCGGTCTGGGGGATGACGGCCTGCTGCAGCTTCTCGAAGGCCTTCTTCCACTCCTCGCGCAGCGCCGTCCGGATGGCGGTCTCGTACTGGGCGTTGTAGGCGCGGATGGCGATGCTGCGGAGCTTCTGGGCGTCGGAGTTGGTCGGGTCGATCCGGAGGATCTCCTCGGCCAGGTCCTGCGCCGTCTGGTAGCGCTCCTGCTCCATGGCCGCGTTGGCGTCGCGGAAGAGGGTCTGGATGGTGACCCGGCGCTGCTCGCGCTCCCGGGCGTCCTCGGCCCTCTTCACGTCCTGGGCGGCGCGGAACTCCTCGCGGCGGCGGTCGATCTCGGCCTTGCCGCGGCGCTGCTTCGCCTCGGAAATCATCCCGCGGAGGGCGTCGGCGGAAGGCTGGACGTCCACGGAGAACTGCTGGAGCTCCGCGATGATGAGGGCCTTCTCGTAGGAGGAGACGGCGGCCTCGTAGTCGCCCTTGGACTCGGCGGTGCGGCCGGCGCCCACCAGGCCGGCGACCTCCATGCGGGCGCGGTCGCGGCGGATGGCGGCTTCGGCCCTGGCGTTCTCGAACACCGCGGCGGTGGAGGCGCCCCTCTCGTTGAGGTGGGCCCCGATCTCCTCGATGCGGCGGGTCGCGTGGGCGTTGCCCGGCTGGAGGTTCAGGACCTCGGAGTACATCCGGCGGGCCTTCTCCCACTCGCCGACGGAGTAGAGCTCGTCGCCCATCTCCACGGTCTTCTGGACGAGGAAGGCGCGCCTCTCCTCGAGACGCTTGGCGTCCGCGGAGAGCTCCTTCAGCTTCGCCTCGTCGGCCTTGGACATCGTGCCGGGGGCCCTGGGCTCCTCTGCGGCCGCCTTGGCGACGACCGCGGGCTTCGCGGCCTCCGCCGGCTTCGCGGCTTCGGGCTTCGCGGCCACGGGCTTCGCGGCTTCGGCGGGCTTCGCGGCGGCCTTGTCGCCCGGCTTGGCCTCCGCGGGCTTGTCGCCCGGCTTCGCGGCCACGGCCTTCGGCGCCTCGGCCTTCTTCGCCCCCTCAGCCCCCTTGGACTTGCACCCCGCGGCGGGGACGGCGGCGAGGCCCACGACGATCAGCGCCCCGAACAGGCGCCATGCCTTCCTCGTGCTCATCGGATTCGGCCCCCTTCCTGACGACGGACCCGGCCGGCCTCCCCTGCTTCCGGGGACCGGCCCGTTGCGAACAAGTTCCAAGTGTCGGGATTCGGCGAACTTCGGATGGCCCACTTCGCACGGCACGCCGCGGGACGACGCCCGCAGCACCGCACTCCATGCCCACGGAGTCGGCGGCCTTCGGATCCTAGCGATGGGCCGAATCCAAGCAAGCAGAAACCCGGTCACCGGGGGGGCCGATGACAGACTCATGACCCGGTCCCCGGGGAGGGGGGTTCCGGCGAGGAAGGGGGGGTGGCGGAGGGGGGGAAGGGGGGGATGGGTGGTACCGGCGGCAGGACTTGAACCTGCGACCCGGGGCTTATGAATCCCCTGCTCTACCAACTGAGCTACGCCGGCACCGAGACGAACCGTGGAATGTAAAGGCAGGGACGTTCCTAACTAAGTAACTAACTCCGCGGGGCCCGGCCGCGATGTCGACCGGCCCCCGCGGAGTTAGTTACTTAGTTAGGAACGTCCCTGCCTTCGCGCCTTTGCGCCTCCCCGCACGCCAGAAGAGGAAGGCGAAGGTGCCGGTCATGAGGAGGGGGAGAGAGACGAGGAGGAGGATGGACCAGTAGAAGCCCTGGAGGAGGCCGGCCCCCCCGTTCTGCTCGAGGTTCTTCCGGCACATGGCGCAGCCCTGGGCGAGGGCCGGGCCGGAGGCGGCCAGGAGCACTGCGGCCGCGACGGCCATCCGGGCGGGGAGTCGCCCCCCCACCCTAGCCCCCCGCCGCCCCGGACCCGGGGCCGAAGACGAGGTCCGGGACGAGGCCGAGGATGAAGACCGCCCCCAGGGCGACGGCCACGGCGAGCATCCAGAGGGTGAACCGCTTCTCGATGCGCAGGTGCATGAAGTGGAGGGCCACCAGGGCCGCCTTGGCCAGGGCCCCGGCGAGGAGCAGCGCCGCGATGGCCCCCTTCGGCAGGAAGCGGAGCCAGACCACCGCCACCTCCGCCACGGTCAGGACCGCCAGCCAGAGGAAGACCCGCTTCACGGACCACAGGAGGGAGCCCCCCTCGTGGAGCCTCCCCTCGTCGGTGACGCCCGGTTCGCCGGCGAAGTCGCCCATGTCCGCTCTCCTACATCAGGCAGAGGATCGCGAACAGCACGATCCAGACCAGGTCCACGAAGTGCCAGTAGAGCCCCACCCCCTCGACGTAGCCGTGGTCCTCCCTCGTGAGGGTCCCGTTCCCGGCCTTCCCCGCCCCCACCAGCAGGGCCACGACGCCGGCCAGCACGTGGAGGCCGTGGAAGCCCGTGAGGGTGAAGTAGCAGGAGGCGAAGAGGCTCGACCCGATGGTGAATCCCCCGTGGGCGAGGTGGGCGTAGTCGAAGGCCTTGATGCCGAGGAAGCAGAGGCCGAGCCCCGCCGTGGCGAGGAGGTACCGCCGGCAGCGGGCGAAGTCCCCCGAGGCGGCGGCGTCGTGGGCCATGACCATGGAGACCGAGGAGACGATGAGGATGAAGGTGTTCACCGCCAGGATCCCCACCCCCAGCACCTCGCCCGGGTCGGGCCAGGAGGAGGCCCCGAGACGGAGCACGATGTAGGAGCCGATGAGGGCCGCGAAGAACATCACCTCGGAGGAGAGGAAGAGCCACATCCCGAGCCGGGAGGTGGGGACCGGGGAGGATTCCCGGCGGATCGCGACGGCGGCGCCGTGGCTCATGCGCCACCCCCGCCGGGGGCCGGGGTCACGGTGCCCTGGGGCACCCAGTCGGCGCCGGCGGCGTCGGCCTCCGGCGAGGAGTACTCGTGGGGGCCCCGCACCACCACCGGGGGCGCCTCGAAGTTGTACCAGGGGGGCGGCGAGGCCGTGGCCCACTCGAGGGTGGCCGCGTTCCACGGGTTGGGCGCGGCGACCCGCTTCCTCCCGAACATGGAGGCGACGAAGGTCCACACGAAGAGCAGCTGGACCAGGCCCAGCAGCAGGGCGGCGTGGGCCATGAGGGTGTTCATCCACATGTGGGGCCGCAGGTAGGAGTAGCCCGAGGGGTCCGCGATGCGGCGCGGGTGGCCCGCCACGCCGATGGCCATCATCGTGAAGAACACGACGTTGAGGAGGACGAAGGTGAGCCAGAAGTGGACCTTCAGGATCGCCGGGTTCATGTGGCGGCCGAACATCTTCGGGTACCAGTAGGAGAGCCCGGCGAAGCCCCCGAAGAGCACGCTGGCGGCCAGGGTGTAGTGGAAGTGCCCCACCACGAAGTAGGTGTCGTGGATGTAGATGTCCAGCGCCTGCACGGCGTTGTGGAGGCCCGTGAGGCCGCCGATGGCGAAGACGAAGACGATGCCCAGGGTGTACAGCATCGGCGGTTCGAGCCGCAGCGACCCCTTCCAGAGGGTGGCCAGCCAGTTGAAGAAGAAGCAGGCCGTGGGGACGGAGATGGTGATGGTCAGCAGCATGAAGGCCTTGCCCAGCAGCGGGTTCATCCCGCTGGTGAACATGTGGTGGCCCCAGACCACGCTGCTCACCGTGGTGATGGTCCCCATGGCCAGCACCGTGAGGCGGTAGCCGAAGGCGGGCTTGCGGGAGAAGACGGAGAGGATGTCCGCCACGATCCCCCACACGGGGAGGATGAGGATGTAGACCTCGGGGTGGCCGAACCCCCAGAAGAGGTGCTGGTAGAGGAGGGGCTGGCCGCCCTCGTGGGGGGCCGAGGGGCCGGCCACGAGGAAGGAGGTCCCGAAGAGGCGGTCCGCCACCACGAGGAAGAGGGCCGCGGCGACGACGGGCACCCAGAAGAGGCTGAGGACGGAGGAGTAGAAGAAGCCCCACACCGTGAGGGGCAGGCGCATCATCGTCAGCCCCTCGGCCCGGAAGTTGAGGATGGTGGCGATGAAGTTGATGGCCCCCATGAGGGTGGAGGTGCCGGCGGCGAGGATCCCCACGAGCCAGAGGGTCTGCCCGTGGCCCAGGGTGTACTTCGGCCCCGCCAGGGGGGGGTAGGAGGTCCACCCCGCGGAGGCGGCCCCCTCGGGGACGAAGAAGGAGGCCATCATCAGGACCCCGCCGAGGGCGATGGTCCAGAAGGAGAGCATGTTGAGGGTCGGGAAGGCCATGTCCTCGGCCCCGAGCTGGAGGGGGAGGACGAAGTTCCCGAAGGCCCCGAAGAGGATGGGGGTGATGGCGAAGAAGACCATCAGGCTCCCGTGCATGGTGAAGAGCATCGTGTACTGCTCCGGCTTGAGGGCGCCGTCGCTCCCCGAGAGGAAGAGGCCGCCGAGGACGGGGATGGGACGGAAGGGGTAGGCCAGCTGCCAGCGGATCACCATGGCGAAGGCGCCGGCCAGCAGGAGGAAGAGCATCCCGAGCCAGAGGTACTGCTTCCCGATGGTCTTGTGATCCGTCGAGAAGACGTACCTCCGCAGGAACCCCTCGGGGGCCCGGTGGTGGACGTGGGGGGGGGCGGCCGTCGTCACTTGCCTTCACCTCCGGACTTCGCCGGCTCCTTCGCGGAGCGGGTCATGAACAGGGCCCAGTACTCGTCCACGGGGGGCGGCCCGTACTCCTTCACCTCCTCGGCCAGGGCCTTCACCTCCCCCGCCAGCCAGGCGTCGTACTCCTCCCGGGGCAGGACGAGGACGCGGCCCTTGTCCATGCTGTAGTGGCCGAGGCCGCAGAGCTCCGCGCAGGCGATGGAGAGCTCGACCCGCCCCTCCCCGTCCACGGGCAGGCCCGCCTCCTTCATCTCCGCCAGGGGCCGGGGCCGGATGACCATGGTCGTGTACATCCCGGGCACCACGTCCTGCTTGGTCCTGAAGTGGGGCAGGAAGAGGGAGTGGATGACGTCGATGGAGCGCATCCTGAGGATCGTCGGCCGGTCGTCGGGGATGCGGAGCACGTTCACGGTGGCGACGTCGTCCGTGGCCCCCGGCTCCCCCGCCAGGGGGCCGAACCGCCCGTCGGCGCCGGGCCAGCGGAAGCGCCACTCGAACTGGCGGGCGAGGACCTCGACGACGTTGGCCCCGTCCTCCGCGGGCATGCTCCCGTACATCTCGGCGTAGACGGAGTGGTCCTTGACGGCGAGGCTCACGTCGAGGACGCAGAAGACCACGAGGGCGAAGACCCCGGTGAAGGTCCGGGCCCCCTTCGATTCCCCCGTGACGTAGGCGGCCCGGTGGCCGGGGCGGGCCCGGAAGGCCACCAGGCAGTAGACGAGGATGGCCACCACGAGGGCGAAGGCGACGGCCCCCATGAGGGTGGCCATCCAGAAGAGGGAGTCCACCCCCGAGGCGTTGGTGGCGGCGTCCCCGGGGAAGAGGGGGCCTCCGGCGAGGATTGCGGGCAGGTGCGGGATCATGGGCCCGCGTTCTAGGCATGACGCCCATCACTGTCACGGAGTTTTCCGCACCGACCATGACGGGCGTCAAGGTGCGAGAGGCGCAAAGGCAGGGACGTACCCAACTAATAAACTAACTCGGGGAGAGTTGATCCCCGGCCTCGGCGACCACCCACTTTCCCCGAGTTAGTTTATTAGTTGGGTACGTCCCTGACTCCACGCTCACCCCTCGATCGCCGTGAGGATCTCCGCGGCGACTTCGGCGGGAGTGAGGTCGTCGGTGTCCACGACCACGGAGGCGAGGGCCGCGTAGAGTGGCTCCCGCTCGAGAAGGAGTTCCTCGACCTCCTCCTCCGGGGGCTTCCCCCGGAGCGAGGGGCGGCCGCTGCCGCGAATGCGCTCGGCGAGGGTCTCCACCCGGGCCCGGAGCCAGACGACGACCGCCTCCGGCGGCAGCCCCCCGAGGCCCACCACGGCGCCGCCGCCGAGGGCGACCACGGTCCCGAAGGGGCGCAGGGCCCACTCCACGGCCTCCCGCTCCTGCGCCCGGAAGGAGGCCTCCCCCCCCTCCGCGAAGATGGAGGCGACGGGGCTCCCGGCCCGCTCCTCGACGATGCGGTCGGTGTCGAGGAGGGGGCGATCCGTGGAGGCCGCCAGGGCCTCCCCCACGGCGGTCTTTCCGGCCCCCCGCATGCCGACGAGCAGGATGCGCCTCTCCCGCCGGTCGAGGGCCCCCTCGGCGGCCCGCAGCATGGTCTCGCCGTCGGGCTTCGCCACCCCGAAGAGGCGGAGCTGGTCCACGGCCTGCCCCACCAGCATGTCCACCCCGCGGATCCGCCTCTCCGCGGGCTTCTCGAGGAAGGCCGTCGCGCGGGGGTTGTAGACGGTGTCGAAGCGGACCCGCGCCCTGATGCCCGGGGCGAGGTCCTCGGCGGGATCCCGGGGGGCCGCGGGCCACATGCCCACGGGGGTGGCGTTCACGAGGATGTCCACGACGGGCTCCCCGGGGCGGCCGGGACGGGACCCCGTGGTGGCGGCGGCGGCGGCGGTCTTGTCCGTGTTGCGGCCGAGGAGGTGGACGCGGCACCGCTCCTCCTTGAAGGCCGCGGCGAGGGAGCGGGCGGTGCCCCCGCTGCCGAGGATGAGTGCCACCTTCCCGTCGAGGGAGCCGAGGGCGTCCCGCGCGAGGCGGCGGGCGGCGGGCCCGTCGGTGTTGGCGGCCACGAAGATCCCCCCGCGGCGGAAGAGGGTGTTGGCGGCGACGCCGTGGGCCGCCACGGCCTCCGTGAGGGAGGCCATCCAGAGGGGGATCGCCTTGAAGGGGGCGGTGAAGGCGAGGCCCACGGCGCCGAGCTCGAGGAGGAGGGCGGCGGTCCTGTCCCCGTCCTGGCAGGGCACCGGCACGTACACCATGTTCTTCCCCGCGGAGCGCAGCGCGGCGTTCACCATGACCGGGGAGACGCTCTGGGCGAGGGGCCGCCCGAGGAGCCCGACGAAGGCCGTCCCGGTGCCGAGGAAGCGCAGGGAGTAGATGGACTCGAGGTCCGCCAGCGGGGGCATGCCCGGAGCCGCCTCCCGGCCGCGGCGCGTGGCGGCGTAGACCAGGGCCCCCCCGAAGACCGGTTGAAGGAGGCGCGTCACCGTGCCCTGGGGCCCCTGGGCGAAGGCCGCCAGCGGGCGCGCCGAGGGGGCCCGCTCCTTCAGGAGCCGGAGGCATTCGATGGCGGCGGGAGCGTCCCCCGGGGGGAGGACGAGCTTCAGCAGGTCCCCCGGATCCTCCTCGAGGCGGGACAGCAGCTCCGCCGCCGACTCGCGGCTCCCCGCCGGCGCGTGGAGGGAGCGGATGACCGCGGCCCTCCCCTCCCCGGGGGCGGGGCCGGCCCCGGCCTCGAAGTCCACGAAGGCGGCGCCGGCGGCCACCGCCCCCTCGAGGAAGGCACGGCGATCCTCCTCGCCGGCCAGCCACTGTCCCCCGTCGGCGGACCGGCGGCAGGTGGCGATGGAGGGGCGCGGGAGGCCCGGGAAGATCTCCGCCGGGGAGGGGCTCCCGTCGAGGTGGTCGAGCCGGATCTCGATGAGGTCGCAGAGGGGGGCGGCCCGCTCCGCCTCGGCGCGGACCCGCGCGGGGGTGCGCTCGGCGACGACCCCGACGATGCGGGTGCGCGGAGACTCCGCTGGCACGGTCACCCCTCGCTGAGGACCCGCCCCCCTGGGGGCAGGTCGATGGGACGGCCCCGCGGGGGGCGTCCTCCCCCCGCCGCCGGGCCCATCACGATAAAGCAGGCCGACCCGCTTCCCGTCATGTGAACCCGCTCCCCGGACCGCCGCCAGAGGTCGAGGGCGGGGCCGAGGGGGGGGCAGACCTCCCGGGCCGGGGTTTCGAGGCGGTTGAAGCAGGCCGCGGCGAGGGCGGCGGCGTCGCCGGCGGCGAGGGCGGCCATCACCGCCGCGGGATCCCTCCGCTCGTCGGGGGAAGCGGGGCGGCAGCGGGCGTAGACCTCCGCCGTGGAGGCCGGAGCCCCGGGGTAGAGGACGGTGGTCCGGATCCCCCCGGCGAGGGGGAGGTGCTCGACACGCTCGCCGCGCCCCCGGGCGCGGGCGGCGCCGCCGAGGAGGAAGAAGGGGACGTCGCTGCCGAGGGAGAGGGCGAAGGCGGCGATCCGCTCCTCCGCGACGGGCCCGCCGAGGAGCGCGTTGACGGCCCGAAGGGCGGCGGCGGCGTCGCTGGATCCCCCGCCGAGGCCGGCGCCGGCGGGGATGCGCTTCGCGAGACGGAGGCGGACCCCCTCCCGGGAGCGGGCCTCGTCGAGGAGGAGGCGGGCCGCCCGGGCGGCGAGGTTCTCCGGGCCCGCGGGGACCTCCGTGTCCGGTTCGCCGCCGGGGAAGGACAACTCCAGGGTGACGGCACCGCCGGGGGCGAGGGAGGCCTCGATGTGATCCGCGGGGCCCGAGGTGACCATGACGGTGTCGATGTCGTGGTACCCGTCGGGGCGCCGGGCGAGGACCTCGAGGAAGAGGTTGAGCTTGGCGGGACAGGGGAGGGAGACGGTTGCGGGGACCGCGGCGGGCATCAGCCGCGGGAGGGGGCGGGGACCCTGCGGGGCGTCCCGGCGACGACCTTCTCCTCCGGGATCACCCGGTTCTTCGAGTCCACGAAGGCGACCTTCGGGACGAAGGCGCGGGCCTCGGCGTCCTCGAGCCGCCCGTAGGCGATGACGATGACGAGGTCCCCCCGCTGGACGAGCCGGGCCGCGGCCCCGTTGGCGCAGAGGGTCCCGGAGCCGGCCTTCCCCTCGATGGCGTAGGTCTCGAAGCGGGCGCCGGTGTTGATGTTGACGACGTGCACCTTCTCGTGGGGGAGGATGTCCACGGCCTTGAGCAGATCGGCGTCCACGGTCAGGGAGCCGACGTAGTCGAGGTTCGCGTCGGTCACCGTGGCCCGGTGGATCTTGGACTTCATCATGGTACGAAGCATGGGAGGTCTCCGTGCGGACACCCGAATCATAGCAGGAAGGGGGGGTGGGCTCAGGGATTCGGGGGGCGGGTGACGGGGGGGGCCGCGCCAGAGCTGGGCCCCAGTCAGGGAGGGCCGCGGTAGAACCGGGGAGCGGCCGTTCACCGGCGGGGCGCAGGTTCGAGTCACGCCCGGGGAGCCACCGACCAAACGCAACCCTTTTCGCAACTTGGGCCGATCCGGTTAGCACCCCGCCGCGGCGCCCCTTCTCGCGACCCGTGGCCGGCATCCGCGTGTATCTCCTCATGCTACTCTCCTGGTGTGCGCGGCGACGGCGATCTCGGTCAACGCAACTGGCCCGACCGGCGCCGGATTCCTCTCTCAGACTCTCACGCTCTCGCGAGGGTCCGGGCCGTCGGGTTAACGGCCACGTGGATGGGGTTCCTCTCGCGCTTCCCCTGCTACTCTCAAGCAACATGCAGAGAGGAGCCCCGATGCCAGCGAACGGCCCCATGGTGGATGGGATCCGCGAGAACGCCAGGCTCGTCGCTTCCGCCGCAAGCGACCAGCTCGGCGCTGAGGTTGCGTATGACGAGACTGCCGTACGCTGGCTCGATGCCTTTATCCAGAAGGAGCACGAGGACGGGAACCCAGAGAATCGCCCCGGTCTCGTGAACACGCTGGGGTCCTTCCTCGGCGAGTGCGTCATCCGCACCTACGGCGGAGATTGGGCACAGCTCGATGGAGACTGGGCCATCCGCTTCGACGAGCGCAACGTCGTGTTCCCGTTCCGGAAGGTCGAGAAACACTTGGGCAATGGTGGATCCGACTCCGTCCTGAGCTTCTTCACCTTGATCCCGACCGTCTTCAGTCGGCCGAGCCGTCATGGCTAGCAGGATGAAACGTGAGGGACCGGACGCGGACGTGAATGTGCCGGGCATCCTCCGTGGGCTCCTGTCCGCACTCCAAGTGCTTGAGTGGCCCCCTCAAGTCCAGTGCTCCCTCCTGTACCCCGACGGAACTGGCGACGCGGACGACATGGCATTGGACTTCGACAACTGGTACTCGGCAGCACTGGCGAATCTGGCGCTCACTCCCGGCCAGCGGACCCGGCTGAAGGCTGTCGATGAACTGATCGAGCAGATGTCCCTCGGGAACCCGAGGTTCACCGAGGATCTGTGGACCGACGACGCTCTCAGAAGTCGGGCCGAGTGGGCCGAGGTTCGCAAGACTGCACGACTCGCGATCGAGGCCCTCGGTCGGAGACCGATCCCGCCCCCTACGCAGAGTCTCTGGCAAAAGCGGTCGGAGGGAGTCTATCAATTGTGGATCTGGCCGGAGGCTTGAGAGGAAGGCCCATGCCGAATGCATATGATCTGCTCGTGGAGACGGGTTTCGTGGGAAGCCTGAAGCGAGACGTTCTCCTGGAGGCGTCCTCTGACCTGGAGTACGTCGGGGCGATCCGTTACGCATTCACCGAAGCGGGTGCTGAGGCCGCCAGGTGCCCCGACGAGTGCGCCGTCGAGCTGATCCGCGAGCTGATTTCGAAGGGACTTTGTTCGCTTGCGACATGGGCGGCAGGGTACGGGAGCACGCCGCGCCTGCTCGACGCGGCGGAGTGCGACATTCCTGCCATAGTCGCCACGTCCCAGAAGCCAGGCGACCCTTGGACGCACTTCCTGCTGTCAACTGACTTGGGCGACGACTGGGTGCGCCGATACGAGGCGCTCGTGGACGAACTCTAGTGTTCGCTCGGGACACTGCACCAGTTGCAGGGGAGATCGCTCGGGCAGGGAGCCGCGCTCAAGGAGCCCAGGAGTGACAGGCAGGCGAAGGCCAACACCGATTCGGTTCGAAAGTCCTCCCCAAAGTCCCCGGTCATCACCACGGACCGGGATGACCAAGGGAGCCAGCACCGCATGAGTTCTCCGTTCAACATCGTCGCGATGTTCTGCACGACGGCCCCTGCCGCGTCTGTCGACCCGGGGCGGTCCATCGCCGCCGCGCTGCAACGAGGGCTGGAAGCGGCAGGACTCCACTCCTCACATCCGGAGTGGCGACCGACCAACTCCACCAACAAGGGTTGGTGGATACGCATCCAGGTTGATGCGGAGGAGTTCTTCTTGATTCTGAGGCCACTGGACGTGGACAAGTCCGGGAGTCAGCGGTGGCTCCTGTCCCTCGCATGGGCTCGATTCCCGAGATTCGGGAATCCACTCTCACCCCTGTACGACTCGGCAAGAGTCAAGGCATATCGGACCCTTGGTTCTCTCGCCGAAATCGTCCACCCAACACTGGTCGCGGAAGGAGCTCGGGACATCGATTGGCCTCGCGAGGGCAAGGACAGCACGCTTGATCGGGTTCTTGCCGGGTTGAGTACGCCGCCAGACCCACGGGCTCGCTAAGCCTGCCAAGTAAGGACTGCCCGCGGGAGAGGCCATGCCCAAATCCCTTCTCGCTCCACCGAACGCTACTGTCTTGCGGAACTGCCGCGGGCGGTCACCAGCCGGCGCCGCGGCTCCCAAACTCGCGACACGTGGCGTCCTTGAGTGTGTATCACAGGGTGATACTGTTCGCGCCCACCGGCGCATGGCCCCGTCGGCGCGGCGTTCGCGGGCCAAATCCCCGATTCACGATCCCGGACTCTCACGCTCTCGCGGGAGTCCAACGCCGCGGGTCAACGGTCGCCGGTCACTCCCTCCGTTCACTCCATGGGCTTCGGAAGATCGGAGAAGTACCGGCGCACGTCGAAGTTGGCGATCGTGTGGGCGAGATCGAGGGGCGAGACGCCGTGGCCGTTCTCCAGGAACGGGTCCGCGCCTCGGGCGCGAAGGAGATTGATGATCTCGCCGCGGCCGCGCGACTCGAACACGGCCTTGCCGAGCGGGGTGTTGCCATGGATGTCCCGGCTATCCACCGGCGCGCCGGCATCGAGGAGCGAGACGCAGACCTCGGGCGACCATGCCTGCACGGCGAAGTGAAGTGGAGTCCAGCCGTTGTCGTCGGTCGCTCTCGGGCTGCACCCGGCGGAAAGCAGCGTCCTGACCGTGGCCGCATCACCGTCGGCCGCCGCGTAGTGGAGCTCGGTTCGTCCGCATCGATCCACCCCCGGTCGGTCCTTGCGTCCTGGTCGCTTTCGAATTCCCAACCTCCCGTCCCTGGCATCGCTGCCCTGGCCCCGCCCGTCACCCATTCCACCGCGACTTCTCCCCCGGCCCGGGCTGGCCACGAAGCAGACGGAATCGACTCTTCGGGAACAGGTAGACACCCCCCGTGTCGTCCAGGATGGCCCACATGCCGAGGGCTTCGCCTCGCAGTTTGTAGACCTTGCCGATGGTCAGGCTCAGGTGCAGACGCTCATCGGGGAGGGGCTTCCGGGGCCGCCCCTTCGAGTCCGCTGAAAGGTAGGCGTGGTCGTCGATGCAGACAGCCCGTGGCCAGGGCTTCTTGAATCTCACGCGGTCGCTGGTTGACATTCTCCGCATCGTACTCGCCCTGCTCGTCACGCAGGAGGGCTGCGAGCAGGCCCCCGCCTGTCTGCGCGCCCCCCGCTACTCCAGCAGCACGTTGTCCAGCAGCCTCACCGCGCCCACCCGCCCCGCCACCAGCACCACCGCGCGGTCCACCTCGCCGTGGACCTCCGCCAGCGTCTCCGGGTCGGCGACGACGAGATAGTCGAGCTTCACCCCGGGCTCCTTCTCGAGGACCCGGGCCGCCTCGGTGCGGAGGCGGCCGGCGTCGCGGTCGCCGGAGTTCCACGCCTCCCGGGCGGCGTCGAGGGCGCGGGGCAGCGCGAGCCCGCAGCGGCGGTCATCGCCCGAAAGGAACCGGTTGCGGGAGGAGACGGCGAGGCCGTCCTGGTCCCGCACCGTCGGCATCACCACCACCGTCGTGGGGACGCCGAGGTCCCGGACCATGCGGCGGATGATGGCCGCCTGCTGGAAGTCCTTCTGCCCGAAGTAGGCGCGGTCGGGGAGCGTGAGGGCGATGAGCTTGAGGACCACCGTGGTCACCCCCCGGAAATGCCCCGGCCGCACCGCACCCTCGAGGATGCCGGAGAGCCCCTCCACCTCCACCCGCGTGCAGAAACCCTTCGGGTACATGTCCTCGGCGGCCGGCGCGAAGACGGCGTCCACGCCGTTCTCGCCGCACACCGCCACGTCCTCCTCGAGGGTGCGCGGGTACCGCTGGAGGTCCGAGGGGTCCTCGAACTGCGCGGGGTTGACGAAGATGCTCGCCACCACGCGGTCCGTCTCCCGGTAGGCCGCACGCATGAGCGACGCATGCCCCTCGTGCAGCGCCCCCATGGTGGGCACGAAGCCCGTGGTGAAGCGGTTGCGGAGGGAGGTCTTCACCCAGCCCCGCAGCTCCTCCGGTGTCGAGAGGAGCCGCGGCGTCCCCCGTCCGATGCGCTCCGGCAGGCGGCGGAGGAGCTCGGCGACGCTGCGCCGCAGCACCGGGTGGATGAACTCCGGGGCGATCTCCGCCGCCGGCTCCAGCACGAACCGCCGCCCCGTGAGCCGCGGGTGGGGCACGATGAGGCCCGGCTCCTGGACCACGAGGTCCCCGTGGAGGAGGATGTCCACGTCCACCTCGCGGGGCCCCCACCGCACCCCCACGGGGCTCCGCCCCACCCGGGCCTCCACGGACTTGATGAGGTCGAGGAGGTCCCGCGGCGAGAGGTCCGTCTCCACCAGGGCGGCGCCGTTGAGGTAGGAGCCCTGGGGCGGCCCCCCCACGGGCTCCGTCTCCCGGAGCGTGCTCACCCGCTCCACGCGCACCGCCCCCCGCTCCTGCAGGAGGTCGAGGGCGGTGCGGATGTGCTCCTCGCGGGGGTCGAGGTTGCTGCCGAGCCCGAGGAGGACGCGGGTCACGGCTCGCTCCCCCCCGCCGCGGCCGGGGCGGGCCGGCGGAAGCGGCGGAGGAGCCAGACCGCGGGGCCCGAGAGGGCGTAGAGGAGGACGAGGCAGGCCAGCACCACCTCGAAGTGGAAGGTGAGGGAGAGCACGAGGACGAGGAGCGCCGTGACCAGGTACTGGATCGGCTTCCGCCCCTTGAGGAACCGGTTCGTCACGTGGACGAAGGGGACGCGGGAGACCATGAGCATCCCCAGCAGCAGGGTCGCCCAGGGGAGCAGGCGGAGGAGGGCTGACTCGGGGTTGAAGCGGGGCTCCGGCAGGAGGAGCGCCACCCCGGCGATGACCGCCGCGGCGCCCGGCGTCGGGAGGCCCTGGAACCAGAGCTGCTCCTCCTCGGGATCGCCGTGCTGCGTGTTGTAGCGGGCGAGGCGGAGCGCCGCCATCAGCGCGAAGAACACGGAGAAGAAGAGCGCCATCCGCCGGTCCGGCATCCCCCCCACCCCCTCGGCGATGCACTTGGCGAGGAAGGCCGGGGCCACGCCGAAGGTGACGACGTCGGCGATGCTGTCGAGCTGGGCGCCGAGCTCGCTGGCCCCGCCGGAGAGGCGGGCCACGGAGCCGTCGAGGGCGTCGAAGACCATCCCGAGGAAGATGAGCCAGCCCGCGTAGGCGAGGAGGTCCACCATCTCCTTCGAGACGGGGAGGCCCGGCCCGTGGGGGATGGTCATGGCGTCGGCGGCCTTGGCGACGGCGAGGAAGCCGCAGAAGAGGTTCCCCAGGGTCAGCATCGTCGGGAGCACGTGGGGGCGGTAGAGGCGGCGCGGGCGGGCCGCGCGGGCGGGGGCCGGGGGGGCGTAGGGGCGGGGGGTGCCGTCCATCAGGCCTCCTCCGCCTTCAGAGCCGCGGCCTCGCCCATCACCGTGGACCCTCCGCGCACGACGTCGCCGACCTTCACCCGGCTCGTGAACCCGGCCCCCTCGGGGACCCAGAGCTCCGTCCGGCTGCCGAACTTGATCATGCCATACCGTTCCCCGCGCTCCAGCGCCTGTCCCGGCGCCGCGGGGCAGACGATGCGCCGCGCGGCGACGCCGACGACCTGCCGGACGAGGATGCGCAGCGGCGGCTTCCCCGGGGGCGCCTCGCACTCGATGCCGATGGCGCAGGCCTCGTTCTCCTCCACGGCCCTGCGGTCGTAGGCGGCCAGGAACTTCCCGGAGCGGTAGAGCCGGTGGCGGACCACCCCGCGGGCGGGGGAGCGGTTGACGTGCACGTTGAGGGGGGAGAGGAAGATGCCGATGCGGAGCGCCCTGCCCCCGATGAAGTCCGGCTCCTCCACGGTCTCGATGTCGGCGACGACGCCGTCCGCCGGGGAGACGAGGATCCCGGGGTCCGCGGGGATGGTCCGCTCCGGGTCCCGGAAGAACCAGGCCACGAGGGCCGCCCCCGTGAAGGGGAGGACCGCGGCCCAGCACCACGGATCCGGGGCCAGGAGGACGAGCCCCCCGGCCACGGCGGATCCCCCCCCGTAGAGGGCGAGTTCCCGGGTACCCCAGCGCGCGAACATGGGACCGATTCTGGGGGGAGGGGCGCCGTTCCGGAAGCGGGGAAGGAGGGAAATCCGGCGGCGGGGCCCGGGGGGAGGGGGAGAATCGACCGGCGGGGGCTCCTACGACGGGTCGCTCCCCCATCCGATAAACCCATGACAGGAAAGGTGTTCCCATGGCCAGGGCGGGGAAGAAGAGGACCGTGAAGAAGCCGGCGAAGAGGGCATCGGGAGCCGGCGCCGCCGCGGCGAAGGCGCGCCGCATCGCCGTGGTCGCCGCCCGGGAGATCCTCGATTCCCGCGGAAACCCCACGGTGGAGGTCTCCGTCCGCCTCGCCGGCGGCGCCGCCGGCGTCTTCATGGTCCCTTCCGGCGCTTCCACGGGGAGCCACGAGGCCGTGGAACTGCGCGACGGCGGGAAGCGGTACGGCGGCAAGGGGGTCCTCCGGGCGGTCCGCAACGTGACCACCCGCATCGGCCCGAAGGTGAAGGGGATGGACGCCGGCGACATCGCCGCCCTCGACGCCCGCATGGTGGCCCTCGACGGGACCGCCCAGAAGGGGCGCTTCGGGGCCAACGCCATCCTCGGGGTCTCCGTCGCCGCCGCGCGGGCCGCCGCCGCCGCCGCCGGCCTTCCCCTCTACCGCCACCTCGGCGGGCCCGGGGCGACGCTGCTGCCGGTCCCCCTCATGAACGTGCTCAACGGCGGCGCCCACGCCGACAACTCCGTGGACGTGCAGGAGTTCATGCTCGTCCCCCACGGCTTCCGCCGGTTCTCCGAGGCGCTCCGCGCCGGGGCCGAGGTCTTCCACGCGCTGAAGAAGATCCTCAAGGGCCGCGGCCTCGGCACGGCCGTGGGCGACGAGGGGGGCTTCGCGCCGGACCTGCCCGACAACGAGGAGGCGCTCCGTCTCCTCGTGGAGGCCATCGTCGCGGCGGGCTACGAGCCGGGGCGCCAGGTGGCCATCGCCCTGGACGTGGCCGCCACGGAACTGCTCAGGGACGGCGCCTACCGGTTCGAGGGGGAGGGCCGGAAGGAGCCCCTCTCCCGGGAGGACCTGCTCGCCCTCTACGAGGGCTGGTGCGACCGCTACCCCATCGCCTCCATCGAGGACCCCTTCGCCGAGGACGACCGGGACGGTTTCATCGCCATCACCCGCCGCCTCGGCCACCGGGTGCAGATCGTGGGCGACGACCTCCTCGTCACCCAGCCGGCCCGGGTGCGGGACGGCATCGCCCGAGGCACCTGCAACGCCGTGCTCGTGAAGGTGAACCAGGTGGGGACGCTCTCGGAGACGGCGGAGACGGTGCGCCTGGCACAGGGCTCCGGGTGGGGCGTCGTCATCAGCCACCGCTCCGGGGAGACCGAGGACACGACCATCGCCGACCTCGCCGTCGCCTGGAACGCGGGCCAGATCAAGACCGGCTCCCTCAGCCGATCGGAGCGCATCGCCAAGTACAACCGGCTCCTCGCCATCGAGGAGGAGCTCGGGCCTCGTGCCCGCTTCGCCACCCTCTCCTACGCCAGGAAGCTCGGCGCGGGGAAGGGGACCGCCCGTGGGTGAGACCCCGGAGGCCGAACGGGGGGGGCCCGACCTCTCCTTCCTCTTCGCGGCGGGGATCGCCCTCGTGGCGGCCTTCGTGCTCGTGCGCAACCTGCTCCCCGCCAAGGAGGATCTCTCGCTGACGCTCCGCCGCGAGCAGGAATTGCAACTCGAGATCGACCGGCTGAAGGTGGAGAAGGAGCTCCTCGAGAAGCAGGAGGAGGCGCTCCGCAACGACGACCGCTACAAGGAGCGCATCCTCCGCGGGCAGACCGGGATGTCCCGGCCCGGGGAGTGGATCGTCCGGTAGGGGGATACGGTACCCGACCCGATTCATCGGGGTTGGGGTTGAGACCACCGGCCGGGCGGGAGCCCATCACCCAACCCCGATGAATCGGGTCGGGTACCGTATCCCCCTATGGCGGGCCCCTCCAGCTCCTGGCCCCAGGGGTTGCGGAAGAGGAGGCGGCCCTCCTCGAGGACGGCGGTGATGGTCCCCCCGTCGAGGGCGCGATGGTGGACGCCGCAGAGGAGGAGGAGGTTGTCCGCCTCGCGGCTCCCGCCGTGGCGGTGGGCGACGACGTGGGCGAGGTCGAGCCAGGTGTCGAAGCCGCAGCGGGGGAACTCGCACCGCCCCCCGGCCCGGGCGAGGACGGCCCGCCGGACCTCCTCGGGCACGTGGCGCCCCGCCGTCCCGGAGGTGTCGGGGGCGCGGCGGGCCCGGCCCCGGACGCGGAGCGGGTCCTCGTGGTCGAGGTAGTTCGAGGCGAGGATCTCCAGGGTCTCCCCCTGCGAGAAGCGGCGGTTGGCCCGGCCCGAGACGAGGCCGCGGCAGCGGCGGAAGTCCACCATGCCGGACTGGCTCACGAGGAAGGTCATCCGCTCGACGGGAACGCCCCGGAGCGCCTCCTCGCAGCGGCGGGCCACGCGCCGCTGGAAGTCGAGGGTGGGCTCCTCTTCGGCGGCGGCGAGCCAGGAGACGGCCTCCCCGGGGAGCGGCTCCGGAGACGGACGGGCCGCCTCCTCGAAGCGGGGGGGTCCCTCGCCGGCCCGCAGGGCCCCCCCCACCTCGAGGAGGCGGGTGAAGGCGGCGGCCTTGTCGGGGTTGAGGCGGCCGTCGAGGAGCCGCTCCTCGAGCCCCGGCCACCCGTCCAGAGCGCGGCCGAGGGCGTGGAGGGTGCGCCCCTCGGGGGCGGAGAACCCGAGGCACTCGGCGAGCTCCCCCACGGAGGCGAAGCCGAGCTCCTGGTGGTGATCCCCCCGGGCGAGGGCGGCCAGCGCCCGGGCGTCCTCGATGAGGAGGCGGATCCGGAGGGGACGGCGGCGGCGGAGGCCCTCGAGAAGGCGGGTCGGGGAGGGAGTCTCCGCAACATGCCGGGACCCGTGAGATCCTGAAGGGACCGGGGGGAGGTCCGGCGGGGCCCGGTCGGCGGCGGCCCGGTCGAAGGCGGAGGTGTCGGCGGGGGGTGGTGGCGTCATTGCGAACAAAACACTAACACGCGGGGAGGACAGGGCAGCGGGCTTCCGCGGGGTCCCCATGGGGAGGGCGCCGTCCCGCCGGGGTAGGATGCCGCCGTGCGCCGCCCCCTCCGCCCCGGACCGTCGCTGCTGCTCCTCGCCCTGTGCTCCGCTCTCCTCCCGACGGACCCCGCCGCCGGGGCCGGGATCGAGGGCGGCTCCGCCCAGGGCCCCCCCGCCTTCGTCCCCCTCGAGAGCCCCGAGGCCCTCACCCACCTCCGGGCCGCCGCCGCCCTCGCCGCCGAGGGGAGGGCCCCGGAGGCGGCGCAGAAGTACCAGGATCTCGTGGACGGCCCCCTCGCGGACCGCCTCGCCGCCCTCGAAGCCGACCCGGACACGCTGGAGCGGGCGCGGGACCGGGCGCTGCGCGAGGTGGCGGCCCGCCCCGCGGTGCTGGCGGCCTGGAGGGATCGCTTCGAGGCGACCGCGGGCCGCCTCGCCGAGGACCCCTCGCGCCGCCGTCAGGCCTTCGACCGCTTCCCCCTCGCCGCCGCCGGCGCCCGCGCCGGCCTCCTCCTCGCACGGGAGGCCCACCGTCGTGGCCGCTCCGAGGAGGCCCTCGGGGTACTGGACCGCCTCCGGGACCTGCAGGCGGCGGGGGGAGAGCCGGCCCGGGGGGCTCCCGCCCCGGGGGAGGTCCTCGCCCTCGCCGCCGCCGCCGCCGCCGACGGCGGGGACCGGGAATTCGTCGAGTCCCTGTCCGTCGAGGCCGCCCCCCTCCGCGACGGGCCGGGACCCGGGGGCGGGACCCTCGGCGCCTTCCTCGACCGCTGCCGCGCCGCCGCCGCCGCCGCCCCCTCCCCCGCGGGGCCCCGCGGCCCCCTCGTCCTCAAGTGGCTGTGGCGGCCCGAGGAGGCGGACCTCCCCCCCGACGCCGACGCCGCCTCCCTCCTCCCCGCCTACGGCAACGAACTCCCCCCCCGGGCCGACCACCTCGTCGCCGTGCGGGACGGGGTCGTCTACTGGACCGACCGCCTGCGGGTGACGGCGCTGGACCTCGCCACGGGGGAGGTGCGGGGCCGATCCGATCCCGTCTCCAGCCGGACCTCCTCCACGGTCCCCACCCGGGACCACCTCGGCGAGACCTTCGCCCCCGCCGCCGACGGGGAGGGGATCCTCGCCGCCCTCGACATCTCGACGGCCCGCGCCCGCGGCCGCAGGACCGGGGCGCTGCATCTCTTCGACCGCACCTTCCGGCTCCTCGCGCGCCGGGGCGGCGAGGGGGACCTCGAGCACCCCGAGATGGCGGGCCGCTTCGTCTTCCACGGGCGGCCGCTCCTCCTCGGCGACCGGGTCTACGTCGCGGCGACGGAGTCCCAGGCCGTGAACGTCTCCGGCGACGTGCGCACCCACCTCCTCTGCTTCCGCCGCTCCGACCTCGAGCCCCTCTGGGACACCTTCCTCTCCTACGGCTCCGGCATCCACGCCTCCGAGGTCGCCCCCGCCGGCTCCCCGGTCCACCGCCACGGCCGCCTCTACATCGCCACCCACACCGGCCTCGAGGCCTGCGTGGACGCCCTCACGGGGAGCGTCCTCTGGGCCCACCGCTACCGCACGCCGGAGATGGCCGAGGTCCCCCGCCTCTCCATGCACGCCGACATGACCAGCGCGCCGGTCCCCTGGTACGAGTGCCCCCCGGCCTTCAGCGGGGACCTCGTGGCCTTCGCGCCGCGGGACTCCTACCATGTGGAGTTCCTCTTCCAGCGGCCGGTGCCGGCCACGGGCAGGGTGCGGCTCGACGAGATGGTGCGCCCCCGTCTCGACAACGCCGCCATGACCACCCTCTGGGTCCTGCCCGGCCCCGCGGGGAAGTTCTTCCTCGCGGGGCAGTCCTCGGGGCCCGACGAGGCGCCGCTCTGCCTGAGGGACCTCGACGGCGCGGCCGAGAGCCAGGTCCCCTGGCGCGGGCCCATCATGGAGCCCACCGTGGCGGGGCTCCCGGTGCGGACGCGGGACGCCCTCTACCTCGCCACGGAGAAGGCCATCTACCGGGTCCCCTACCCGGGCCGCGACGGGGAGATCGAGGTGCTCGCCACCCTCCCCCCCCTCGACCCCGTGGACCCCCGCCCCCGCGCGGGGAACCTGGTGGTGCTCCCCGACGCCATCCTCTCCGTGGCCGACGACGGCATCCTCTGCTTCGCCCCGCCGCGGCCGACGACGCCGAAGTAGGAAGGGACCCCGGGGGACTCCTCCCGTATCCTCCCGCCATGCCCCGCGCGCGCCTGCTCCTGACCGTGGAGGACGTCCCCGGTCCCCGGCTCCCCGGGGACCTCGTGGAGGGGCGGGTGGAGCTCCTCGTGGACGAGCCCCTCGACTGCGAGGGGATCTTCGTCCGCCTCGACTGGAAGACCGGCGCCGGCGCGAACCGCGCCTCGGGGAAGGGGGCCGAGGTCCCCGTCCCCGGGGGGGGCCGCGCCTGGAAGCCCCGGGAGCCGGCCCCCCTCCCCTTTGCACTGCCGGTGCCCGCGGGCCCCCCCACCTACCGCGGGCGGAAGCTCGAGGTGGAGTGGACCGTGGTGGCCCGGGCGGGGATCCCCTGGGGCTTCGATCCCGAGGAGGGGGCCCCCGTGGAGGTGGGACCCGCGCCGGCGGGGGACGGGGAACTCGTGGAGATGGCCTCCAGCGGGGCCTTCGAGTTCGGCTGCGCCCTCTCCTGCACCATCATCTTCCTCGCCTGCGCGGCGGTGGTGGGGTTCTCGGGGGGCTACGGCGGGGCGCTGTTCTTCATCGTGGGGGGGCTCGCGGGGCTCGTCGCGCTGTTCATGATCCCCATCTCCATGGGGTACCGGCGGGCGGGGAAGGTGCGTGTGGAGGTGGGCCCGGTGCCGGCGTCGCCGGGCGGGGAGATGGCGGTGCGGCTGACGGCGGTGCCGCGGAAGGACCTCGCGCCGCGGTCCGTGAAGGCGCACCTCGAGTGCGTCGAGCACACGGTGCACGGTTCGGGGAAGTCGAAGTCCACGAAGAAGGAGACGCTGGCGAAGGTGGACGTGGACCTCGAGGGGCCGGAGCGTGCGCCGGCCCTGCAGGAGGCGGTGTGGGCCGGCATCCTCCGCCTGCCCGGGGATGCCCCCCCCTCCCTCGCCGCGGGGCCGCACAAGGTCGAGTGGAGGGTGAAGGCCGTGATCGCCATCGACTGGCTGCCGGACCCGGACTGGGACATCGCGGTGACGGTGGCGGGGTGAGGGGGGCGGCTCTTCCGTCCCTGGTCGCCTTCGCCCTGGCGATGGTCCTCGCCGCCTCCCCCGCCGTCGCGGGAGACGGGGAGGGCGGGGATCCCCCCGGCGGCCCGCCCGCGGTGAAGCCGGGGTCGCCTCCTCCGGAGGACGAGGGCGGCGAGGAGGACGAGCCGGACGATGAGGACGGCCCCTCCCCCGCCGCCGCCCCGCGGGCCGAGGAGAAGCCGCGCATCGAGGCGGTGCGGCTCGCCAATCCCGAGGGGCTCTTCCACCTCTACAATCCGCCCGGCGCCGTGCCGCTGCGGTCGCGGCCGCTCCTGCTGCTCCTCCACGCGGAGCGGGAGCCGGCGGCGACGGCGATCCTCGAGCTGGTGCCGGAGGCGAAGCGGCGGGGCTGGATCCTCGCCGCGCCGGAATCCCGCGCGCTGCAGTGGCGGAACCCCGACGGGGACATCCTGTTGTCGACCCTCGACGCGGTGGCGAAGCGGCTCGCCGTGGACCCGGACCGGGTGATCCTCGCCGGGGCCGGGAGCGGGGGGCTCATGGCGACGCGCTGGGGGCTCGAGAACGCGGCCCGCTTCGGGGCCATCGCGGCCCACGGGGGGGCGGTGATCCCGGACCTGCCGAAGAAGCCGAAGGACCTCCCGGTGTTCCTCTCCGTGGGCGGGAGGGACGAGGAGTGGCGGGGGGCGGTGCCGGAGGCGGTGGAGGCGCTCCGCGAGGCCGGCATCGAGACGGGGACGGCGGTGCACGCGGGGCTCGGGCACGAGGACCGCGCCCCGGAGGTCTGGACGCGGGCCTTCGACTTCCTCGACGGGGCGCTGGGATCGACGCGGCGGCGGCTCGACCGTGCGGAGCGGGCGCGGAAGGAGAAGCGCTGGGCCGACGCCTGGGCCGAGGGGAAGGCCGTGGAGGGGCTCGAGCGGGAGCGGGCGCGGCTGCTGGACGCGGCGAAGGAGATCCGCACGGCGGAGATGGCGGCCCTCGACCTCGTGAAGAAGGCCCGCGACCTCGCGCGTCGGGATCCGGAGGCGGGGCGGCGGCGGCTGGAGGAGTTGAAGGCGGCGTTCCCCGGCAGCGAGGTCGCGGCGAAGGCGGAGGAGGGGCTCGCAGAGCCGGCGGCGAAGTAGGGGGCGCGGGGGCGGGCGGAGCCGGTGCTGCACTTGTGCTACACTTTCGGGATGGCTGCCAGGAACCCCCGCATCCACACGGTCCTCGAGGCTCCCCTGTACAAGGCCGTCAGCCGCCTGGCGAAGGCGCACGGGACCTCGCTCTCGAAGGAGGTCCGCGATCTCGTCCGCCGGGCCGTCGACCTTCCGGAGGACCGGCCCGTCGAGGAGATACTGGAGACCCGTCGGACCAACTGGGGTGAGTGCGAGCCGCTGACCGCGAAACAGCTCCGCGCGCGGCTCCGGAAGAGGTAGCTCCCCGTGTCCGGCGGCGGGCCCCCCACCGTCCTCGTCGCGGTCGCGGGCATGGCGGACCTTCCCCCCCTGTGGGAGCTCTTCCGGGACTACCACCGGGCAGTCGCCGCCCTCGCCGGCGAGAAGCCGCTGCCGACGGAGGCGCGGTTCATGGAGCACTGGAGACCGTCCGGTTCGCGCATCGCACTCCTCGCGAGGAGCGCCGGGGAGAGCGTCGGGTTCTGCCTCCTGCAGGAGTTGGAGGAGGGGCCCCGGGGCATCGGTCGCTGCCTGGAACTGGGCGCGATCCACCTGCGCCAGGATCACCGGAGAGGTTTCAACGCGGCCCGGCTCTGGCAGGCGGCCCTCGACCAGGCCTCCCGCCGCCGACTTCCGCTGGTCACCGAGATCTCCAGGGACAATCGGCAGTCTCTCGCCCTGGTCCATGCGTTCAAGAGGCGCCGCGCAAGGGGGACCGGCGACTTCAGGATCGAGGTCGCCACGGACGATGCCCTGCGCACCGGGATCGTCGTCTTCCCTCCTGGATGGGGCCGGCCCGGCTCCTGACGAGGCCGGCGCGAACGCGGGCAACGGGCGCACGATGGATCGCGGTCGCCGTCCCGCCCGGGACACCCGGATGCTAGAATGGGGCCATGCCGAAATCCACGCGGCGCACCCCGACCCGCCGCAAAGCGGCCCCGCGCCGCCGGAGCAGTCCCTCCGCCGCCGCCCTCCGGAAGGCCGTCCGCCCCATCGTCGAGGAACTGATGGCGAAGCACTTCGAACGCCTGGAGGACCGCCTCGACGCCCAGGACGCGGCCGAGGCCCTGAAGGAGCCCGGCGAGATCTCCCACGAGGAGTTCTGGAAGAAGCGCGGCCTGTAGATGTCATACCGCATCGTCTACAAGCCCGGGGCCGACCGGGACGTGGACAAGTTGCCGCATCAGGTGCTCCCGCGGCTCCGTGACGCCATCGCCGCGCTCGGATCCAATCCCAGACCACCGGGCTGCAAGGTGCTGCGCGGGAAGGACCGCACGTGGCGCATCCGGGTCGGAGACTACCGGGTTCTCTACCAGGTGGACGATTCGGCCCGGTTGGTCCGCATCGTCCGGGCAGGGCACCGTCGGGACGTCTACGACCGCAGGTAGACGCCTCCACCCGGTTGCCCTGGTCGAGGCGGCCCGCAGGCAAGCGGCGGAAGAACTGGTAACATCCTCCGCATGAGATGGATGGCCATCCCGGTTGCAGCCCTGGTCCTGTTACTGCTCGCGCCCTCCGGCAATTCCGCCACCTACCAGCCTGCCCTGCGCCTGCTCCGCGTGGATTGGGACGAGACCCCGGGAGGATCCGCCGACCCCACCGGCTCCGTCAAGGTCCGGCTGAAGTCCTCCCGGGGGACCCCTCCCCTGGAGTTCGACCCGGAACTGGATTCCCTCCTGCTCTCCGTCGGTGGGACCGTCCTGTTCGATTCCACCGCGCCAGCGGAGGGCGCTGAGATCCGGAGGAACGGGACCGGCCTCAGGGTCATTCTCGAGGACCGGGATGGCGGGGCGTCGTTCACCCTCCGACTTCTTCGAAGGCGGAACGGGGTGGTCTCCCTGTCCTTCCGTGGACGGCGGCTCGCGCTCGATGGGTTGGCGGCCTCGGACGAGGGTGGCGCCTCCGTGTCTCTCCGTCTCGGTGAGGAGATCCTCGGAGGGTCCGCGACCTGGATCCGCAAGGGGTCCCGCCGGTGGGCCTACCGCAGCGAGCCGCCGGAAGTGCATGACCTCGACAGGTTCGAGAATGCCCCGGGCAAGCCATCGGGGATCGGAGTCGTGATCCGGTCCAGAGCGGAGTGGGTGGGGTACGAGCTCGGTGGCGGGCTCTGGACTTCGGGCACCGTCTCCGAGCCTCCCATCGCGGCATTCGGAGAGATGGCGGTCGTCGTCGATGCCGTCTTCCCTTCCACCGGCTATGGCCTCCGGATCGACGAGATCGTGGAGGAGTCCGATCGCATCGTCGTCCGTTTCACGGAGGAGCGGCCCGGCAAGGACTGCGCGGTGGTATGGATGTTCACCACGGGCCACGACCACCGGGTCGTCCCCTACTCCACGAAGCCCGTCACCTTCCTCGGAAGGCTGGAGTACCGGGACTGCCGCTGAGCCGGAGACGTTCTTCCGCGGCCCCGTGTCCCGGATGCGCCGCCCCGCCATGAGCTCCTCGGGCCCGGGGACTTCATCGCCGGCCCGCTCGCAAGCGGTGGCCCGTGGCTCGGCCCGTCAACGATTGACCGGCCAGGGGAGCAGGCCCGCCCCCGCATCCCTCCCGACGGTGACGCGCATCCTCACGTCCTGATCGGGGATGGTGATGGGGAGCCGGTCGGAGGTGAGCCCCCGCACCAGGATCCGGTGGCGGCGGAGGTCGACGTCCACCCGGAACATCCACGCATCCGGCGGCCTCCATCGCAGCCGGCCGCCGGAGCGCTTCCAGTTCGGGTCGTCGGGAGGGATGGAGTGAACGACGAGGAATCCCGTGTACTCCTCGCTTTCGATGCGCACCTCGAGGCCTCCCCCGACCGGATCCAGCCGCCCGGCCTCCGCATCGGGACCCGGGGGGAGGGAGACCATGAAGCGGAGCCGGTGGGTTCCCGACCATCGAATCAGCCTCTGGTTCCACCGGAGGAGCTGGAAGTCCAGGGTCGGCGGCATCGCGACGCTGACGAGATCCGTGGGGAGGGAGCCGCCGTCCTCGTTGAAGGACTGCACGGAGTACGTGTAGGTCCGTGCCGGCAGGAGGTCCGTATCGTCGAACTCCGTCGATCCCTCCGGAATGACGGCGACCCGGTCGAACCCGTAGTAGTCGCCCATCCGATCCACGGCGAACCCGGTCTCGTCGGCGCTCCGGTCCTCCCATCGGATCCGGGCTGCATGCCCGGACAGCGCCTCGACTTCCGGGCCGGCGGGGGAGGCCGGGCGAAGTTCCGGGGAGGTGCGGGTGAGCCTCGTGACGAACATGTCCCAGGCTCCCGAGTTCCCCGGCTGGAGAGGAGAGGCCATGGGGAAGGTGTCCGCGAGGGTACCCCCGACGATCCATGCCGCGTCGTCCGGACCGAGGGCCACTCCCGCTTCCCCTGCGAAGGAGTCCCCGCCGAGGTAGGTGGAGAAGAGGAGTGCGCCGGCCTCCAGGTCGAACCCGGCGGCGAAGGCGCTGACGCCATACCCGAAACGGCATCGCACCGACCCCGCCGTCGGCAGGTCGTCGGAGGAAGTCTCCCCCGCCACCCAGGCCGTCCCGTCGGGGGCGAGCGCGAGGTCCAGGGGAACGTCGTTGCCACGTCCGCCGAACCGGAGGGACCGCTCCATCGAGGACCCGTCGCCGGCGAACCGCGCGAGGAACAAATCCCGCTTCCCGTCGGCCGACCAGGTGGCTCCCGCGGGTGCCGGGAAGTCGCCGGACTCCGTCTCCCCGAGAAGCACCACCGAACCGTCCTGGTCCACGGCAACGGCCACGGAGGCGTCCCGGCCGCCGCCGCCGAGGAGGGTGGACCAGGAAACGGTGGATCCTGTCGGAACCAGCCTCGCCAGGAATGCGTCGGTGCCTCCGGCGCGGACGGCCTGTAAAGGGGCGATGAGGGGGAAGTCGTCGGACATCGTGGTTCCCGAGACCAGGATTCCGCCATCTCCGGCGATGGCGACGGAGACGTTGCCCTCGGACTCGCCCCCGGACCCTCCCAGGTAGGTGACCCCGGAGCCTCCCAGGTAGGTGGAGAACGCCAGGCCCGAGCCGTCGCCGAGGAACCGGGCGACGAAGGCGTCGCTGGATCCGAGGAGGCCCGGTTGCATCGCGTCCACCGTGGGGAAGTCCGACGACCAGGTCGTCCCGGCCACCACCGCGTCCCCGTTGCCGTCCACGGCGATCCCACCGGCCCGTTCCCCTCCGGTTCCCCCGAGGTAGGAGGACCACAGGAAGGTCTCTCCGTCGGAGGCGACCTTGAGGAGGACGAGGTCGTCCTCGCCGGCCGAGGCCGGTTGGAAGCCCGTGGCGCCGGGGAGGTTCGTCCCGCCCCCGGTACCCAGGATGAAGACGTTCCCTCCCGCGTCCACCGCCAACCGCCGCGGGACCATGAACGCCTGGAGGGGGAGCGAGGACAGCAGGACATGGAGGACGGGGTCGATGTGGACGAGGACGGGTCCCGGGTAGATGTCGGCGCCGATGCCCGTCGGGACCCCGGGGAAGTCCCGCGAGTACGTGAACCCGGCGACCCAGACGGTCCCGTCGGGTCCGACCGCGACGGCCCGGGCGAAGTCGTCCCGGTCGCCGCCGAGGTACGTCGAGAACGGCATCATCGGGTCGGCGACGACGCCGGGAACGGCGCGAGGCTCCTGGGCCATGCACAGGAAGAGGAGGATCCCCGGTGCCGCCAGGATCCGTCGAAGGGGCGCGCCCAGCCCTCGGCCCATGTCCGCGACCTCCGCCGCGGCTCCATCATACATGGCACCGATGGAATGTTGACGCAGGGGAGTGGCGCTCCGCCCCGCTTTGCCTCCGCCCGCTACTCCACCTCGACGACGTCCCCGGCCTCGGTCAGGAGGATCTCGCGGGTCTTCCCGTCCGCCTTCCCCTTGAGTTCGTAGTAGGTGCCGCGCCGGCCCTCGGGGTGGGCGCCGCCGTAATGGATCTTCTCGGCACGGGTGATCTCCAGCCCGGGGAGCTTCGCCAGCGCCGCCGCTCGCACCGCCGCGGGCACGGCGTCGAGGGCCACCACCCGCTCCACCGCCACCAGTCCTCCGATCTCCGTGCAGACCACGTCCACGTGGGCGCCGTCCACGGAACCCGCGGCCTCGTAGAAGGTCCGCCCGTCCTCGACCTCCCGCGCCCCCTCCTCGATGACCATCCCGGGCACCGCTGCCATCGCGGCCTCGCGCACCGCCGTGGGGAGGTCCCCGGTGGCCAGGGCGACCTCGTCGTTCCCCTCGTCCCCCTCCCCCTCCCCGCCCCCGGTGCAGGCGCAGGCGGGAAGCAGCAGGCAGCCGGCGAGCAGGAGCGCGGCGAGGGGGCTCTTCATGGACGGCCTCCGGGGCGAGGGGGGAACGACGTCGAAGGAGCCGATTCTGCCTCCGCCGCCGGAGCGATGTCCACCCCGATCCCCCGTTACCTTGGTCCGCCGGAGCCCTCCGGTTCGTATAGGATGGTGGTCCCGTCCCGTTCCGAGGAGCCCCTCCCATGCCCGAAGCCGCCCCCGACCCCGCCGACGACATGGAGGGCGCCCGCCGCCTCCGCGCCGCCTACGAGACGGTGCGGACCGAGATCGGCCGCGTCATCGTCGGCCAGGACGAGGTCGTCGAGCAGCTCCTCGTCTGCATCTTCGCCCGCGGCCACGCCCTCCTCGTCGGCGTCCCCGGCCTCGCCAAGACCCTCCTCGTCTCCACCCTCTCCCGCACCCTTTCCCTCTCCTTCAACCGCATCCAGTTCACCCCCGACCTCATGCCCGCCGACATCACCGGCACCGAGGTCATCCAGGAGGACCGCGCCAGCGGCTCCCGCGAACTGAAGTTCCTCCGCGGCCCCGTCTTCGCCAACGTCGTGCTCGCCGACGAGATCAACCGCACACCGCCCAAGACCCAGGCCGCCCTGCTGGAGGCCATGCAGGAGCACCAGGTCACCGCCGGCGGCCGCAAGCACGTCCTCCCCGAGCCCTTCTTCGTGCTCGCCACCCAGAACCCCATCGAGCAGGAGGGCACCTACCCCCTCCCCGAAGCACAGCTCGACCGGTTCATGTTCCTCATCCGCGTGGACTACCCCAGCGCCGACGAGGAGATGGAGATCGTCCGCCGCCACACCGGCGCGATCCTCGCCGAGGTGAAGGTCGCCCTCACGGGCGAGGAGATCCTTGCGCTCCAGAAGGTCGTCGCCCGCGTCCCCGTGCCGGACTCCGTCCTCGAGTACGTCCTCTCCCTCACCCGCCGCTCCCGCATCAACACCCCCGAGGCCCCGGACTTCGTCCGCGACTGGGTCTCCTGGGGCGCCGGCCCCCGCGCCAGCCAGTACCTCGTCATGGCCGCACGCGCCCGCGCCCTGCTGCGCGGCCGCACCCACGTCGCCACGGAGGACGTGAAGGCCGTCGCCCACCCGGTGCTCCGCCACCGCATCCTGACCAACTTCTCCGCCGAGGCGGAGGGGGTCACCAGCGACGTCGTCGTGACCCGCCTCCTCGAGACGGTCCCCTCCCACCCCACACCCACCCTGAGCGATGGCCGACTCCCGCAGGTACTTGGACCCGAAGGTCCTTAACCGCGTCGAGCGGCTGGACTTGAGGGCGCGCCTCATCGTCGAAGGGACCGTGGCGGGACGCCACAGGAGCCCCTACAAGGGATTCTCCGTCGAGTTCGCCGAGCACCGCGAGTACGCCCCCGGCGACGACCTCCGCTACCTCGACTGGAAGGTCTACGGCAAGTCCGACCGCCTCTACGTCAAGCAGTACGAGGAGGAGACCAACCTCCACGCCACCCTCTGCCTCGACGTCTCCGAGTCGATGCGCTACGTCGTGCCCGGCCGCGAGGGGCTCTCCAAGTACGACTACGCCGCCACCGTGGCCGCCTCCATCGCCTACCTCGTCATCCATCAACAGGACGCCGCCGGCATGGTGCTCTTCGACGACGGCGTCCGCGAGATGCTCCCCCCCGGCAGCCAGCCCGTCCACCTCCAGCGGATGCTCTCCCTCATGGAGACCGCGAAGGGGGGGCCGCGCACCGACCTCGGCGCGGCGCTGGGCGAGGTGGCGGAGAAGGTGCGGCGCCGCGGGCTGCTCGTCGTCGTCTCCGACCTCCTCGACGACGCCGACCGCGTGCTCGGCGGGCTCCGCCGCCTCCGCAGCCGCCGCCAGGACGTCGTCGTCTTCCACGTCCTCGACGAGGACGAGGTCACCTTCCCCTTCGACCGCATGACCCGCTTCGAGGGGATGGAGGAGCCCTCCCCGGAGGTCCTCTGCGATCCCCCCGCCGTGCGGGCCGCCTACCTCGAGGCCCTCGCCGAGCACCGTGCCGCGCTCCGGGCCGGCTGCCTCGCGGAGCGCATCGACTACGTCCCCCTCGACACCTCCACCCCCCTCGACGTGGCCCTCTCCGGCTACCTCGCGCGCCGCGCGTCGGTGAGGCGCTAGCGCGTGGGCTTCCTCAACCCCGCCCTGCTCGGCCTCCTCGGCCTCGGCTCCGTCCCCATCCTCATCCACCTCCTCAACCGCCGCCGCCACCAGGTCGTGCGCTGGTCCGCCATGGCCTTCCTCCTCAAGGCCCAGGTGAAGACCCGGCAGCGCCTGCGCATGGAGAACCTGCTCCTCCTCCTCGCCCGGACGCTGGCGGTGCTCCTCTTCGCCTTCGCCGCCTCCCGCCCCTACCTCCCCTCGGCGGCGGGCCTCTCCGCCCTGGCCCCCGACCGCCAGCACCTCTACATCCTCGTGGACAACTCCGCCTCCATGGGCTACCAGGAGGGGATCTCCTCCCTCCTGCAGCGGGCCTCGCGGGAGGCCCGCTCCGTGGTGGACAACGCGCTGCGCTCCGACGACCCCGTCACCCTCGTCGTCGCCTGCGACGAGATGCGCCGCCGCAACGGACGCCCCCTGGCGCTGCTGCGCGGCACGAGGGACCACGGGAAGGTGAAGGACGCCCTGGACCGCATCCCCCTCTCCGACGCCCGCATGGACCCCGCCGCGGCCCTGGCCGAGGTGCTGGCCGTGGCGGAGCCCGGGGACCCGCGGCGCACCCTCCTCGTCCTCTCCGACTTCCCCCGCGTGGACTGGGACCCACTCGGCGTCGGCGAGGGGGGGGGCGAGGGGGGGGGCGGGGGGAAGGACGGCGCGCCCACCGGCGGCGAGGGGACCTCCGCCATCCGGGCACAGCTGGATCGCCTGCGGGAGGCCGGCTTCGAGCTGGCCGGGGCCTTCCGGTTCATCGCCTCGCCGGAGGTGGAGGACGTGGCCGTCGTCGCCCTCGCCACGGCCGACGGACGGGCCCCCTCCGACGGGCGGCCCGTCTCCTTCGAGGTGGTGGTCGCCAACAACGGCGCGGCCCCGCTGACGGCGGACGTGCGCCTCTCCGTGGACGGCCGCGAGGTCGGCTCCGCGCGCCTGCCCGTCCCGGGCCGCGGCCCCCGCTCCGCCTCCCCCGCCACGGCCCGCACCTCCTTCCCCTGGTCCGGGAGTTCCGGTTCCCACTTCGCCGAGGCCGCCGTCGAGGCCCCGGGTAACAGGCTGAAGGCCAACGACCGGCTCGGCCACGCCTTCACGGTGCGGGACCGGGTACGCGTGCTGGCCGTGGACGGGGACCCCTCCCCGGGGCCGGGGCGGTTCCCCGAGACCCGCCTCCTCGGGACGGCGCTCCGCCTCCGCCGCGGACTCGCCCCCTCCGACGTCCGCGTGATCGAGGCCGACGACCTCCCGCGGGAGACCTTCGCCGATCTCGACGTCGTCATCCTCGCCAACGTGCCCGAGGTGCCGGCCCCGACCTGGGATCGCCTCTCCTCCTTCGTGAAGAGGGGCGGCGGGCTGTTCGTCTTCCTCGGGGACCGCGTCCTCGCCGACGGCTGGAACGGGGCCATGCGCCGGGCCGGCGTCGAGGACCTCCTCCCGGCGCGCCTCGGCGCGGCGCCCCGCGTGGACCCGGAGAACCCCGTCCCCGCGGACCTCACCCTCTCGGAGCACCCGGCGCTGCGGGACCTGGTGGACGACCGCGGGGGGGCCTCCTTCGAGCCGCCGCTGGTGGGCGGCTGGTGGCCCGTGGCCGACCCCCTCCCCGAGGGGACGGAGGTGCTGCTCCGCCTCCACGACCTCGCGCGCACCCCGCTCCTCCTCGCCCGCCACCACGGCCGCGGCCACGCCGTCCTCTGCACCACCTCCGCGGACCTCGACTGGATGGGGATGAGCCTCGTCTACGCCCCCCTCGTGCAGGAGGTCGTCGCGTGGCTCGCCGACGCGGGGCAGGAGCGCCGCGACCTCGTCGTCCACGAGGCCCTCCAGGCGGAGGTCCCCGACGGCGCCCGCGACATCTCCGTCGTCCTCCTCCAGGGGGGGGACCGCCAGCCCCTCGGGAGCGACCTCGAGGCGCTGCGTCGCGGCGGCGGGGAGGGGGCCGAGGCGGGCCCCCGCTCCATCCTCTTCCCGGACACCTCGGCAGCGGGCATCTACGCGGTCCGCTGGAAGGCCCCCGCCGACGCCGCCGCCGGCGCCCAGGGCCTCGTGGAGACGGAGCGCCACTACGCGGCGAACCTCGACCCCCGCGAGGCGGACACCGCCCGGGCGGGCGACAAGGCCCTCGGGGAGCGGCTCCAGGTCAAGGGGCTCGGCGCGTCGGGGGACGTGGAGTCCGAGGCGCGGGAACGGGAGCGCGAGGCGGCCCGCGGCGACCTCACGGGCCTCGTGCTCTCCTTTGCCGCCCTCCTCGTGATCGTCGAGATGTTCCTCGCGGCGTGGTTCGGGAGGAAGCGGCGGTGATCTCCCTCCCGCCCCCCGTCCCCGCCGAGGCCGGCGCGCTGCGCTGGGAATCCCTCCCCCCGGCCTGGGTCCTCGTCCTCCTCGTGATCCCGGCGGCCCTCCTCCTGGTGCACCTCGCCTACCGCGGGGAGGCGATCTCCCGGCCGCGCCGCCTCGTCCTCTCGGCGCTCCGTTTCGGAGCGCTCCTGGCCGCCGTCCTCCTCCTCTTCGGGCCCTACATCGAGCGCACCGTCACGAAGCGGGTCCGCTCCCACCTCGTCGTCCTCCTCGACACCTCCGCCTCCATGGCCGTGGCCGACGAGGTCGATCCCTCCGCCGCGGGCCCCATGGCCGCGGCCACGGGGATCCCCGAGTCCGCCCTCGGGAGGACGGCCCGGCTGGAGCTCGCCCGGCGCGCCCTCCTCCACGGAGGGGAGGACTCCCCCGCGGCGCGGATGCGGGGGAAGTTCGTCACCCACGTCTACTCCTTCGGGGGGGACCTCCGCACGGTCTGGAGCGAGGACGAATCCCGCCCCGAGGGGCCGGCGCCGGAGGGGGTTTCCGACGGGGGCCTCGAGCGCATCCTCGCCTCGCTCTCCGCCGACGGCGAGACGACGCGGGTCGGAGACGCCGTCGTGTCGGCCCTCGAGGACTTCCGCCTCCGGGACGACCAGCAGCTCGCCGGCATCGTGCTCATCTCCGACGGCCGCCAGACCGGCGGCTTCCGCTCCCCGCGGGAGGCCGGCGAACTGGCCCGCACCTTCCTCCCCCGGGGCTCCATGGGCGAGCGCGGGGCCCCCGTCATCGCCGTCGTCGCCGGGGATCCGACCTCGGCCCGCAACATCCAGGTGCGGAACCTCGTCGCCCCGGAGGTCGTCCTCGCCAAGGACGACGCCTCCTTCGAGTTCGACGTCGTCGAGAAGGGGTTCGACGGGGAGCAGGGGGTGCTCCGCCTCATGTTCGTGGACCCGAAGGGGGAGAACGCCCTCCTCGTCCCCGGCGCCGTGACGCTGCGCGGCGGCGAGGCCGGTGTCCGGGTGAAGGCCCGCTACCGCTTCGACCATCCGGGGACCTACCGCATCCGCGTCGGCGTCCCCCCGCTCCTCGGGGAGCGGGTCTCCGAGGACAACTGGGTGGAGCACCTCATCCGCGTCGTGGACCGGAAGGTGAAGGTCCTCTACGTGGACGGCCGGCCCCGCCGCGAGTGGGAGTCCCTCCAGAGGGCCCTCACCCGGGACGCCGACACCATGCTCGTGCACACCCTCCAGCTCGAGAGCGCCTCCGGCGTGCCGCAGCCCCGCACCGAAGCGCCGGGCTGGGGCCCGCTGCCGGGGAACCGGTTCCCCGCCTCCCGCGCGGAGCTCTTCGAGTACGACGTCGTGGTCCTCGGCGACGCCGACTGGCGGGAGTTCGCCGACACGACCGAGGAGGCGCTGCGCCGCCTCGAGGACCTCCGCGACTTCGTGGAGGCCGGCGGCGGGCTCCTCTGCCTGTCCGGGGAATTCCACATGCCCCTGGACTACCGCCGCACCCCGCTGGCGGAGGCCCTGCCGGTGGTCGCCGATCCCGAGGAGGTCGGCCGGACCCGGGACCGCCTCGACCGCTCCTTCAACCTCGCCCTCACGCCGGAGGGGAGGGAGAGCGCCCTCATGCGCATCGACGAGGACCCCGCCCGCTCCGCGACGCTCTGGGAGGGCATGGAGCGCTGGCAGCAGTGGTGGTACTTCCCCGCTCGGAGGGCGGTCACGGGGGCCAGGGTCCTGGCGGTCCACCCCCGGGGCCTCGACGAGGAGAGGGCCGGGAACCCGGGCGAGCACGGGAACCGCTACGGGCCCCACCCGCTGGTGGCCCTCAAGAACTTCGGCCTCGGCCGGACGCTCTGGATCGGGACCGACGAGCTGTGGCGCATGCGCTACGGGGTCGGGGACCAGTACTACTACGCCTTCTACGCCAAGGCCATCCGCTACCTCGCCGCCTACCGCCTCCTCGGGGGGAACCGGCGCGTGAAGATCCACCCCGAGCGGCAGGTCTACTACCTCGACGAGCCCGTGACCCTGGTGGCCCACGCCGTGGGCGAGGACTACCGGCCCTCCACGCCCGGCGAGAAGCCGACCGTGAAGGCGATCCTCACCCTCCCCGACCGCTCGGAGCAGGCCATGGAGCTCCTCCCCGTCCCCCAGCCCGAGGGGGAGGCCCCCCTCGGCCTCTACCGGGGGAGCTTCACCGCCGCCGTGGAGGGGAGCTACTCCGTGGAGCCGGACCCCTCGGAGGTGCCCGGCGAGACCCCGGAATCGAAGTCCTTCGCCGTGCAGTCCTCGGCGGAGGAGCGCAAGGACCCGAGCGTGGACGAGGAGGCGCTGAAGGCCCTCGCCGCGGCCTCCGGCGGGCAGGTGCTCCCCCTCGCCGAGCTCGGGAAGGCGCCGGACCTCCTCAAGTCCCGCGACTACCGGGTCCCCGTGGAGGCCCGCCCCGATCCGCTGGCGGAGCAGTGGTGGGCGCCGATCCTCCTCACCCTGCTCCTCGCCGCGGAGTGGATGCTGCGCAAGCGCTGGAGGCTCCTGTGAGAGGATGTGAGCCAATCCCCCGTGCTCCCTGCGGGTCCCGGCGCAAGCGGA
>CAYJMF010000036.1:3752-38059 GCA_964370855.1 uncultured Planctomycetota bacterium | reverse complement strand
CCGGCGCGGCCGCCGTCCCGACCGCCGCGTCGAAGAGGTCCCCCCTCACGTACTGCTGGATCCGGAACGCGTAGTCCTTCGGGACCTTCTCCCTGTGGAGCAGCACCTCGAACCGGCCGTCCTCCGTCCTCCGGTAGTCGATGAGGTACTCCTTGTTCATGAAGGGCTCGGTGCGGAACCGGACCGACTCGAGGAACTCCTTCGACCCCGGCTCCCCCTCGACGGGCACCGGGTAGCGGACCTTCACGGTGTAGTGCTGCAGCGGCCCGTCCCAGGTGCTCGGGACCCAGTGGAAGACGGCGAGCTCCCTCTTCTCAGCGTCCGTCGTGCGGGCGAGGTGGCCCGCGGCGGCCATGTCCGCGGCGAAGCGGAACCGGAAGATCACGGTCCCTTTGTCGAGCCCGGCGCCGCCGGCGAGCTCGATGGTCTTCTTCCCGTTCCGCACCCGGCGCTCGATGTTGAAGGTCCTGCCGTCCTCGGCGGTGGCCTTCCCCCACCCGTCGTCCCATGCGGGGCGGAGGGAGTCGATCTGGGGCCCGGAGAAGTAGAAGCCGTGGAACTCCCCGGAGGTGACGCGGTAGCGGACGGTGTAGGTGACGGAGGTGCGGCCGTTCTTCCCGAGGTCCGCCTCCACCTCGCACCACTCGGGCACGCCCTCCCCGGCCGCCGCGGCGGCGGCGAGGAGGAGGAGCGGGGCGACGATCCCCGCGAGCCGGCCGAGCGCCCTCCCGACGATGGACATGGCGCCATGATGGCGGTCACCCCGCCCCGCGTCCACCACCGGGGACCGTTCCGGTTACACCCGGGGGAGGGAAGGGGATACCGCACCCGAGCCGATGGACCGGGGTTCCGGAGGGGGGGCGCTCCCCGGAGCCCCGCCCGTGGAGGGTCACATTCCGGCCAATTCCCGCTGGATCCCGGACGCCGACGCCCCTACAGTGCGGTCGGATGAGGTCCCCGACCGGTCGCCACCTGCGGGCCGTGCTCCTCGGAGCGGCCCTCCTGCTCCCCGGGTCGATCCCCGCCCTCGCGGGGGACCCCGTCGTCGCCCGCACCCTCCTCGAATCCGGCCGCAAGGCCGTCGCCGCGCGGAAGTACGACGAGGCCGTCCCCCTGCTGCGGCGCGCCCAGGCGGAGGACCCCGGCCTCGCCGAGGCGGTCTACTGGATCGGCGTGGTCTCTGACCGGCAGAAGGACGACGCCGGCTCCCTGGCCGCCTACCGCGAGTACCTCGCCCTCCTCGAGGCCCGCGGCGGCGAAGGGAGCGCGGAGGAGAAGAAGCTCCGCTCCCTCGCGGAGAAGCGGGTGGACGTCCTGGCGGCGGGGGAGAAGGAGCTCCGGAAACTCGAGGAGCGGGTCGTGGACGAGCTCATGGACTTCGCCCGGCTGCGCTCCTCCCGCGACCCCGGCATCGCGCTCCAGGCCCTGGAGCGGCTCCTCTCGGTCCGACCCGACCACGACGCGGCCCTGACGCTGCGCGAGAAGCTCGGGGGGAAGCCCCGTCCGGCGAAGATCGCCGCCGCCGGGGCGGGGAAGGAGATCGCCGCCGTCAGGATCTGGCTCGACTTCCTCGCCGACCGGACGATCTCCGGCGAGCACATCCGCTACGAGGGGAACCTCATGGAGGTGGACACGAAGTCGGGGACGAAGATCCTCCCGAAACGCCCCCTCGATCTCGGGGAGGCCTTCGCCTTCGAGATGGAGGTCCGCGCGGCGGAGGTCTACGACTCGGGGTGGCTCACGGGCCTGACCTTCGCCGATGCCAGCCCGAACTTCCTCGCCGCCTTCTTCCAGCGCTCCCGCATCGTCCTCCTCGCCGCGTCGGAGACCGGGAGCGCGAGCGAGGTGGCGGTCCACGAGATGCCGGCCGTCGACCCCGCCGTCTTCCACCGCTTCGGCATCGTCGTGCGGGGGAAGGACCTGGAGATCTGGCTCGACGGCTCCATCGCCATGACCCACCGCTTCACCGACCGGCCGGGCCTGAAGGGGGAGATCGGCATCTACCAGCAGGGCTGCCGCACGGAGCGGCGCGTCTTCCGGGGGGGGAAGCTGTGAGGCGGCGCGCCCCGGCCGTCCTGGCAGCCCTCGTGCTCCTCCTCGCGGGGGCGGAGGCGCTGGCCGATCGCACGGCGGCGGAGTTCTTCGCCTCCCGCGCCGAGACCTCCCTCAAGGCGAAGGCCTGGGACGAGGCCGAGGGCCACTACCGGCGCGCCCTCGAGGAGGACGGGACGTTCCTCCCGGCCCGCCACGGTCTCGCCCAGGCGCTGCTCGGCTCGGGGCGGACCGACGACGGCGTCACGGAGCTGCGGGCCTTCGTCGCGGCGGTGGAGGCCGCGGGGGACGCCCCTCCGGAGTGGAAGGCCCTCGGCGCGAGGGCGGCGAAGCAGCTCGTGGACGTGGACGTCGCCGGGACGGAGCTCCGGAAGATCCTCGATCGCTACGCCGACGACCTCCTCGCCCTCGCCCGGAAGTGGGCCGTGAAGGACGCCCGCACCGCCGACGTGGCCGTCCGCCGGGTCCTGGAGATCCGGCCCGGCGATCGCGCGGCGGCGGAGCTCCTCGAGAAGCTCGGGGGTTCCGCCAAGGGGCCCGCGGTGCAGGTCTTCAACGGCACCGATCTCAAGGGCTGGGAGCACGCGCGGTTCCCGCAATGGCAGGTCGAGAACGGGCTCATCATCGGGGACACCATCGAGGGGGCCTACCAGGTCCGCAGCGAGGGGACCTTCGACGGGGACTACGACGTGCGGGCCGAGATCCGGATGCTCGAGGAGCGGCAGGACGATCCCATGGCGGCCCTGCTCGTCGGCTGGAAGGGGAGCTACGACCACTACGGGGCCGGGTTGATCAACCGGAAGCTCTACGTGTACGAGCGCCTCGGCGAGCACGAGTTCCGCGACGTGGTGAAGATCACGCTGTCGGAGTTCCCCGGCACCTGCGACCCGGCGGGCTGGAACCTCTGGGAGATCCGCCTGCGGGGGAAGGAGGTGGCGGTGTTCGTGAACGGGACGGAACTCTCCCGCGAGCCCCTCACCGCCGAGCGCCGCAAGGGGTTCGTCGCCCTCACGATCCAGGACGGGAAGGCCTCCTTCCGGAAGATCGAGGTCCAGCCGCGGTGAGGCGCCGCGCCGGGCCCGCGGCGCCACGTACAATGGACCGTCGGGGAGGCGGACCCCGGAAGGAGACGGCCATGCGCCTGCTCACGGCCCTCGTCGTCGGGGCGGCTGCGGTGTGCGCGGCGGCGGAGACCCCCGCCGATCTCCCGTCGGGCCTGCACGTCGAGGTCCGGAAGCCCATCGTGAACCGGGGCGGGACGATCCAGGCCCGCGTGCGGTGGGAGACGGGGGGCTCCTTCTTCGTGTCGGGGGAGTTCACCGCCCGCTGGCAGCTCCGCTCCTCGACGGGGGATGTCGTCGCGAGGGGGCGCCGGCCCGTGCGGATCGGATGGGACGAGGAGCCGCCCTACCGGTTCTCCGTCCGCGCCCGCGTCCCGCGGCGCGTGAACTGGGACGCGCTCTCCCTGGAGGTCGCCCTCATCGACGACCCCGCGTGGGACGAGGAGGCCGGCGCCTGGGCCTCGGGTTCGGCCACGGTCTTCGTGGAACCGGGGAGGGCCTTCTTCTGGGACGGGACCGCGCGGGAGACCTGCACGGGGACCCTCGAGGGGATCGGCTCCGTCGTCCTCCTCCGCGTCTCCGACGATCCGTGGAGCTACCCGACGGTCCTCCAGGGGCCGGGGGAATCGGCCATCCGCGCGAATCCGGCCTGGCGCGGCGCCAGCGTCACCGTCACGGGGCGGCCGTTCGAGGGCACCTGCTGCGTCTCCTCCCCCGAGTCCCCGAGCCCGCTCTGGGTGGAGGAGGTGATCTGGAACGAACCCCTCCCGGACTACCTCCCTTCCAACAGGTACGCGGTCGGCGTGGTCCCGGCGCGGCTGCCGCCGCCGGAGGTGATCGGGGAGGTGAACTGGGCGAAGTTCGTCCGCGCCTCCCGGGAGCCCGTCGTCGTCGAGAGCGCGGCGGAGATGGCCGCCCTCCACGACGCTCTCGGGACGGCGGACGCCGGCGGGTACGACCCCCTGGGGGGGTTCGAGGAGGTGGACTTCGCGACGCACCGCGTCGTCGTCGCCTTCGGGGGGATCTGCCCCGATCCCTCCTGGACCACCCTTATCGATCGGGTCATGGTCGATCCGCGCACCGACACCACCCTGGTGGAGTATTTCGTCGTGGCCCCCTCCGGGGGATTCTCGAAGGGGTACTCCTGGTCGGAGTCCTTCGCCGCCTGGAGCATCGAGCGGCGCGACGGCCCCGTGGAGTTCCTCCGCCACGAGTGGATCCCGGATCCGCCGCCGTGGTGGTAGGGACCCGGGTCGGGCGCGGCCGCGGGTCCCGCGGGAGGGACCGGAGTCGGTCCCTCCTCGGCCTCTCCTGCCTCCTCGCCTCCCTCGCCTTCAATTCCGCCTGCGGCGAGGGGAGGGAGGGTCGCGAACCCCCGCCCCCTCCCTTCGCTCCCGCCGTCCCCGGGCTCCCTCCCCCTCCGCTGGAGGTGCTCCGGGCGCAGGCGCGGCTCGATCTCCCCCCGGGCTTCCTGCGGACGGAGGAGGGGCGCGTCCATGGCGCGACGGACGGCGCGGAGATGGTCCTCGTCCCCGCGGGGGAATCGGTGATGGGGAACGACGGGGAGCGGTTCGCCATCTACTGGGGGACCTGCGACGGGCCGGAGCACCGGGTCTCCCTGCGGGCCTACCTCGTGGATCGGCACCCGGTCACCGTCGGACAGTGGAGGCGGTTCCTCGCCGCCACGGGCGCGCCGGCCGCGGCCCCGCCCGGGGCGGCCCGCCCCGGCGGAGACGGGATGCCCGTGACGGAGGTCCCCTTCGCGGAGGCACAGCGGTACGCCGCCTGGGCGGGGAAGTCGCTTCCCACGGAGGCGCAGTGGGAGAAGGCGGCCCGGGGGAAGGACGGGCGGCTGCTGCCCTGGGGCGACGAGGATCGGGACCTGCCCGACGAGGCGGTCCCCGTGGACGCCCTTCCCGGAAACGCGAGCCCCTACGGCGTGCTCGGGATGGCCGGCGGTCCGCAGGAGTGGTGTCTCGACCGCTGCGGGCCATCGGTGGCCGACCCGCGCATGATCGAGCCCTACGCATCCGCTCCCCTCGTCGTCGAGCCCCAGGGGGCCGACCGCGGCCCGTGGCGCATCGTCCGCAACGGGTACTTCGAGAACTCCTCCACGACTCCCTGCGGCCTCTTCGTGGGGAACCTCATCAACGTCCCCCTCTTCTCCACGACGAGGACCTGGCGCCGGCCCATGGACTCCAGCTCCCGCGGATGGAGCCCCGAGGACGGGCGCTGCGGGTTCCGGTGCGTGAAGCGGCTCGAGCGGTGACGCAAGGCCGATGGTGGGAGAGGCCATGGCCGGTCCCCTGGGGACGATGAATCCCTCCCGCTGCGATCTCCAGGAGGGCCTCCCGCCGTACCATGCATCCATGAAGAGGGAACGCGAAGCCGGTGCCCGTCGAACGGTCCTGATCCTGCTTCTTGCCGCGCTCTCCATCCCGGCCTGCGCTTCCGGTACAGGGCCGGCGCCCCCCCTCCAGGTCTCCGCGCCTCCGGAGGTGGCCGACGTCCCGCCCGACGCCCCGCCCGCCACCTCTCCCGACCCCCCGCCCGCCGCTCTCTTCCCGCCCGCCGCCGGGGAACCGCCCCCGGCCCCGCCTCCCCCGGAGCCCGCGCCCGTCGCCGCCCCGGCGCCGGCGGCCGCGGGTCGGGTGGCGGGGGTCGCCCGCTTCCTGGGTTCGGACGGTGAGCCGGCGCCCTCGGTGCAGGTCGTCCTCTGGGGCGGGCCCGGCGGCCCCAGGAGGCTGGTCGGCCAGACCGTGACCGACGAGCAGGGGCGCTTCTCCTTCGAGGGGGTCAAGGCCGGCGAGCACACCCTCTCCACCTGGTCCGGCGAGGGGGAGCCCTGGGTGCATCGCAACGGGCCCTTGACGGTGAACGGGGGGAAGAGCGCCCCCGCGGACCTCCTCGTCGATCGCCCCCTCTTCCCCGAAGCGCGCATCCCGGTGACGGGGACGTTGGCCTGGGACGACGGGAGGCCCGTCCGGAAGTTCCGGTTCCGGCTCCGCGAGGGAGAGCGCGTCTACTACGTCGCGGGGGAGAACGGCCGCTTCGAGTGCGCGGTGCGCAGGGCCGGACCGTACCACGTGCAGGACGTGGAGGCGGACGGCGCTCCTCCCGATGATTCCCTCCCCCGGATCCAGATCCTCCGGGGGGAGCCCGTCTCCCTCGTCCTCTTCGCCCCTCGCCACGTCGCCCTCCTCGTGGTGGACCGGGAGACGGGGGAGCCCCTCCCGTCGGCCCGGGCCCTTCGCCGGCGGTGGGAGGAGGACGCCTTCCTCTACGACGACTTCCCCAACGCCCGAACCCTCGAGGGTCCCCCGCTGCCCGCCGGCGGCGACGGGCGCATCCCCCTCGGGAAACTCGCGGACAGCGAGACCCTGTTCGTCGTCGCCGACGGCCACGCATGGGCGATGGTGAAGACGGTGAGGGGCTCGGCGGAGACGCGCGTGCCCCTGGGGCCCGGCGGGACCGTCCGCCTCTCCGTCGAGGGGTGGAGCGGTCTTCCCGACGCGACGGTGACGGCGGAGGCCTCGGAGCCCTGGCGGCTGTGGACCCTCACGGCCCCGGGGCCGGAGGGCGAGGGCGTCTACGAGGGAATCCCCGCGGGGACCTGGGAATTCAAGGTACGGCGCGGGTGGTTCCACGAGCGGGGGGAGGTCTACGGCGAGGGGAGCGTGGAGGTCCTCGCGGGGAGGGAGTCGCGGCTGGCGCTGAAGACGCGGCCCTCGGCCGCCGGAGCCCCGGTCCCCGTCTCCGGCACCGTGACCGTGCCGGCCTCCTGGGATCTCCGGCGGACCCGCCTCCGCTTCGAGGGGGTCGATCCGACCAACAGCAGCGTGGAGCAGGTCGTCCACCTCGATCTCCCCGCGGAAGGGACGGCGGTGCCCTTCTCCCTCCAGGCGGTCCCCCCGGGCGTCTACGAGGTGCAGATCGATCCGCAGTGGTACGCCACCGTCACGGTCCCGCCGGCGGGTGGCACCTTCGACTTCCGCCTGCCGGGCCCCGGGACCCTCCTCGTCCGCGTCCTGGACGACGCGACGGGGGAACCCCTCGATGAGGCCATCATCGCCTGGCACACGGATGCGGGGCGGTCGGGGTACGGTCTGGATTCGGCGGACCGGACCGAGGATCCGGGGGAGTTCCGCATCGTGGCCCCCGCCGGCCGGGTGGCGCTCGCGGTCAGGGCGGAGGGCTACGCGGAGGCGTTCCGGGGAGGATCCCGAGGGCTCTTCTCGGGGAAGGAGGGGGTCGGACCCGTGGAGGTCCGCGAGGGGATCGAGACGGTCCTGACGATCCGGCTCCGCCGCGCGGGGACCCTGCAACTCTCCTACGAGTGGGAGGGGGAAGCGCCGGACTGGGACGACGCGATGGTCATGGTCGAGGTGGGGCGGGAGGAGAGCTGGACCCGGGCCATCGGGATGAACCTCGACCATGGAGCGGGGAAGATCGAGAGACTCGAACCCGGGAGCTACACGGTGAGGTCCCACTCGTTCGGGGAGGAGTTCGAGCCCGTCAAGGCCGTCCCCGTCGAGGTGAAGGCGGGGGAGACGACGAAGGTCGTGATCCACCTCGTGCGGAAGAGGTAGCCGGAATCCCGCTACGGAACTCCCTCCCCCTCGGCCGGTGCGATGGGCCGGACCCGCACCTTGCGGTCGCCCACCACGACGAACGAGCCGGCCATGCTCCCCTCGATGGACGGCCAGACATGCTCCAGGCGCGCGATACGCAGGCGTACCGCCGGGCTCCGCAGCCGCAGGAGCAGGACTCCCGATGTCGCCATGCGCCGGTGGACCACGAGATCCCCGAAGTCCTTGTCGTCGGTGACGAGGATTCGCGACTCCTCGCGGGCGCGCCGGAGGACGACGTCGTCCGGTTCGCTGGCCAGGGTGTCGGCGGCGTAGGAAGCGTCGTGGCCCCGGGATCGCAGCCAGGCGACGAGGTCCGCGTGGATGTTCTCGTCCGCGAGGAATCGCATCGGGCCCGGCTACCCGAGAAGGGTCTGTTCGAGGCCGATGACGGCGGCTGCGTAGGCCCAGGAGGCCCGGAGGTGGTCCCGGGTGAGGCGGGGGTGGCCGCGGAGGAGTTCGTCCTCGGCCATGCCGTCGGCGAGCTCCTTCAGGACGTGCTCGACGGTGACCCGGGTGCCCTTGAAGACGGGCTTCCCGTTCATGACGTCGGGGCGCTCCTCGATGTAGTCCTGCCAGTTCATGGGGACCTCCTCGGCGGCACCATCCTACCCCAAGGTCCCTTCGGCCTCCTCCTCGACCGTTTCCTCCGCCCTCCAGGATCGGCGGCCGCCGGCCCGCCGGGGTATCGTGGCGCCGTCCACCGCACGCGAAGGGAGTGCTCCCATGAAGGCGCCGGCCCTGCTCGCGCTGATGACCGGACTCTCCGCGCCGCTCCCGGTCCATGCCGTGGAGGAAGTCGAGATCCTCGGGGCCCCGCCGTCCCCCGCCAACCCGACGGAGTGGGTGTTCGACAGGGAGGCGGACGAGGTCCAGGCGGCGGTCTGCTCGGAGTTCGGTTCCTGGACCTCCGGCGGTCCGACCGCGGGGCAGTGGAGGACGAAGAGGGTCCGGGGGGCTCCCGAACCGGGGAGCCCGTTCCCGAAGCAGGGGAGGGAGCGGGAGGTGTTCCTGGAGAACGACGGGACCTGGTACTCCCCCGTCTACCGCTCCGAAGCCGGCCCCTTCGAATACCTGACTGGCGGCTACCACGTGCGCATCACCCCCCTCGGTGACCTCAAGACGCGGGTGCAGGTGGCCGCGGAGAAGAGCGAGATCCTCCTCGAGAGGATTCCCACCCCCGGTCCGGTGGACCCGCAGTTCCGGTTCGTGACGAAGGCCGTGGAGCCGACCACGGTCGAGGAGTTCCTCATCCTCCGGATCGTCGCCGAGTCCCTGGGTGGTGCCGGCCTTCCCCCGCTCTCCGTCTCCGCCGACGGCGTCGCCGCGGTGCGCGGGCTCGTGGAGGAGGAGAAGACGTCGAGGCAGGCCATCCGCATCCTGGGGATCCTCAGGGACCGGGGGTCCGTGCCGATGCTCGAGGAGAGGATGATGCGCGGGGATCCCCTCGCACCCCGCGCCCTCGCCTGGATCGGCGGTCCGGAGGCGGTGGCGCTCCTCGTGGCGGGGCTGTCGGCGGAATCCGACGGCGTGCGGTGCTCGTCGGCGGCGGCCCTCGCGTGCATGGGGACCCGGGCGAGGGAGGCCGTCCCCGCCCTCCTCGCCGCCCTCCCGGGGGAGCGCCATGCCATGACGCGCCAGGGCCTGGTGCAGGCCCTCGCCTCCATGGCTCCGGTCTCCGCCGAGGCCGCCGCGGCGCTGTCCCCCTTCCTCGAGGATCGCGACGAGGCCCTGCGGCGCGGCGCCGCCCTCGGCCTCGCGGCCGCGGGACGTGACGCGGAGAGGATGGTCCCCCTCCTCGCCGGCGGGCTGGATTCCCCGGTCGCTGCCGAGCGGTGGGAGACGGCCCGGATGCTGGGGGAGCTCGGGCCCGCGGCGAAGTCGGCGGCCCCGGCGCTGGAGCGGCTGCTGAAGGACACGGAGCCGCCGGTGCGCGCCGCGGCCTACCTCGCCTTCCGGTCGGTGTCCGGCGGCGCCGCACCCGCGGTCCCGGCCCCCGTCGCACGGCCCGACCCGGTCAACCTGCCCCCGTCGGGCAGGACGGGGCGCATCGAGGTCCTCCCCGTCCCCGGGAACCGGCAGACGAACGGTTTCACGGTGGCGCCCGACGAGGGCTCCATCGTCGTTCAGGCCGCGGGCCCCTGGCCCTTCTACTTCTCCCTCGACCGCGACCTGCGCGTGGTCGGAAGGAGGCCGGGCATCCTCGGGAGGGTCGCCGTCTCACCGGACGGTCGGAAGGGGATCTCGGTGCTGAACGGCACCGGGACCCTCCTCGAGTTGCCGGCCCTCCTCGAAACCGGCCGCGGGAGACTCGACGGGGTGCTCACGCCCTGGGCCGTCCGCGCGCTCCCCGCGACGGGGGATTGGGCCGTCGTTCACTGGGACGGGATCCTGGTGGTCCCCGCCGCCCCGCCGTGGAAGGGAAGGGCGATGTCCATCGGGATCAAGCGGCCCGTGGGCGCCGCCGTGGACGACCGGACGGGGCTGCTCGTGATCATCGGCGACGAGAACCGCATCGAGATCGTCGACCCGGTGGCGATGCGGTCCGTCGCGGTCCTCGAGGCCCCCTGCCCGCTGTTGAAGTTCGACGTGTGCGCCGGCGGCGGAAGGGCCTGGATCGCGACGGCGGAGGGGACCGTGGTGCGGTTGGACATCGAGGCGCGAAAGGTGATGGACACCGTGCGCATCGCCGACGGGGGGGACGTGAGCCTCGGACTCTCCCCCTCGCGCGGCCTCCTCGGGGCGGTCGCGAGGGGGGCCCCCGAATCGGTCCTGAGGGCCTTCCGGATCGAGAAGGGGGAGCTGGTCGAGGTGGCCTCGATGACCGCCGCCCTGGACGTCGTCAACGACGTGGCCGTCCTCGAGCGCACCTCCCGCATCCTAATCGCGGGCGGGAAGACCTGGTGCTGGAGCGTCGGGGAGTAGGAGCGGCGGGGGGTAGGAGGAGGGCGTCAAGGTCCCTGAGTGGCCGGCTGAAGGGACCTGAGCGCGTCGAGGTGGCGCCGCAGAGCCGGGGCCTTCCAATCCTTGTCCAGGACCCCGAAGGTCTCCTCGGCGCCGAAGGTCCGGGTCGCCCCCCGGGACTGGGTGCCGTTCAGCGCCCAGTAGCACCAGTCGATGTCGGCGCCATAGAGGTAGCTCCGGAAGGCCGCGTACCAGAGTCCGGCGCCCGAGGAGGCGTAGACGTCTCCGTTCGCGCCGTGCGGTGCCCCGAACTCGCCGACCCAGACGGGAGCGGTCCACGCCTCGTCCTGGACGAGGAGGAATCCCAATCGCCGCCCCAGGTCCCCGTGAAGGGCGCCGTGGGAGGAGAGGCCGTTGTGGAACCACGAGTAGTCGTGGGGGGACCAGACCAGGCGGTTCGGCACCTTGAAGCGGATCGGGTTCGCCTGCGCTCCGGTGAAGTCGGAGGAGAAGTCCACTCCCTCGACGAAGACGAGCCAGTGGGGGCACTCATCGAGAACGGCGTTGCCGCCGCGTTCCGCCGCGGCCCTCCAGTCGACCGCGGGATCTTCTCCGCCCCACACCGGGACCCGTCGCTTCCCGTCCCCGTGGACCGCCGGCCGCGGTTCGTTGCGGAGGTCCGCGCCGATGACCGCCGGCGACTTCGCGTACCGCCGTGCCATGGCCTTCCAGTCCGCGATCCACGCCTTCTCCGGGTATCGCTCGTTCCACCACAGCCCGTTGCCGTCCCCCTCCCCGTCGGGCCAGTCGGCGTCGCTGATGTGGTTGTCCAGGATGATGACGAGCCCTTCCTCGGCCAGCGCATTCACCACGGCGTCCAGGACCTCGAGGGCCCTCTTCCCCTTCAGGGACGGGTTGGCCGCGAGGTGGGGGTCGCCCACGCGGGGATTCTTCTCGACCATCTCGTTGGACCAGGGAATCCGCACGGAGTTGAACCCCATGGTCCTGATGGATCGGGAGATGTCCTCCAGGCGCGCCCGGTCGAGTCCGCCGACGACCCAGTCCTTCTGGTCCGCGCCGTACCAGTTCACGCCCGCGAGCTTGAAGCGCCTCCCCTTGGCATCGACGATCCACCGGCCCTGGGTACGCAGGGGGAGCGGGGGCAGGAGACTCGACGCGGCCCCCTTGTCCTGAGCGGCGGCCGGTCGAGGGGAGGGTGCCGCCGCCAGGAGCGAGGCGATGGCGACGACCGCGAGGTGGACCCGGTTCAGTCCCATGGCCAGAGGGTACCGGAGAAGCGACCGACGGGGAGAGACCCGTTCGGCAGCCGCATCGTCCGCTCCCACGGCAGCCGGAACGGGAGGAGCCCCGCGGCCAGCGCGAGGCCGTAGGAGAAGTACATCGATCCCACGAAGTACCCCGAGTTCCACGGCGCCGGCGAGGAGCACCGACGCCGCGAACTGCGTGAAGAGCGCCGCGAACAGGAGCTCCGGGGATCGGAGAGGCGCTTCGCCGCAATGGACGCGACCGCTGATACGACTCGCTGCAGCGGCGGAGATCTGGCCGGCCGACCGGTGAATCGACCCCTTCGTCGGCCGCGGTCCCCCGGACCGCATGCCGTCCCCGGACCCGCCCTGCCCTATCTTGCGTCCCCCGTGCGCATCGCACTCTGGACACCGGACCCGCTGCACGCCGCCTACGCGGAAAACGCGCCCCCCTTCCTCGGGCGCTACCGGGATCTCCTCGCCCGCGTCGGCATCGACGCCGTCGGGGTCCCGTGGAGCGCAACCCCACCGGCGGGGATCGACGGCTCCCTCCCTCTCCTCGCATGGGGCTACCACCTCGACCCCGCCGCCTGGAGCGCGGCCCTCGATCGCTGGGCCGCCGCGGGCCCCGTCGTGAACGGGACCGCCCTCCTCCGCTGGAACACCCGGAAGACCTACCTCGCCGAGCTGGCCCGGGCCGGCGTCCCGGTGGTGCCCACCGTCTACGCAAGCCGGGCGGACCGCGAGGCGCTGGCCGCGGCGGCACGGACCCTCGGGTCGGGGGACCTCGTCGTGAAGCCCCAGGTCTCCGCCGGGGGCCACCGGACCTTCCGGCTGCGGCCGGGGGAGGCCCCCCCGGAGGTCGTCCCCGACGCCATGATCCAGCCCTTCCTCCCCGCCGTCGCCGGGGACGGGGAGCTCTCCCTCTTCCACTTCGGGGGGAGCCCCGCCCACGCGGTCCGGAAGGTGGCCGGGCCGGGGGAGTTCCGGGTCCAGTCCCACCTCGGCGGAACCTACGCCCCCTTCGATCCGCCGGCCGATGTCCGGGAGGCGGCCCTGCGCGCCCTCGCCGCCGCCCCGATCCCGCCGGTCTACGCCCGCGTGGATCTCGTCCGCGGGCCCGACGGCCTGCCGCTCCTCATGGAACTCGAGGCCATCGAGCCGGATCTCTACCTGGAGCACGCCCCGGACGGGGGCCTGGCCTTCGCGGAGGCGGTGAGGACGGTTCTCCGCGCGTAGGGCGGGAGGCGACCGGACGGCCGTCGAACCCGACCCCCTCCCCCCGGGGTCTGCTCCTTCCGGAGGTCCGGCCGGCGCCGCTTCAGCCGCACCTCCACCGAGAGGCGGACCCCCTCGGGGGGGATCGGGCCGTCGCCGCGGAGGACGGTCGTCCCTCCGGCCGGGGCCGGCGGCGGGGCTAGGTGGTCCGCTTCCGGCCGCCGTCGCCGAGGCGCACCAGGAGGGTGGCGAGTTCGTCGGCGTGCCCCTCCTCCATGGCGAGGATGGACTCGAGCATCCTGCGCGTCGTGGGGTCGTCGTCGCCGACGTAGCGGATCATCTCCCCGTAGGTCTCGACGGCGATGCGCTCCGCCACGAGGTCCTCGGCGATCATGTCCCGCAGGTCCTCCCCCTCGACGTACTGCGAGTGGGCGCGCGTGAGCATTCCCTCGGGGCTGAAGTCCGGCGCGCCGCCGAGCTGGACGATTCGGGCGGCGATCTGGTCGGCGTGGCCCTGCTCCTCGTTGGCGTGCTCGAGGAACTCGGCGGCCACCGATTGGGCGTCGATGCCGGTGGCCATGAAGTGGTGCCGCCGGTATCTAAGGACGCAGACCAGTTCGCTGGCCAGGGCCTCGTTCAGGATCCGGAGGATCGTCGGGAGGTTCCCGCGGTACCCCTCCGTCACCGCACCCTTATCCATGTGCCGGCGCGCCCGGGCGCGGATCGACTTCACGTCGGTCAGGAACTCCTTGGCCATGGGTCGCTCCTCCTTCGATGGGGCGCGGACACCGACACGGCCGACGGCCGGAGGACCTGTGGACGCCCCCGCGCGCTCCCGGGCGCCCATGACCGCACGCTAGTCTCCGCCTGCGGGAAGATCCATGGGGCGGAACCCCACCCGGCGGGCGCGGGAACGGGCCGGCCCCGCCGACGCAGGGCCGGCACGGGAACTCACGGCCGCGCGACGATCAGTCGCAGCCCGACGTCGCACTCCGAGAGCCCGCGCAGCCGGCCGTGCCTGCGGTCCCAGGTTCCGTCGGCGAGATCGCGCGTCAGCGCGCCCACCGCGCGCCCGACCACGGCCTCCGGCATGCGCGCGAAGCCCGAGGTGGCCGCGCGCGCCCGCGCATCGAGCACGCGTTCCGGGTGGGCCCAGTACGAGCCGAGCATCCAGTCCGGAGTGTCGCGCGGAACGGGCATGGGTTCGATGCGGACGTCGCCGCCCAGCCACGCCGCGATCTGTTCGGGATCGGGAAAGGTCGCGCGATCGAGCGCGGCGACCTCGGGCAGGTAGTCGGTCATCAGCCATGCGCTACGGACCCAAGGACGCGTTCTGGATGGTCACGAACCCGACGCCCACCTCGGAGCTCGCCGACATCTGTTTCGAGACCTCCCTGGAGAACTTGGCCCTGCAGCTGAAGGGCGGGTTGTCGATGGACCCCGATCCGACCCTGTTCACGGACCGCGCCGAGGCGGAACTCGAGGCCCGGTGCCGGCTCGTGGCCATGGAGACCTCCCATGCCATCCGGGGACTGGCTGCCGAGGGCATCGAGCTCCGTGAGGCCAGGAAGATCCAGGTCCTCGGCGACGGCGGGAAGGTCCTGTTCGAGACGTCATGTGCAGTGACTCGTAAAGTGGAGTAGATGGGGCCTTGCGGGTGCGCCGGCCCCGGGCTACCCTACTGCCGGTGTCGAGACCTCGACGGGAGGTGCCAGAATGTCCTGGCGAAGGGCTCGGCGAAGAGCTCGGATATCGGCCATGCGTTGCGGGGAGTCAGGGGTGCCGAATGTCAAAGGGGGCGAGGGTGAAGCAGGGCCAGCTGATCCTGCTTTTTGCAGTCGTATCGTTGCTCAGCGCATGTGCGGGTCCATGCGGGTCGGACTCGGGGTTCGATGCGCAATCATGTGCCGAAATGGAGGCGGTTCGAGAGCCCCGTGTGCGCGCATTGCTTCAGTGGGGGTCGGACGACGTGCGAGCGTATTCGGGGAGTATCTGCTGGACCTTGGATCACTGGCCGGCTCGCACTCCGGATCTGTCCGAGCGAGAGTGTGGAGTCGTCGAAGTGGACTTGGCGTCACCTGCCGGAATCGACCTTCCCTGTCGGAGCGGGTATTTGTCTTTCTGGGCCATGCGTAGAGGGCGACCACCATTGTTGCTTGGCTCTAGCATTTGGACTCCCTTTGATCTCCATGACCCCCAATACTTGGTGATGCCATCTCGGATCGGGCGAATCGCGCTTCGTGTGCTGGATCCTCAAGGGAAGCCCATCGAGGCAGCGAGGGCCCAATTGGTTGTTGGTCGGAGGGCGGGGCCCGCGAGATGGGAAGGATGTTCCGCCAAGGCGAATGAGGACGGCGAACTCGTGTTGGAGCAGGTGGTCGATGACAATGCGTGGGTCGATGTGTTCGCACCAGGATATGCCCGTGTTCGAACTCAACCCAGTGTTGTCGAGATAGGGGCAACCGTGCGCCCTGCGACAATCGTCCTACCGACTGCAGATGAGTGGTCAGTCTCTGTCCGCACGGAGGCGGGACGGCCGATGGAAGGCGTACGGGTGGGCATCTCCTACGGATGGAAGTCAATCGGAGTCGGATTCCAGCGTTGGACGGAGGTCACGGACGGCCATGGCGAGTTCCTGATTGACCTTCCTCTCGGAGCGGATGTCAGCGTGTCGTTGCTTGAGCCGGATGTCGAGCTGTCATCAGTCACTTGGTTGAGTGAGCGGAGAGAGTGCCTGGTCATCGCGGCAGGGGAATGAGGGCCGAGGGAGCATGTGTACGGAGCCCCGGGTCGCCCCGTGGCGACCCACGTACCCCCGCGCCCCGGGCCTCCCGGGGGGGAACGCACTTTCGGATGTGCCCAGACCGGGCCACTTTCTACTGGGCCCGACTCACCTCTCCACGTCATGGGGCGTGGACTTCGAGGACGCTGGTCTTGCCACTCTTCACCTCGACGGGGAGGCGTCCGCGAATTGTGCGGGTACCGAGGGTCCAACGGACCGAGGCTTTCTCTCCGTCCGTGATCCTGGTGGCGTCCGGGTACCAACTGGCGTTGGGCCCGAGGTAGATCACGGCCAGGTACTCTCCCTTGGGAAGGGGCGAGAACCTCACGTGCCCGCCTGCGTCCGTCTTCGCGTCCATCCGCTTCACCCTGGAGAGCCGCGGTTCGGGCACTCTCCCGTCTTAGGACACGGACGGGGACCGCACCTGTCGGGTCAGTTCCACATCGCCGCCGGCCGTCTCTCCAGGCGCTCCTCCTCGGCTGGCGGCAACCGGGGCATCACGTCGAGCCCGCCCTTCTCTTCGACGCAGTCGATGGACTGGATGAACCTGGCGAGATCTCGTCGCTCCTCGGCGGAGTGAGTGCGGTTCTCGAGGACGAACGCGATGGCCTGAAGGGTTCCCGCCTCGTCCCGCGTCACGACGACCTTGTAGAAGTGACTCGGGACCGCGACCCCGCCCGGCCCGATGGTCCGTCCATCCGCGTCGAGGAACAGCGGTCCCGTGATGACCCAGGCGATCCCCCGCTTTCGGACGACGTCCCGGACCCAGGCCTCGAGGTCTGCCCAGATGTGCTGGTTGAACCCGACGCCAACCCATCGATGTGCTCGCGGGAGTGAACGTGATCCTCGCGTGGCCGAAGGACTACGCGGCCATGACGCCGACCCGGTGGAGGTTCCTCGCGGAAATGGACGCCGCACTGGATTGGCTCCGGGAATGGACCGGGCGGGATCAGGTTGCCTTCCGCGGGAAGCGACTCATCGTCAGGTTCCGGACCGATGAGGGAGGCACGGCCCTCTTCGTCGACTTCCGGCTCCACATCCCGCGGAAGGAGATGAAGTTCCCCCCGGACCACGGTCCCTACTCCCACGAGGCCTCCCACGGCTTCATTGGGTTCCCTGCGATCTGTCCGACCGGCCGGTACTTGGAAGGACTGACGGAGGTGAGCTGGACGAGCTACTGGTGGTTCCTCGGCATCGAGGACTCCTGGCGACCGTTCCAGTTGAACTGCCTGAAGGGGCTGGGGACGTTCCTCGAGAAGGGAGGCAAGCTCGAAGCAGTCCCTTCCTACGGCGCGGCGGCGGGGGTCTACCTCGGGGTGGAGGAAGCGGTGCGGGAGGGGAAGGGCGGCATCCCCGACTGGAGTCGATTCACGAAGCTCTTCGAGGCTGCACCTGGGGTCGATGTGGCCAAAGACGCGTCGGTGCCGGAACGGTTCCGCATCTTCGCGGAGATCTGCGGGAAGGCGCTCGGGCCGAAGGCCAGCGATCAGCTGAGGAAGTGGGGGCTTCCGTAACCCTCTTCCCCCCGTCCTCTCGGGGGCGTGTGGATCGGGTAGGTGGAAGGGAAGGGCCGGTCCCTGGAGGGAAGCACCGCAGGTCCCCCCCGCGCCCCGGGCCTCCCGGGAGGGGGCGTGATTGCGGGCATGCCGAGGTGCTTCTCGTCGAGTAGACTGAACTCGGGCTGCGGGCCCCCGAGGAGGTGGCAAATGAGGGTGCTTTCGATGCCACTCTTCGCCCTTGCCCTCCTCCTTGCCCCGGCCTCCTCCAATGCCTACCAGCCTCCCCTCGTCCTGGCGGGGGGCACTTGGACTTCGGTCGTGACCTGCCTGAACCAGGGCAACGAAGTCCGAACGATTTCCGCCCGGGCTCGACTCCGGAGCCACCCCTACTGGACTCCGCCGTCGCAAGGCCGGGTCCACGGCCCATGGACGGAGATCCCCCCCGTGACCATTGGTCCAGGTGAATCCATGGAACTCGAGGTCGATCTGGAAGTCCCATGGCGCGCGGCGGGAGCCCTCGACGTAGAGTTCCGGGGGCCCCGAGGCATCGCCTGGATCTCGAACGCACGGTGGGCCATGCCCCTGGTGGAGGCGGATGAACCCGCGGGTCCGGGCAGGATCCCCTTGCGCCTCGTAGCGGGGGGCATCGCGGCTTACGACCCGGAGGCGGAGGCCAATGGGTATGTCCTCGAAGCCGTCGGGGATGTGACGGCTTGGGACGCCCTTCGCGCACGCCTGGGAGTCATCTCGCCCGATTCATGGGGCCTCCACCCCGACGAAGGCGATGAGCAGCCTCCCTACGGTGGCCGGAACGCGCTTTTCGCTGCCTCCCGCGCGCCCGACCTCTCCACGGAGACGCTGATCGCCATCCGGACTCCGGAGTACAGCGCGCACACATGGCCCAGGCGGCTCTGGATCCGGTCTGTCACGGAACGCTCCGACGGCACGCTCGTCTGCCGGTACTCGTGGCGAACCAGGCGAGTGCGTGGCTTGGTCGTCGGCGTCTGGGACCCCGGTGACTATGTCCTTGCCGCGATTCCGAAGACAGACGCACCCATCGAGTTCCGTCGAGTCCCGTAGCCCTCCCCCCCGCGCCCCGGGCCTCCCGGGAGGGGGGGGCGTTCATGAACTCCCCCGGTCCGGCAAGTCCGGAGGAAGGTAGGATCGTGCCATTGTGGGCGACGTCGGAACGGTCTGGTTCGGCGGGATCCTCCTGCTGGTGGCCTTGACACCCGCGGTCTTCGTAGTCCTCGGGTGGCGGGCCGTTCGCTCCATGCGCTGGGAGGATGCCGAGGACCTCTCCACCCTCGCTCGAGTTGCATCATGGATTCTCTTGGGACTGGACGGACTCTGGTTGATGGCAGCCCTCATCCACCCGCCCGCTACCTGGTGGGACCCCGCTATGGGCTTCATGGCCTACCCCGTGGTCCTGTGGGTGGCTGCCCGGGCACTCGCCCGCGCCATACACCGCCGCCGGGACGCCGCTCGCTCCACTTGGCGGGCGGAGAGGAAGGCCGACCACCCCAAGGAACCCCAGTCTTCTTGCGGTGAAGTTCCTCCATCGGAGTGAAGCAGCATGGGTGGAATCTCCTGGGGGCAGAGACTCGTGTTTTCCCCTCCTCCCCCCGTCCTCCCGGGGGCGGGGGGCAGAGTGCTCGACGCGTTTTCCGTAGGGTTGCACTTGGTACCCCAAGGCCCTCGAAGCTGTTAACCCAATCGCGAGAGCGGGAGAGTCCGAGAGCCCCTGGGGCCGAATCCGGGGGCCCTGGGGAAGGGAGTGGGGGTGGTGGGGTGCTCTCTGTATCGCTGGGTGATACACAGGGGGCCACGCCCGCCACCGCAAGTGTGGGTGGTTCCCGGAGTTGTGGCGCTCCGCGAATGATGCCTCGCGTGATCCGGGCTGTTAACCCGCGAGGGGGCAAGTTCCGTAGTCGGAAGGAGTGGCTCCCCACCTACCTACAATGAATTCGCTATCATGATTCAGCTTCAAAGCCAGGCCCCGGGAGGAGCAAGCCATGACCATCGAGGATCTGTCTGCACGGCTGGAGAACTTGGAGAGGTCGAACCGGCGGATGCGCGCGGCGGGTATCGCGGTTCTTGTACTCGTTGCAGCCGGAGTGTCCATGGGGCAGGAAGCAGGGAACCCAGAGGTGATTAGGGCGCAGAGATTCGAGGTCGTGAACGTCGACGGTTCTGTTCGTGGAGAGTTCGGGTTGTACGGCGAGGGGCAGGACACGGTTCGGCTCTCTCTCGGGCTCCGCAACGAGAAGTCCAAGAGCTTCGTGCATCTCTATGTCAGCCAGTCGGAGGAGTCTGCCAATCTTGCGATTGTCGGTCGCGACTCCATGGCGAGTGTCGAAGCGGGCATCTGGAAGGGGTCTTCGAAGGTCGTGCTCGGTACTGGGAAGGACAACCCGGAACTCACCGCCATGGCCCATCGTGATGGCTCCGTGGACCTAGTGCTCGAACAGGCGGTAGGCAGGGCTCGTGCAGTTCTGGGCATGAAAAAGGACGGTGCGCAGGAACTTTCATTCAACGAGGCCTCGCTGACCAAGAGGGTTGCGGTTGGAGTTGGCGCGGATGGGCCCGCCGTGAGCGTCTTCAGCGAGAATGGCCTGCCGCAGGCGGTCCTGGGTGTGGTGGAACTTCCACGGCTCGGTTCGGTACCGCCGACGAAGACCCCGCCCACTTCTCTCGTCTTCTTCGACAAGTCCTTCAAGCGAGTCCTCGAACGGCTACCGAGATAGGTCGGGAACGCCAACTCTTCCCCCCCCGCGCCCCGGGCCTCCCGGGAGGGGGGGGGGAATCGCCTGGCTGACAGGGCCAATCCTCGCCCACGATGCAGGTCAGCGGGGAGTCTTCCACCGTTCGACCATCGCCCCTGCCAGCACCATGGCGACACTGCTCGCCGTCGTGGGCAGTTGCGTGGGAAGAGCCATCCCCTGGCCCGAGCCCGCTCCCTTCGCCGCCGCCTGGGCGATCCACGTCTCCCACCGGTGCGCGGCGTCCCACTCCGGGCCCGACCAGTCCGCCCCGTAGAAGCCGTCCTCCGTCCGTGACTTCGTGATCGCCATGGCGGTGTTGGCAAGGGCGGCCTTGAGCTTCCCGTTCGCGTCCACGCCGTCGATCGACAACGCATCCTGGACGAGGTAGGGCGCCGTGAAGCCGTTCGCCCAGCCGTCTCGCTCGTTGACGAGGACGTCCCCCGGGACACCGACGGGCGCACCCGGCCGGAGGAAGGTATCGCGGCGGGTCATCCCCGCGACGATGGAGTGGACCTCGTCCAGGTAGGTTGCCTCGCCCGTCTGCATGTAGAGCGCCGCCGAGAGCGAGGCCATCGCCATGGTCCCGCCGAGGAAGGCGACGGACCCGCCGCGCGCAATGTCCTTGGGACGGTCCCACCCGATTGGCTTTCGGTAGCTGGGATTCGCCGCGCCGCCGACGGTGGGCCGGATGTCCAACTCGGCGAAGTACACTCCGGAGGGGTGGCGCAGGTACTTGCGCATCCAATTCCAGGACCCCTTCGCGAGCGCGAGGAGATGGCCGTGCGAGGTGTGCTCGAACACGTAGACGGCGCACCGCGCCACCACAGCCTCGTGACCAGAGGAGACCCCCTGGTGATCGGCATCCTGCCCGGGGAGGGCGTAGAGGAAGCCGGCGTCACTCTTGGCGGGATCGGCGAACGTCTTGTAGGTGCTGTCGATGAGCGCCTCGGCGAGGTGGAGCGCCACGGGATCCCCGGTGGCGTCGTGGACTTGGCAGAGGTACGCGATCGCCCACGCCGCATCGTCCGCGACGTTGATGATCCCGTCGGCCCTGTAGCCGGACCACGCGGCAGAGGAGAGGCGCTCGTCCGAATAGCGCGCCCGGACCTCCTGGAACTGGCTTCGGATCATCTGGCGGACCGCTTCCTCACCAGTCGCCTTCCAACGCCAGTAGAGGACGTTGTTCGCCTCGGCCATGTGCCAGAAGGTCGGGTACTTGGCGTCATTGCGAATCGTCCCGTCGAAGACCGTGGGGCGAATGCGGGGCGGATGGCTGTCCGGATCCCAGTAGTGGTAAGTGAAGTCGCGCCAGGCCTGTTCGCTCCCGCGCTGGAGTGGCGTGGAGCGGCGCGCCGGGGACGACGGGTACTCGTCTTGGGCGAACGCTTGCCCGAGCACCGAGGTTGCGATGCCGAGAGCCAGGGCGAGACTGGTTAGGGCCCGGGTCATGACGGAACGCATCATAGGGAACGAAGCGGGCGACCGGGGCAGGGGTTCCGGGAGACGGTCTTCCCGGCCATAGGTTTGAGGAGGGTTGCACTTGGTACCCCAAGTCGCCTTCCAGTGTTAACCCGTTCCCCCCGCGGACCGAGAGCGGGGAGAGTCGGAGAGCGATTCGGGGGGCCGGCGGGGGGTTGCGGGTGGACCCCAAGTGCAACCCTCCTCGAAACAGAGAGTCCGGGGGTTTTGGGGGCGCGCGGAAGTCGCGTGTTGCACGGGAGATAGGGAGGGGGGTGCGAGCCGGGGTTCGGGGTCCCCGCTGTTAACCGGACGGCCCCGATGGTTCGCGCCGCGTCGGCTTGGCTCCCCAGGCAGGTCTCGAACCTGCACCCTTCCGGTGAACTGCCGAGCGGCGGGGAATGACGATTCGCGGAGACCCTGATCTGTGATCCATGCCGTGCCCCGCCTCCCCCTACCGCGGGTCGAACCTCTGATCCATGTGGAGCCAGATCACACGCGAGTAGCGCCACAGCACCGGGGCGCAGACGGCGATCCACGCGGTGACCACGGCGCCCACGGTGAAGGGCGGGAGCCCGCGCCCCAGGAGGAGGAGGAACGGAGGCAGGCCCGCGGCCAGCGCGAGCCCGTAGCCGAAGTACATCGCGCCGACGAAGTATCCCGGCTCCCGCTCGAACACGAGTCCGCAGGAGGGGCAGGCCTCGTGCATCCGGAAGAGGGAGGCGTACACCCTCCCCTCGAAACAGCGCGGGCAGCGCAGGCGGAGGACGGCGCCGAGTCTCACTTCCCCTCCCCCTCCCCCGGCGGCACGAAGTCGAACACCGCGATCTCCGGCCGCGCGAGGAAGCGCACCCGCGGCACGCTCCCCCCCTCCATCCCGATCCCCCGGTTCGTGTAGAGGAGCGTCCGGTCGAGCCGGTGCATCCCCCGCGCCAGCGGCGGCCCCGCCCGCGTCAGCGTCACCACGGGTCCTACGAGCGGGAGCGCCACCTGCCCCCCGTGGGTGTGCCCCGCGAGCACGAGGTCGAGGCGCGGCGCGTCGGGCATCTCCCCGAGGAGACGGTCCGCGTGCACCGCCTGGTCCGGCGAGTGGCAGAGAAGCAGCGTGACGGCGTCCCGGGGCAGCCCCGCGAGGGCGGGCCCGAAGGAATCCGGGCTGTCCCACCCGACCCCGGCCACGGCCACCTTCATCCCCCGCACCTCGAGGATCCGCGCCTCCCCGTCGAGTTCCACCGCCCCCGTCCCCCCGAACCGGTCGAGGTCCGGGAAGAACCACGCGTCCCAGTTCCCCTTCACCGCGAAGGTCGGCGCGACCTTCGCCACGTCCGCCAGCGTCCTGCGGAAGAACGGGAGCCCCTCCGGGGAGTTGGCCGCATCGCCGGTGAACACCACGATGTCCGGCTTCTCCGCGGCGAGGAGCCCCGCGAGCTCCTCCTCGATGCGCGGCTCCGGATCGCAGTGGAGGTCGGAGATCTGCACCACCCGGAGCGGCCCTGTCCCCGGCCGCAGCGCCGGGCTCTCCACCCGGTGGCGCGTCACCTCCGGACGGAAGGGCTCCACGAAGAAGCCCCAGCCGATGCAGAGGAGCCCCGCCCCCGCCGCCGACAGGAGGAGCCTCCGGGTCCAGAGGCGGCCCCGCGACTCCGGCGGCCGCACCTTCCCGCGACGGCGCAGGAGGAGGAGGAGCTCCACGGCTCCGGCGATGAGCACCGACGCCGCGAAGAACGTGAAGAGCGCCGCGAACAGGAGCTCCGGGGATCGGACCATGGAAGGAGGAGGGTAGCACCCCTCCTCCCTTGGACGCAGCCGGGTGGGGGCCCGCTATACTCCCGTTCCCGGCGCGCGAGGGGCGCGCCGGCCGCAGGGGAGGAAAGTGACATGGAACTTCCGCGCAGGATTCCCGCAGTCCTCATGGCCGTCGCCCTCCTCGCCGGCTGCTCCGCCCCCGGCCCCGGCGGCGGCTCCCCCTCCGGGGGGAAGAGCGTCCTCGACATCACCTGGGGATGGGGCTGGGACGCCTCCTCCTCGGCGGGCCCCTACGGCGACATGAGCCCCGCGGTGCGGGAGAAGAAGAACGACTACTACCGCGAGCACGTTCGCACCGAGGACGCCGCCGGGGTCCCCCTCGCCCCCGTGGACCAGGTGCAGTTCCTGCCCGAGGCGAAGTCCAACGCACCCACGGGCGAGCCGGTGCAGCCGGCCTCCTTCGTGGACACGGCGGGGCGGCCCGTGCGCCTCGAGGACTTCAAGGGGAAGCGGAGCCTCGTCCTCGTCTTCACCCGCGGCTTCGCCGGCTACCTCTGCCCGATGTGCACCTCCTACACCGCCCAGATCGCCCACCGCTACGGGGAGATCACCGCCGCCGGCGCCGAGGTCCTCCTCGTCTTCCCCGGATCCCCGGACCGCGTGGAGGAGTTCGTGAAGGCCGCCCGCGCCACCCTCGAGGAGCAGGGGCCCGGGGCGCTGCCCTTCCCCGTCCTCCTCGACGTGGACCTCGCCAAGGTGGACGCCTTCGGCATCCGCGGCGACCTCGCCCGCCCCTCGACCTTCATCGTGGACCGGGCGGGGAGCGTGCGCTTCGCCTACGTCGGGGAGCAGCCCCACGAGCGCCCCGACGTCGAGACGATCCTGGCGGAGCTCCTGAGGCTGGAGCCCGCGAAGTGAACGAGGAGACCGTCCTCTCGGGCCCCGGCGGCGACGCTCCGGCGACGCCCGCCGCCGCGGACATCGACGCGAAGATCCGCGCCGAGGCGATCCGCCGCGGCCTCATCACCGTCTCCCAGGGGAACGCCGCCGTCGAGGAGGCCCGGGCGGAGGGGGTGCCGCTCCTCGATGTGCTCCTGCGGAAGCACCTCCTCACGGAGGAGGCGGCCCGCGGCCTCGACGAGGAGCTGAAGGAGGACTTCGTCCCCGGCTTCCGCATCCTCTCCAAGCTCGGCGAGGGGGGGATGGGCATCGTCTACCGGGCCCTCCAGAAGCGGCTCGACCGCGTGGTGGCCCTCAAGGTCGTCATGCCCCACCTCGCCGCCGACCCCTCCTACCTCAAGCGGTTCGAGCGGGAGGCGAGGGCCGTGGCGAAGCTCAACCACCCCGCCATCGTCGCCGCCTACGACTACGGGGAATCCAACGGGCGGGTCTACCTCGCCATGGAGTTCGTGGAAGGGACCAACGCCGCGGAGTGGGTCCGGGCGAACGGCCCCATGCCCGAGGAGCGGGCCCTGGCCGTCGTGCGCGACGTGGCGTCGGGCCTCGCCCACGCCCACGCGGCGGGGATCCTCCACCGCGACGTGAAGCCGGCCAACATCCTGCTGTCGGCGCCGCGGCCGGGGGAGACCGGGGGCACGACCTCGACGGGGGCCAAGGTCACCGACCTCGGCCTCGCGCGGAGCGCCGACGCGCAGGGGAGCTCGGAGCTGACCGCCGCCGGCGCCATCCTCGGGACCCCGGGCTACATGGCCCCGGAGCAGGCCTTCGGTAGGGAGATCGACCAGCGGGCCGACATCTACGCCCTCGGCGCCACCCTCTACCAGCTCCTCACGGGCATGAGGCCCTTCGAAGCGCCGACCCCCGTGGCGGTCATCGCCCGGCAGCAGACCGACCTCCTCCGCGACCCCCGGGACCTCGCGCCGGGGATCTCGGCGGCCTCCGTGGCCCTCCTCCAAGGGATGCTGGCCCGGGAGCCGGGGAGCCGGTACCCCGGGTGGAAGGAGGTCCTGTCCGACCTCGACCGCGTGCGCCGCGGGGAGGCGCCGCTCCGGGCTCCGCCGCCGGCGTCCCACGCCTCCATCGGGGCCCCCCTCGGCGGCTCCGCCGGGGCCACGGTCTCGGCGGCGGAGGCCACGATGATCTCCCCTCCGCCGGAGTCGGCCCGGTTCGCCGCGCCCGCCGCCGGCCCTCCGTCGCCGGCCGCGGCGGCGCCGCAGCCCCCCGCGCGCCGGTCGAAGGGGCCGCTCATCGCCGTCGGGGCGGTGATCCTCCTCGCCGCCGTCGCCTTCGCCGTGAAGGGGAGGAAGGGGCCGAAGGAGGGGGACCCGGGAACCGCCCCTCCCGTCGGGGTCGTGAAACCCGCGAAGCCGGCCCCGCCCGCGACGCCCGCTCCCGCGGAGGAGGATCCCTACTCGCCGGAGGACCGGGCCCGGTTCCGGAAGCTCCTCGAGGACGGCGACTACGAGGGTGCGGAGGCGGGGTTCCGGCGGGTGAAGGAGCGCATGGGGCCGGCCACGCCGCGGGAGGTGGCGGAGAACCTCCTCCGGCTGGAGAAGGCCCGGGACCGCGCTCCGGAGGAGCGCCGGGCCTTCGCCGCGGCGCGCAAGGCGCGGGAGGCCGGCGACGCCGAGGCCGTGCTCGCCGCCCTCGACGGGTACGAGGGGAAGTACGGCTTCTCCTGGCGCGCCGAGGCGGCGACCCACATGCGGGCGTGGGCCGAGGGGGAACTGCCCCTCGTCACCCTCGCGACGGAGCCGGCGGGGGGGATCCTCCACCGCGACGGCCGCGAACTCGGGCCCGCGCCGCAACGGGTCCGCGTGAAGCCGGGGCCGTTGTCCCTCGAGGCCCGCGCCCCGGGCCGCCGGCCGGCGATCTCCACCTTCACCGTGGAGAAGAGGGAGGGGCAGAGGTTTCTGCTCACCCTCCCCGAGCCGGACCCGGTGGCGCGGAGGGACCTCGTCGCCGCCGGGAACCCGCGGCCCCTGTGGACCGGCGCCTCCCTCGACGGGTGGCGCTTCGACGGGGGAGGGCGGTGGGGGGCCTCGGACCCGAAGCAGAAGGCGTTCCTCGCCGGCGTCGAGGGGCCGGAGCCGGCGTCGCTGCTGCGCGGCAGCGGCGAGGGGATCCCGTTCCTCCGCCGGCCCCTCGCCCCGCTCCTCGGGAAGGCCGCCGCCTGGAAACTCGAGTGGCAGATGTTCGGCGAGCAGCGGCCCGGCGCGGCGCCGACCCGCGTGGAGATGCAGGTCTCCGGGGCGAAGGACGGATCCCTGCTCGTCCTCGGCGTGGACGGCGCGGGGGCCTACCTCGGGCGGCGCGACGCCGCGGGGGCCCTCGAGCGGACCCACTCCTCCCCGGCGGTGAAGGGCGGCGAGAGGCACACCTTCACCCTCCTCTTCGACGGGACGGTCCACGCGGCGGAGGTGGACGGGAAGCCCCTCGGCGCCGCGGTCGCGCCGGCGGGGGGCGCCGCCGATCCCTCGCTCCGGTTGGCCGTGGAGGGGGGAACGGGGTTCTTCTCCGACTTCGACTTCCTCCCCCTGAAGGCCGAGTGAGCGGGGACGCTCCCGCGGGGGACGCGAAGGACCGCGTCCGCGACTGGTTCACCCGCAACGCCGCCAACTACGCGCGGGACGGCTCCCAACGGGCCGGGCCGGATCTCCGCCGGCTGGTGGAGCTCCTCGAGCCCTCCGCCGCGGATCGGATCCTCGACGTCGGCTGCGCCGCGGGGAACACGACGGTGGCGCTGGCGCCGCTCGCGGCCTCGGTGACGGGGCTCGACCTCACGGAGGCGATGCGGCCGCAGTTCGAGGGGCGGTGCCGGGAGGCCGGGGTCCTCAACGCGCGCTTCGAGACCGGCGACGTGGAGGCGCTCCCCTTCCCCGACGGCGCCTTCGACGCCGTGGTCTGCCGCCGCGCGGCCCACCACTTCCCGGATCCGGCGGCGGCGCTCGGGGAGATGGTGCGCGTGCTCCGGCCCGGCGGGCGGCTCGGCCTCGTGGACATGGCCGCCGCCGACGACACCGCGGCGGCGGCCCTCTTCAACGGGCTCGAGCGGGCGCGGGACGGCTCCCACCTGCGGGCCCTCCCCCCGGGGGAGTGGCGGCTCCTGCTGGAGCGGCCCGGCCTCCGGCTGCTCTCCTTCGAGGTGCTCCCGGACCGGATCCCGTGGGAGAAGTGGCTCTCGCCGGAGGCGCCGGGATCGGCGGCCGACGGTGCCGCCCGCGCGCTGGCGGGGGCGGCCCCCGCGGCGGTCCGCGCGTTCGTGGTGGAGGAGGGGGCGGGGGGGCTCTTCTTCCTCAAGCGGCGCGTCGTGGCCGTCGCCGCGAAGGCGCCTACTCGCCCCTGATGCCCGGTGGCGCGGGCGGGATGCGCGCGCTCCTCCAGTCCGGGAGCAGCGCGATCCATACCGAGACGGCGAGCACCGCGCCGCCGGCGACCTGCACCGTCGTGACGGTCTCCCCGAGGAAGGCGACGCCGAAGAGGATGGCGATGGCCGGCTCGAGGACGATGACCATGTTCACGATGAAGAGGCGCACGCCGCGGGCGGCGGCGTTCATGGAGCCGTGGCCCCCCATGGTGGTGACGACGACGAGGCCGGCGAGCCAGAGCCAGGGCGTGGGGGACCAGCCCATGACGGGGAGGGGGGCGCCGACGGGGGCGAAGGAGCAGCCGGCCAGCAGCGCCACGGGGAGCGCCGTCGCGGCGCCGGCCAGCAGCGTCCACCCCATGAAGGCCTGGATCGGCATCCCGGCGCGGGCCCTCCGGGTGGCGGCGTAGTAGAGGCAGATGGCGGCGCCGCCGAGGATGGAGCAGAGGTCGCCGAGGAGGGCGCGGGGGCCGAGCTCCACGTCCCCCCGGATGATGAGGGCGAGGCCGCCGAGGCCGACGGCCAGCGCGATCCAGGCTTCGCGGGTGGGCCGCTCGCCGACGCGGGCGCCAATGAGGGCGGCCATGACGGGTTGTGCGATGAGGAGGAGCAGGTTGCTCGCGTAGGAGGTGAGGTCGAAGGCCTTCACCCAGAGGAGGAAGTGGGCGGCCAGCAGCACGCCGCCGAGGAGCACGCGGCGCCGGTGCTCCCGGGGGAGCCCGGCCCCCCTCCCGAGGGCGGCCCACGCGAGGAAGAGGGGCGCGGCGATCCCCATGCGCAGGAACACCAGCGCGAAGGCGTCCATCCGCGCGAGCTTGATGAAGGGCCCCGCCGTGGACACCAGGATCAGCCCCGCGACCAGCCAGGCATAGGGGTTCAGGGGGGGGACGTTCCTCACTTCGTCACTTTCCTGTGGATAACTCCCTCCTGGGAGTTATCCACAGGAAAGTGACGAAGTGAGGAACGTCCCCCCCTCTCACCGAAGGATGGTTTCCACGGACCTGCGCTTCTCGGGGTCCTTCACGACTTCGAGGAGGGCCCCGCGGATCTCCCTGAAGGTGCAGTAACGGACGCCGTTCATCCGGGTGCGGTCGGCCCTCCGGTCGATGAGGTTGATCGCGTCGCCGATGGATCGGGGTCCGAGTGTATCATGAAGTGATACAAGTGCCTTCAGCACCCCGTCCTCCCCGTCGAGGGAGGGCGCGACGTCCTTCAGCCGCTCCCGCTCCTTCGAGAGCGAGCGCCAGCGCACGTCGGCCATGCGCTCCATCCACTCCGGCGCCGGCTTCCGCTCCGACAGCTCCTCCAGGACGGCGACCCCGGTGTAGTGGGCCCACTGGTGGAAGTCCTCCCGCGCCTCCCCGCGGTCCATCATCGCGACGACGTGGCCGAGCTCGTGGCATAGGCCGTAGAGCATGAACTGGCCCTTCGGGGTGGGGGAGGTGAGCCGCTCCTCCGGGAGCACGGGGAAGTCGATCTGGGAGTGGAACTCGAACTCCGGCGCGAAGTGGGGAGGGCGCGTGATGGCGTCCACGCGGTGCACGAGGACGCGCAGCTTCTTGCCCGGCACCTTGCTCCACTCCTCGAACCCGAAGACCCGGTCGTAGGCGTCGAGGATCCCGTCGAACACGACGGCGAAGTCCTCGAGGTACTCCCGCGTCACCCCGTCCCGCCCGAGGGCGACGAAGCGGGGCCGGGAGACGAGGAACCCCGCCTTGGCCGCCTCCGCGGGGTCGGCCTTCGCGAGCCGGGTCCGGATCTCCTCGAACTCCTTCCCGAGGTCGAGCTCCATGGCCGCCCCGGCGGCGACCAGCAGCGCCGGCGGAAGGTCCTTCGAGTCCTTCTCGGCGAGCAGCGACTCCAGCGCCCTCCGGGCGTCCTTCGGCAGCGACTTCCCGAGGTCGTCCTCCTTCGCCTTCCCCGGGGCCGCCGCGTGCTTCACGTTCACCTCCCGCACGGCGTCGGAGAAGGTCTTCGCCTTCTTCATCGAAGGGGAGACGCCGGCGGAGGCGCAACAGGTGAGAAGGACGAACGCCGACAACCGGAGCGGGAAGCGCATGGCTTCGAATCTACCCCGGGAGGAGTTATCCACAGGAAAGTGACGAAGTGAGGAACGTCCCCTCTCCCTCCCCTCACCCGCACACGCCGACGGGCGCGTAGGCGAGACCCGGGAACACCGCCGCCGGATCGGGGCAGCCGCAGCGGGCCACGAGCACCTCGGCCAGGACCTGGCGGATGTCGGTGGTGACCGCGAGGTCGCTCTCCTCGAAGAGCGCCTCCCTCGCGAGCCCCGGCCAACGCCCGTGCACCCTCCCGCCGACGATCCCCCCGCCGAGCAGGAGGCAGACGCTCCCGCTCCCGTGGTCCGTGCCGAGGGCGGAGTTCTCGTAGGCCCGCCGGCCGAACTCCGTCACGACGACGACCGTCGTCTCCTCGAGGAGCGGCCCGAGGTCCGCCGCCAGCGCCGCGAGTCCGCCGCCGAGGGACGTGAGCGGCCCCGCGAGCCCGCCGGCGAGCCCTTCCCCGATCCCCCCCTGGCCGAAGTGGGTGTCGAACCCGTCGAGATCCACGCAGGCCGCCTCGAGCCCCACCCGCGCCCGCAACAGCCGCCCCACCTGCGAGAGCGCCCGCCCGAAATCGTCCCCGGGGTAGGCCGCCCCGTCCTTCGCCCCGTCGGCCCCGATCTCCTGCACCCGCCGCAGCAGGGCCAGCGTCTCCCGCCCCGACCGGCGCACGAGGTCCTCCCCGCCGTCGTGGAGCGCCGCCAGCGCCCGCACCACGCCCGCCTCGTCCCCGGTCCTCGTCGAGAGCCGCACCTCGTCGAGGGATGTCACCGCCCCCGCCGCCGGCGCGCCGCGGAGGGATTCCGGGATCGTCTCGGCGAAGGCCAGCGCCTGCATCGCCGCCGGCGCGCCCCCCCGCGCCCGGAGGTGCCTCCCGATCCAGCCCCCGGACACCACCTGCCCGGAGGCCGCCCCGTGCTCCAGCAGGTCCTGCGCCTCGAAGTGGGAGCGGGTCCGGTCGCCGGTGCCCACGGCGTGCACCACGGCGAGACGCCCCTCGCGGAAGTGGGGGAGGAGGGGCCCGAGGGCGGGGTGGAGGCCGAACTCGTCGTCGAGGCGGAGCGTCGTCCGCCCCTCCGGCGCCTTCCCGTCGGGGGCCGGCAGCGCCAGCGTCGGCCGGAGGCGGCGGTAGTCGTCGTCCCGCACCGGCGCCACGGCGTTGAGCCCGTCGAGGGCGCCCCGCAGGAAGACGACGACGAGGGGGCGCGGCGCCTCCTCCGCCCTCCCCGCCCCGAAGAGCAGGTTCCGCAGGAACGCGCGCCGTCCGGGCAGGAGGGGAATCCCCCGCATCAGCAGACCTGGAACGCGGGGGAGGCGAGCAGCAGCCCCACGCCCTCGGCGAAGCGATCCCGCTCCGCGGAAAAGCCCCGGGCAGCGTGGCCCTCCACGGCGGCCCGCTCCGCCGCCGTGGCGCGGCGCCCGAGGAGCAGCGGCGCGAGGTCCGCGGGGGAGCGGACCGCCCCCTCCCCCCCGCAGGCCGCGACGAGGGCGCCGAGGTCCACCCGCGTCCCCGCGACCCGGTTCGCCGGGAGCGCCAGGGCGAAGTTCCACCGCCAGAGCAGCGTCCCCATCCAGGGCTCCGGCTCCTCGGGATAGCCGTCGGGGGTCGGGTGCTGGAAGGAGGGCTGGCCGAGCCGCGCCAGCACCTGGAGGAGCGGGGGCCCCGCGTGGGTGTCCGCCGCGAGGCCGCGCAGCGCCGACACCACGAAGTGGAAGGGCCGCTTGACTTTCCGCCCCCGGGAGGCGGCGAACTCCTCCGACAGGAGGATCAGCCGGAGCGGCGGCGCGATCTCCATCGCCCCCCCCCGCGCCCCCCCGCGGAACGCCGCGGCCGCCCGCTCCACGAGGGAAGCCGGCGGCTCCTCCCCGACGAAGCGCCGGCAGAGCTTCCACGCGAGGTGGCGCGCCGTGGCCGGGTGGGCGCAGAGGACGTCGAGGAGGAGGTCCACGTCCTCCGCTCCGGCCCCCGCGGGGATGCGGGTCCCGAGCACCGTCTTCGCCCCGTCGTCGTGGTCCCCGGCGCGGAACTCCACGGTGCCCCGCCGGAACTCCCTCCCCTCGCGGAGGTGCCAGCCCGAGAGGCAGCGGGCCGCGGCGACGACGTCCCCCTGCGTGTACCCCCCGTGGACGCCCAGCGTGTGGAGTTCCAGCAGCTCCCGCGCGAAGTTCTCGTTGGGGCGGTCCCCGGGCCCGCGGACCCGGTTCTCCTTCCCGTCGAGGTAGACGAGCATGGCGGGGGAGAGGGCCGAGGCGCGCAGCAGCGCGCGGAAGCTCCCGAGGGCGTGGCGCCGCACCGCCTCCCGGTCGTGGGAGGGGACGAGCCAGGCGCCGGCCCCCTTCCCCGTGTCGAGGTTGAAGTGGTCGGTCCAGAAGGCGGCCATCGCCTCCCGCAGGCGGCGGCGGCTGTAGACGGCGCGGAGCAGCGTCGCCCGGGCGTGCTCCCGGAGGATGACCTCCCGCTTGAACTCGAAGGCGTCCCCCGGGGGGAGGCCGGGGCTCTCGAAGCGGCGCGCCCGCAGTTCGCAGGGGAGGTCGTCGAGGCCGTCGGCGGCGATCTGCTCCTCCACCCAGGCGGCGGCCCCGCGGGCGCGGACCTCCTCGGCCTCGCCGGGGCGGGCGCCGAGGCCGGCCCGGGAGAGGAGGTGGAAGGCGGCGTCGGGCTCCTCCCCCGCGGGGAGTCGGACCGACGCCGGCACCCCGTCCCCGAGGGAGGAGGCGATCCGGGAGACCGCCCCCTCGCACCCGGCGAGGGCGAGGGCGGCGGCCCCGGCCCCCCCGGCGCGGAGCAGGCGGCGGCGGGGGATCCTCACGCGGCGGGGAGGGAGGGGGCGGTCTCCCTCCGGGTGCCGGCGGAGAGCAGCGCCGCGCCCACGGCCGCGACGGAGACCAGCGGCATCAGGGCGAACCAGCCCACGAAGGGGAGCAGGAAGGCGAGTTCCATGCAGACCGCCCCGCGGACGAGCCCCCGCCAGGGGCGTCCCGCGTCGGCGGCGCTGGGGAGCCGCGCCCCGAGGATGGCGGAGAGGGCCGCGAGCCCGATGCCCTCCACCACGAAGCCCGCCGACAGGAGGACGAAGCCCGCGAACTTGAGGGGGGGCCCCCCCTTGGAGAGGAGGGCGACCCCGCCCACGAAGAGGACCACCCAGGGGAGGAGGCCGGCGAGGAAGCAGGTGCCCGGGGACCCCTCCAGGCGCCCCATGGCCCGCTCCACGGAGGCGGGGAAGAGGGCCCGGAGGAAGAGCCAGAGGGCGGGGAGTGTCGCGAGGAGCCCGAGGATGATGAGGGTGACGGAGAGGACGTCGGCCATGGTCATGGGTCACCTGCCTTTCCCGAGGGGATACACCGGGAGCGATTTGCAGGTTCCCGTGACGGGGAGGTAGTCTTTGGAAGGCGTCGCCGCTCCCGGGACTAGAATCCGGGGAAGGCGGGGATCCGGCCGCGCCCGACGGGGCGGCCCCGCCCCACGGGGCAGGCGGAGGAGAGCTCGTTGGCCATCAAGTGCGTCAAGTGCGGCTACGCGCGCAACGCGGACACGGATCGCCTCTGCAGCCTCTGCGGAGACGTCCTGGCCTCGGCCGATGCCCCCGCCACGGTCTCCTCCCCTCCCCCTGCCCACGCGGGGGAGACGATGATCCCGGAGGAGTCGACCGGGCCCGAGGACGTCACGGGCATCGGCAAGGCCCCCGCCCGGGAGGCCCCGGAGCCCACGGGGATGTTCTCCATGGGGGGGCTCTGCCACCTCAAGTGCTCCCTCCTCGAGCGGCCGCTCCGCCTGCGCTCCGACCGGGTCGTGACCGTGGGGAGGGCGCGGGAATCCGACATCTCCGTCCCCTCGCAGATGGTCTCCCGCAACCACGGGCAGATCGCCTTCGAGAAGGGGCTCTGGGTCTACACCGACCTCAAGTCCTCCAACGGCTCCCGGGTGAACGGGAAGCGGGTGGACCGCCACGTGCTCCAGTCCGGGGACATCATCGACGTGGGCGGGTTCATGATCACCTACAAGGAGATCCACGACCTGTCCGACATCTCCGACCAGCCCGAGGACGAGGGGAAGACGATGGCCCTCGACCCGAGCATGCTGAAGCGGGTCTCCCTCCAGGGCATGGACGGCGTGGCGCTCCTCGGCGGTCTCGGCGGCTCCCTCGAGGACATCGCCATCGCCGACATCCTCCAGCTCATGGAGGGACAGCGGAAGAACGGGACCCTCACGCTCGACTTCGAGGGGGCCGTCGGCAAGGTGCACATCAAGGACGGGATGATGATCCACGCCGAGTACGGCAAGATGACCGGGGAGAAGGCGGTCCACCGCATGCTCGCGAAGACCAAGGGGACGTTCCACTTCGATCCCCGTGAGCACAAGGTGGAGCGGACCATCAACCGGCCGACCACGTCGGTGCTGATGGACGCGGCGCGGGAGATGGACGAGGGGGGGCGGTAGTCGGGGAGCATCCCTCCTGCGGAGAAGAGGAGAGACCGTTGCGCCCCGGGGGGGGCGGGGGGGGGGGGGGGGGGGGGGGGGGGGGGGCCCGGCGCGCCGGG
>CAYJMF010000036.1:0-3742 GCA_964370855.1 uncultured Planctomycetota bacterium | reverse complement strand
TATCTGCGCTGCCCCGGTGCCCCCCGGCGCGCCGGGGTCGGCCCCGCACGTCCGCGGACCGGACCAGGACGAGACGGGCGCGTAGAAAGTCAACGGATTGAAGACGAGACGCAGGAGATCCGTACGCCTTCCCTTTTTCAATGGGGGAGGGAACCCGGTCCCGGTGCACGGGGAGCCGGAGGATGTGGCAGAGGGGGCATTCTCCCCCTTCTCCCCCTTCTCCCCCTCCCTCCCCTTCTCCTCCCCTCCTCTCATCGCGCCGGAATCGGTAGGGCCGGGTCCTCTCCCGGCCCTTCCGATTCCGGCGCAACCCCGCCGCCCGAGGCGGCGCGGAACCCCCCCCCCGGGCTGGACCCCGCTCCCCAACACCCTCATCGGCCCCCACACCATCAGGTCCCTCAGGGCCTCCATCGGCTTCTTCCCGTCGAAGAGCACGCGATGCACCTCCTCCGCGATGGGCATCTCCACCTTCCACTTGCGGGCGAGCCCCACGATGGCGCGGGTCGTCGCCACGCCCTCGGCCACCATGCGCATGCCCGCGAGGATGTCCTCGAGGCGCTCCCCCCGCCCGATGCGCTCGCCCACGGCGCGGTTGCGGCCGTGGCGGCTCGCGCAGGTGACGATGAGGTCCCCCATGCCCGCGAGGCCGGCGAAGGTCGCCCGCTTCGCGCCGAGGCGCACCCCGAGCCGGCCGATCTCCACGGAACCGCGGGTGATGAGGGCGGCCTTGGCGTTGTCGCCGAGGCCGCAGCCGTCGATGATCCCCGCCGCCAGGGCCACGACGTTCTTCGCCGCGCCGGCGAACTCCACGCCGACGACGTCGGCGACGCGGTAGACCCGGAAGCGGTCCGTGGAGAAGAGGTCCTGCACCGTCCGCGCGAGGGCCGCGGAGCGGGAGGCCACCACCACCGCGGCGGGGAGCCCGAGGGCCACCTCCTCGGCGTGGCTCGGGCCCGAGAGCACCGCCAGACTCCTCCGTCCCAGCGCCCCGGCGAGGATCTCCGTCGGTCGCGCCAGGGTCTTCACCTCGATGCCCTTGGTGACGGAGCAGACCGGCACCCCCCGCGGGAGCGACGGCGCGAGCCCCGTCCAGGCCGCCCGCAGGTGCTGGGTGGGGACCGCGGAGACCGCCAGCGAGGCGCCGGCGAAGGCCTCCGCCGCGTCCCCCGTGACGAGGAGCCCCCGGGGCAGCGTCACCCCGGGCAGGTAGCGCGGGTTGCGGGCCGTGCGGGCCATCTCCGCGGCGTAGTCCGGCTCCCGGCTCCAGAGGCGCACGTCCACCCCCTTCCCGTGCAGCAGCAGGGCGAGGGCGGTGCCCCAGCCCCCGTCGCCGACGACGGCCACGGGTCCGGGGGCGGCGGGCTTCTTCTCACGGGGCACGGGGCGGCTCCTTTCCGGCATTCCCTTCATCGGCGGGGGAGGCCGCGGTGCGGGAGCCGATGCGGGGCTCCGTACCCGCGGCGATGCGGCGCAGGTTGGGGACGTGGCGGAGGAGGACCACCACGGCGAGGATCCAGAGGAAGGACTCCACGGGGAGCCGCTCCGCGGCGGGGCTCCCGCGGCCGAGCCAGGAGGCCGCGGCGGCGGCGGTCCCCGCGGCGACCACGGAGCCGAGGGAGACGAAGCGGAAGAGCGCCGCGGCGAGGAGGAACGCCCCGCACCCCGCCGCCGCCGCCGCGGGGTGGAGCACCGCCAGCGTCCCCGCCCCCGTGGCCACGGCCTTCCCCCCGCGGAAGCCGAGCCAGGCGGGGAAGAGGTGGCCGAGGACCGCCCCGAGGGCGCCGACGACGTGGACCCAGGAGGCCCCGGATCCCTCGGCGGCGAGGGCCCCCGCGAGGCCCACCGCCCCGGCCCCCTTCCCCGCGTCGAGGAGGAAGAGGACCGGGAACCAGCCCCCCCCGAGCACCCGGGAGGCGTTGGTGGCCCCCACGTTCCCGCTGCCCACCGTGCGGAGGTCCTTCCCCGCCACCACCCGGACCGCGATCCAGGAGAAGGGAAGGGAGCCGCAGAGGTAGCCGACGGCGGCGGCAACTCCCGCCGCGGGAAGGGGTTCCATCCCCTTCGTCTACACCCCGCCCCCTCCCCTCGTGAGAAGAAACGGGAGCCGGAGTAGCCCCGATCCGGGGCCGCGGATGGCGGTTCGTGCGCTAAGATTCCCCCCGACAGGGTCCGCACACGGGGCAGCGCAAGGACAGGGAGGCTTCACCACCATGATCACCGCAAGGGGAATCCGTCGGCTCGCCGCGACCGTCGCCGCGGGCCTGCTCGCGTTCCAGGCGTCGGCCGCCGCCGCGCCGGGCCTGCAGGACGAGGTCGAGAAGATGATCGCCGAGGGCCGCCGCGAGGCCGCCGTGGACACGGCCAAGGCGGCCTTCGACAGGAACCCCGGGGACGTCGTCGCCCGGCAGTGCTACGGCTGGGCCCTCCACGAGGCCGGCCGCTCCGGGGACGCGCTTCCCCACCTCCTGGCCGCGGTGAACGCCCTTCCGAAGGACGCCCGCGCCGCCAACAACCTCGGCTGCGCCCTCTACGCGACGGGGGACGCCGACGGCGCCTTCCGCCAGTTCGAGCGGGCCGTGGAGATCGATCCCGCCTTCGGCTCCGCCCGCAACAACCTGGGCGTGGTCCTGGAGCGCACCGGGGACCGGGACGGGGCCGAGGCCGCCTTCACGGCCGCCCTCGAGAGGGAGCCGAACAACGCGCGCGCCCACAACAACCTCGGTGCCCTCCTCTACGACACCGGCCGCGCCCCGCAGGCGATGGAGCACTTCGTCGCGGCGGCCAAGGCGGACCCGACCTACAACTCCCCGCGCATCAACCTCGGCGCCCTCGCTCTGGACCGCGGCGACAACCTCGAGGCGGAGAAGTTCCTCCGCGCCGCCGCGGCGGCCCCCGGCGCCCGCGCCGAGGCCCACTTCAACCTCGCCCTCCTCGGCCTCCGCCGCGGGGACCTGGAGCTCGGCCGCACCTCCCTCGAGAAGGCCCTCGAGATGCGTCCCGAGGACCCGGACGTGCTGAACAACCTCGGAGTCTGCCACCTGCTCAAGAAGGAGTTCCGCAAGTCCGAGGGGTACTTCTCCCGCGCCGTGGCCGCCCGCGACGACTTCCCCCAGGCCTGGGACAACCTCGGGCTCTCCCTCCACTTCCTGGCCGTGCAGTCCGGGGACGAGCCGAAGCTGCTGGACCGCGCCGAGCAGGCCTTCCGCAGGGAGCTCTCGCTGCGCCCCGAAGCCGCCTTCGCCCACTACAACCTCGGGACCGTGCTCGTCGCGCGGGGCCGCATCGCCGAGGCGGAGACGCACTTCCGCAAGGCCGTGGACCTCGCCCCGACCCACGCCGAGGCGCTGAACAACCTCGGCTACTGCCTCTCCATGGGGACCGACGCCCGCAAGCCGGACCCGGCGGAGGAGCTGGAGTGCTACAAGCTCGCGGTCCTGGCGGACCCGGAGTTCGCCGACGCCCACCGCTCGCTGGCCATCTACTACAGCACCGCCGAGGGCCACATGGACTACGAGGCCGCCATCGGCGAGTGGACGACCTACGCCCGCCTCTCCACCGGCGACGCCGAGGCGCAGAAGGAGGCCTCGGACTACGTGAAGCGGCTGCGCGACGCGCAGAGGAACGCGAAGAGGGGGCGTGCGACGAAGTAGGAAACGGCGGTACCGCCCGGTGCCTCGCGGCTGATCGGTGCCGGTTTCCCCGGGCGTGGGGCGCCGCCCCGGCGCCCGGGGCGGGGGGGGGG
>CAYJMF010000035.1:0-38231 GCA_964370855.1 uncultured Planctomycetota bacterium | reverse complement strand
GGCGGGGGCAGCCATCATGGCCCGGGAGGGAGGGTCTCGCTCCCGCCCCCGCCGCCAATCTGGGTCGGGTTCGGTATGGCGGTGCGCCGCCGCCCGAGGAGGTGGAGCCCCTTCTGCAGCGGCTTGAAGACCGCCTTGTTCCAGCCGCGGCAGAGGAGGATGCGCATCCCCCCCACGTCCTTCGACTCTCCCGCGGCGCCGAAGGCCTCCCCCGCGGCCTCCCGGGCCTGCCGGAGGAGCTCCGGGTAGAAGGAGCCCGCGACCCACGCGTAGAGCTCGAGATCGCTCCCGTTGGCCGCCTCCACGATGCGCCGCATGCCCGGGTCCCCGAGCACCCGCTTCTTCACCGGGTCCCCCGCCGGGGCGGCGTTCTTCCGCTCGTAGCGCGTGTCGAGGGGATGGGGCGAGAGGGCCGCGAGCACCGCCAGGGACTCGTCGAACTTCTCCATGAGCCCCACGCAGAAGAAGTGCTCCTCCACGATGCGCTTCGCCGCCGCGACGTCGGAGCCGCCGGAGATCTGGAAGGTCTGGTACCCCCCGGGCTTGTCCCTCGCCACGAACTCATCGAGGGAGAGCTCCGGCTCGCCGAGCCGCTTGCGCCGGTTCCCCCGCACGTGGTGGGCGTAGGCCGAGGCGACCCGGGAGACGGGGTCCCGCAGAACCGTGAAGAACCGGACGCCGCGCAGCAGCTCCGTCGGGTGGATGAGGGCGTGGCCGGCGATGGAGCGGAGCCCGGGATGGACGAGGCGGGCGAGGGCGAGGTCGTCGGGGTGGAACCGGGGGTGGCGGCCCGCCGCGCGCACGTCGCAGTGGCGGATGCCGAAGGAGTTGCGGAGCACGAACTTCACCGTGGACCCGCCGGTCTTGGGGATGTGGACGAAGCCGATCATGGGGAGGGATCCTACGGCGGGGCACGGACGCCGGTGGTCCCGGTTCCTACCGCGACGGTCCGCCGGGGAGCTCCGCCGGGGGCGGATCCCCCGCGCCCTTCCCCTCATCCTCGCTCCGCTCCGCGGAGCATGCCGGGCTCATTCAGGTGGCGATGCCGAACCGCGGGAGGATCCACTTCTGGAGCGCGAACCAGCCGGCGAAGACGCCGGCGAAGAGGAGGATCGGCCCCCAGGTCTCCATCATCGTTCGCCTCCGGACGGCGGGATCGGTGCCCACTTCAGGATCAACACCGGGCCCCGCCCCCCCATTCCCTCAATCGCGGTAGATCGACATGACGTCGTCGAGGAGCTTCAGCGCGTCGGCCCTCGGCCGCTGGAAGGTGTTGCGGCCCATGATGGAGCCGAAGCCGCCGCCGGCGTGGATCTGGCGGACCTCCTCGAGGATCTCCTCCCGCCCCTTGGCCTCGCCGCCGGAGAAGATGACGATGCGCCGCCCGTTGAAGGTGCACTGGACGACGTGGCGGATCCGGTCCGCCAGGGTCTGCATCGGCACGGGATTCTTGTCATAGGCCTTCTTCGCGTCGTCCCGGGCGATGAGGGCCTTCGGCGGCTTGACCTTGACGACGTGGGCGCCGAGCTCCGCGGCGACGTGGGCGGCGTAGGCGACGACGTCCAGCGCCGTCTCCGCCTCCTTGGGGAGGCCGCTGCCGCGGGGGTAGGACCAGATGACGGTGGGAATCCCGAGGGAGCGGGCCTCGGCGATGAGCTCCCGGACCTCGCCGTACTGCTCGTTGCGGAAGTCCGACCCGGGGTAGATGGTGAAGCCGACCCCGGCGCAGCCGAGGCGCACGGCGTCCTCCGCCGTGGCCGTCACCGCGGACCAGGCGTCGGAGGGGCCGCCGAGGAGATCCGAGGAGTTGCACTTGAGGATGAGGGGGACCTCGCCGGCGAAGTCCGCGGCCCCCGCCGCGAGGAAGCCCGGGGGAGCGGCGTAGGCGTTGCACCCCGATTCGATGGCGAGTTCGAAGTGGTAGCGGGGGTCCATGCCCGCGGGGTTGGGCAGGAAGGAGCGGTGGGGCCCGTGCTCCATGCCCTGGTCCACGGGGAGGATGACGAGCTTCCCCGTGCCGCCGAGGGTGCCGTGGTTGAGCATGCGGGCGAGGTTGGCGAGGACGCCGGGGTTCTCCCCCCGGTACCAGGACAGGATCTCGCGGACGCGGTCGGTGTTGGGCATGGTCCCTCCTCCCCGCGGGCCGCAGCGGACCCGGGACCCGTCAACCTACGGAACCCCCCGGGGCCGGGCAAGAACCCCTTGCCCTACGGCGGGGGCCGGTCTCGTGACTCCCGACGCATCCCACGTACCAGTGAGAAGTTGCGACGGGGGCGATTCGGTGGAGGAGTCCGGGAGCGGGAGAGGATCGCTTGAGGATCGCATCTCCGCCGCGCCCGCCACGTCCATGCGGGCCCCGGCGCCGAGGCGGAGGACCCCCTCACGGAGACGGGCGTCGGACGCGTGGAGGTACACCTCCGTGACGCTGATGTCGGCGTGCCCCATGGCGTGCTGTAGGTCCCGGATGTTCCCGCCGCCGGAGAGGTAGTTACAGGCGAACGTGTGCCGCAGGGAGTGGAAGGTGATCCCCCTCCGGTCCGCGAGGCCGGCGCGGCGGAGCGCACCCTCCCACCCCTTCCCCGGTTCCTTCATCGGCGTCCCCTGCGGGGTGATGAAGATCGAGTCGTCGGCGCCGGGGATGCCCCCCTCCCGCGCCCGCAGGGAGCGGAGGCGGGCCAGGGCGGCGGCGAGGGTCGGGTGAAGCGGGAGGAGGGCGGCGGTCGTGTTCTTCCGCCGCCGGATCGCCACGGTGGCCGCGACGGCGTCCACGTCCCCCCACCGGAGCCCGGCGAGTTCCGAGAACCTCGCCCCCGTGAGGAGCGCGGCGAGGATGAGGGGCCGGGTGCGGTCGCTGGCGGCGGAGAGGAGGCGCTCCACCTCCACGGCGTTGAGGGGTTGCCGCGGGGACGGCGGGGACTTCGGCCGGCGGACGCCCTTCGCGGGGTTGGCGCCGATGTCCCCGCGGGCGACGAGCTTCTCCAGCGCGGCGGACAGGATGTTGAGGTCGAGCGAGATGGTCCCGGGGGCCGGGGGCTTCCCGGTCTCCGGGGCACGGCGCCACTTCAGGAACCGCTCGACGTGCTCGACGCGGAGGGCGACCACGGGGACGGACCCGACCGGGGACGCGGCCACGCGGGCGGCGGCGGCGCGGTAGATTTCGGCGGTGTGCTCCGCCACGCCCTGCGCGGCGCACGATTCCGCGTGCCGCGCCACGGCGCCCGCGAAGGTGAGGGCCCCGCCGGTCGCATCGTCCCGCGTCGGCACGGAGAACGTGCCGCGGACGATGGCCTCGTGGATGTCCTTCAGGGCGGCCTGGGCGTCCTTCTTCGACCCGATGGTCCGGACGATGTTCCGCGGCCGGGCCCCCGGGATGCGCGGGGCCGCGGGGTCCGGGAACCGGATCGCCCACTTGCTGCCCTTCTTCAGGAGCTGCCCGAACGTCCTCCGTCGCGCCATCGCGGCCCCCTTCCTGGGCGCCCCCACGTCGGCGCCCGGAGGAAGGTGTACCACGGATGCACCACGGATGGAAGGGGGCTCCGTCACGATGCCCTCCGGTGACGGGAGACGATGGAGTCCAGATCGAGCCGGGCGGCGGGACGGGGCGCGGCGGAGGCGGTGATCTGCCGGCGGACGAAGTCCTCCAGCGAGGACCGGAGGATGAGGAGGCGCCCGCTGCGGGAGCCGGCCGACGCGATCTTCACGGAGGCGATGTCCCCGCCCTTCACGAGGTCATAGAGCAGGGTCTTGGAGATCGGCAGGAGCTTGAGCGCCTGCGCCACGGTGAGGAGGCTCCCCTCCTGAAGGTCGAAGGTGCTGGCCGGCGGGGACGTGGAGGAGGTGGAGTTCACCGATCCCCCTTCAGGCCCGCCGCCATGAGGAGGCTTGGCGGGGCGACCTTCGCCAGCGCCCGGGCGTGGACGCACCGGGAGTTCAGGGCGCCGCACGTACACCACCGGATCCCGCAGCGGTGGATGGTGGTGATCTCCTGTTTCCTCCCCCGCTGGGTCACGGCGCGGATGATGTTGCGGTCCGCCCGCGTGATGCGGAACCGGCCGGAGTCGAGGAGGGCGAGGGTGCGGGTCATCGGACGTGCTCCGCGTCGAGGCCCGGGTCCTCGCCCAGGTGAAGGGCGGGCTCGAGGATTGGCGTGAACCCACCCGGCGCGTAGGCTGCCTCCGCCGGGAGGAAGCCCCCGAGGACAAGGCTGATCCTCGCCCAGAGGACATCGGCCGTCGCCTCCGTGCCGCGGGCCTCCTGAAAGAGGTTCCACGCGGACTCCGGGCTCGTCGGCCCGTGGGTGGGAAGGGGCGGGAGGGGCTTGCATCCCCTGGGAAGGGGCCCGGCGGCGACCCGCAGTTCGGCGTGGAGTTCCTCCACGGCGGAGGGCAGTTCGCCCGTGCGACGGCGGAAGGCGGCGAGGGCGGCGACGTATCGCTCGACGGACTCCTCGATCGACAGGGCGCCGAGTCGCGACCTGAGCCGCACGTTGCCGACGGGCTCAAGGTGGAGGTCCCTGGCAGTGCGGCCCCCCATCATCGGGCCACCTCCGCGGGCTCGGGGTCGAGGACGGCGTCGGCCCGGGTCCGGAGGAGGCGCTTCGCCACCTCCGCCTCGACGGCGGCGTCATCGTGATCGGCGGCGAGGGTCGCGGCGGCCCAGTCGTGATCCTCGCTGAGGGCGGCGGCGAAGGCGCCGTCGGCCCGGAGTTCCTCCGCAGCCCCGGCGGGCGCCCGGTAGATGTTCCGGCGGGCGCGATCCTTCACGGTGCGCATGAGGGTGAGGAAGTCCTTCAGCACGGTGTTCCCGGTCGCCGTCACGGCCGCCTCCGCCCGCTCGATCCGCTGGGCCCACGCGGTTGCCTGCGCCTTCACCTTGCGGTCCGCTTCCTCGACGGCGACGCGGGCGCGGTAGAGGGCCTCTTCGGCCTCCCGGACCCGCTGCTTGAGGGCGGGGATTCCCGCCTCTGTGGCGACGGCGGGATTCGCGGCCTCCCGGGCGGCGCGGAGTTCCCGGCGGGCGGAGGCGCGGGCCTCGCGGCCGACCTTGCTCCTGCCCTCCGCGGCGGAGAGGTACTCCGGCGACTTGCGAAACCAGTCGGACAGGCGCTTCATGGTCAGTTCCTTTCCGGGGCGCGGCCCCGAGGGGAGGCGAGGGTTTGCGCCGCGGGCGCCTCGGCTCGCTGCCCGGCCAGGGGCAAAGCGTTGGCAACCCGCGGCGCGTCGTGCCCGGCTGTAACACCGGGACCCGAAAGTACCGTGTCGATGATGCTGCGGATCTCGGCGGCGTTGAGCCCGAGGCCGCGGGTCCGCCTCACGAAGACGGCGGCGTCCCGCACGGCCGGACTGATCGCCCCGTCGAGTTCGGCGAGGTGCTTCGCGGCCCGCTGGCGGACGGATGGCCGCGGGCTGCGGGCGGCGAGGTGCCGGAGGAGGTCCACGTCCCGAAGGGCGCGGGCGGCCTGAAACTTCACCGTCTCCCGCCGGGACCCGTCGGCGAGGAGGCGGAGGACTTCCGCGTCCCCATCCCTCAAGGCGCAGGCCAGGACGGTCGAGTCTCTCACCGGGTGACCTGCCCGAAGAGGCGGATCCCCTGCTTGGACGTGGCGGGGTCCTCGAGAGTCGCGGCGCGGACCATGCACTCCCACCAGAACCGGCGGACCACGGCGGCGTCGTCCGGGTCCCGGAGGAGGAGGCCCACGTCGAGGAGCCCGGGCTCGTCGCCGGGATAGGAGACGACGAGGCCGGCGGCGGTGGAGCCCTTGTAGAACGCGTCCCGGGGGAGGTCGAGGACCGGGCCGGACTCATGCCAGCGCCCGCGGGGGGCCGTCTTCCACGCCTTCTCCTCGGGGGCGCCGACGTACGTCGCCTCGGTGGCGATGTCCACGCGGCGGGCCGCCCAGACGATGAGGTCCCCGCGGTCGGGGTCCTGCTTGAGCAGTTCCTTGTTCACGATGCGCTCCTTCCGGCCAATGCCGGGTTGGTCACGATGTCCACGATGATCGTCCCGTCCTCCGGCGCGAGGCCGTGGGCGAGGTCCGGCCCGCCATCCGTGGCGGGCGATGTCCAGGCGCGGCAATGCAGAGAGGGGCCCACCTTCCCGGCGGCCAGGGCGCGGCGGAGGCCGCGGGGGACGCGGTCGAGGCGCAACTTCCCCCACGCTTCGAGGGCGCCGTCGGGGCCACGCTGAAGGGCGACGGACTCCACCCACCCGAGGGAGCGGGCCCTTTCCCCCGGCCGGGGGTGTAGGAGGCCCGCGGCGGCGCGATGGAACCCGACCCGGGCCCCGACGAGGACCCGGGCACCGTGCGCGACGGCGGAGGCCGTCCAGCGCAGCGGCCGGCCGTCCCGGGTCGGGGCGCCGACGCCCTCCCTCAACAGGCGGTGGAAGGACGACTTCACCGGGGACTCCGGGAGGCGGTGTCAGGAACCCCCTCCGCGTGACGTGACGGCCCCCCGCTGACGGGCGGCGCCCCCGCCGAGGTCCCGTGGGTCCGCCCGTCCTGCGTCCTGTGCTCCCCGTCCCGCCCGGTGCTCCAGGCGGCGGCGGTGAGGGTCGGGGCGATGCGGCGGTCGGCGCCGTCGAGGTGGACCACCTCGCACAGTTCCGAGAGGCGGGAGGCGATCCTGTCCCCCAGGTGCGGGACGAGGTCGCCGAGGGATCGATTGGACGTGGCGAGGATGGCGGTCCCCCTCTGGTACACCTCGTCCACGATCTCCCCGAGGGCGGAGGACTCCCACCCCGTCACGGGCCGGTCCCCGCCGCTGGCGAGGTCGTCCAACCCGAGGAGGTCCACGGAGGCGTACTTCTCCACCACGGAGGCGTAGGAGCCCCCGTCACGGGCCATCGTGCTCCGCAGTTCGGTGAGGAGCTGCCTGTCGGTCACGAAGCGGACCCGGGGACCGCGGGGGAGGGAGAACCGCCCCCCCCGATCGGCGGTGTCCATCCATGCCCGCTCCGCCTCGGCGCGGCGGGCCTCCGCCCGGCGGCGCAGGCGGACGATGGCGGCGCAGGCGGCGACCGTCTTCCCCGTGCCCACCCCCCCGAACAGGTACAGGCCGCGCCGGGGGGCGTCCCCGGGGCGCTCCACCTCGGCGACGAGGCGCCCGAGGGCGGCCTCCACCGGGGCGGGGAGGACGAGGGCCTCGTCCAGGGCGAGGCCCCGGAAGCGGGGCGGGAGGTCGTGGGCGAAGTCGGGGGCGGTCATGCGGGCTCCTTCCAGTTCACGCGGGTCCCTGTGGGGTACTGCTTGCCGTTGGTGCTCCCGGGCTTCGGGACGGAGGCGGCGAGGCGGTCCTCGAAGGGGCGCAGGGCCTTCCACGCCGGGAGGGACTTCGGGGTCCCGGAGAGGTGGGCGTTGATCTCGTCGGCGGTGACGCCGTCCCCGAGGAGCCGGGCGAGGGGGGCCTCCCACTTCGCCCACCCGCCCTCCCTCATGTTGATGCAGGAGGGGAGGAGGTTCGCCCGCTGGCCGGCGCCGAGGCGGGGGCCGGCGCTGGCGGCCTCGGGGAGTCGCCGCGGGTCCTCGGCCGGAGCCGAAGCCGGGGGGGGCGTCTCCGCCTCTGCCTCCGTCGAGTCGAGTCCAGTCGAGTCCAGTCCATGCGCACCCGCGGGGCCCACCGCGGGCGCGGTCGCGGGCGCGCCCGCGGGCATGGTCTCGGGCGTGGTCGCGGGCTCGGTCGTGCCGATGCCGGAGGAGAGGAGGGCCCGGCGCACGGCGGCCCCCTCGGCGGGCTTCACGTAGTGCCAGGCGCGGGAGAGGATCGCGGGCCCCCACAGGGACTCCGGCACCCGGACGGTACCACCCGAGGGATCGTTGAGGCCGACGTGTTGCAGTACGCGCACGAGGTAGGCGTCGGCGAAGGGCCGGGACCGCTCGGGGAGGGCCGCGAAGAAGTCCGAGAAGGGCCCCGCGAGGGTCGTGCTGACCGCGACGAAGCCGAGGGAGACGGCGCGGTCGGTCGCCTCGGGCCGCCCCTTCGCCTTCGCCCTGTCCCTGCGCTTCCGCTTGATCTCCTCCACGGCGCGGTCGTGGTAGGTGCCCCACTCCAACAGGCGGACGGGGAGGTCGGCGTCCTTCACCGGGCACCCCCCGAGGAGGTCGTGCTCCCGGTGTCGCCCCACGTCCTCTCCGTGTAGTTCTTCCCGCCCACAGTCCGCGGGTCGGGGTGGATGGCGAGGTGGTCCTGCCCGCAAAGCCACGTCACGTCGAGGGGCTTGCTGTAGTCATGGTGATGGCCGTGGAGGCGCTCCGGCGGGAAGGTGCCCCCGCACAACGAACACGCGTTCGGCTTGACGACGCGCCCGTGGGAGACCGCATCCCGGAGGAGGTCCCGCGCCCGGCGACGGCGGGCGGCCTCGGGGTCCCTCCGAACGCGGGCGACCCGCGCCGCCTCGTGCCGGCGGGCGTACTCGGCGCGGACTGCGGGGTCCGCCGAGGACGCGAAGGCGCGGAGCCGTGCGTCGTCGCATGACGCGCACCGCGAGGAGCGCCCGGTCCCGCGGTGGCGGTCCTCGAGGAAGTCCGCCGCCCGCTTCACGGTGTTGCAGGACGCGCAGTAGAGGCTGCGCAACGGGTCGGAGGTGGAGCGCTTCGGGAGTCGAGTTCTCGGCGCGTCGAGGAGAGCGGCTGGCCCCGCGGTCACGGTCTACACCTTCCCCGCGAGGAACCGGGCGAGGGCCCGACGGGTCACGTAGACCCGCCCCTTCGCCGGAGCGGTCCGCAGGGCCTTCAGGCGCCCCGATGCAATCCACCGGCGCACGGACGGCGGCCGGACGCCGAGCCGCTCCGCGACGGCGGCGAGGGGGGCGGGGTCGGGAAGTCCCTCAAGGGAAACGAGGGCCTCGGACGGCGAGGAGCAATCGGGCATGGGGCCTCCGTGGATGGGTAGGACAAGTGCATCACGGCCGAGCGACACGGGCGGCGTCATTCGGCTTCGGGCGGCGGCAATCTGTTTCACTAACTCGAAGGTACCGATCCCTCCCGGCCGAAATTTTGACTTTTCCATCCCCTATGAGAATCGGGGTGGATCGTGGAGTGTCGCACTTCCTGATACAGCAACTTCGCCGAGTTCGGGCGTTAGCGGGCGGACCGGGAGCCCGGAGGGAGAGGAGGGGAGTTTGCCCGCGGCGGGCCGCCTCCGCCGGATCCCCGGGAGGGCCGACGCGAGACAGGGCCGCGGGCGAGGAGAGAGTATCGCGGGAGGGGGACGGCCTACTTCGCGGCGATGGCCCCGAGGGCGTCGAGGCCGATGGTGATGGCCCGCCTGAGGATGGCGCTGCGGTCGGGGAGGGGGGCGCCGTCCACGCCGAGTTCCTTGGCGAGGACCGGGTCCTTCAGGGCGGCGGCGGCGAGGGCGTCGGCCCGCTTGATGTCGTGCGTGCCCAAGCGGATCGAGGTGCCCCTCCGCAAAGTCTTCGGCGTCTTCTTCGCCACGGCCTCGCCCTCCAGTAGGTCGAGGACGATGGTACCCCGGGCGGCGCCCCCGGCCGTCATGCTCCGCGCCCCCCGACGAGGAGGGACTTCACGGATTGCGCGTGCCAGCGGGCCCCGCGGGGGCGGAACCCCTCCCGCTCCAAAGTCGCACCGATGGCGCGGAGGCTGAGGCCGGAGGAGCGCAGGGTCCTGCCCCGCTCCACGGTGCGGGCCTCGTCGGGGTCGGGCGCGAGGTGCTTCCCGTCCGCGGCCACGCGGAACCCGTAGGGGACGCTGCCGACGCGCCGGCCCCTGTCCCGGAGGACGCGGAGGGCGGCGCGGGTCCTCGCGGCGATCAAGGCCCTTTCGTAGGACGCGAAGGCGGAGACCATGTTCCTGAGGAGCTGCGCCTCCGGCCCGCCCGCGTTCCCGACGCCGTCCGCGAAGAGGAGCCGCGCCCCCTCCCGCTCGACGAGGCGCTCGACGAGGGCGGCGATCACAACGTCGCGGGCGACCCTGTCCCCCTTCGCGGCGAGGAGGACCCCCGCCCGGTGCTCCCCCATCGAAGCGAGGGCGGCGAGGAGGCCGGGGCGACGGTCGATGGCCGTGGCGCCGCTCACTCCCCTGTCCTCATGCACGGCGACGATGACGATCCCCTGCGCCTGGGCGAACCGCTCCATCGCGTCCCGCTGCGCCTGAGGGCCGATGTCCTGCCGGTCGGTACTGACGCGGACGTACCCCACGGCGACCCCCGGATCCCGCTTCCCTCTCCCGGTCGGTTTCATTCTTCGCTCCTCTCGTTCCCATGTCTTACACGCTGGCCCGCGTGACGGGGAGGACGGTTCCCGACAACCCGCCCCTGAAAGAGGCCCCCGGGACTCGCGCCCCGGGGGCCGTGGTGCCGGCCGGGAGGGTGCCCGGCGCGGCGTTGGAAGGGCTGCTAGTCGTCGTCGCCGCCGTCGTCGTCCTCGTCGGGTGCCGGCGAGGGCTCCAAGTCCCCCACCTTGATCCACACCCCCTTCGACCAGGTCTGGTCCTTGATCCCCGACTGGCGGAAGGTGGTCACGCCCGAGGCCCGCGACATCACTTCGATGCCGAGGAGGGCGAGCACGTTCCCCTCCTTCGTGATGTAGTACTTCTCCCGTAGCACCCGAACGCCGCTCCTCCGGATCCCCTTGTTGCTGGCGGCCATCGCCGCCCCCTTCCTCCGGCCTTGGCCGGTCGGCCAGTCCCTGTCCATCGCGGCGTCCCTCGGCTGGCCCCGGGGTCCCGCTGCGGGCTTCCCGGCCCGCGGATCACACTTGTAATACGGGCGCCCGATGGGTGTCAAGTGGTAAAATCGAGACAGGGGCCGCAGCAAGGGAGGGAGGAGGGATAGGGGAGATTCGCCCCCTGCGCGGCCCGCTGGCGCCCCTACCGCTTCCCCTGCCCCATCGCCCCGCCCGGCGCCGGATCGTGCGCTGTTACCCCCGGAACGGGGTAAAGCGGGCCCTCCTGCGGGGTGTCCCCGGTCGTCACGCGGCATCCCCGCGGGCGAGTTCCCGGAGGAAGGCGTCGAGCCAGGACGATTCGGAGCGGGCGACCCCGCATCGGCGGCGGACGACGGGGGCCGGGTCCCGGGCGGCGGTGGAGAACCACCTCCACCGGGGTTCGGTCTCGGGCCGGGACTCGGCGCGGACGGCGGCCTTGACGGCGGCGTAGAGGCCCGGGTTCGCTTCGAGCTCCGCGGCCCATCGGTCCTCTTCGGACAGGGGGGCCTCCCCGGCCTTCCATGCCCGGCAGTAGCACGCCCGGCAGAGCCCCCTGGCGAAGAGGGGGCGCACGCAACCCGACGAGGAACAGGGCCGCGGGGCCGGGGGCGCCGCGGGCGCGACGGGCGGGGGGGCGGCGGGGGCCTCCGTCATGCGCCGATGGTCTCCCAGTAGTAGGAGACGGAGCAATCCGTCGAGGCGTCCCGGAGGAGGTGGAACGTCGAGAGGTCCGCGCAGGGGATCCGGCGGTACTGCCCGTTCCCGACGACGAAGTAGGACGTGGCGGTGGCCCCGTTGGCGATGGCGACCCGGAGGTCCGCGCCGCGGGACTCCACGACGAAGGCGACGGCCCCCGCGGGGACGGTGAGGTCGATCTCCGTGGTGCTGACGGTCTGCGGGGAGGCGGTGCTCCCGTCGGTGAGGACGATCCGGGCCGCCTCTTGGATGGGGACGTGGTTCGCGTCGAGGGGGAGGCCCCCCGAGGAGACGATGTGCTGCATTCCGGCGTTCGCCACGGTGACTTCCTTTGCCCGGCGCGTCGGCCGGACGGTTGGGGTTGCGGTGGAGTTCCTATGGTGTCGGGGGCGGCGGCGGCCCCCGGAGCGCCCGGTCGATGGCATCGCGGACGATGAGGGGGAACCTGGATTTGATGATGGCCCCGGCCTTCTCCATGAACCGGCGGGGCCGGATGCCCTTCTTCGCAATCGAGCGCCGGATGGCGAAGGCGAGGGAGAGTTCCACGTCCCGGTTGATGGCCTTCTTCCCGAGGGAGAGCTTCTTCCCGCCGCGGGACACCTTGAGCGCCCGGGACTTCTCCCGGGCGAGTTCCCGGAGGCGACCCGCGAGGAAGCGGGAGGCGAGCCCCTTGCGATGGACCCACTGGAAGATCGGATCGAGCGGGGGGATCCTCCCGTTGGGCCTGCGCCCGAGTTCCATCACGGCGCCCCGCTCCGCGGCGGGAGGGGCGGGCCCGACGGTGGTCGCGAGGCCGTCGGCGTCGGGCGTGGAGGTGATCGAGGTCCGGAGGAGGCCGGTGTCGATGGGCGCCCGCGGGGTGGTCTCGGTGATCTTCTTCTGGATCTGCGAAACGGCGTCCTGCCCCGCGGCGCGGACGCCGGCCCGGACCCCCGCCAGGAGCTTGGACCGGATGGCGTTTTCGTAATCGTCCGGGTTGAAGTTCGTGCTGTATTCGATCCGCATCTCACTTCCCCCCCTGCCGCTTGACCTTCCCCGAGAACCCGCCGATCTTGAGCCCGCCCCCGGGCACCCCGAAGGTGCCGCCATTGGAGGAGACGGGCGGGCCGGACGTGCCGGGCCCGGACCCCGCGGCGGACCCGGGGAGGTTCCCGCCGGAGGGGGAGGCGACCTTGGTGAACGTGACCGCGTAGGGCTTGTCCGAGAGGACCCGGGCTTCGTAGCGGAGAAGCGGCGCCCGCTGGTCCACCGGCCACTCCCGCGTCATGCCGATGATGCGGACCTTCTGGGCGGACCATCCCGTCGAGGCGGTGCCCCCGGGCACGTAGGAGGTGACGGTGACGATGTCGCCCGCCTCGGGCGCGATGGCGCCGGGGTGCGCGAGCCACGTCACGGGCACGGGGTTGTTGGTGGCGTGGAGGAGGATGCGCTCCGCGAGCCGCTCCGCCTCGCTGGCCCGGTCCACCCCGCGGGCGGACACGCGGACCTGCCGGCGGGGGGTGGTTTCGAGGAGGTCCCCGCGGGAGGCCAGCACCATCTCCGCCTGCCACTCCCGCTCCCGGTCGAAGTACTCGACCTCGATGTCCGTCGGGGTGGACTCGATGGGCTCCGGCCCGAGTTCGAGGGAGCCCGCCACGATGTTGGCGTTGGTCGGGTCCGCGTCCTCCGTGAAGGCGAAGGTGGCGGAGCCGTCCTTGTCGAGGGGGAAGCGCCACTTGACCCCCTGCATGACCGCGAAGGACCCGCCCACGAAGGCGATGTCGGCCACCCACTCGGACAGCGACATCGGCGTGTCCATGACGAGGTTGAGGGAGTGGCGGCGCTCCCCGTTGGTGGAGGAGGCGGCGGAGGACTTGTCCGACGTGTCGTTGTGGACGTACTCATCGCAGTAGTCCGCCCACGCCGTGAACGTGGTGGAGTCCACGTCCGCGGAGGAGAAGTGGCCCCGGGAGCCGTACCGCTGGATCGCCGTGCTGTTGCCCGAGGTGATGAGGTCGTAGGCGGCCAGCGCCGGGTTGTCGGAACGCCCGTCCCAGAGGCCCGTCCGCGGGTCGTACAGGTCCGCCCGGGTCGCCTTGCAGGTCACGGTGGGCGCGCCCCCGTCGAGGCCCGCGGTGACGAGGGCCCGGACCGCGAGGAGGGCGGTCCCGGGGTAGGAGAACAGTTCGTCCGTCACCTCGGTCGCGTACTGGAAGAAGAGGCCGTCGAGCGATTGCGCGTCGGTCCGGACCACGTCCTTCCGGGTGACGAAGACCTTGACCCGCGTCCCCTCGGAGAGGGTGGCGAGTTCGTCCTCAAGGTCGAACCCCCCGAGGTCCGTGTACCCCGCGTTGACGAGCCCAAGCAGCGTGTCCCGGAGGCCGATCTCCCACGTGCGCGGGGCGACGGACTGGCCGGCGAGAAGGAAGTCCGGCTTCGCGTTGTCGCCGTCGCCCAAGTGGTAGAGGGTGCGCTTGGTGCCCGCGGTCCCCGTGGTGTCGAGCCAGGCGTACCCGATCACGAGGTTCGCCCGGATGATGTCCTGCCCGCCGGAGGTGTTGAACACGGTGAAGCCCCGGGGGGCCGTGATGCCGATGCGGACGTCGTTGACGACGCCCGCGGTTTCGTGGGTCCTCTCCGTGTCCTTCGTGAGTTCCGCCGCGACGGTCTTGGAGTTCCGGAAGTCCCCGAAGCCCGGGATCCCCTCCTGATCCAGCGTCCCCGGGCGGGTCTCGATGATGAGGCCCTCGAAGTTCGCCCGCCGGTAGGTTGCCAGGATTTCGTAGTTGTTGGTGACGGCGGTCCCGAAGGTCAGCAGGGTCCGCCCGCGCCCGTTCTGGCGGATGGAGAGGTCGGTGGCCCCGAGGTAGGAGAAGGTGACCTTGATCTTCGCGGTGGCCGGAGGTCGCACCTTGAAGTGAAGGCGCGCCTTCTTCTTCGTCACCTTCCGGATCGTCCACCCGTAGGTCCCGCTCCGGACCTCCTCCACGTCGTTGAGGTACACCCGGAACGTCTCCGTGAGGATCTTCTCCCCCTTGTTCCGCCCGAAGATGATGGTGTTGGAGTTCGCCGGGAGGGTCGGGTAGGAGGTGACGGAGGAGGTGACCTGCGCCACCTCCACCCCGTTCACGCGGACCGTGAGGGATGGCAGGTAGACGAAGCGCCCCGGGAGTTCCCATTCCTTCCGGGTCCCGTTCCCCTTGCCCACCTTCACGTCCACCTCGGGCTCCGTCATGGCGGGCTGGTCGTTGATGCGGACATCGGTGATGTCGGAGACCTGCCCCTCCGCCACGCCCAGCAGGATGTTGATCCCCTGCTTCTTCACGGCGGCGATGCCGAGGCCGGAGCCCTCCGCGAGGGAGGAGACGTGCTCCTGGTAGACGGTCGGGACTACCCGCGTGGTGCCGTACAGGAGGTAGGTGACGGTGTCCGGATCGTTCGGGTTGCTGAAGTCCCCGATGCCGTAGTGGGGGGAGTTCTGGAAACTGCGCACCCTGGCGCTCGGGGCCGTCGCGGCGAGGCCCACGTTGATGGCGAAGCCCGCCGCCGAGATGTAGGGTCCGACGGGCACCCCGAAGTACGTGAGGACGGCCCCGACCAGCATCATGGCGCCGGCGCCGATCTGTGCCCAGGTGCGTGCCGATCCGCTGCTCATGGTCTACTTCCCTTCCCGGCCGTGCCGGGGGAATCGGGTGGAAGCGAAGGCGAGGAGGGAGCCCGTCACGGAGGCGGCGACGGAGGCGCCGGGCCAGCGGAGGAGAAACAGGGAGGCGATGGCGGCCACGGCGGCGGCGATGAGAAGGGCGCGGCGCGGCATGAGGCTCCTACCCTGTCGTGCCGTTCCTCGGCACCGACGGGACGCGAGACGGGGGGTGTGCAATTGGATCGCTTGTCCGCCGACGGGGCGGAAGCGGCGGAAACGGCGGAAGGGTCGCGCCCCCTAACTCACGTACTCCCGTGGGGCCAAGGGCAAGAACCCCGTGACCGGTCCCCGTGAGCGCGGATATCCTCCCCTCCATGGACAACATGCGCTTCACGCTGACCCACCACATCCTCCGCCACCAGCACACCCACCCCGGCGCCCGCGGGGAGTTCTCGGCGCTGCTCGTCCAGATCGCCTCGGCCTGCAAGGTCATCGGGGCGCAGTGCCGGACGGCGGGCCTCGGTTCGCTGATGGGGAACTCCGGCGAGGTCGGCCACCACGGGGACGAGGTGAAGCGCCTCGACAAGTTCGCCAACGACGCATTCGCCCACCACTTCGACCACACGGGCCTCGCCGCGGCCATCGTGAGCGAGGAGATGGAGGAGCCCTACCTCCCCGCGGGCGAGTCGGCGAAGGCGCGCTACGTGGTCTGCTACGACCCCATCGACGGCTCGAGCAACATCGAGGTGGACGTGACCGTGGGGACGATCTTCTCCATCCAGGAGCGGGTCGACCCGGCGCGGCCCCCGCGCATGGAGGACCTCCTGCGGCCCGGGACGGAGCTCCTCGCCGCGGGCTACGTGCTCTACGGCCCGGCGACGGTCTTCGTGCTCGCCACGGGGACGGGGGTGGACGCCTACACGCAGGACCCGCGGACGGGGGACTTCCTCCTGACGGAGCACGGGATGCGCATCCCCCCGCGCGGTCCCGCCTACTCGGTGAACGAGGCGAACTACGGAAAGTGGGGCCCGGGGCCGCGGCGGCTCGTGGACGCGCTGCGGGCGGGCGGGGTCGGGGAGATGAAGACGACGCGGTACATCGGGTCGCTGGTGGCGGACTTCCACCGGACGCTGGTGAAGGGGGGGATCTTCTGCTACCCCGGGGAGACGAAGAAGCCCGAGGGGAAGATCCGCATCCTCTACGAGGCGGCCCCGCTGGCCTTCGTGGCGGAGCGCGCCGGCGGCGCCGCCACCACGGGGACCGGCCGCGTCCTCGAGGTGGAGCCGAGGGCGGTCCACCAGCGGACGCCGATCTACATCGGCGGGTCGGAGGACGTGGCCGACGCGGTGAAGCTGCTGGGGGGGTAGGTGGGACATGAGGGGCGCTCCTTCGCCTCGCCTGGCGGAGACGACGCTTTCGGCGAAGCCCTTCCTCGTCGTCGGCGCCCTGGTCCTCGCGGCGGGGGCCGTCGCGTTCCTGTGGATCCGGGCCACCCGCACCGCCCACTCCCACGTGAGCGTCAACGAGGCGGCCGCCATCGCCACGCTCTGGAACCTCGCCGCGTGCGAGGAGCAGTTCCGCTCGGCGCGGATCGTGGACGTCGACGGCGACGGGCGGGGGGAGTTCGGCTTCTTCGAGGAGATGACGGGCGCCGCGGGGCCCCGTACGTCCGCCGAAGGCGGCTCCCGGGGCACCCCGTTGGAGTGCCCCCTCCTCTCCCCCGCCATGGCTCCGCGTCCGGGAAACGTCCCCGTGGAGAAGGCGGGGTACCTCTTCCGCGTCTGGCTCCCGGGTACCCCGGGCGAGGCCTCCTCCGAGACCGGAGCGGGGCTCCCCTTTGCGCTGCCGGTGGACACCGACCTCGCCGAGGAACACTGGTGCGCCTGCGCCTGGCCGGCGACGGACGCCTCCGGGGCCCGGGTCTTCTTCGTGGACGAGTCCGTGGAGGTCTGGCAGACCCTCGGGGAGAGGGTCCGCCACGCGGGCGGTGAGGCCCCCGCCTGGGACGCCGCCCTCCCCGCGGGGACCCCGCGCTCCTGGGAGATCCGCCGCCGGTCGGACGGGCCGGCGGCCAACGGGAACCTATGGACGCGAGTGCGATAGGGGGGCGTCCCCCAGCCGGGAAGGGGGCTCCCTACCGGACGGGCATCGGCGGGGAGTGAACGGACGCGCGGATGTACAGGACTCGACGACGATCCCGGCCCGCGGAGACTGCATGCAGGGCCCCGTCGGGACCGACCGCCGCGGCGAATTCGGCGGAGGAGACGAAGCGCTTCGCAATTGCCCTGGTAGACCATCCCTGTACATCCCGGAGTGCGAGGTGAAGCGAGGGCCACTCGGAGGTGTAGGCATCAGGAAACAACAGGTACAGGACCGAAACCTGACCGGCCTCACCCATGAGTACGACGGGTGAACCGCATGAGCTCCCGGTGTTGCCAGGCACGGGAATTTCCTCCGTGTTCCACGCGGAGCCATCGTGCCATGCATGGCGGAGTCCCGGCGCGACTCCTCCCTCGAAGGGATTTGCCACGACGTGCATCAGGCCGGCGGAATCGAATCCGAGCGAGCCGCCGCTCGGCTCGAAGGGGAGAGTCTCCTCCTGCCAGGTCCCCGATGCGTTGGTCGCATAGAACTGTCGGTACCAGCCCCGGCCAACGAGTGCGTGTGCATGGCCCCCATCATCGATGACCAGGGAGGCGGCATGCCCCAGGGAACTCGCCTCCCCTCGCAAACCCGTGTCCTCGACACTCCATGTGTCGCCATCGAAGGTCGCGAACCGGAGCCTATCGACCTCCGTGTGCTGCGTTCCTGACTCATCAAGGGTCCAGTCCGTGGCGAAAAGGACCCTGGGATTGCCCTCGGGTCCGATGGCGAGCACTCCGCGACCGTCCCCGGGCAGAAGTTCGGTGACCGTCCATCCGAGGGAGTCGAGGACCCCGTGCACGACGACCCAGGGCGTCCCGGTGGGTGCCGACGCGCTCTCCACCACGTACGTCGCATGCAGTCGACCAAGGGCGTCCACGGCGATGGAACGCCCCCCGATGGACGACTTGCGGGCATCCAGGACTTCCCGGCTCCACGAACCGCCATGATGGCTGGCGTGGACGAGCCGCTCCTGGCGGTCCACGTACACCCGGTGGACCGTTCCGTCCATGGCGACCGTCAACGCATGATCTGCCGCCCATGGGGAGGACCGCTCCAGGAGCCTGCGGGCTATCCGCGCCCTTCCGGTTGGCGAGGCCGTCAGGATCATCAGGAGGGCCAGGCACATCGACAGGAACCGGCTTGGCCATTTCCTCACGGAACGCCTCCCGGGGCCGGCTCCGCGGGCCGCCTCCTCCGCGTGGCACTCACCCCACGGGGACCCGAACATCCACGGCGGATCCGGTTCCCCGGATTGTACACCGACCTGGAACCGCCGTCGGTTCACGCCGGCGATCGGTCCCTTGCGAGGACTCCTTCCACGCCTTCGTGGCGGAGCAGGCCGGCGGCGCGGCCGCCCCCGGGGAGGGCCGCCTCCCGGCCCCTGGTTCACCGCAGCCGAATCTCGATCCTCCCTGCCGACGCGTCGAACTCCCCGAGATCCCGCTGACCGAAGAGGTTCCGGATGCGGAACATCCCCGGCTCGAGCCCCCGGATGACCACCTTCCCCTCCTCGGGATGGAAGACCTCCATGCGCTCCCCCTGCCTCACGTGGAAGAGGACCACATCCCCCTCTCCGAGGATCACGACCTCGACCGTGAGCCCGCGCCGCACGGGGAGGACGACGTCCCGCGCGCCGGCCTTGACGGGAGGCATCGGCTCCGCGGGCAGGAAGTCGCTGCCGAGGCCGCCGGCCTCGACGAGGAACTCCTCGCCCGGGAGTCCCCGCAACGTGAACGTCCCGTCCCCGGCGGTCGCCGTCTCGCCCGCGAACGCGCCCCGCTCCTTCCCCTCCGCGAGGGGCGGGAAAGCCCTCACGGGCACGCCCGCCGGGACCGGCTGCCCCGCCGGATCCACCACGCGACCGGAGACCACGGCGCCGCGCCGGATCCGGACGACCACGCCCGTGGTGCCCGGCTCGACGGACTCCACGCGCGCCTCGAGAAAGCCCTCGAAATGGGAGGCGAGGAGGTCGACGATCCCGTCCACGGGAACGGCGACGGTGCGGAAGGTCCCGTCCGGCCCCACCTCCACCGTCGGGAGTTTGATGCGTCCCCTCTCGTCGCCGCGGACCAGCGGCTGGATCCGCCCGGGCACTCCCGGCGGGCGGTCCTCCTCGTCCACCACGCGCCCCTCGACGGGGAGCGCCCTCCCCGGGCGCAGGACGAGGTCCGTGGTTCCGGAACGGACTCCCGCCACCTGGATCGGCGTGAACCCGGGATCGGCGTCGTCCTCGAAGACGAGGTTGTACGTCCCCGGGGGAAGCCCCCGCACCCGGAAGGTCCCGTCCAGCTCCCCGACGAGGAACCAGGTCCACCGGAAGAACGGCCACCCGGGATCCGACTCCCCATCGACATGGATCCTCAGCCGTCCCTGATGCGGGGTCCCGTCCTGCGCGAGGACGCGGCCCGCGATGGACAGCCCCTTGCGGAGGGCGATCCGGATCTCACCCGGCGGCGTCTCCGCGAACTCCACCACCTCCGGAACGTAGTCCGACTCGGCAGCCTGGTTTCCGCTCCTGAGTCCCGCCGTGATCTCCCCCGGTCCCCCGCTCCCCGCGGGCAGCGTGAAGGTGCCGTCCCGGGAGGTCCGGGCATCCACGGACCCCCACTCCTCCAGCCCCTCCCGGATGATGGTGATGTCCGGAAGGGGGGCCCCCGTCTCGGCATCGACCACCTTCCCTCGGAGAAGCCCGGGCCTGCGGATCCCGAGGACGACGTCGCTCGCTCCCGTCGCGGCGGTCGCGGACTCCGGCTCGGCGCCGGCCACCAGGGCCGTGACGACCCAGCTCCCCTCCGCAAGTTCCGACACGGTGAACCGCCCCCTCGCATCGGTGACCGCGAGGAAGTGGTCCTCGGCGATGCGCTCCACCGAGATCCCCGCCCCGCGGACCGGTTCCCCCGCGGCGTCCACCACCGTTCCGGAGATGGAGCCGCCGGGGGCCAGCGACAGGGCGTACCCGTCACGAATCCCGCCGTTCTCCAGGGCGACCCACGGGCCGACCGCGAGGGCGCAGCCATCCGCCCGCGCGGCGAGGGAGTAGCGCGCCGGGGGCAGCCCTTCGATGCGGAAGGTCCCGTCCTCACCGACGGCGACGGGTCGGCTCTTCCGGAGGTTCCAGTAGGGAGAACTCCCCTCCTCCTCCCTGAGGAGCCTCAGTCGGAGGTCCTTCGGCGGCGCCCCGTCAGGCCGCAGCACCCTCCCCGCGAGGATCGCCGTCGGGGGCGGGGGCACCGCATCCAGCCCCGGGGCCGGTTCCAGGACCAGGTCCTTCTCCGCGGTCTCGCCGCCCCGGACGGAGACGGCCGCCGACGGAGGGATGGCCCGCTCCCGGATGAGGTCCCAGGCGGAGGCGTCCCCCACGTCCCGTTGCGTGAACCCCGCCGCACTCGCCATGAGGATGCCGTCGGCGGGAAGGACGGGCTCGATGGTGAAGGCGCCGTCCTCCCCGGAGACCCCCACCGGGCTCTCCTGCATGCCGTGGTCGGTGTACGCCTCGACCGTGAGCCACGCTCCCGCCACGGGCTTCCCGTCCGGGTCCCGCACCCTCCCCTTCACCCGTCCACCGCGGGCGAGGCGAACGTCGCGAAGGTACTCCCCTCCGGCGGCGATCCCCTGGAGCCGGGCGCCCGGGTCGGACCCGCCGTCGAAGGAGGGGAGGTAGCCCTCCTTCCGCACCCGGATCCACGCGCTCGTCCCCCCGGGGAACCCCTCGATGCGGTAGGTCCCGTCGGGACCGGTCCGGGTGCGCGCCCCGTGCTGCCTCTTGAGGAGGGGGTCGCTGCCCGAGAGCCGGACCGTCGCTCCCGGAAGGGGCATCCCCGACGCGTCATCGAGGACCCGACCGCGGATGGTCGCCCCCGGGGAGAGCCCGGGATCGAAGGAGGAGACCTGGGGAACCTCGACGGCGCCCGCGGAGAGGAGGAGGTCCGGCGACGGCGACAGGAGGATTTCGTAGACGCCGGGGGCGAGACCTCCGATGCGGTACGCCCCGTCGGGCCCCGCCACGACCGTCGTCCGGTCGAAGGCGACGAGGCTCCAGTCCGTGAAGCGCCGCGCGACGACGCCCACCCCCGGCGCGGGAGTCCCGTCGGCCCGCCGCACCGTTCCCTGGAGGACGACCTCCGGCACGAGGAGGAGGCGCGCCCTGGCACCGGCCTTTTCGTCCGTGATCCGGACGAGCATCGTCGCGGGCGCGGCCCCCTCGCCCATCGCCCGGGCCCAGTAGGAGCCCGCGGGGAGACCCATCCCCGCGAATCGTCCCGCCCCGTCGGCGGCCCCTTCCCGGATGGCGGGCCGGGGAACCGGCGGGTCCATGGCGACGGCGGCGAGGTCGAAGTTCGGAACCGACCGCCCGGGACCGTGGATTTTCACGCGGGCGCCGGGCACCGGGCGTCCGTGGGCATCGACGACGAGCACCTCGAGGGTGGCCGTCCCCGCGACCTCCTCGGCCCGGGGCGCCGGAGCCGGCGACGGCCCCGGGGTTCCAGGCGTGGTGGTCGGCGCTGCGGGGGCCGCGGGGGGCGGGACGGCCGCGGGCGGTTTCGTCGCAACAGTCTCGCCGGGCGCCGCGGGAGGTTCCCCCCGGGGGTTTGGGGGCGGCGCGTTTCCCGGCGGCTGCGACGCCGCGAGGGCCATGCCGCCGGGGGCGGGCGATTCCGGCTCCAGGGGGCCGGCCACCCAGAAGGCGGTTCCGGCCGCGACGATGGCCAGGATGGCGGCGATGCCGCTCCAGCTCTTGAGGCCCCCGGCGAGGGCCCCGGCCGTGACGGCAGCGGCTCCCGCGCAGACGGCCTTGCCGCCCAGCGCCAGCGGGACCATGAGTCTCAGCCACGCCCTGCGATCCCCTCCGGCCTCCCGGTCGAACCGCTCCCGCAGCGCCTCCAGTCCGCGCCGCAGGCGGGTCCGCACGGTCTCCAGGGGGATGCCGCCCCTCTCGGCGATGGCGGCCGGCCCCAGGTCCTCGAAGTACCGCAGCAGGAGGGTGGACCGGTAGGGCTCCTCCAGGTCGAGCACCGCCCGCACGAGGCGCTGGTGGAGGTCCGCCTCCGCCACGAGGTCGGCGGCGCCGGGCATCGCCTCGGGCCGGGCCGCACCCTCCTCCCGGGTCCGACGCCGCGCCTCCGATCGCCCCGCGTCGGCGGCCTTGTGCCGGACCACCGTCCCGAGCCAGCCGCGGAGGGAGCGCGCGTCCCTCGGCGGACGCCTCAGGACCTCGAGCCACGCCTCCTGCTCCAGGTCCTCGGCGCGGCTCTCGTCGATGACCAGCGCACGGGCCACCTGCCGCACCCACGCGCGGTGGGCGAGGAGGCTCTCCAGGGAGACGGGCGCAGCGGGCTGTTCCATGTCCATCCACGGGCGGAGCGTCACCGACGACGCCTCCGGGTTCAGGAAGTTCTGCAGTCGCAGGGGTCGCTTCCCCGGACGTCGCGGGGACCGCCCCCGGGCCCTACTCCGTCGTCTCGACGCTGACCACCTCGAGCTTCATCCCCTCGCCCATCATCCGGAGGACGTTTCCGCTCTTCCCCCCCTCGTCCACCTGGATGTGGGTGGCATCCACGGGGAACTGGTTCCAGGTCGGGTCCACGGAGACCCACCGCCCGTCAAGGGCCACCTCCACCCACTGGTGGCCGGCGAAGGCACCGAGGCCGTCGCCGGCGTACATCAACCCGTGGACCCCCCGCGCGGGGATGCCCCGGGCCCTGCAGAGGGCGACGAGCAGCATGGCGTGCTCCGTGCAGTCCCCCCTGCGATCGTGGAGGACGTCGAGGGCGGACACCGAGGCGAGGCTCATGGCGTCGGTCACGTACTCGCCCGTGAATCGGACGAGGCGCCGGACCGTCTCCTCCGTGCCGGAGGCGTCCCCCGCGGCCGCCTTCGCGAGCGCCTGGATCTCGGGATGGTCGACGGGGTACGCGGAGGTCGAACGCAGGGCGTCCTTCGCATCCCCTTCCGTCGCCGCCGCCAGGGACTCGCGGGCCGCTCCCGCGGCGAGGACCAGGCGCAGGGCGCCGTCCTCCTCCTTCGTCACGACCTGGCGCCCGTTGGACGGCAGTTCCAGACCGGCCTCCGCCCCGCGGAGGCGGAGCGTGAGGGCCTTCACCTTCCCGGGGGGCCCGAGCGGCTTCGAGGGGCGGAGGAACGACCTGACGAAGAGGTCCCCCGAGTACTGGATGTCCTTCGCGAGTTCCTCCGGTTCCAGGCGGAACTTCATGTCGCCGGCGAGCTCCATCTCCAGGATCTTCCCCTGGGGGCTGAGGCGCGAGGTGATGACCGTCCCCTTGCTGCCCGTCGTGTTCCGGATGACATGGATGCTCGACTTGACTCCGTCCGCGAAACCCTCCTCCACGGCGATCACCTCGAGCGCGTCCTCCGACTCCTTCCCTTCCTCCACGGAGAACGAGATCGCCCGGCGCTTCGTCCCGACCGCGGCCCCCGCCCTCGCCAGTCCTTCCATGGAGTAGATGTCGGCCAGGGTCTCCCGGGGGAACGGGACGGACTCCGTCCCCGTCTCCCTGCCGCCCTGCGTCGTCCGGATCCGGAACCCGTCCGCTTCCCGTTTTCCCACCCTCTCCACCTTCGTCGCCCCCATGGACTTGGAGTAGTGCAACTCGAGGACTTCCTGGCGGCCTTCGGCGGCGTAGACGCCCCGGGTCAGCAACTGCATCTCGATCTTCTCCTTCCCCCTGCGGAGCTTCATGGTCACCCGCCACTCGCTGACCAGCGTGGGAACGTCGAGGCGCGTCTCCAGGATCCGGTTCGCCTCCACCCATCCCACCTTCCGGCCCTGGAGGTAGACGCCGTACCAGTCCTTCCCGAGGAAGGGGGCCGGGTCGACCGTGGCGCCGTCCCTCGGCGCGGCATCCTGCGCCCTTGCCGCGGGGAGGAGGAGCCCCGCAAGAGCCAGGGCGCCTGCGACGAGAGCGTTTCGGAACTTCATGAGGGGTTCCTCCGGGTGGGAAGCCGGGAGACCGTCCCGGTGGAGGATCCCATCCTCCCCGAAGCGGTGGATCGGGAATCCGCGACCATGCCGCAACCCGCCGTCACGCCACGGGGACCGCGATGATCCTCCCGGACGGCCACGACCCCTCTACCCGAGATCCCTCTCCAGGAACGAGGCCCCGGGCACAGGGTTGTGGCGGTAGGCCGCGGTCGGCCGGAACCCGAGGGAGAGGTAGAGGGCCTGCGCCGCTGCCATGGACGGGAGCGTGTCGAGGCGCAGGCGGGCGTAGCCGAGCTCCCGGGCCGCGTCCATGGCGCCGAGGGCCAGGAGACGGCCGGCGCCGCGCCGCCGCGCCGCCGGGACGGTGTAGAGGCGCTTCATCTCGGCGACGCCCTCGGAGGACCGCCGCACGCCGACGCAGCCGACCCACGCGCCGTCCTCCTCCGCGAGGAGGAAGGCTCCCTCGGGCGGACCGTAGGCGGCGGGGAGGGTCTCCAACTCGCGGGCGACGTCCTGGAACGACAGGTCGATGCGGAGCGACGCCACGTACTCCTCCACGAGCGCCCGCGCGCTGCGCCAGTCGTCGTCGGAGAGTGGACGCACCAGGCGGACGGTCACGGGAGCTCCGGGAATCGTACGGGGCGCCATCGCGGGCCGCCCGGACCGCGTGAAGTCTATCCCGTTCCCGGCCCCCACCGGCGGGGCGGCGGAACGCCCCGATCCCCCGTAGGCCCTTTTCCTACATGCAGTCCTCCTCCCCGCCCGCCGCGCCCGCGGTAGGCTCCCGGTGCGGGCCGCTCACCGCATAGGAGGTGCGCCATGACCGTCGGAGAGTTCCTCACCGTTCTGCTCATCGGGCTCATCGCCGGATGGCTGACCGGCGTCGTGATGAAGGGACGGGGCTACGGGGTCCTGGCCGACATCATCCTCGGCATCGTCGGCGCCGTCGTCGGCGGATTCCTGTTCGGACAGCTCGGCATCTCCGCCTACGGCTTCATCGGCCGGGTCGCCATCGCCGTCGTCGGCACCATCGTCCTCGTCGGTGTCGCCCACCTGCTGGGCGGGCGGACCATCGAGGCGAAGAGGTAGGCCGGGACTACGGTCCCTCGACCCCGAACCACGCGAGCAGCGCCTCCCGGTCCGCGGCGGAGACGCCCCGAAGCGGGATGGAGCGCCCCTTGCGCCCATGGAGCGTCACCACGAGGCGGCCGTTGCGCACCGCCGCCCCGCTCACCAACTCCCTCGGGACGGGGGCGTCCCAGGGAAGGTCGCGGGGCGCACGGGACTCGTAGCTCCCCTCGATGGACTGGATCTGCCGAAGTCCGCCGGGGCTCCCCCTCGTGGCGGGGAACTGCGGCTCGAGCCCGTCGGGCCGCCTCTCCCCCCGCACCGAGAAGCGATCCGGTTCCAGGACCACGAGGGGGAGCCGCATGCCGACGATCCCGAAGGCCGCGAGGACGGCGGCGGCCACGAGCAGGGGAAGTCCCCGCTCGAGAAGCGGTTCCTCCCCGGGAACCAGGGCGGAGAGCCCGAGCAGGAGGACCGCCCCCGCCAGGAACGGCCAGACGCGGCGGGAAGCGAACCCCCGGCGGATGACAAGGGGTGCGGTCACGGTGGGCGGATTCTACGCCTGCCCCGCCGTGGAAGCGATACCCCTACCCACCCTCCTCCTCCTTCTTCTCCTCCCCCTCGTCCCCGCCCTCCGGGAGGTCACCCGGGCGGAGCGGGCGGCTCACCACGTAGTCGCCGCGGAACCAGCGGCCGAGGTCGGCGAGGCGGCAGCGGTCGGAGCAGAAGGGCAGGTGCTTCCCGTCGGCGGGGACGGGACCCCTGCACGAGGGGCACTTCGCGAGAGGGAGGTCCCCCGCCATGGTCAGTCCTTCTTCGAGGACGACCGGGAGTCGGACTTCGGCTTCGGCGCCGGCTTCGACGCCGGTTTCGAGTCCGCCTTCGAATCCGGCTTCGAGTCGCTCTTCGACTCCGGCTTCGTGTCCCCCTTCGAATCCGAGCGGTCCCTGGACTCCGCCTTCGTGTCCGCCGCCCGCTCCTTGTTCCCGGTCTTCCGCCGGTAGTCGGTCTCGTAGAACCCCGACCCCTTGAAGATGATTCCCGCTCCCGTCCCGAAGAGCCGGCGGAGCTTCCGCTTCCCGCACGCCGGGCACTTCACCAGCACCTTGTCGGACATCGACTGGAACTCCTCGAAGGCGTGCTTGCAGGCGTCGCAGAGGTAGTCGTAGGTGGGCATGGCTATTCCTCCTCGGTCCGCCTCGCGTCCCCGCCGGCCGGCAGCGGGGCCGCCACCTTCACCTGCGCGGGACGGATCGCCCGGTCCCCGCGCCTCCACCCGTGGGCGAACACCTGGAGCACCGTCAGCGGCGGGAAGTCCGCCGTCGGCTCCGCGAGGATCGCCTGCTGGAAGGTCGGGTCCATGGCCTGGCCCGTGCCCTCCACCTTGGAGACCCCGAGCTCGGCCAGCCGCCGCTCCAGCTCCCGGAGCACGAGGTTCACCCCGTCCAGCAGCACCCTGAAGTCCCCGGCCTTCTCCGCGGCGTCGGCGGCGCGGTGGAAGGAATCGATGGCGTCGAGCACCGGCGACAACGCCCGGTCGGCCTCGTCCTCGGCGGCACGGCGCCGCTCCGCGGATTCCCGGCGGCGGAAGTTCTCGAGGTCGGCCTGCGCGCGGAGGAACCGCACCTGGAGGTCGTCCCGCTCCGCGGCCTTGGCGAAGATCGCGCGGATCTCCTCCGGCCCCAGCAGGTTCACCGAGGGATCGACCCCCGACGCCTCCGGGGACGTGCGGCCCGGGTCGGCGGCCTCCGCGGCGCCGGCGTCGTCTTGTGGTGCGTGCCCGTGCTTCTTCGACATCGTCCACTCCTCTAGTCCGCGTTGAAGAGACCCTTGAGCCTGTCCAGGAACGACCTCCGTTCCTCGCCGGGGTGCGCCTCCTGCTCCCGGTCCAGCAGTTCCACGAGCTCGCGCTCGCGCTTCGACAGCTTCCGCGGGACCTCCACGACCACCCGCACCAGCATGTCCCCCCGCCCGCCACGGCCCCGGGGGTCGGGGATGCCGAGCCCCCGCATCCGGAGCACCTGCCCGGAGTGGGTCCCCTCGGGCACCTTGAGGGTGCTCTTCCCCTTCAGCGTCGGGACGTCCACCTCGCCGCCGAGGGCCGCCCGCGCGAAGGAGATGGGCACCTGGCAGAGGACGTCGGGGCCCTCGCGCTCGAAGAAGTCGTGGGGCCGCACGCGGACCTCGACGTAGAGGTCCCCCGACGGCCCGCCGTCCTCCCCCGCCTCCCCCTCGCCGGAGACGCGCAGCCGCGTCCCGTCCTCGATGCCCGCGGGGATCCGCAGGGTGATCTCGTGCTCCCCCTGCAACCGGCCTTCGCCGTGGCACTCCTTGCAGGCGTCCTTGATCACCGACCCGCGCCCGCGGCACCGGGGGCAGGTGGTGCGGAGGGCGAAGAACCCCGCCGACCGCTGCACCGCCCCGCTCCCGCCGCAGCCGTTGCAGGTCACCGGCTTCGTGCCCGGCTTCGCCCCGGAGCCCCGGCAGGCCCCGCAGCGGTCGCGGCGGCGCAGGCGGAGCGTCCTCTCGACCCCGCGGGCCATCTCCTCGAAGGAGACGTCCACGCCGGCCACGAGGTGGGCCCCGCGCTGGTGCTGGTAGCCCCCCGCGCCGCCGAAGAGGTCCCCGAAGATCCCCGCCCCTCCCCCGCCGCCGCCTCCGCCCCCGAAGAAGGAGGCGAAGAGGTCCTCCGGCGAGACGAAGCCCTCGAAGCCCTGGGGCCCCGCCGCGCCATGCTGGACCCCGGCGTGGCCGTACCGGTCGTACATCGCGCGCTTCTCCGGGTCGGAGAGCACCTGGTAGGCCTCGGCCACCTCCTTGAACTTCCCCGACGCCTCGGGGTTGCCCTGGTTGCGATCGGGGTGGAACTGGAGGGCCGCTTTCCGGTAGGCCTTCTTGACGGCGTCCGCCTCGGCGTCCCGCGGGACGCCGAGAACCTCGTAGTAGTCGCGCCGTCCGTGCTCGCTCATCCGTCTCCCGTCCGGTCCCTTCGGCCCCCATCGTGGAGGCGGCGGGCCCCCGCGGGCGCCCACCGCCGAATCCCGTCGCGCGATGGAAGAGTCGAGTCTACAGGGTCGCCCCCGAAACGGCCTTGGAGCGATCCTTGTCCTTCAGGTCGGTGACCATCACCGAGGTCGTCAGCAGCAGCCCCGCGATGGAGGCGGCGTTCTGGATCGCGGAGCGCGTGACCTTGGCCGGGTCCACGATGCCCGCCTTCCAGAGGTCCACGAACTCCCCCGTCAGGGCGTCGAAGCCCATGGGGGCCTTCATCTCCAGGATCTCCTCGACCACGACGGAGCCGTCGCGGCCCGTGTTCTCGGCGATGAAGAAGGCCGGCGCCCGGAGGGAGGCCTGGACGACCTTCACCCCGATGCGCTCGTCCCCCTTGAAGTCCTCGGCGAGGGAGTCGAGGACGGCCGCCGCCCGGAGCAGCGTCGTGCCTCCGCCGGGGACGATGCCCTCCTCCACGGCCGCCCGCGTGGCGTGGAGCGCGTCCTCCACCCGGGCCTTCTTCTCCTTGCTCTCGGATTCCGTGGCCGCGCCGACCTTGACGACGGCGACGCCGCCGGCGAGCCTCGCGAGGCGCTCCTGCAGCTTCTCCTTGTCGTAGTCGCTGGAGGCCTTCTCGATCTGGGCGCGGACCTGCTCGATGCGCTCCTGGATCGCCTTCCTGGTGCCCCCGCCCTCGACGACGGTGGTCTCGTCCTTGCTGATGGTGACGCGCTTGGCGGAGCCGAGGTCGGAGAGCTGCACCGTCTCGAGCTTGTCGCCGAGGTCCTCGGAGAAGAACTTCCCGCCGGTGACGACGGCGAGGTCGCCGAGCATCGCCTTGCGGCGGTCGCCGAAGCCCGGGGCCTTGACGGCGCAGACCTTGAGGACGCCGCGGAGCCTGTTGACGACCAGGGCCGCCAGCGCCTCGCCGTCCACGTCCTCGGCCACGACGAGCAGCGGCTTCCCGGCGCGGGCGACCTGCTCCAGCAGGGGCAGGAGCTCGCGGAGGGTGGAGATCTTCTTCTCGTGGACGAAGACGAGGGCGTCCTCGAGCTCGACCCGGAGGTTCTCGGGATCGGTGATGAAGTAGGGGGAGATGAACCCCTTGTCGAACTGCATGCCCTCGACGCACTCCAGCGTCGTCTCGATGCCCTTGGCCTCCTCCACCGTGATGACGCCGTCCTTGCCGACCTTCTCGATGGCGTCGGCGAGGAGCTCGCCGATGGCCCGGTCCTGGTTGGCGGAGATGGTGCCGACCTGGACGATCTGGTCGCGGCCCTTGACGGGCCGGGAGACGGACTTGACCTCGGCGACGATGCGCGCCACGGCGGCGTCCATGCCCCGCTTCACGGCCATGGGGTTGGCGCCGGACACGACGGCCTTGAGGCCCTCGGAGAAGATGCGCTCCGCCAGCACCGTCGCGGTGGTGGTGCCGTCGCCGGCCGTGTCGGAGGTCTTGTTGGCGACCTCGTTCACGAGCTTGGCGCCCATGTTCTCGAAGGGGTCCTTCAGCTCGATCTCCTTGGCGACGGTGACGCCGTCGCGGGTGGAGAGGGGGGCGCCCCACTTCTTCTCGATGAGCACGTTCTTGCCCGAGGGGCCGAGCGTCACGCGGACCGCCTCGGCGATCTTGCGGACGCCGGTGTGGACCTTCGCCCACCCGTCGGCGTCGAACATCATCTGCTTTGCCATTTCCGTTCTCCTTCGAAGCGGCGTCCGTGCGCGGCGCGGCCCGTGGGCCGGCCTCCCGCGTCGCCCGTTCGGGGCGGCGACGCTCCTCCTACTCGACGATGCCGAGCAGGTCGGTCTCGTGGAGGATCTTGTACTCGTCCCCGTCCAGCTTGAAGTCGCTGCCCGAGTACTTGCCGTAGAGGACCACGTCGCCCTTCTTGACGGCCGGGGCGTGGCGCTTGCCCGAGTCGAGGAGCTTGCCCGGGCCGACGGCGACGACGGTGCCCTTCTGCGGCTTCTCCCTGGCGGTGTCCGGGAGGACGATGCCCCCGGCGGTGACCTCCTCGGCCTCCACCGGCTTGACCACGACCCTGTCGTCGAGCGGCTTCACCTTGAGTGCCATGTCCGTTCCTCCGTGGATGCGGGATGTCCTGTCCGTTGCGGCTCTTCCGGTGCGGCGGATGCCCTTCAGGTTGCTAGATGTCGGCGTCGAGGTCGTCCATGGACTCGGGGCCCTCGGCGGACGCCTCCTTCTTCTTCGGCTTCTCGGTGATGAGGGCGTCGGTCATGAGGAGCACCCCGGCCACGGAAGCGGCGTTCTGGAGCGCCACGCGGGTGACCTTGGTCGGGTCGATGATCCCGAACTCGAACATGTCCCCGAAGCGATCCTCCTCGGCGTCCCACCCGTAGGCGCCCTTGCCGTCGGCGACCTTGCGGACGATGACGGCCCCGTCGCGGCCGGCGTTGGCGGCGATGGAGGCGAGGGGGACGGAGACGGCCTTCTCGACGATGATCACGCCGAGGGCGGCGTCGCCCTCGAACTTGACCCTCTTGAGGCAGGCGCGGGCCCTGATGAGGGCCACGCCGCCGCCGGGGAGGATGCCCTCCTCGACGGCCGCGCGGGTGGCGTGGAGCGCGTCCTCGACGCGGGCCTTGCGCTCCTTCATCTCCGACTCGGTGGCGGCGCCGACGCGGATCTCGGCCACGCCCCCGGCGAGGCGGGCGAGCCGCTCCTGGAGCTTCTCCTTGTCGTAGTCGCTGGTGGCGGCCTCGATGTCGCGGCGGATCTGGGAGCAGCGGCCGGAGATGTCGGCCCGGCTCCCCTTGCCCCCGACCACGGTGGTGTTCTCGGAGTCCACGATGGCCTTGGTGCACTGCCCGAGGTCCTTCAGCTCCACCTTCTCGATGTCGATGCCGAGGTCCTTGAAGATCGGCTTCCCGCCCGTGAGGACGGCGATGTCCTCGAGCATGGCCTTGCGGCGGTCCCCGTAGCCCGGGGCCTTGACGGCGCAGACCTTCATGGTCCCGCGCAGGCGGTTGACGACGAGGGTGGCCAGCGCCTCGCCCTCGACGTCCTCGGCGACGATGAGGAGGGGGCGGCCCGACTTCATGACCTTCTCGAGGAGGGGGATGAGCTTGGCGATGCCGCCGAGCTTCTCCTCGTGGATGAGGATGTACGGGCTCTCGAGCACCGCCTCCATCCTGTTGGCGTCGGTGACAAAGTGGGGGGAGAGGTAGCCGCGATCGAACTGCATCCCCTCGACGACCTCGACGGTGGTCTCGAGGCCCTTGCCCTCCTCCACCGTCATCACGCCGTCCTTGCCGACCTTCTCCATGGCGTCGGCGACCATGCGGCCGAGCTCCCGGTCCCCGTTGGCGGAGATGGTGGCGACCTGGGAGATCTCCTTGCGCTCGGTGCCGACGGCGCGGCTCTGCTTCTTCAGGTCCTCGACGATGGCGGCGACGGCGGCGTTGATTCCGCGCTGGAGGTCCACGGGGTTGGCGCCGGAGACGAGGTGGCGCATGCCCTCGCGGAAGATGGCCTCGGCGAGCACCGTCGCGGTGGTGGTGCCGTCGCCGGCCACGGTGGAGGTCTTGGAGGCGACCTCCCGCACGAGGCGGGCGCCCATGTTCTCGTAGGGATCGAGGAGCTCGATCTCCTCGGCCACGGTGACCCCGTCCTTGGTGACCGTCGGGGCGCCCCAGCCCTTGTCGAGCAGGGCGTTGCGCCCGCGGGGCCCGAGGGTGGCCTTGACGGCGCGGGCGAGCTTCGCCACGCCCGCCGCCACGCGCTCGCGGGCCTCGTTCTCGAAAGCGATCTGCTTGGCCATCGAACCGTCCTCCTGGGGATGGCCGGGGGATGCCCCGGCGTCCGTTGCTCGCGCCTTCCCTGCGCAGCGCCCCCGCCGGCCTCGCGGAATGCCGGTGGACCCTCCGCGCGTCTCCGGGAGAGGAAAGCGACCCCCGTGCCAATGGCGGGCGGGGATTTCCCGCACGAAGGGCGGGAGGCGACGGCCCGGGGCCCGGTCATGTTGGCAGGGGGGGAGGGGTGGCGAGGCGACGACATGACAGGTTGGCAGGGAGGTGGAACAACCGTGCCAGGCACTTTTTTACCACGGGAGTGGGAGAGAGGAAGGCTGGACAGGGAGGCGGGGTAGTCGAACCTCCCGGAGGATTGAGAAGCGGGGAGGGCGGGATCGGAACCCGAGGGGAGGAGGGGACGGCGTGCACCCCAGCGGAGTTCCGGGGTTTCTAGGCACGAATGGTGAACGCCGTCCCCCAAGACCCATGGTCCCGATTCCGGGGATCCCCCCACTGCGCCGGGAGTCGTCTCGATTCCCCTTCCTCTCCAACGGTCCCGGAAGAAGGCAGGCGTCCCTCCGTTCAGGGACGCCTTCCTTCTTCCGTGACCCGCGCGCCGGAAGGCGTGCAACGCCCGGGAGAATCGCACTCGACAGCGCAGAACCACCCCCCCCTCCCTCCGTGGTGGGAAAGTGCCTGGCACGTTCGTCCCATCGTAAGATTGTCGTTCATGCGGTCACTCCTCCTCGCCCTCCCCCTCCTCCTCGCCCCTCCCGCCCTCGCCGCCGACACCGCCCGCATCCACCTCCTCGACGGCACCTCCGCCGAAGGGACCGCCCTCATCCCCCGGGGCGATCGCCTCGAGGTGGCCGCGGAGAAGGGCCCCTCCCGGATCCTCCCCCTCGCCGACGTGCTCGAGGCCTTCCCCGCCGCACCCGCCGCCCTGCGGCCGGAGGCGACTCCCCTCCCGGGCGCCTCCCCCGCCGCCCCCGACGTCCTCGTGCAGATGACCGACGGGGACCGCATCCGCGGCCTCCTCCTCCGCGGCGCCGGGGAGGCGGGGTTCGTCCTGCGCACCCCCGCCCTCGGCGAGATCGAGGTCTCCCTGGAGCGTGTCGCCTCCCTCCTCCTCGTCGCGGCCCACGCGAAGTCCCCCGATCCCCCGGCCATGGTCGCGGGCGAGAAGGGGGACCGCTTCTTCTTCGCCTCCGGGGACCGCGTGGACGGGACCCTCCGGTCCGTGGCTCCCGCGGGCCTCCGCGTGCGCACCGCCGCCGGCGAGGACCGCACCCTCCCCCTCGACGGCCTCCTCGGTTGCGCCCTCCTCCCCCTCGCGGGGAAGCCCGAGGAGGGGCTCCGCGTGCGCGTCGCCCTCGCCGAGGGGAGCCTCGTGTCGGGCCGGACCCTCGCCGACGCCGGGGAGTCCTGGCTCCTCGGGGGGATGGGGGACGGGAAGGACCGCCCCCTCCCGCTGGCCGCCGTCGTCGGGCTCTCCGTCCGCGGGGGGAAGGGGACTCCCCTCCCCGACCTCGCCCCCGCCTCCGTGGAGGTGAAGCCCTACTGGGGGGACGACCCCGCCGTGGAGGGCTTCCGCCCCGTGCGCGACCGGGCCTTCACCCTCGAGCCGGGCCCCGCCCCGCCGCTCCTCGCCGGGGGGAGGCCCTTCCTCAGGGGCCTCTCGATGTTCTCCGGCACGACCGCCACCTACGACCTCGCAGGGAGGGGCTTCCGCCGGTTCGTCGCCTCCGTGGCCGTGGACGACGGGGGCCCGAAGGGGGCCGTGGAGTTCGAGATCCTCGTGGACGGGAAGAGCGCGTGGCGGAGCCCCGTGGTCCGCGCCGGCGCCCCGCCGCTCGAGGCTCCCGCCGTGGATCTCTCCTCCGCGAAGACCCTCGCCCTCGTGGTCCACGCCGGCCCCGGGGACGACGTCCAGGACTACGCCGACTGGCTCCGCGCCGCGTTCCTCCCGTGACGCCGTGACGGGGCCTCTCTTCCTCGAGAGACCCTGGGCCCTGTGGCTCGGCCTCGCCCTCACGGCCCTGGTCCTCTTCGCCGCCGGCCCCGGCCCCGTGGCCCTCTCCCCCGCGCGCCGCCGCGCCGCCCTCCTCCTGCGGGTCCTCGGCGTCCTCCTCGCCTCCGTGGCGGCGGCGGGCCCCCGGCGCGACGTCGCCCCGGATCGGCCCCGCCAGCTCCTCGTGGCCGCCGCCCCCGACGCCGGAGGCGGGTTCCCCCCGCCCGCTCCGGGGGAGGAGGTGGTGCTCCGGGAGGCCCCCGGCCTCCCCCTCGCCATCGCCCGGGCCCTCGGGGCGCGGGACCCGGAGGCCGACGCCCGCCTCCTCTGCCTCCTCGACGGGAGGGAGGGGGATCCCGCGGGATCCGCCGCGGCCCTCCGGGCCGCCGCCGCGGCGGGGATCCCGGTGTTCGCCGCCCCTCGCCGTCCCGGGACCGGGGGCTCCCTCCCGGGTCCTCCCCCCACCCCCCTCCCACCCCTCCTCGAAGGCCTCGCCCTCCCCCCGGGCCTCGCCGCCGGCGTCCCCTTCCACCCCCGCCCCCTCCTCGCCGCCGGGGCCGAGGGGGTCTCCGTGGAGATCCACGTGGACGGGCGGACCGCGGGGACCTGGACCGCCGGGAGCCCGGCCCCGGAACTCCTCCTCTCCGCCGGCCCCCACCTCCTCGCCGCCCGCGCCCTCGACGGCGAAGGAAGGGAGCGGGGGACGACGACGGCGGTGGTGACCGTGCCCGGCCCCGCCCGGGTGCTCCTCATCGAGGAGGGGGCGGCCCCCTCCCCCCTCGCCCGCGCCCTCGAGGTCCAGGGCCTCCCCGTCACGCGGGCCGCCCCCGGCGGGCCCCCTCCGGACTTCTCCTCCTTCTCCGTGGTCGCCCTCGGGGAGGGGGCCGCGGGGAGCGGGGCCCTCGAGGAGGCCGTGCGCCGCGGGACCGGGCTCCTCGTCCTCGGCCACCCCGTGGACTCCCGGGGGCTCGGCCGCCTCCGCGGCTCCCCCCTGGCATCGGCGCTGCCCGTGTTCCTGCCGCCGCCCCCGCCCCCCGCGCCGCCGGCCCCTTCGCCGCCGGAGAAGCCCCCCGCGCCCGATGTCCCGCCGGCGAAGGAGGGCCCCTCGGTCCGGGTGGAGGAGGGGGAGCGCCCCGGCGCCGTCGTCTCCCTCTTCCTCGTCGTCGACACCAGCGGGTCCATGGCCGGCATCAAGCTGGAGATGGCCCGCCGCGCCGCCGCCGCCGCCGCCGGGACCCTCGACCCGAGGGACCGGTTCGGCCTCCTCTCCTTCGCCGGCGAGCCGACCTGGGTCGTCCCGCCGGGTCCCGCCGGGGAGGAGGGCCGCATCGCCGCCTCCCTCCGGGCACTCAGGGCCGGGGGCGGGACCGACCTCCTGCCCGCCCTGCGGGAGATCCACCGCGCCGTCGCCGCGGAGAGGACCGCGGTCCGCCACGTCCTCGTGCTCAGCGACGGCGAGACCTCCCCCTTCGGGCTGCGCAAGGCCGTCGAGGACATCGTGGCCGCCGGCGGCACCCTCTCCACCGTGGGCATCGGGTCGGACTACGACGCGCGCCTCCTCGGGTCCCTCTCCAACTGGGGCGGCGGCCGCACCTTCCCCGCCGTGGATCCGGCCAACCTCCCGAGGGTCGTCACCATGGACGCGCGGCGCATCGTCGAGGCGGGGAAGGAGGCGTCGCGACGCGGCGAGCGGGACCCCGACCTCACGCCGCCGACGCCGCCGGAGAGGCCTCCGGAGACGCCGCCGGAGAGGCCTCCCCCGGAGAAGCCCCCGGGGCCGATCCCCGTTCCCCTCGAGGCCGTTGACCCCTGCGCCGTGCTGGAGGGCCTCCCTCCCTTCCACCCCGCCCTGCCCCCCGAGGCGGCCCCCGCCGCCCGCCAGTCCACCACCCTCGCCCTGCGGTTCTCCGGGGACGGGGGCCCGGCCCTGGTCCTCGGCCGCCACGGCCTCGGCAGGACCGCCGTCCTCGTCGCCGATGCCGCGGAACTCGCGGCCTCTCCGGCCTTCCCCGCCGCGGCGGCGCGCATCGTCCGCTCCCTCGCCGCCGCTCCGCCGGCGGCCCCCGCGGTCCTCCGCTCCGTCCACCCGGGAGAGATGGGGACCCGCGTGGCCTTCGAACTCCCCGCCGGATCCGGAGGCGCGGCCCCCGTCCCCCGGGTCGAGGTCCTCGACGCCGCCGGGGACGGCCCCGCCCCGGCCCCGGTGGTGCGCACCGGGGATCGACGCTTCGAGGTCACGGTGCCCGGGGAGGGGGCCCGGTGGCGCACCCTCGTCGTGCGCACGGGGGGCGCGGAGGGCGCCGGCTCCCCCCTCGGGTTCTTCGACCCCGGGTCACCCCCGCCGGACCCCGCCGACGGGGACCTGCCCGCACGGGTGGCGGCCCTGGCGGGGATCCCTCTCCTGGAGGGCCCCCTTCCTCCCCCGCCGCCGGGCCGGCCGGGGGCCCCGATGCCGTCCCCTGCGGGTCCGTGGCTCGGGGTCCTCGCCGCGCTCCTCCTCCTCTCCGACGCCGCCCTCCGGCGGGCCGGCCGGGGTTGACTTTCCTTGCGCCCCCGCGCGGTTTTCTACAGAATGAGGTGCTTCACGTCCCGCCTCGCAGGAGATGCCCATGTCCATCCACAAGAGCCTCGTCGTCAACGCCGCCCTGTCCCGCTCCCGCAACGTCTTCACCCGGGTCGAGCGCCTCGAGAAGCTCGCCAGGGACGGGAAGTGGAAGGAGGGCGTCTCGGTCTACGGCCTCCCCAAGGTGAAGACCCGCCTGAAGGCCCGCAAGATCAAGAAGGAGAAGGCGCCCGCCGAGGGTGACGCCGCCGCCGCGGGCGCTCCCGGCGCCGCCGCCGCCCCCGCTCCCGCCGCCGCCGCCCCCGCGGACAAGAAGAAGAAGGACAAGAAGTAGCGCCGCCCCCGAATCACCGGGGCCGGGTCCCCCCGCGAGGGAGGGCCCGGCCCCGTTCGATTCCCGGATCCGGCTGTTACGGCCTGTCCGTCGCGACGGCGCGCTCCGCGGCGAACTCCTTCTCGCCCTCCGCCGTCCACCACTTCGCCCAGGCGGCGGTGTCCGTCCCGAAGGCCTTCCCGGTGATGCGCTCGAGGGCCCGGGCGAAGGCGCGGCGCTCGATCTCCACGTCCGTCCCCGAGGCGCCGAGCACCTTGGCGTCGAGGATGACCCCCTCCCGGAGCTGGGAGATGATGGGGTCGCCGATCTGGGAGAGCTGGGCGATCTCCACGTCGTAGTCGCTGATGTAGGAGACCTGGTTCAGCACCTGGAGGTTGGCCCGGTTGCTCGGGCCCGCGGCCCAGGAGACGCGCCGGATGAGGGTCTCGACGGTGGCCTTGCTGCCGAAGGCGCCGAGGGCGTCGGCGGCGTTGATGCTGACGACGGCGTTCTCCGACCAGAGGGCCCGCACGAGGGGCCGCTCGATCTCCGGGACCCCGACGGCGTGGAGCGCCGTGCCGGCGGCGGCGCGCACGGAGGGGTCGCCGTCCTTGACGGCGAGCTGGAGGAGGGTGCGGACGACCCCCTCGTCCCCCGGGACGCCGAGGCCCGCGGCGGAGGCGGCGCGCACGTCGGCGTTGCGGTGGCGGGCGCCGACGAGGTAGAGGCGGCGCGCGAGGGCGGGGTCGAGCCCCGCGAGGGACTCCGCGGCGTACTTCCGCACCGCCGGGGTCCGGTCCCCGAGGGACTCGAGGAGCTTCGCGGCGCGCAGCTCCTCGTCGGAGGCGTCCTTCTCGCGGGCGGCGCGGCGCTCCAGCGCGTCGGCCTCGGTCCGGAGCATCCAGCGGCCGCCCCGGTTCACGAAGCCCTTGGATTCCATGAGGGCGGCGCCGGACTTCCAGTCCCCCCCGGCGGCCGACTTCTGCTCGCCAAGGAGGGCGCGGGCGGCCTCGTGGGCGGGATCCAGGGCCACGACCTTCGCGGCGAGGTCACGGGCCCGCTCCTCCATCCCCTGCCGCCGCGCCCAGAGGGCGAGGCCGTAGAGGCCGCGGGGGTCCTTCGCGTCCACCTTCGCGAGGCGCGCGTCGAACTCCTCCGCCGACGTCCCGTCGCGGTCGATGATCTCGACGGCGCTCCAGGGCATCTCCACGAGGGAATCGCCGGAGACGACCTGCACCGATTCCCCGAGATCCTTCGCCTTCCCCTCGAGGATGTCGCCGCCCTTCAGCCGGACGACGTCGGCCCCGGCGACGGCCGGGACGAGTGTGGCGGCCGCCAGGGCCCCCGCCGTGATCCACGACTTGCGACCCGTGCTGCGCATGCAGACCTCCCGGTTCCGGAGTCCCCCCGAACTCGTATTGCTGCATGAACGTAACATCACCCGGGGGGAGGTCAAGGGGGGGAGGG
>CAYJMF010000034.1:0-39461 GCA_964370855.1 uncultured Planctomycetota bacterium | reverse complement strand
CCCCCCCCCCCCCCCCCCCCCCCCCCCCCCCCCCCCCCCCCCCCCCCCCCGCCAATCGGGGTCGGGTTCGGTATGGCGGTCCGGTCAGTGGCCGCCGCAGCAGCCCCCGCACCCGGCCGCCGGCTTCCGTACGACCTCCGTCACCCCGTACCGGTCGCAGAGGGCGTCCCGGATCGCGAGCATCCTCGCCATGGTCTTCGGCCCGAGGTCCACGGCCTCGACGCGGTCGAAGATGCGCAGGAGGTCGGCCTGCTCCGACGCCGGCACGATCCCGTCGGCCATGGGGAAGAGGACCTGGTCCTCCTTCATGATGTGCTCGCGGAGGAGTTCCACGTAGCCGCGCGCCTCCCGCGCGAAGGCGGGGAGGTCGTTGCGCTCCACGGCGCGCCCCATGCCGGCGATGTGGGCCCGCCCTTCGACGTGCTCGGCCCGCATGACCGCCGTCGGACCCGCGTGCTCGGGGATGCCCCTGCGCTCCATGGCGGGGAAGAGCTCCGCCTCCTCCTTGCCGTGGTGGAGCCGGTCGGCGTAGGTGCGCAGGAACTCCAGCGCGTCGCCGGCGACCTCCTTCACGAGGACCCCCGTGGACTCGAACTCCCCGGCCATCGCCTCGAGGCAGGAGAGGACCCTCTCGATGTTCCGGTGCTCCTCCATGAGGATCCCGGTGGGGGTCCTCGCCGCCTTCTCCGTCGCGGGGATGATCTTCATCGTGCACCTCCGTAGGGGGACCGGGGGGAAGGATGCCACCCTCCCCCCGTCCCGTCGGCGACCTGCGTCACCCTGCCAGCGCGGCGTCCGCCCTGCGGACCGCCGCGGGAACGACCTCGATGGGCGTCGCCGGCCGCATGTTCCTCCACGCCCGCACGAGCCCGATGCACAGCGGCACCACCCCGAGCCCGATGAACACCGCGTCGGGGAGGATGCGCAGCCACAGCAGCCTCTGCACCGAAGCCTGCCGGTAGAACTCCAGGGACCGGGCCGACCAGAACCCGTTCTCCGCCGCCTCCACGAGCTGCATCACCCCGACCGGGGTCAGCGTGAGGACGATCATCCCCAGCAGGCCCGCGTTGAGCCCCCAGAAGGAGAGCGTGAACAGCCGGTCCGACCACGCGTCCTCCCGCGTCGTGTTGCGCGCGCAGTAGAGGGCCAGAGCGATGGCCATCATCCCGAACACCCCCATGAGGGCCCCGTGCCCGTGGTTGGCCGTGAGAAAGGATCCGTGCTCGTAATAGGAGACCGCGGGGAGGTTGATGAGGAAGCCGAGCACCCCGGCGCCGAAGAGGTTCCAGGCCGCCACCGCCGCGAGGAACATGAAGGTGTGCTTGTAGGGGAACCGCGCCCCGCCGCGCCGGATGACCACCCACTGCTCCACCGCCTCGATGGCGAGCAGCGTGAGCGGGATGACCTCCAGCGCGCTGAAGACGCTGCCGAGGGCGATCCACATCTCCGTGGCGCCGATCCAGTAGTAGTGGTGCCCCGTCCCGATGATGCCGCTGCCGAGCAGGATGATGAGCTGGAACTTGAGGGCCCGCGCCGTGGAGGAGGGGGTCACGAGCTTCATCTGCACGAGCATGAGCCCGAGGGCGACCACCGTGAACACCTCGAACATCCCCTCCACCCAGAGGTGGATGATCCACCAGCGCCAGTAGTCGGCCATGGTGAGGTGGGTCCCCGGCGTGATGAGGAAGGCGGCGCCGAAGAGCGCCGGGATGGCGACGGCCGTCGTCACGAAGAGGTGCACCAGCCCGCCCCGGTCCTTCTCCTCCCGGAGCGCGTCGCGCAGCGCCCGCACGAGGATGACGATCCAGAGGGCGAAGCCCGCGGCCAGCGCGATCTGCCAGAGCTTCCCGAGCTCCACGATCTCCCAGCCCGAGTGGCCGAGCCACCACCACCAGGTGCCGAGCATCCCCTGCACGCCGAGCCACTCGCCGGCCATGGAGCCGAGCACCACCGCCACCACCGCCCAGAAGAGCACGTCCACGAGGAGCCCCTGCCCCTTCGGGTCGCGCCCGCCGACGAGCGGCGCCACGTAGATCCCGAGCCCCATCCATGCCGCCGCGATCCAGAACACCGCGAGCTGCAGGTGCCAGGTCTTGGCCACGCAGAAGGGGAGGACCGACCCGAGGTCCAGTCCGTAGAAGGAGGTCCCCTCCACGTAGGAGTGGGCCATGTAGCCCCCGAGCAGCGTCTGCAGGAGGAAGAGCCCCGCCGCGGCGACGAAGAACTTGATGGCCTTGCGCTGGCTCGGGAACACGGGCAGCCAGCGCAGGTCGAAGTCGGGGAACCTCCCCGGCTCGTAGGCGTCCTCCATCTGTACCTTTCCGCGGTGCCAGAAGAGGAGCACCAGGGGGAGGAGCAGGAGGAGGCCCGCCACGGAGACGCCGCTCCAGAGCATGGCGCCGGAGGAGGCGACGTTGCCCGCGTCGGGGTCGAAGGGCCAGTTGTTGGTGTAGGTGGTGCCGCCCTCGGGGCGCTCGGCCCCGGCGATCCAGGAGGTCCACCAGAAGAAGGCGGCCAGGGGCCGGGCCGGGTCCCCCGCGGGGATCCAGGCGTCTCCGCCTCCGGAGGTGTCGGACTTGAGGGTCCTCGCGGGGAGGCCGCGGAGCGGCTCCCCCTTCTCGAACCGCGCCTTCGTCTCGGCGGCGATGGTCTCGAAGGCCGCGGCCTCGTCTTCGGAGACGACGAGCGCGTCCGCCGCGGGATCGTAGCCGTTGGCCTTGACGGCGGCCTTCACCGCCGCCGCCACCGCCGCCTTCCCCCCCTCGTCGAGGGCCGCGTAGTCCGCCGCGCCCCTCTCCCGCGCCCCCGCGTCCCGCAGGAGCAGCACCCGCCGGTGGAGGATCTCGGCCGTGAAGTCGGGCCCGAAGTAGGTCCCGTGGCCGAGCACGGAGCCCCAGTCCATGAGCCCGTGCTTCTGGTAGATGGCCTGGCCGCCGCGGATGTCGGCGGCGGTGAACAGCACCGCGCCGCCGGCGGTCCGCACCTCGCCGGGCACCGGTGCCCGGCCGCGGAAGATCCCGTAGCCGCCGAGGAGGAGGACGGAGAAGCCCGCCACCACGGTCGCCACGAGCACCTTCCCGAGCGTGAGTCCCTTCGGGGCTCGCATGGTTCCTTCCCTTCCTTTCGTTGTCCGCGGGCCGGGACGGCGCCCGTCGGAGGAGGAGTCTCGCGAAAGGGGGTGGCGGGTTCCTTGACCCGGATCAATTCCTGAATCCCGGTTCAGGATTGCCCCGTGACCGCTGGAGGCGGGCTACAGCCCCGCGGCGGGGGAGGGATCCCCGGCGATGGCGAGCAGCGTGTCGGCGTCCCTGAGGACGAGGCGCTTCGAACCGGCGGCCTCGAGGAGCCCCCGGTCCTTCCACTTCCGGAGGAGCCGGGAGAGGGTCTCCGGCGTGATGCCGAGGTGGGCGGCCAGCTCCTTCTTCGGGACGGGGAGGTCCACGGCGGTCCGCCGGCCCTCCCCCCGCGCCGGCAGGTCGAGGAGGTAGCGGGCGAGGCGGGCCCCGGCGCTCATGACGGTGAGGTCCTCGACGCGCCCGACGAGGCGGAGCAGCCACGTGGAGAGGGAGGCCACCATGGCCCGGGCCAGGGCCCGGTCCTCCTCGAAGACCCGCAGGAAGGTCTCGCCGCCGATCTCCAGGACCTCCGTCGGGGTCTCCACGGCCTCGGCCCCGGCGGGGTAGCGGCGCATGGTGAGGAGGGCCGCCTCGGCGAAGGACTGGCCGGGGCGGAGGCGCTGGAGGAGCTGCTCCTTCCCGTCGGGCCCGACGCGGAAGACGCGCACGCCGCCGCTCCTCACGAGGAAGAACCCCCGCACCGGCTCCCCCTCGACGAGGAGCGCCTCCCCCTTCCGGAAGGAGGCGATGCGCGAGCCCCCGGCGATGCGGAGGAGCGTCGCCCTGGGGACGGCGGAGAAGGCGGGGCTCCCGTGCAGGACGTCTGCGATCTCCTCGGCGGTCATGGAGGGAGCGTAACCGCCATACTGAACCCGACCCAGATTGGCGGCGGGGGCGGGGGCGGAACCCTTCCTCCCGGACCATGGTGGTTCGCCCCCGCCCCCGCCGCCAATCTGGGTCGGGTTCAGTATGGCGGTTACGGGTTCACCGCGTTCCAGGTGGCCGCGAGGGACGAGGCGATGGGGGCCGCCACGTCCCCGTCGGACCAGTAGCCGTTGTGGGAGAGGGGGTTCCAGCCCGTGAGGAGGCTGCCCACGCTCACCGCCACGTCCCGGGTCACGGCGGAGCCGTAGGCCTCGTTCAGCGTCTTGAGCGGGTAGCCGATGACGTCGTCCCTGTCGTAGTAGTTCACCCACTCGCCCCGGAGCCCCGGCCAATGGCCGTGGAGGCCCGGCGCGGGGACGCGGATCGGGAGCCCGAACCGGGGGCCGGTCCCGCTCTTCGGGAATCGCAGGCTCCAGAGCGCCAGCGGGCTCCCGAGGGTGTAGAAGTGGGACAACGTCTCCCCACGCTCGAGGGGGGTGTCCCCGATCTTCGCCTCGACCTCGGCGCCGAGGATCGGGCGGGTCGGGTGGACCTGGAGGTCGTAGACGTAGTTGCTGGCGATGACGGTGCCAAGGCTGTGCGCGACGATGCAGAGGGGGGCCTTCGGGCCGGCGGCGGCGGCCAGCTTCCCCAGCGCCTCCGCCAGGATGACGTGGATGCCGTCGTAGACGCGCCGGTCCCCGGGAGAAGGCTGGTAGGCGACCGCGTCGGCGGCGAAATGCACCATGAACCGGCGCAGGCCCGTGAAGTCCATCGGGCCGCCGTCGGAGAGCCGGTGCCAGAGCACCTCCTCGGCCCCCTGGAGGAACGGGGCCCAGTACACGGGCTCCACGCACAGGTCCCTCCGCGCGCCGCGGCTGCCGAGCTCCCGGGCGAAGCGGTCCTTCAGCCGCTCGCGCACCTCGTCGGCGAAGTCCGGCTCCTGCTTCCCCAGGCCGTGGATGACCGCGACGGCGACCTTCTGCGTCATCGACGCACCCTCCTTCCGCCGGAGGCGCTCCGCGGTGATCCTACGCCGGGAGAGCCGGGGAAGGCAACGGGGCGCCCGGGAATCAAGTCCCCGCGGCGCGGTGCCGCGGGGACCCTGCCGTCAGCAGCCGGAGTCGGCCAGGAGCGGCCGGGAAGAGCCGGCTCCTAGAACCGGAACATGAGGCCCAACTGGAGATCGATGTGGTGGAGATCGCTGACCCCGCCCATCATCCGGTTGTAGTTGGCCTCGCCGAACAGCGCGAAATTCGAGGTGATGTAGAAGTCGGCGCCGAGGCCGCCGCGGAGGAACCCGCCGTCATTGTCGTAGCTGAAGTGGCTGACGTCGGAGCGGGCCACCCCGGCCCCCGCGAGCAGGTAGGGCTGGATCCGGTCCGTCATGAAGTAGTACTTCCCCATGACGCCGAAGTTGAGGAGGTCCATGTCGGAATCGACCTTCCCGTCGGACATCCGGAACCCCTTGATGTTCTCGGCGATGCCCTCGACGGCGATGTTCGGCGTGATCCGGTAGCCGAGCTTGCCGCCGATCCCGTAGTCGCCGTTCCCGGCGTGGACGCTGTTCCTGTGGGTGTGGAAGTCCTCGTAGGACTTGACCCCGTAGAGGCCGAGGTAGGCGCCGGAGCGCGCGAAGTCCGATTCCGGCTCCGACCCCTCGCCGCCGTCCCCGGAGGAGCCGGAGGTGGTGGAGCAGCCGGAAGCGACCAGTGCGGCGAACAGGGCGGCGGCGGCCAGAAACCGGGGAACGGCGAATCCGGGAACCCTCATGTGAACCTCCATTTTCGGCCAGCCCTTCGAACCGCGGAGAAGTTCCGCCGTCGAGGGGAAGACCGCGACCATCGACGCACCTTCATTCGCCACGGGAGGATAGAGGATTCCCCGTGGCCGTCCATGGGGTGGATCCCTACCCCCCGGGGGCGGGAGGGGGGGGCGGCGCCGCCCGGGCCTGCTCCAGGGCGAGCCGGATCGCCTCGAGGTCGAGCCCGAGGACCCGGTGGAGGCGCACGATGGCCGCGACGCGGTCCAGCCGCACGGCGGCGATGCAGGGCACGGGCTCCGACGCGACGCCGTCCTCGATGAGCCTCGCGTCCACGACCTCACGCAGCCATACGACGTCCACCCTGTAGATCAGGGCGACGGTCTCGAGGCTGAGGTAGAGCTCCCCCCCGAGGTAGATCCGATCCCCGGTCACGGCGCGCCTCCCGCCGCCGCGCTTCCGGCGGCGCGGCCGAGCTCCCGGAGGAGCTCCTCCTCCCGCTTCGAGAGGGAGGCGGGGAGATCGATCTCGACGACGACGTGGAGGTCCCCGCGCCCTCCCGCCCCGTCGGCGAGGCCGTGGCCGCGCAGGCGCAGCCGGGTGCGGGAGCGCGAGCCCGGGGGGATCTTCACCGCGGCCGTGCCGCGCGCGGTGCGGACGTCGACGACGGTGCCGAGGAAGGCGTCCCAGGGCGCGACGGAGGCGCGGGCCTCGAGGTCGCTCCCGCTTCGGCGGAAGGCCGCATCGTCGTCGAGCCGGAGGACGAGGTGGAGGTCCCCCGTCTCGGCGCCCTCGGAGCCGGGCTCCCCGAGCCCCTTCAGGCGCAGCGTCATCCCGTCGCGGACGTCCCCCGGGACCTTGAGATCCACCCTCCTCTGCCGTCCCACCTGCCCCACGCCGGCGCAGGCGGGGCAGACGTGGGACCCGAGCTCCCCGGTCCCCCCGCAGCGCGGGCAGGCGGCGCGGCCCGGGACCTCGAAGGATCGCCTGCCCCCGGCGAGCGCATCGGAGATCGGCAGGTGCAGCTCGGCGCGCACGTCGGCGCCGCGGTACCCGTACCGGGGGTGGGGGCGCGGGCCGTCGCCGGCCTCCCGCCGGAACCGCCCGCCGAACATCGACTGGAAGAAGTCGGTGAACCCGCCGCCGCCGCCGAAGGACGCCTCGAATTCCTCCGGCGTCATCGTGCGCTGGTCGGGAGGGGGCTGGAACTCCTGACCCTGCTTCCAGTTCTCCCCGAAGCGGTCGTACTTCCCCCGGTTCTCCGGATCCGACAGGACCTCGTAGGCCTCGCTGATCCGGCGGAACTCCGCCTCGGCCTTCGCCCGGCCCGCCTCGCCGTGGCGGTCGGGGTGCCACTTCATGGCCAGGGCGCGGTAGGCCTTCTTGATGGCCTCCGCGTCGGCGTCGCGCGGGACGCCGAGCCGCTCGTAGTAGTCCTGGAACTTCATCGGGACCCGTTCTACCGCACGGCGCGCGCGGCCCCGTCCAATCAGGCATCCGCCGTCCCGGCGGGTTCCACCCCATTGCGGGAATCCCGGGGGGGCCCTAGTTTCGGTTCCGGAGTCCTGATTCGTCGTCGCGCGAACGGAAAGAGAGCCGCCATGGCACGAAAGGGACGCATCACGGAGTCGGCCTGGTTCCGCGGAGGGCTTCTCGCCGCGGGCGGGTTCGCGTGGGCGGGGGCGGTCCCCTCGGCCGCCGCGGCCGAGCGGCCTTCGCTGGGAACGGCGGGGAGTTTCGCCGTCCTGGGAGGCGCGACCGTCTCCAACACCGGCGCGACGACCCTCGTCAGGGGCGACGTGGGGGTCAGCCCCGGGAGCTCCATCGTCGGGTTCGGGCCGGGGCAGGTGACCGGCGGGATCTACGTCGGGGGCGACACGAAGGCCGACCAGGCCCACGCCGACGCGGCCACGGCCTACGCCTTCCTGGCCGGCATGGCGAGCCTCCCGGCCAACAACCTCTCCGACCTGGACCTCGGCGGGATGACGCTGCCCCCCGGGGTGTACAAGTTCAACGCCGCCGCGGAGCTGACGGGCGACCTCGTCCTCGACGCGAAGGGCACCACCAACGCGGTCTTCGTCTTCCAGATCGGGACCAGCCTCACGACCGCGCCGGGGTCGTCGGTCACCGTGATCCGCGGCGCGACCTACAACAGGGGGAACGTGTACTGGCAGGTCGGCAGCTCCGCGGTCCTCGACACGACCAACGAGTTCACGGGGCACATCGTCGCGGACCAGTCCGTCACTCTGAAGACGGGGACGAGCATGATCGGGAACGCGATGGCGCTCACGGGCCAGGTGGCGCTCGACTCCAACATCGTCACCTCACCGACCGCCGGCTCCGGCGGCGGGGCCGGGAAGCCCTCCCAGGGGAAGGCCGCGATGGCCCCCCCCGACGGCGGCGCCGACGACGACGCCTCCGCGAGGATCTTCGTGAAGCACTTCCCCGCGCGCGGCGCCCGGGCGGAGCGGTCCTGGTTCCGGGTCAAGTCGCGCCGGCTGCAGGGGTCGACGGACTACACCCTCTGGGCCGACGACCCGGCGACGCCCGGGACGGAACTCGTGCAGTTCGACACCTTCACGACGAAGCGCAACGGCGGACTCCACTACAAGCAGGACACGAAGCACGGCGGCGCGATGCCCTTCGGCGCGACGCTGGCGGAACTCTCCGGCATGGCGGTCGAGGTGCGCGGCGGCTCCGGGATCACGACGATCCTGGCCGGGACGGTGCCGACGACGGCCCCGTAGGCCGCACCCGCAGGCATTTCCACCCGCCTCCCGCGTTCCGCGGGGGGCGGTTCCATGGACGGGCGGGGGATCCGGTTCCGGGGTTGCCGGGATCCGATCACTCCGTTTCCGCTCGTGACCCCGCGGCCTCCCCGGCAGGCTCCCGCCGACGGGAACGGGGATTGCGCGTATGCTGGTGATCGGCCCCCGGGACGGACTGCCATGCGCCATGCCATGCTCGCCCTCGTCGTCGCCGCCGCCATGGCGACGTTTCCCGCCCACGCCTCGCCCGCGGCCGGGGACGGCGGCCTCACGGTCCTGTCGGCGACGATCCGCTTCGACGCGGAACGCGGAGGCCCCGGCGCGGCCCGGGAGCGGACGGCCCGGATCCGGATGGAGGGGGTCCTGAACCCCGGACCGGGGCTGGCGGTCTACGCCCCCGGCGACGCCGGGCTCGCGGCCTCCCTCGGCCCCGCCGTCCTCCTCGACGGCGCCGCCCCGGTGCGGTCCCGCGTGCGGCGCAAGGGCTCGGGGGACTGGAAGCTGACCGTGCATCGCGCCTTCGGGGGACGGGGGACGCTCTCCCTCCGGATGATCCCCGCCAGCGGGACCTTCTCTCTGCGGGCCTCGGGGGTCCCCGCGGGGGATCTCCTCTCCGCGGGGCCCGGGGGGGTGGCGGTGAGCCTCTCCGCCCTCGAGGACGCCTGCGCGCAGACCCTCGACTTCGAGGCCCCCCGTGAACGGCGCTGGGAGTACCGCCACCGCAACGTGCCCCGGCCCCCGCCCCCCGGCGGCGGCGGAGGAGGGGGCGGCGGCGGCGGTACGGGGCTCGCCACTCTCGCCCAGGGGACCCAGTCCCTCATCACGACCTTCCGGTTCGAGGTCTGCCGCGACGCGGCCTCCTGGGAGGCCCTCTGGAGCGCCCACGGGGGCGCGGGCTCCGCCCCGGCGGTGGACTTCTCGGCGGACATGGTCGTCGGCGTCTGGCTCGGGACGAAGCCCACGGGAGGCGTGACGGTGGACATCTACCAGGTGGTCCCCGCCACCGTCATCGGGGCCCCCTGCCTGCCGTCCGGGTGCCCCCCGGGCGGCGCCATGGCCGGGATCTTCGAGACGCAATGGGGCCCGACCTGCGGCGTGTCCATGGCTCTCAGCCAGCCCTTCCACATCGTCCGCGCCCCGCGCGTGGAGGGCCCGGTCCTCTACGAGATCTCCACGAGGGTGAACGACTGCCCGTGACCGCCTGCTGAGGCGGTCAGTCGTTCTCGAAGATCCTCACGGGGCGCGCCGACGACTCCCCGTATCCCCCGTAGCCGTACCCCCCGTAGCCGTAGTACGCCGGGTCGTGACCCACCACCATGTCGAGGTCCCCGTCGTTGTCGAGGTCGCCGAGGGTCACGGTGTCGCCGGGAAGAAGGTCTCCGCCGGGCTGGAACCAGGCCGCCGTGGCGTCGATGAAGCTCCCCGAGCCCTGGTTCTGCAGGACCCGGGTTCCCGGCCGCTCCCCCTCGGGCAGGACCTGGTAGTACCCGAAGCCGGTTCCGTAGTAGTCGTAGACGTAGGTGTCCGTCCCCGTAACCACCATGTCGAGGTTCCCGTCCCCGTCCAGATCCCCGAGCTGGATCCCCTTCACGCCGAGAATGGTGGACATGCTCCCGGTGCGGAACAGGGCGTCGGGGAGGAACTCCCCCGTGGCCTCCGTGAACGTCCCCGTCCCGTCGTTGCGCAGGAGGAGGATCGCAGGCGTCAGCTTGTAGGAGCCCGAGGCGTCATCGTAGTAGTAGCGGGAGCTGTAGTCGTAGTTCCCCCCGAAGACCCGCCCGAGCACCATGTCCGCATCCCCGTCCCCGTCGAGGTCGCCCAACGCGACGGAGTCCCCGAAGAAGTCGTCCCGCACGTAGGTGTAGCCGTAGTTCTCGAAGGTGATGGGCGGCGGCATCCCGCCGGCCAGGGTCGAGAAGTGGGCCGTCCCGTCGTTCACGAGGACGCGGGTCCGCGTGATCCCCTCTTCCGCGGCGTAGGTGGAGCCGTAGGTGTCCTCGGAGTGGGTCATCACGAGATCGAGATCCCCGTCCCCGTCGAGGTCCCCGAGGGCGACGGAGGCGGCCCGGAAGTCGTCCAGGATGGTGGTGTACCCGTAGCCGTCCTCCAACAGGACCGGCGGCGGGAGCCCCCCGGGAAGGTAGGAGAAGTCCGCCGCCCCGCCGTTGGTCAACACGCGCGTGAGGGGGTAGTACGACCCGTACCCGACGTACGGTTGGGGGGCTCCGAGGACGATGTCGAGGTCGCCGTCCCCGTCCAGGTCCCCCATGGCGAGGGCGGGCCCACTGAAGTCGTCCCGGACGTAGTCGGTCCCTTCGTAGTAGTAGGTCAGCGGAGCCGGCATCCCGGTCCCGTGGAAGGAGAACGCCCCGGACCCGTCGTTGAGGAGGAGGCGGGTCCGCACCTCTCCGCCGGCCGGGTCGTAGTAGGACTCGTAGCCGTAGCCGTAGTAGTAGGAGTACGCGTAGGTGGCGGGTTCGCTCGTCAGGACCATGTCCAGGTCCCCGTCCCCGTCGAGGTCCCCGAGTCCCACCCTGTCCGCCGCCCACCCGTCGAGCCTGTAATCGTAGCCGTAGTACTCGAAGGTCCGCGGCGGGGGCATGCCTTCCGCCACCAGGGCGAAGGCGGGGCCTGCGCCGCCCGTCAGGACTCGCGTCGGAGCCACGAGCCTGCCGTAGTCGCTGCCGTAGGCCTCCTCGTTGGAGTCGGGCGTGACGGTGAGCACGAGGTCGAGGAGGCCGTCCCCGTCGAGGTCCCCTAGGGCCGTCCCCGTGGCCGAGAATTCCGTGAGCTCCTCCGGGGCGGCGGGCAGGGCCGTCGCCGTGCGGTCCTTGAAGGAGCGGGTCCGCGCGAGGAGGTCCCCGCGGGTGGAGCCCTGGCCGTGCTCGTTCTCGAGCCGCAGGGCGAGGAAGCCCGAGGAGCCCTCGGGCATCGGGAACTTGAGGCTCGTCGGGGGGAAGAGGGTCGCGCCCCCGACCTCGGTCCCGTCGAGGAACACCTTCGTGAGGGAGGTGATGCCCGTGCCGGTCACCGTCACCTCGGTCCCGCCGTAGGACGGGGCGGTGGAGGGAGCGGCGGAGAGGGGAACGGGAGGCTCGGTGAAGTCGAAGCCCCCCGCCGCCACGGAGAACTGGCCGTCGGTGTTCTGGACCGTGACGTCCACCACGGCCCCCGTCTCCGATTCCGGGCCGGAGGGGGCGGTGCACGTGATCAGAGTCGCGGATTCCACGACCACGGCGCCGGCCGCGGAGTCTCCGAAGAAGACCGCGGCCCCGGCCCGGAAGCCGCTCCCCGTCAGGGTCACGGCCTGGCCCGGGGGCCCGGCCGCGGGCGCCACGGAGGCCAGGATCGGCTGCGGGTCGAGGACCCGGTCCTCCTTGATCCCCTTCGGGAACTTCAGCTTCACGCTGCACGCCACCGTCGCGGCCCCTCCCGTCGCGGAGCCCTGGAGCCGGAGGGCGTAGTCCCCGGCCCCGCCCGCGAGGAGGACCCCGGAGATCGAGGCCCGGTCCGCGCCGGGGACGAAGGAGGAGGCGGGGACCGCCACCGCGTCGGCGGGATCGCGCATGTCCACGGAGGCCGGCGCCGGGCCGTCCCAATCGACCCTGGCCGAGACCAGGACCCCGTCGGCGCCCGGGAACGGGAACCGGTGGATCCCACCCTGGGGCAGGGAGACGTCCTTCTCGGCGGACTTCTTCGGGCTCTTGATCTTGAAGGAGACGGTGTACGCCCCGGTCCCGATCCCGTCGCGGGCGCCCACGCGCACGCTGAAGCGGCCCGTGGTAGGGAAGGGCAGCTTCATGGAGGCCTTGGAACCGGACTCCTTCACGGCGAACGAGACGTCGGCGAGGGTCCCGTCCGGGAAGTACAGCGCCAGTCCGGGAAGGAGCGTCCCCCCCGCGGCCGCTTTCACGGAGACGGTGAGGGTCCCCCCCTGCGGGACGTCGATCAGGTAGGGATCGACGTTGCCGGGGAAGTCGATGGCGGCGGTGATCTTCGACTTGTCGTGGACCGCCACGCCTCGATTCCCCGCGAGGGCGACGGAAGCCCCGAGAAGCGAGGAGAGAATCCCCATTGCACGACCCAAGGTCCCCATGCCCACGCGGCCCCCCGCGACCCTCGCCGGCCCTCTTTCGCGTCGCGTCCTCTCCCAGCCGGAGTGTGTTCTGCGCCTGCGCGTGACGGAAGTCAAACACCAACTTGACGCCGCCCGGGGATTCCGCCCGCCCTTCGGCGGGAAGGGCGGGGAGTCCTCCAGCCGCTTTCCCGTGAACCGATCCACACTGTGGCGGTGTCTCAGGCACGAGGTCCCATGGAAGGCACGCCCGGTCCTGTCCGCCTGGAAGCCCTGATGACCCACGCCGAGTGGGTCCGGCGGGTCGCCTTCGCCCTGGTCGCCGACGGCCACGAGGCCGCGGACCTGGAGCAGGACCTGTGGGCGGGAGTGCTGGAGAGGCCGCCCCGGGTGAACGGGAGCGTGCGGGGCTGGATCGCGGCGACCCTGAGGAACCGGTTCCTCAACGGCCGAAGGTCCGGGGCCCGCCGGGAGGCGAGGGAGAGATCCGCGTCCCGCCCGGAGGCGCATCCCTCGACCGCCGACCTGGTCGCCGACGCGGAGGCGGTCCGCCTCCTCATGGCCGCCGTCCTGGAATTGGAGGAGCCCTACCGGACCACGGTGCTCCTCCGCTTCCACGGGAACCTGAAGCCGGCCGCCGTCGCCGCCCGGATGGGCTGCCCCGTGGAGACGGCGAGGACCCGCCTCCGCCGCGCCCTCGCGCTGCTCCGTGATCGGCTCGGGCGGAGGGGAGGCGTCGAGGGGTGGCTCGGTGCGCTGTTGCCCATCGCGGGCCTCCGCGAGGGGACGATCGTGGGGACGTCCGGGGGTTCGGCCGCCGGAGTGCTGGGAGGAGCCGCCATGACGGGAAAGAGCGTGGCCCTGGCCGCCATCGGGCTCGGGCTCGTCGCGGGCTTCGTCGGGGGGAGGCTGTCGGGGTCGGCGCCGCCGGTCGGGCCGGAGGCCGGGACCGGGGCCCTCCTCCGCCGCATCGAGGACCTGGAAGCGGCGGCGCGGCACGTCCCCGGCGGCGGGGCGGGAGACGCCGAGGCGGCGTCCTCGAGGATTGCCGAACAGGACCGCCGGATCCGCGCCCTGGAGGAGGAGCTGGCGGTCCTCGGTCGGGGCGGCGGGGCGGAGCCCGTCCCCGGGCCACGGGAGGGGGATCGGGAGGACCTCTCCCTGAAGGACCTCACCGGCGAGGAGCTCCTCGCCGAGATCCGCCGGCTCTCCCGCTCCCGGGGCAGGTCCCCCGAGGAGGAGGCGGCGAGGTTCGCGCGGACGCTCCTGGTCTGCGACGAGTTCCTCCTGCGGGCCTCGGAGGCGCCACAGCGGATCTTCGTCCTCACCGAGAAGGGCTTCTACAGCATGAAGACGGGGGACCTCGCGGCCTCCGACGCCGCGCTCCGGGAAGCCCTCGTCCTCGCCGGTCCGGGGACCGCAGAGGGACGCTCCGTCACCTACCGTCTGGCCGTCACCACCTCCGCGCTGAAGGACCACCGGGGCGCCGCCGACCTCCTCTTCGGGGTCGGGCGGGACCCGGGGACGCCGGAGGGGGAGCGCGCCCAGTTCCGCGTGTGGGGGGCCTCCTACCTGAAGCCCGTGGACGGCGAGGCCGCCCTCGCGGAACTCCGGTCCGTCGTGGAGGAGTTCGGGAGCTCGGAGGATCCCACCGCCCGGCACTGGGTGGAGGAGGCCCGCCGGGCGATCAAGTTGGCCGTGACGGCGGTCGAGCGGCGGTAGGCCGCGGGCAGGGGGACGGGTCTCCAGGGGAAGCCATCACGGCGGCCCCGGTGTTCCATGGCCACCGTCGATCATCGGGGACGAAGTGCGATGATGGGAGAGACTGGCGCCGGCCATTGTCACGGAGGGGGCTCTCCGATGGAGGCAGGTCCGGACGAGGCGGCCGCGAAGGAGGAGGAGGCGATGGTCCGGGCCTTCGTGATCCCGTCCCGGCGGGAGCGGCTTCTCGAACAGCTGCGGAACCCGAAGAGGCGCAACAAGGCGACGGGGAGCCTCGATCACTTCCGCCACCTGGATTCCAGGCGGGTCGTCCTCGTGCCCGGGGTCTCGACCCCCGCGGTGCTGGAGCGCCTTCTGCGCAAGCGCGGGGCGGGCGGGACCTGTCACGTGATCTCTTCGAATCCCCGCGTCGACGGGAGGCGGATGCCCCTCGGCGAGGCCCTCCGCCAGGTGGTCGGGCGGGGGTACGGCTCCCTCCTCTCCTGCGTGCCCGGGGTTCTCGGCTATCTCGAGGGCGAAGGCCCGGACGACAGGTGCATCCTCGCGAAGGCGACCCGCTGAGTCGCGAAGGACCGGGCCTGCATGCGGTCGCTCGTTGACCCGGGGGACGTCGGGATCGGGGATGCCGTGACGTGGAATTCCCTGCAGGGGCCTTCGCCCGCTCCCGGCATCACGACCTGGTCTCGGGACCATGGACCGGCCTGGCGGGCCGGCGCCCGGAGCGGGAGGTCGCCCAGAGGACGAACTGCGGGACCAGCAGCCAGAAGAGGAAGTTCAACTGGAGACCAAAAATCCCGAGGAACAGCCCATCGAGTTCATCGGTGTGCGTGAGGAAGGGCAGGCCGCCGACGGAGACGTCCCTCCATCCCCCGCGCACGGTGTAGGTGACGAAGCCGCTCCAGGGGCTGAGCAGCCCGAGGAGGAACCCGATCGGCCACCGCTGGCGCCAGAGTCGCTGCCAGGGTGCCGCCTGGTCCCGTACCGCGATCCGCCGGTTCCACAGGACCGCGAAGCTGGAGACGATCAGCAGGAGCAATCCGCCGATGTGGAGAACGAGGAGCAGGGCCATCCCGACGCCTCCCGCCCGTGCATGGGAGTCCCCATCATGCCACCGGCGGAGGCCGGCCGCCCGTCCCGCGGGCGGCCCGGCTTGACGTCCGCAGGCGGGGCCCGCAACGTCCCCGGTCACTTCCCCCCGGGTTCGAGCCGCATCTCCACGTCGGCGCGCCCCTCGGCATCGGTCGTGGCGGTCCCGGTCGCGGGCGCGTACCCCGCGACCCGGACGGTGATCGAGTACGCGGTCTCCGGGTCGGCCAGCATCCGGAGCTCCGAGAACTCTCCCGACGCGTTGAAGTGCTCCTTCCACGGCTCGGCCCGCCCCGCATGGGCGATCTCGGTCTCCACGTCCCGCGAAGTGACGGCCTTCCCCTGGGAGTCCCGAAGCAGGATGCGCAGGCCCGTCGGCACGACGAAATCCACCGCATCCGGCCCGGGGCGCACGGTCCGCACGAGACAGCGCCAGCCCGCCACCCCTTCGGACCGGTGCAGGTACACCTCGACTTCGTATTGACCCTCATCGACGGGCCCGAGGGTGAATGCGCCCCCGGGTTTCGTCTCGCAGCTCGCCACGCGCTGTCCGCCGCGGCTGACCGCGATGAACGCGCGCACGACCTTCACGCCGTCGGCCTCCCGGACACTCCCGTGGAGGAACAGGCCCTCGGGGAGCACGATGTCGCCGACGTCGTCGCCGCCGCCCGGGGAGCCCACGCTCAGCGGGGCCATGCCCTCGGCGCTCGCCATCAGTCTGCGGCCGGCGCCGACGGGGACGCCGGGGAGCGAGAACCTCCCGTCGGGGCCCGCGGGGACGCCGTCATCGTCCCAGCCGTCGTTCGCCAGACGCACTCTCGCACCGGCCGCCGGGGAGCGGTCGGGACCGAGGACGCGGCCCGTCACGGTGCGCGTCGGGATGAGCGGCAGCGCGGCGCCCTTCGGGCCGGCGTCGGCGGGCAGTTCGTAGGGACCGACGAAGTACCCGGCGGCGAGGGCCTCGACGTGCACGTGCCCGTCGAACCTGGCGAGCGGAAGGGGCGGGAAGCGATGCACCCCGCCCGCCTCCGCGGCGTCGATGCCGTGGATCTCGGACCCGCCCGGGAAGACGAGGCGCATCCGGGCCTTCTTCACGGCCCTGCCCTTCGCGTCGACGGGGCGGAGGGACACGATCCGCGCCTCGCCCAGCCGGAACTCGATCGTCCCTCCGGTCTGCGTGAGCGCGCAGATCCAGGCCGCCCGCTTCCCGTCGTGGGCGAGGGCGCAGACCGACGACGTGCTGTAGCCGTCGGTCCCGGCCCGTCCGTCGGCACCGGTCGTCATCGGTGGCGGAAGGGGCTCGGACTTCGCCTCCCCTCCCGTCCAGCTCGCCCCGCCCATGGGAAGCAGGTGCACGGTCGCACCCTTCACGGGCTTCCCGGCTTCGTCGAGGACGCGGAACGTCATGCCGCCGCCCGCCGGGGCCGGCGCCACGGCGCTGAGGAGCCCGATGGCCGCTCCTGCCATGGTCAGCGTGGTGCGCAGGATCGTCCCCATGCGGTTCCCGGATCGCTTCGACATCGCGACCTCCCTCCCTCTGCGGAGCCAGGGTGATCGCGCGATTGTAATGTGTGCCCGCGGTCCGGGGAACTCCGCCCCTACTCGAGCGTGACCTCGCAGGGCGTCTCCCCGAGCGCCAGGTCGACCTCCGTCGTGCCGCGGCCGACGTCCTCGACGGAGACCTCGATCGAGTAGCGGCCCGGCAGCGACCGGCGCCAGGTTCCCCACCCGTCCCCGTCCGCCGTGACGTCGCCCTGGATGCCGGTTCCCGTCTCGCGATTGGCGGGCCTGGTGGTGAGGTGGAACCTCCCCGCGAAGGGCCGCCCGTCCGCGCGAACCACGCGGATCCGCAGCGTGCCCGCCGGCTCCATCGTCGCGTCGACGGTGGTCTCCTCGCCGGCGGGCGGCGGCGCGATCCTGACGGACCGCCACCCCCAGCCGTCCTTCTCCAGCGAGAGGCTCTCCGTCCTCTCGGGGTCCAGGCCCGGGAGCCGGTAGCGGCCGTCGGCGTCGGTGACGGCATGGCCCCCGCCGGGGATGCCCGCCACGAGGACCCCGGGGATCGGGTGGAGGGTGCTCCCGTCGACGATGCGCCCCGCGAGGGTGGCGAGCCTCCCGTCGGCCGCCGCTGGCGTCGCCGCCAGCACGACGTCCAGCGACGTCTCCTCCGTGCCGAGATCGACCGTCGCGCGCCACGTCTCGAAGTCCCGCGCGCCGACCAGGAGGCGGCGCCGGCCCGGCGGCGCCTGCGCGAACCGCACGGTCCCCGTGTCGTCGGTGCGGGCCGGCGTCCACTCCCGGGCGCCCGTGTCCGTCGTGAAGCCGAGGAGCACCTCGCCCACGAAGGGCCGGCCGGCCCCGTCCCGCACGTGGAACACGACGACCGGGGCCGGATCGAGATCGATGTCCAGTCGCGGCGTGTCGGCGGAGACCGGCCGGGACCGGAGCCAGCGCACCACGTGCCCGTCGTGGGTGGCGAGCACGTCGTAGGTGCCGGGCGGCAGGTCGAAGACCCGGTACGCGCCGCTCGCGTCGCTCGTGGCCTGCCAGGGCATCCGGGCCGGCTCCCCGAATCGCAGGAAGGCGCCGCCGATGGGCATGCCCGTGGAGGCGTCGCGGACCACGCCCTCGAGCGTCGCGCGTCCGACGACGATGTCGCGCGTCAGGAGGCCCGGTCCCGTGACGACGAGGACGTCGCGCACGACGTCGTGGCCGGCGACCGCGGTGCCGACCGTGATCTCGAACCGGCCGCGCGGGACCTCGTCGAAACGGTAGCGGCCCTGCTCGTCCGCCGTCGCCGTCAACTCGTCGGCGGTGCGGCAGGAATCCGGCACCTGGAGGTTGCCGAGCCTCACCACGGCGCGGGCCATCGGCCCCCTCTCGGCGTGGCGGACGGTCCCCTCGACGGACGCGCATCCGTCCATGCGGATGGCGACCTCCGTCACCTGCCCGGCGGCGACGCGACGGGCGAGGACTCCGGGCCGGACCTGGCGCCGCCAGCCCCCGGCCTCCACGGTCAGGCACGGGAATCCGGCGGGATCGATCCCGGGCACGTCCGCCGTCCCGCCGGGCCCGATCCCGCCTTCGAACACGCACCGGGAGAGGCCGTCCACCGCCGCGTGGACTTGCAGCCGGACGCCGTCGCGGGGAGCCCCGGCTCCGTCGGTGACGACGATCCGGAGCGTGGCGCCGCCCTCCCCGCCGCCGGGACCGAGGGCCCTGACGACGACCGTCCCGTCGTCGGCGGGCTTCGCCGTGGTCGGCGGGGACGGCACGGCGACGGGGTTCCCCTCGACAGGGGGCGGAGCCCCCTCCGGCGCCGGCCCGCCCGCCAGGTCCGCCCCGGCGGGGGCGGGGAGGGCCGCGGCCCCGTTCCCCCCGGCCGGGGGGACCGGAGCCGGCGCCCCCGGGACGCCGGCGACCCGGGAGTGGCCCCGGTCCCCCTCCACTCCCCCTTCCCATGGCCGCACGAGGAGGAGCCCGCCCCCCGTCGCCAGGAGGAGCGCCGCCGCGACCACCGCCGCCTTCGTCTTGATACCCATGAGCAGGACTCCCGCCGCGGCGGAGGCGGCCAGGCCCGCCGTCGCCGCGATCCCCGGAGAAGGGCGCCGGAGGAGCGGAAGGAGCGCCAGGCACCAGCGCCCGCGATCCCCCTCGTTCTCGGCGTCCAGCCTCGCGCGGAGCCGAGCGACCGCCCGCTTCAGGCGCGTGCGCACCGTCTCCACGGGGATGCCCTGGAGTTCAGCGACGGCCCGGGGTTCCCGGTCCTCGAAGTAGCGGAGGAGCATCGTCGCCCGGTAGGGCTCCTCCAGGTCCAGGACGGCGCGGGCGACCCGGTTGAGGGTCTCGGCCCTGGCGACGAGTTCCGCCGGGGAGGAATCGAGCCTCTCCGGTCTCGCCGCAGCCTCCTCGTGGCGGCGGCGGGTCCTTGCCGCCCGCCCCGCGTCGATGGCCGTGGTCCTCAGGACCGACCACAGCCATCCCCGGGGAGAGGCGAGTTCGCCCGGGGGCGGCCGGGTCAGGACCCTGAGCCACGCCTCCTGCTGGAGGTCGTCGGCGTCTCCGTCCCCGTAGACCAGGGCCCGGGCCGCCCTCTCGACCCACTCGCGGTGGGCCAGCAGGGACTCCGGACGGAAGGTGCGCGGGTTCGGTTCCATGGGCATCCAGAAGGGGGACGGATGCCGAGTGTGCGCCGGTTCAGGGTTCCGGTCAACGGCCTTCGGGACTCCCCTCCGGCCCGGCGCTCCGGGGAGACGACCTCAACGCGGCGGCGTCCCGGCCGACCACAGCGCCGACAACGGGAGCGCCGTGAGGCGGTCGCCGAGGGGGAGGACCTCCTCGCCGGTGTAGAGAACCACGCCCTGGACGAAGTCGGTGCCCAGGCGGTCGCGCATCCAGGCGAGGGACCGGGCGTCGGATGCGCCCAGGGAGCGCGCCGCCTTCACCTCGACGCCCGCGACCCGGCCGTCCGGCCTCGCCAGGACGAGATCGACCTCCATCCCGTCCCTGTCCCTCAGGTGGTGGAGGTCGAAGGGCACCGCGGACCACGTCCGTTGCCTTGCCAGTTCGCCGGCCACGAACGTCTCGAGGAGCCGTCCCGTGGCCGGGCAGCCGGGGAGGGACAGCCCCGCGGAGTCGACTCCAAGGAGGTGGGCGGCCAGTCCCGCGTCGAGGATGTGGACCTTCGGGTGCCGGACGACCTTCGCGGAGAGGTTCCGGGACCACGCGGGGACCAGGAAGAACAGGTAGACCGTTTCCAGCAGGGGAAGGTACCCGTCCACGGTCGTGCGGGGCATCCCCAGGTCGCGCGCCAGGGAGGAGACGTTGAGCTCCCCGGCGGTATTGGCCGCCAGGAGGCGCAGGACCCGCTTGAGGTCCCGGGCCTGGCGGATCCGGGCGATCTCCGGCACGTCCTTCTGCGTCACCGTGTCCACGTAGGAGGCGAACCAGTTCCTCCGGCCTGCCGCGGAGCGGCGCTGCGCCTCGGGGAAGCCTCCCCTGCACAGCGCCTCGAAGTACTCCCTCCGGGAGAGCGCGGCCGGGCGGAGGGAGCGGAGCCTGGAAACCGGGCCGAAGAGGTGGTCGGGGAGGGAGTCACGGCCTCCGCGGATCTCCCCCTGGGAGAGGGGCCAGAGGTCGAGGATGTCCACCCGCCCGGCCAGGGACTCCGAGAGCGTCGGGATCGTCAGGAAGCGGGTGGACCCCGTCAGCAGGAACCGCCCCGGCGAGGGGCGCCGGTCCACCTCCTCCTTGATGGCCAGGAGAAGGCTCTCCCCCGCCTTCTGGAACTCGTCGATGACGAGGAGCCCCTCCCCCTCGAGGAACCCCGCGGGGTCGTCGCGGGCCGCCCGCAGGGAGGCGGGGGCGTCCATGGAGACGAACCGCGCCCCGGCGGTCCCGGCCACGCGGCGTGCCAGGGTCGTCTTCCCCGACTGGCGGGCGCCGTTGACGAGGACGACCCGGGCCTCCCCGAGGGCGGATTCCACGAACGGGGCCAGGTGGCGGAGGAAGGCGCCGGAGGGCGTTGCCATGGCTCGGAGACTACCATCTTCTCGTCATTCCGTCGACCTGGAACTCGTCATTCTGTCGACTGGATACTCGTCATTCCGTCGGGGCGGAAGCGCCTCCTCCGACGATCCCCCGCGTCCCCCGGGTTCGCGGCCAGGAAGTCGGAGCGGTGCCGCGGATGGAAGTGCAGGAGACGGGCGATGTCCGGCACGGGGAATCCCGGCCGCCCCGCGGCCGCGTTTCCGTGACCGGACGGGCGGTAAATCATTGACAAAGTTCAATGAGTTGGTCCAGGATGTATCGCCGATGCGCGACCTGAAGCGTCCGTCCGGCTGCTGCCCCCCGCAGGGAGTTCCCCCGGTCCGGGCGGTTTCACGGAATGCACGGCTCCTGGCCTGCCTTCGGGCGGCGGGGAACCCGACGCGCCTCCAGGTGCTCCAGATGCTCGCGGCGGCGGCGGCTCCGGTCTGCGTGTGCGACATCACTGCCCGCTTCCGCCTGAGCCAGCCCACGATCTCCCACCACCTGAAGATCCTGCGCCGGGCCGGGCTCGTGTCGACCTCGCGCCGCGGCATCTGGGCCCATTACGCGGTGCGGCCGGACGGCGTCGAGGCGCTCCGGCGGGGTGTGGCCGACATCGCCCGTGGGGCGGGCGGCTGCGGGAGCTGACCCTTCTGCCGGGTTCCATCCATCGAAGTTGTTCCATCCATGAGGAGGAGCCATGACGAGGCCGCGGGCGACGCAGGACATGGAGGCGGAGGCCGTCCGGGAGGCGGTCCGGTCGAGGTACGCCTCGATCGCGGTCGCGAGCGGCGGGGGTTCCCCGGCCTCCTGCTGCGCGGGAGGGTCGAGTCGCGGGAGCGCGGGCACCGACCCCATCACCCGCGACCTCTACGGGGCCGATGAGGCCGGGGCCGTGCCCTCCGGGGCCATGGCGGTCTCGCTCGGCTGCGGCAATCCCACGGCCCTGGCGGAGCTCCGCCCGGGGGAGTTCGTGCTCGACCTCGGGAGCGGCGGGGGCATCGACGTGCTCCTCTCGGCGAAGCGGGTCGGCCCGGGAGGCTTCGCCTTCGGGCTCGACATGACCGACGAGATGCTGGCCCTGGCCGAGAGGAACCGCGCCGCCGCGGGCGCGGCCAACGTCCGCTTCCTCAAGGGGACCATCGAGGCGATCCCGCTCCCCGACGCCTCGGTGGACGTCGTCATCTCCAACTGCGTCATCAACCTCTCCGCCGACAAGGGAGTGGTGCTCCGGGAAGCCTTCCGCGTACTGCGGCCTGGCGGACGGTTCGCCGTCTCCGACGTGGTCGTGCAGGGGTCCATGCCCGCCTCGATCCGCAGGGACATGGAATCCTGGTCCGGCTGCCTCGCGGGAGCGCTGGAGGAGGGGGAGTACCGGCGCCTGCTCGCTGCGGCCGGCTTCGAGGACGTCGAGGTCCAGGTCACGCGCGTCCACGATGCCGCGGAACTGGCGACCGCCGGGGGCGGGTGCAGCGGCGGCACCGAACCCTGCGACCCCGTCCCGGGGCCATCCCGGGCCGAGGGCGGGGGCCGGCTCGTCAGCGCCTTCGTCCGCGCGCGGAAGCCGGGGATCCCGACCGGGGGGAGGTAGCCCTTGTCACGGGTGGCGGGGCGCCTCTCCTTCCTCGACCGGTACCTCACGCTCTGGATCTTCCTCGCCATGGGGCTCGGGGTCGGCCTCGGTTGGGCTCTCCCCGGCGTCTCGCGGTGGATCGAGGGGAGGAGCGTCGGCACGACATCGATCCCCATCGCGGTGGGGCTCATCCTGATGATGTACCCCCCGCTCGCGAAGGTCCGCTACGAGGAGATGCCGCGGGTGTTCCGGGACCGGAAGGTGCTCGCCCTCTCCCTCGTCCAGAACTGGCTCCTCGGCCCGGCGCTCATGTTCGTCATCGCCGTCGTGTTCCTCCGGGACAGGCCCGAGTACATGACCGGGCTCATCCTCATCGGGCTCGCCCGGTGCATCGCGATGGTCATCGTCTGGAACGACCTCGCCGGCGGCGACCCGGAGTACTGCGCGGGGCTCGTGGCGCTCAACTCCGTCTTCCAGGTCCTCTTCTTCTCCGTCTTCGCATGGTTCTACCTGACGTGGCTCCCGCCCCGCCTCGGCCTCACGGGCGTGGAGGTGCACTTCACCATCGGCGAGATCGCGACGGCCGTGTTCATCTACCTCGGCATCCCCTTCATCGCCGGGCTGGCCACCCGCCTCGTGCTCCGCGCCCGGAAGGGGGACGAGTGGTACCGGACGAGGTTCATCCCCCGGATCTCGCCCGTCACGCTCGTGGCCCTCCTCTTCACCATCGTCGTGATGTTCTCGATCCAGGGGAAGGCCATCGTGCAGCAGCCCCTGGACGTGGTCCGGATCGCGATCCCGCTCCTCGTCTACTTCGGCGTGATGTTCTTCTTCTCCTTCTTCATGAGCCGCAGGGCGGGAGCCGACTACGGGCGCGCGGCGACCCTCTCCTTCACCGCCGCCTCGAACAACTTCGAGCTGGCCATCGCGGTGGCGGTGGCGACCTTCGGCATCCGCCACGGGGCGGCCTTCGCCGCCGTGATCGGCCCCATGGTCGAGGTCCCCGTTCTCATCGGGCTCGTGAACGTCTCGCTCTGGCTCCGTCGCCGGTACTTCGCCGCCCCGGAGGTTCCGCCGGGGGCCGCCGCGTGACCGCAACGGCGGGGAGAACCCCCATGTCCCCATGATCGTCCGGCTCCTCTTCCCGGAGGGTGATCCCGGCGTCGGGAAGGCCCACGATCGGCTGAAGGCGGTCCTCGACCGGCTCGCGCCGGGGACCCCGATCACCCGGTCTCCGGTACGGAGCGGGGAATCCGTCCGGGGGCCGCGCCCCGGCTCCCCGTGCGTCCTCATCGACGGGATGGAACTCGACGGCCTCCCGCCGGAGTGGCTCCTCGAGGCGGCGGTCCTGCGGGCGCTGCACCCCAGGCACGTCCTGTTCCTGTGCGTCGCCAACTCCGCCCGGAGCCAGTTGGCCGAGGGCATCGCCCGGTCCCTGGCCCCGGCCGGGGTGACGGTGTCCTCGGCCGGCTCCGCGCCGACGACGGTCCGCCCGGAGGCGGTGGAGGTGCTGCGGGAGATCGGCATCGACATCTCGGCCCATCGCTCGAAGTCCGTCAAGGAGGTGAATCCGGCGGAGGTCGACGGGGTCGTGACCCTCTGCGCGGACGAGGTGTGCCCGGCCTTCCCCGGGCGTGTGGCGCGCATCCACTGGGGCCTCCCCGATCCCGCGGCCGCGGCCGGGGACCGGGAGGCGCGCCTGGCGGCCTTCCGGTCGGTCCGGGACGAACTCCGCAGGCGCCTCTCCGTCCTGTTCCCTCCCCGGGCTCCGGGAAGCGGGGGCGTCGCGGGGAGCCGGCCCGGGTGATGTTCGTCCGCATCCGCGACGCCGGACGCTCCCCGATGGCGGCCGCCTTCGCCCGCCTCCCGGCCGCGGCCCGGGACGGAGGCAGGGAGCCCCCCCCGGAACGGAGAGCGGCGGTTCCGCATGCATGTGGGAGACTCCCGGCATGAAGGAGCTCGAGGACACCGTCCGGGTCGGGAAGGCCCTCTCGGACCGCACCCGGGTGCGGATCCTGACGGCGCTGGCGGTGAAGGACCTCTGCGTCTGCGAGCTCACCTCCCTGGTCGGGGTCGGGCAGCCCGCCGTCTCGCGGCACCTGGGGGTCCTCCGGGCCGCCGGGCTCGTGGAGGACGTGAGGGACGGGCAGTGGGTCAACTACAGGCTCCGGCCCGGTCCCCGCGGCTCCGTCTCCGGCGCCGTCCTCCGCTGGCTCTCCAGGACCGGGGCGGCCGACGCGGACCTGCTCGCGTTCCGTCGGCGCGCGAAGGGCGTGGACCGGAGGCGCCTCTAGCCTCCAGGCCCCGCCGGGGCGCGCGGGCCGGGTGATCCCGGCCCGGTAGGGAATCACCCCATCGCGGGGGGAGCGGCGCCCGCCGTAGCCTGCCCCCGTCGCCCGTCCCCCGGTGGAGGCTCGCCCATGCCGGTTTCCGATGCGGAAGCGCTCGCGGGTCTCAAGCTCCTCGTCGTCCTCTCGAGGGCCGACCGGGCGCTCTCGGTCGAGGAGCACGCGGTGTTCACCGAGGCGCTCGAGGGCGCGAAACTCCCGGGGGAGGTCACCGCGAAGGGACTGCTCGACGGGACCTTCGACCTCGACGAGCTCCTCAACGACGTGAAGTCCCGGGAGGGGCGCGACGTCGCGTTCAGCGCGTGCTTCGCCATGGCCTACTCCGGCAGCACCTGCCTTCCCGAGGAGCAGGCCATCCTCGATCGCATGGCGCTGGCCTGGTCCGTGCCGAAGGAGAGGCAGGGACCCGTCGGCCGGGTCCTCCGGGAGGCGGGGGACACGGCGTGTTCCCGTCCCGTCGCGCCCTCCGTGGACCCGATGGTCCGCGAAGCGGAGGTGAAGAGGCGGGCGAACCGGGAGAAGCAAGGGGACGCGGTCCAATCCCGGCGCGCGACCCGCGAAGCGGCGATCCGCCGGCTCTCCGCCGACTGCGCCGCCGGCCGCATGAGGCTGCCCGAGGTCGAGAAGCAGGCCGCAGAGCCCCGCTAGGCGCAGGGGGGGGGCGCGGCGCGCGCCCCCCCCGTCCACCCGCCGGCGAGAACAGGAATGGAGGAACGCATGGGAGCGATCGAAGACGGCGAACACGGCCCGCGGATGCCGACGGCGATGATCCGGTTCCAGCAGAAGACGGAGATCCTCGTCGTCGGGCCCTGGATGCCCCTGGCGACGGGACAGCATCTCGCCACCCGCGACGGCGGCCACCCGGGGGATCTCCTCATGGGGATGGCCAGGGTACATGGCTGGACCTCGCTTCCCCGGCTCGAGGCTGCCCATGCCGCGAAGGCCGCCGGGACCCCCCTCGCCGGGGACGGCGAGGGAGGATGGGACGCCGGGACGGTCCACGGCGGCGGGGGCCACGGCGCGCCCGCCGGCGGGGACGGAATCTGGGCGGACCGGGGGCTGTAGCGTCCGTCCGCCCCGTCCACCCCGTTCCCTCCCGCCGCCCGCGTGCGTCCGCCATTCCGGCCGGGGTGTGACCGTCCGGAGGATGCGCGGAGGACGATATACGTATATCCGTATAATAAGGTCATGGAGAGCCTCGACGCCGTGGCCCGCACCGGGAAGGCCCTGTCCGACAGGACGAGGCTCCGGATCCTCGCCGCGCTCGCGATCCGGCCGCTCTGCGTCTGCGAGCTCACGGACCTCCTCGGGACGGGCCAGCCCTCCGTCTCCCGCCACCTGGGCATCCTGCGGGCGGCGGGACTGGTCGAGGACCGCCGGGAGGGGAGATGGGTCCGCTACCGGCTGGGCGAGGGGCCGGAGCGGCGGGCCGCCCGCGGGTTCCTCGCCGGTCTGGAGGGTGCGCTGGCCGCGGACCCGGCCCTCGGGAGGCTCCGGCGGCGCTCCTGGAAGTCGCCCCGCGGGGCCCCCCGGCGGCCCCCGGTCCCGGCCCATGGAAGCGGATGACCGTCCTTCGGACAGGAAGACGCAGGCAGGCGGAGAGGAGGTTCCCGTGAAGGTCTACATCGAGGTGTTCGGCCCCGGCTGCCACAAGTGCGAGGAGTCGGCGAAGGTCGCTGCGAAGTTCCTCGCGGACCGGAAGCTCCAGGGCGAGGTCGTCAAGTTCAAGGACGTGAACTCCATGACGTCCCGGGGGATCCTCCGGACGCCGACGGTCGTCATCGACGACGAGAGGGTGGCCGAGGGCCGCGTGCTCCGGGAGGCGGACCTGGACGCGTGGCTGAAGCGCCACCCGGAGGCGGGGAAGTGACGGCCCGCACCGCCGTCACGCTGGCCGGGATCCTGCTCGTCGTCGCGGGGCTCGCCCTCTACCGGGGCTCGAGAGGGGGGGAGGAACCCCCCGCGGCCCCGGGGCCGGCGGTCCCGGCGCCCGCCGCGACGGCCCCCGCTCCCGCGCCCGCGGCGCTTCCGCAGCTCCTCGATTTCGGCCGGGACACCTGAGCCTCCTGCAAGGAGATGAAGCCGGTTCTGGAGGAACTGGCCCGCAGGCAGGAGGGGAAGGTCGTCGTCCGCATCGTGGACATCCGCGACCCGGAGGGGGATGCGCTGGCGAGGACCCACCGGGTGAACCTCATCCCGACGCAGGTCCTCCTCGACGCCGAGGGGAAGGAGCGGTTCCGCCACGAGGGGTTCCTCTCCCTCGAGGCGCTGGAGGCGGAGCTCGCGAGGCGGGGATGGACCCGCTGACCCTCCTCGCCCTCGCCTCGGAGGAGGGGCTGGCGGAGACGGCCCGTCGGCTGCTCTCCGAATCCCCGTGGCTCGCGCCGGGGGCGGTGTTCCTCGGCGGGGTGCTGACGGCCCTCAACCCCTGCGTGCTCGCGACCCTGCCCCTCGTGGTCGCCTTCGTGGGCGGGCGGAAGGACGTGAAGTCGGCGGGCCGCGGCATCGCGCTGACGCTCTCCTTCGTGGCGGGACTCTCCATCTCCTTCGCCGCGCTGGGCATCGCCGCCGCGCTCACCGGGCGCCTCCTCGGGGACGTGGGGAGGTTCTGGGACTACACGGTGCTCGTCGTCTGCCTGGTCATGGGCGCCCACCTGACCGGTCTCCTGGAGGTCCCGCTCCCGAACTGGACCGTGAAGCCGCGGTGGAAGGGGATGCCCGGTGCCGCCGCGCTCGGCGCCCTCTTCGGCGTCGTCTCGACCCCCTGCGCGACGCCCATCCTCGTCGTGGTGATGGCCTACGTCGCCTCCTCGGGGGCGAGCCTCGCCTGGGGGGCATTCCTGCTGTTCGTCTACGCGCTGGGGCACAGCCTGCTGCTCTTCGCGGTAGGGGCGTCGGCCGGGGCGGCGCGCACCCTCATGGAGTCCCCCCGCCTCGCGGCGGCCGGCCACCGCCTCCGGCAGGGGGCCGGGGTCCTCATCGCCGCCGTCGGCGTCTACATCTTCCTCTCGAGGTCCTGAACCATGTCCGAGCGCTCCAAGTTCCTGCTCCTCGTCGGCGTCTTCCTCGCCTGCTGGGCGATCCCCTTCGGCCATCCCCGCGTGCAGGGGGCCATCATCGAGGGGTTCCAGCTCCTCGGGGACTACGCGCGGGAGCACGTGATCCTCTGCCTGGTGCCCGCGCTCTTCATCGCGGGGGGGATCGTGGTCTTCCTCTCCCAGGGCGCGGTGATGCAGTACCTCGGGGCGAAGGCCAACCGGGTCGTGGCCTACGGCGTGGCCTCGGTCTCGGGAGGGATCCTGGCCGTCTGCTCCTGCACCGTGCTGCCGCTGTTCGCGGGGATCTACAAGCGGGGCGCCGGCCTCGGCCCGGCGACCTCGTTCCTCTACTCGGGACCGGCCATCAACGTGCTCGCCATCGTCCTGACGGCGCGGGTCCTGGGGTGGGAGATCGGCCTCGCCCGGGCCGTGGGGGCCGTCCTCTTCGCCCTCGTCATCGGCACCACCATGGGCGCCCTCTTCCGCAGGGAGGACGAGGCGCGCCTGGAGAACGGTCCCGATCCCTTCGCTTCCACAGGAGAGAGCGGGGTGGGGCGGTCCGCGGCGTTCATCGGGTCGATGGTCGGACTGCTGATCTTCGCCAACTGGGCCAGGCCCGCGGAGCCGGCGGGGTTCTTCCACGCGGTGTGGACCGTCAAGTGGTGGCTGGCCGGCGCCTTCCTCCTGGCGACGCTCTTCCTGGCCTGGAGGTGGTACGGCGGGGAGGAGCGGAAGTCGTGGGTCGGGGAGACATGGACCTACGCGAAGCTCATGCTGCCCCTGCTCTTCGCCGGGGTCCTCGTGTCCGGGATGATGCTGGGCCGGCCCGGCTCCGACGCCGGTCTCATCCCGAGCCGCTGGGTCCAGGACCTCGTCGGCGGGAACTCGCTGACCGCCAACTTCTTCGCCTCGCTCTTCGGGGTCCTCATGTACTTCGCCACGCTCACCGAGGTCCCCATCCTCCAGGGACTCATCGGCTCCGGCATGGGACAGGGGCCGGCGCTGGCGCTGCTCCTCTCGGGGCCGGCCGTCTCGCTCCCGAGCCTGCTCGTGATCCGCGGCGTGCTGGGCACCCGGAAGACCCTCGCCTACGCCGGCCTCGTCCTCGTCTTCTCGACGCTGGCGGGATGGGTGTACGGCGCCTTCATCGCCTGAGCAGGGGAGGCACCGCCATAATCCCGGGACGGGAGCGCAGGCACCCCTGATGGTGAGTTCCGACGCAGTCTCGCAGTGGTCACCTCTTCTCCCCACGGAACCCACGGATGAATGCGCGGACAGTTGCGACCGCCTCCCTCTTCAGTCGCGCCTCCTCCTCAGGGTCATCGGTTTCCTTGAGGAATGCCGAATAGGCACAGGAACCGTCCTGCCCTTCATCCGCAAATCGCTCTCCGAGTAGTTCCATCGCCTTGAGCACCTCACCCCTGGCCGCGATTGGACTCATGGCTGCTGCGGTGCCTGTCTTCCACGGGTCACCCTCGCGGTTCAGGAGCGTGAATACCAGATCGTAGGCATCCTTGTTGTCATGCCGGTCCTGAAACGAGGAGATCTTGAGAACTGTGTAGGGGAGGACGTTCGCTACGCGTGCCATCACGCTCGACTTGCCGCCACCATCCAATCGCTCCCCTTCAATCCGGACTTCGACAAAGTCGTCCTTCAGCAGGTTGGCGCCTCGTACATTGAACGCGCTGAACCTGGAGCCCGCCGACTCGCCCTTGGGCTTGAAAATGGCGCCGGGCTCTACCCTGTCGGTTTCGCAGAGGAACTCGACCAAGACGGTCACTCCGTCCACCTCGCGCAACCACCGGAAGCTCGGCTCGCCCTGCTTGAAGTTCGCCTTGTCGAGGTTGTTCTGAAGAGTTCGATAAGTCTCTGGAGCGTCGTCCCCCAAGGCCACTCCAATGACGAGATCGACATCCAATGTCCCAACGTGCTCTCGGGCTCCCTCCGGCAGCTGTCCGGTGAGGTACCTCGGAGCAAGTCCGCCTGCGAGGAAGATGCGCTCCCTCCACGGGCCAAAGTCCCCGAGAAGTGTCAGCAGCACGCGCTCGCATCTCGCAGTGGCCTGCTCGTCGTACTCGCTGTAGTGTTTGCGGTCGCTCACAGTCCAATGATCCCTCGACGAAAGTGATCTGCCTGGTCTCGCCCTCGCCGTGGATCACGCCTGAGATCAGCGTACAAGCGAATGCGGTTCGCAATCCAGACTCCCCCAGTCTTCTCCTTGAAGGCCAGGGCGGTGTCCGCCTTGACTTGCAGGAACGAAACGTTGTGCCCGTTCGGCACGCTCTCGGCTCCTGTTGCCTTGAGGAGATCCTCGGGTGCCGCCAAGTCGGTCACCCAGACATCGACCACGGGGATTGCGGTAACGAAGGGAGCGAGGAGGTTCGCCGCCGCCGCCCCCGTCATGGCGTAGCCAATCCCGGCACTCTCCAGCCGGCCAGCCAGCAATTCGATGAGCTTCCTTGGGGTCTGCGCCAGCAGGTACGCGTTGAGTCGACGTGGATGATCGAGGTTCTCTTCGGCCCAGAGGTCCAACAGCGCCGTCGGATTGGCAACACGGCGTACACGGCTCGGACCTTGACCGTCGGCATCGACGACCTTCTCGTGCTCAAGTCGAACGAGCAACCTGTGCGCGAAACCGGGGGAGATGCCGGCCGTTCGCGCGAGGTCGTGGACTTTCCACGCACGCTGGGGGGCCAGGAGCAGTGCTTGAGCGGCGACGCCCGCCTTTCCGCGGAGCCGAGTCTTGTACTGGATGCGCACCCTGCGCCCCTCACGATCGGGTGCGTCTCTGTGGATGAGCAGGCCTGGTATCTCGACGCGGGCATTCCCGACGCCGTCAATGAGAGAAACGCCGTGGTCACTCAGTATCTTCCTCGCCTCCGTCGTGGTTACGCCGGCGATCACAAGGAGCGGAGCGTCCGGGCGTCCCCTGTTGATGTGCACCAGGGTCCAGGCGGTGGCCGCATTCACGTGCCTCTTGAACTCGACCATCATCCTCACCTGCGCCCCTGCGAACCTGGCCACGGCATCGATCTCGTGCCGCTCCTCGTGGGGCTCCTTGCGGTGCTCCAGGACGACCTCCAGGCCAGGGGTCTCCCGGAGGATGCGGAGCGCTTCCGCCTCGAGTTGGCCTTCTATCTTCACTGCAAGTTGCTTGTTCACAGTGCCTGTAAATATAGCGCCTTCAGTAAATATGTCAAGGGCTCCTCACATGACCCGGCTCAAGCAAGGGGTGGGGGCGGCGAAGCAGGTCATCCCCCTCGTCACTTGACTCTCATGGCTGCCCGGAAGCCAAGGTAGGGAAGCCGGAGTCCGGGTTTCCCGTTGTCTCGGCATGAGCACCGCGCGCCGAAGAGGTCACAATCCCACCCTCCCCCCCGGTAGACGCGGCGCTCTCCCGTGTCGGTGCCTCGCGGGTTCCACGTTGGAGACGGCCCACCCACGTACGGGCCGTACCAGTCGGCACACCACTCCCAGACGTTTCCGCATACGTCGAAGAGCCCGAGGTCGTTCTGCGGGAATGACCCGACGGGGGCAGTGCCGGCGAACCCGTCCTCGTACCCCGGGATGGCGACCCACTTCCCGTGTGCCCTCTTCGCCGTCTCGTCGCTGAGGTTGGCGAAGCCGCGGGGCGGGACGTCCCCGTTCTCCCAGGGGTACCTCGCTCCCTCACTGCCGGCCCGCAGTGCCCGCTCGAACTCGGCTTCCGTGGGGAGCCTTCGCCCAGCCCAGTCACAGTAGCCCTTCGCGTCATTCCAGGAGACAAGGACGACGGGATGAGCGTCCATGCCTTCGATGGAGGTCCCAGGCCCTCCGGGATGGCGCCAGTCCGCCCCCTGGATGTCCACGAAGGAGTCTCCGACCAGGGCGTGGGCCGTCCCCTGCTCCTCGGCGTCCGTCCTGTAACCCGTTTCCGCGACGAACCGCGCGAACTGGGCGTTGGTCACCTCGTGGCGATCGAGGAAGTACACAGAGAGGGAGACCCGGTGCGCCGGCTTCTCGTCAGCCTCGGTGGAGGAGTCGTCGCCCATCGTGAACTCCCCCTCAATGGCCAGGTCCACATCCCGAGAGAACGCCGAGAACCCCTCCTGCGGAACCAGGACCAGCTCGGCGCCGTCCTTCGTGCTGAAGAGCCTCCCATCGCCGGTCCGGACCAATGCTCCCGGGACCAATGGCAGGGCCTTCTGAGCGGCAAGGACGGGCTCCGAAGGTGGAGGCAGATGAAGGAGAACGGGCACCGGGGCAACGGTCCCAGCTTCGACCCCCAGTGACCCGGGGCGCCCCGCCTCCGGTGGAGACTTCACTGACTGTGACGGCGTGCTGCATCCCATGAGTGCAAGGCCGCAGCCCACTGCGATGCCCCAGGTGCCGGAGGTACTCATCATCTCACCTACATTCGCGCGGGGCCGGTTCCCGCGCAGCCACCTTCACCAAGCCATCCTACTTCCCAAGGGAGGAACCCATGTCCACTGTCCTCAACGTCGTCCGTGACGAGCTGTTCAGCAGGGCCCCGGAGGAGCAGCACTCCTCTTGGACCTCCCTCCGCGAGTCTGCCGCTTCCCAGCGCCGCCGGTGCCGGGAGGTCGAGACCCGCGTTGGCCAGGACCACGCGGTCTGCATGGACGGCGCAGGTTTCCTTCTACCGAGCGACGGCGTCGTGAAGATCCCCGGGCGGGGTGGGACCTGGGGCTCACCGTGGGGATGGAGCACCGCGTCGCGGAGGACGGGATCGGCACCGCAGTCTGGATGTTGGAGCGGGTGAACGGGCTCGAACCGTCGACTTCCACCTTGGCAAGGTGGCGCTCCGCCACTGAGCCACACCCGCGCCGAAGCCATCGCGGCGATCGCGCTCTGGGCCGGCGGCGGCGTCCTCCTCGGGCTTCCCGGGGGGATCGCGCTGCGGAGGATTCACGGCGGGAGCGGTTCGCGGGGTTCCCGGGGACGGCGAGGGAACGGGGCCGGCTACTTCGCCCCGCCCCCGGGATCGGCGAGGAGGTTCCCTCATCGGGCGGTCACGGTGAGGGGGCGCCCGCACCCCCGCCGCGGATACCATGGCGGGGTCCGGCCGGAGGGAGCACCGTGGGACGACCCGCATCCGTTCTCCTCTGTGCCGCGATGTTGGCGCTGGCCGCCTCCACCGTTCCCGCCGGGGAGGAGGGGCCGGCCCTCGACCCCGGGTTCCTCGCCGCGGCCCGGGAGGCGGCGCGGTTCGTGGGGCGGCAGGCGATTCCCCTCCCGAAGGACGCGGGGGTCCGCTTCCCCGAGTACGCCGAATCCCCCGGGGAGGAGCCGACGAGCCCGCTCTACGCGGGAAGCGCGGGGGTGCTGGTGTTCCTGGAGAACGCGGCCGCCCTCCTCGACGACGCGGACCTGCGGGCCCTGGCCGACCGGACGGCGGCGGGCCTGCTCGCGGCCCCGGCCGCCGGGAAGGACGAAGGGCCCCCTCCGCTTCCCGCGGGGAGCGCGGCCGGGCTCTACACCGGGGAGCCGGGGACGGCGTGGGCGCTGCTGGTCCGCTTCCGGATCCGGGGGGACCGGGCGGCCCTGGCCGGAGCGGTGCGCGTCGCCGACCGCCTCGTGTCGGGGATGGGGAAGGAAGGGGACGCCGGCGGCTGGGGAGACGGCCTCGACGTCATCTCCGGGGCCGCGGGCACGACCCTCCTCCTGCTGGAGATCGACCGGGACGCGGCGGGAAAGGGCTACCGCGAGGCGGCCCTGCGGGCGGGCCGGTTCCTCGCCCGTTCCGGGCTCGCGGACCGGGGGGGCCCCTCGCCGCTCCCGGGGAAGCGTCTCTGGTGGCCCACCGCCGTCGGCCAGGACCGCCACTACCCGAACTTCTCCCACGGGACCGCCGGCGTCACCTACGCGCTGGCCCGCGTCGCCGCCGCCACGGGGGACCCGGAGTGCCGGGAGGCGGCGCTGGCGGGGGGGCGCTGCCTCCTCGCCCGCGCGAAGGCGGACGGGAGGACCCTCTGCTGGCCCCACTCCCTGCCGGGGCAGGAGCGGTTCTTCCAGGAGGGGTGGTGCCACGGGCCCGCGGGCACGGGGCGGACCCTCCTGGCGCTGCACGACCTGACGGGAGAGAAGGTCTGGCTCGAGGCGGCGAAGCGGGCGGCGGCGTGGGTGATGCGCGAGCGGCCGCCGGAGAAGAAGACGCGCTTCTACTCGCCGAGCCTCTGCTGCGGCGCGGCCGGGGTGCTCGACTTCTTCCTGGACGCCTGGCGCGCGACCCGCGACCCGGCCTACCGGAAGTACGCCCGCTTCGCCGGGGAGCACCTGCTCGGGCTCTCGAAGGTGGACGAGGGCGGGAGGAAGTGGACCAACTACGACCGGCCCGACGAGAAGGGACTCGTCTACCACGGCGTGAGCCTGATGCTCGGCGCCTCGGGGGAGGGGCTGGCCCTGCTCCGCCTCGCCGCCATCGATCTCCCGGAGGACCCCGTCCTCTCCCTGCCGGACCGGGGCGTCCCCGCCGCCGTGCCCGCGGCCCCCCGGGGCCGGTAGGAGCAACCTTGGAGGCTGGATGCTTGGAGCGGGTGAACGGATTCGAACCGTCGACATCCACCTTGGCAAGGTGGCGCTCTACCACTGAGCTACACCCGCTCTGATCCGCGGTGAGATCCGACAGCCTATCGGTCCCGGACCCGCAGCGTGAAGCAAGAATCGCCGGTTCCCGGGGGCCCCTCCGAACCCCCCTGCCGACTCCCGGTTGTACACTGGAGGTTTCCACCCCACCCGCGGAGGCGTCATGGGCATCTCCCTCGTCGTGGTCGCCGCCGTCGTGCTCCTCCTCGCCGGGCTCGCCATCGCCCTCGGCGGCACCCGCGGACTCATCGCCGGCATCGCCGTCCTCGCGCTGGCCGTCGCCGGCGGGGCCGCCTTCCTCCTCGTCGGGCGGACCGCGGGCCCCCCGCTCGCCGTCGTCGCCGCGACTCCCGTCCCCGCGGCCGCCGTGGCCGGCCCCGCGGCCGGGGAAGCCGCCCCCGCCCTTCCCGAAGGCGCATGGACGCTCCGCGGCCGCGTGCTCCGCGGCGAGAAGGGGGAGGAGGGGTTCCCCGACGCCGTCGTCGAGGTCTTCGACGGGGACGCCCCGCCCCCCTTCGGCGCCCCCCGGTCCGCCGCCGTCTCCGGCGCGGACGGGGCCTTCACCGTGGAGGGGGTCCTCGCCCCGATGGTCCGCGTCCGCGCCTCGGCCCCGGGCTGCGCCGCCGCCGTCGCGTGGGTGGAGAGCGGGAAGGAGGGGACGGTCCTCCGCCTCCTCCCCGGCGCCGCCGTCTCCGGCGTCGTCCTCGAGAAGGAGGGCCGCGCCCCCGTCGCCGGCGCCCGCGTCTCCGCCGGCGAGGCCGTCGGCGTCCTCACCGGGCCGAAAGGGGAGTTCCTCCTCGAAGGGGTCCCCCGCGGCGACGTCCGCATCGTCGCCCGGGCGAAGGGCTTCGTCCGCGGGAGGAAGGGCGTCCGGACCGGCGCCGAGCCGGTGAAGGACGTCGAGATCCTCCTCCGCCCCGGCGCCGCCGTCTCGGGCACCGTCTTCGATCCCGAGGGCGCGCCCGCCGCCGGCGCCGTCGTCCTCCTCCGCCAGTTCGCCGACATCCCCTTCGCCGGGGAGATGCCCGTGGACATCGACACCGATCCCGTCCTCAGCGCCGCCGACGGCGCATGGAGCTGCGACGAGGTCCCCGCGGGCGTGAAGCTCGAGGCCTCGGCGAAGACCGCGGACGCCATCGCCCCGCCCGTGGAGGCGGGCCCCCTCGAGCGGGGGAAGACGAAGACCGGCGTGGATCTCCGCCTCGGCCGCGCCGCCGTCGTCGCCGCCACCTGCGTGGACGGCAAGGGGGTCCCCGTGAAGGGGGCCTCCGTCGCCGTCGGTCCCGTGGACGAGAAGGAGCCCGGCGCGAACCTCGGGTTCATGAGGGCGGCGATCCGGCAGGAGGGCCCCGGTTCCGTCCGGACCGACGAGGCCGGCGTCGCCCGCGTGCGGCCCGTGGCCCCGGGCCCCGTCCGGGTCCGCGCCTCCCACCCCGACTACAAGGGGGCGGAGCAGACCGTGGTCACCGGCGCCGGCGTGGAGACGGCGGTGGGCCTCGTCCTCGACGGCGGCCTCGCGCTGCGCGGGAAGGTCGTCGGTCCCGACGGCGCCCCCCTCGAGGGGGCGCAGGTCTCCGTGCGGCGGTTCGCCGGCGGCTCCCCGGTCATGCAGTCCCGCACCGCCGGGGCCGACGGCACGTTCCTCGTCGGGGGACTCGAGGGCGGGGCCTTCATGGTGCGCGCGGAGATGAAGGGCTTCGTGGACACGAGCCTCAGCGGCATCGAGGCGGGCGGCGAGGAGCTGCTCGTCACCCTGGAGCCCGGGGGCGCCATCGTCGGCGTCGTCACCGATCCCGGGACCCGGCCCGTGGCGAAGTTCAAGGTCACGAAGACCCTGGCCGGGGATTCGGGGACGCCGAACCCCATGGACTTCGAGAAGTTCGCCGGGGCCATGATGGGGGAGCCCTTCGAGGATCCCGCGGGCGCCTTCCGGCTCGAGGGGCTCGAGCCCGGCACCTACTCCATCGAGGTGCGGGCCGAGGGGCTCGCCCCGGGCCGCGCGGAGAACCTCGTCGTGGTGGCCGGCCGCGAGACGGAGGCCGCCGTCTCCCTCGAGGAGGGGCTCACGCTCCGCGGCGTCGTCGTGCGCCGCTCCGACGGGGCCGCCGTCGCCGGGGCCGGGGTGCGCCTCCCCGCCGACGGGATGTTCGGCGAGCTGGACATGGACTTCGACATGGGGGCCCTCGAGGAGCTCGGGGACGCCGCCGAGGGCATGGACCAGGCCCGCGAGATCATGGGCGGCTTCTCCCGCGGCGCCACGGTGACGGGCCCCGACGGCCGCTTCGAGCTGAAGGGTCTCGAGCCCGGGACCGTGAAGGTGGCGGTCCAGGCGAAGGGGCTCGCCCCGAACATGGTGCGCGGCGTCGAGGTGCCCGGCTCCGCGGACCTCCGCATCGAGCTCTCCGAGGAGGCCGCCATCGAGGGCACGGTGACGGACGCCGCCGGCGTGCCCAAGGCCGGCGCCATGGTGATGCTGCAGCGGATCCCGACCTTCATGCGCTTCGCCACCACCGACGACAGGGGCCACTACCGCATCGGCAACGTCGGCGCCGGCACCTACCTCTACTACGTGATGGAGCAGGGCGCGGGGGGGATGGCCGGGGGCATGGGGATGAACCTCAAGTCCGACCCCGTCTCCCTCCAGGAGGGGAAGACGCTGCGCAAGGACTACCGCTTCGGCGAGGGGATCCGCGTGACGGGCAAGGTCACCCGCGGGGGCGCGCCCGCCGTCGGGGTCATGGTCATGATGATGCCGGCCTCCGCCGGGGGCCCCCTCGGGATGATGGGCGGCGGCTCCGGCTTCGCCATGGGCTCCACGCAGGAGGACGGGACCTTCACCATCACCGGGGTCAACCCGGGGCGCTACACCATCTCCGTCCAGTCCGGCTTCGGCGGCGCCCCCTCCGGGGGCGATCCACTCGAGGTGCCCCGCGGCTCCACGGAGATCCGCCACGACATCCGCCTGCCCGAGAACTCCATCCGGGGGATCGTCGTGGACGAGTCCGGCGAGCCGGTCTCCGGCGCGGCGGTGACGGCGGTGCTGGCCGGGAGGGACATCACGAAGGTCTCCGACCTCGGCGGAGCCATGGAGTCCATGGGCGGCCAGGCCTTCTCCGACGACGAGGGGCGGTTCACCCTCGGGCAGGTCAAGGCCGGGGTCTACCGGCTCCAGGTGCAGACCGACGGCTACCCGACGACGGTCGTGGACGACGTCGCCGCCGCCGAGGGGGGGCCGGAGATCCGCATCGTCCTCGCGAAGGGCGAGGAGGTGGTGCTCCGCGTCGTCGGGCCCGACGGCTCCCCCGTGCGGGGGGCGGCGATCTTCCTCACCGACGGGGATGGGCGCGAGCTCACGAACCTGCGGCAGTTCGACGCGGTCCGCACCGGCGAGGACGGCCGGGGCACGGTCCGCGTCCCCGCGGGCACGGTGCGCTTCGAGGCGACGGCCCCGGGCTTCGCCCCGGGGGAGATCACGGCCCAGGTGCCCGGCGGGGAGGTGCTGCTGCGCCTCGCGAAGGGGGCCTCGGTCCGGGTCTCCGTCGTCGGCTCCTCCGGAGGGCCCCTGGCCGGCGTCGGCGTCGAGGTGCTCGACGCCTCGGGGCTGCCCTTCGCGCGCCGGTTCTCCATGGACAGCGTCGCCGAACTCCTCTCCGGCGCGGCCACGGGCTCCGACGGGACCTGGACGGCGAAGGACCTCCCCGCGGGGACCTGGAAGCTCAGGGCCACCAACGCCGAGGGGAGGAGCGCCGAGGAGCCGGTCACCCTGAACGCGGGGGACGTGCGGGAGGTGACGCTGCGGCTGCCGTAGGCGGGAGGCGCTCCTCCCCTCCTACCTGTTCCGCAGGTCGTCGGGCAGCTTCGACGCGTCCTCCGGCGGGGAGAGGCGGAAGGCCCTCGTGAGGACGTTGTTGAAGAGCTCGACCTCCCGCTCGACGCCCCTCGGATCGAGGACGGCGACGATCTCGAAGATCCCGCCCTCGAGGGAGAGGTCCTCGGGGAGGGTGCCGTCGATCCGCACCTCCGCCGACCCCCCGGGCTCCAGCGCGGGGACCTGGGCGTGGCCGAGCCGGGGGCCCTTGCGGACGCCGACGGGGGCGGCGAGGAGGTCCACGTCCACCTCCTTCGTCTTCCGCGCGCCGCAGTTCTCCACGACGACGACGGCGGCCACGGCGTCCCCGAGCTTGAGGACCCGGTTCTCGGTGCGGTCGGGGAGGTGGGGGCGCCCGACGACGGGCTTCGGGTCGAGGTCCGGGAGGCTCAGCGACTTCACGCGGAGATCCTTCACGAGGAGCCGGTCCCCGCGGCAGGTGAACTCGATGCGGAGCGCGTGGGGGTAGGCGCCGCCGGCCTTCTGCCGCACCGACCATGCGCCCTCGGGGGAGGCCCCGAGGAGGTCCTTCGCATCGGGCGGCGCCTCGGCGCGCACGACGAGGCGGAGATCCCGGTCCGCGGGGGGGAGCGCGACCCAGGGACCGTCGCCGCGGCGCACCTCGTAGAGGACGCCGGGCATGGCGGAGAGCTTCGCGTCCCCCGCCCGCACGTCCCCGGGCCCGTCCCACCAGTCCCCGACGACGGCGAGCCCGGCGACCTCCCGGTCCGCGGGCCGGGCGGCGAAGCGCCCCTCCCAGACGCCGGACCCCTTCGCCGCGGGCTCGAACACGCGGAGGTAGTCGAAGGTCTCGCCGGCGGCGGCGAGAGAGGCGAGGAGGAGGAGGAGGAGGAGGAGGGGGAGGAGGAGGAAGGCCCCGGCGGGAGGGGTGGATCGCATGGGACCATCGTAACGCCGGTCCGGGGGAGCGGGCGATTCCGGTGGACCGTCATCACGGACGGCGGGCCTTCCGGATCTCGGTGAAGGGAGGGAGGAGCAAGGGCCCCTCCCCCATGGAAAAGGGAAACCGTACGGATCCCCTGGCCTCCCCTCCCCTGGCCGTTGACGTCCAACGCGCCCGTTTCGAGCGGGTCCGGTCCGATCCGTTCCGGACCGGACCCTCTCGA
>CAYJMF010000033.1:2905-39839 GCA_964370855.1 uncultured Planctomycetota bacterium | reverse complement strand
TGGAGGCGTCCCTGAACGACGGGACGCCTCCATTCCGGGACCGTTGGAGAGGCGGCCGCGTCGAGACGGCTTCCGGCGCCGCGGGGAGGTCTCCGGGATCGGGGCCATGGATCATGGGGGACGGCGGGAATCTTCCGGAGTTCCGGGGGTTCAAGGCACGGACGGTGAAGGCGGTCCTCCCCATCCCTCCATCCCCCCCCCTGCCCCCCGGGAGGTTGTCCGCCCCTCCTCCTCCCGCGATAGGATCCCCGGCTACGAGTCGCCTCGTTTGGAGGGATTCCTCCCATGAAGATCGCGGTCATCGGCAGCGGCTACGTCGGGCTCGTGGCCGGGACCTGCTTCGCCGAGACGGGCAACCAGGTGCTGTGCGTGGACAGGGACCCGGCCAAGATCGAGGCCCTCGAGGCCGGCCGCATCCCCATCTACGAGCCCGGCCTCCAGGAGCTCGTGCTGCGGAACGTGCAGGAGGAGCGGCTCTCCTTCACCACGGACACCGCCGCCGCGGTGAAGGCCTCGACGGTGATCTTCATCGCCGTGGGCACGCCGCCGGGGGACGACGGCTCCTCGGACCTCTCCATGGTGCTCGCCGTGGCCCGGGACATCGGGAAGGCCATGGACGGCTACAGGGTCGTCGTGGACAAGTCCACGGTGCCCGTGGGAACGGCCCGCAAGGTGGCCGCGGCGATCCGGGCGGAGACCACCCACCCCTTCGACGTGGTGAGCAACCCCGAGTTCCTGAAGGAGGGGGCGGCCATCGACGACTTCATGAAGCCCGACCGCGTCGTCATCGGCTGCGACGACCCGCGGGTGGCGGAGATCATGAAGGAGCTCTACTCCCCCTTCGTCCGCACGGGGAAGCCCCTGCTGTCCATGGACGTGGCCAGCGCCGAGATGACCAAGTACGCGGCCAACGCCATGCTCGCCTCCCGCATCTCCTTCATGAACGAGATGGCGCTCCTCTGCGAGAAGGTGGGCGCCGACGTGGACGCCGTCCGCAGGGGCATCGGGACCGACTCCCGCATCGGGCCGGCCTTCCTCTTCCCCGGCGTGGGCTACGGGGGCTCCTGCTTCCCGAAGGACGTGAAGGCCCTCCTCCGGACCGCCGGCGAGAACGGCCTCGAACTCCACACGGTGCGCGCCGCCGAGGACGCCAACGAGCGGCAGAAGACGGTGCTCTTCACGAAGATCGACGCCCACTTCCGAGGCGCCCTCGAGGGGCGGACCATCGGGGTCTGGGGGCTCGCCTTCAAGCCCCGCACCGACGACATGCGGGAGGCCCCGAGCATCGTCCTCATCGAGGCGCTCCTGGCCGCCGGCGCGAATGTGAGGGCCGCCGACCCCGAGGCCGTGAAGGAGGCGCGAAGGCTCTTCGGGGACCGGATCCACTACTGCGCCAAGCCCTACGAAGCCGTGGAGGGCGCCGACGCCCTGGTCCTCGTCACGGAGTGGAACGAGTTCCGCCACCCCGACTTCGACCGCATGAAGGGCCTCATGAAGTCCCCCGTGCTGTTCGACGGGCGCAACATCTGGGCGGGCCGCCGGCTCGCCGAATCGGGATGGACCTACCACGGGATCGGAGTCAAGCCATGAGGATCGCCGCCCTCGCCGCGCTGCTGCTCGCCGCCGCCGTCCTTTCCGCCTGCCAGGCGGATCCCGGCCCCGCCCCGGGGTCGGCCCCGTCCCCGGCTCCCGCCCCCGCGCCGGCACCGGCTCCCGCGGCGGCCCCCGCGGCGGCCTACCCCCTCGACACCTGCCCCGTGAGCGGGGAGAAGCTCGGCTCCATGGGAGACCCCGTCGTCATGAACCACGGGGGCGTCGAGGTGCGGCTCTGCTGCAAGGGCTGCCTCAAGGCCTTCAACGCCGATCCGAAGAAGTACGCCGACATGGTCATCGCGGCGCGGAAGTAGCCGCCCCTCTTCACCTCCCCCTCCCCTCCCCGTCCAGCAGCCCCCGCCGCGCCTCGATGCGGACCCTGCGGTCCCCGTCCGCCGCCAGGAGCCCGAGGGGAAGGCGCGCCTCCGGCCCCCCCATGTCGGCGAGGGCCGCCGCGAGGGCGCGCCGCGACGCCGGGTCCCCCTCGCGGGCGAGGCGCTCCACGACGCCCGCCGTCTCCCTGCGCTCCACGGGATCCGGCGAGCGGAGCCCCGCGACGATGGCCGCCATCACCTTCGTCCCCGGCGGCGGCCCCGCGGGTGCCGGCGGCTCCTCCCCCGCGGCCCCCCCGCGCTCCACCTCCGGCGGGAGCGGCGCCGGCCTCCCCGCGGCGGCGGCGAGGGCCGCCCCGATCACCAGGGCCGACGCCACGGCCAGGGGCCTCCCCGGACCCGCCGGCACCGTCTCCTCCTCCTCCCCGGGCCGGGTCACGACCGCGCTCCCCGGGGCGACTCCTCCGTGACGCCGCGTCGCGCCAGTTCGCGCCGCAGGGCGCCGCGGGCGCGGTAGAGGCGCACCCGGGCGTTGTTCCAGGAGATGCCCAGCACCTCGCCGACCTCCCGCGTGGACCGCCCCTCCATGTAGTGCAGGCGGAGGGCCCGGCGGTAGCCCGAGGGGAGGGCCGCCATGGACCTCCGGAGGACGCCATCCACGGGGGCGACGGGGATCGCCTCCTCGGGCTCCACGGGCTCCGGGTCCACGACGAGGGCCGTCTCCCCCTCGGCGATGGCCTCCCCCTCGTACAGGGGGACCGCGGGGCGGCTCCTCCTGTGGCGGACCCCCGTGAAGGCGGCGTTCTCGAGGATGGCGTAGAGCCAGGGGCGGACGAGGGTCGCGTCCCTGAGGGTGGAGATCCGCTCCCAGGCGTGGAGGAGCGCCTCCTGCACCGCGTCCTCGGCGTGGCCCCTGTCCCGGAGGAGGGCCTCGGCATAGGAGAGGAGCGGGTCGCGGAACCACTCCACCAGGTCCTCGAAGGCCCCCGGGTCCCCGGCCCGCGCCCGCTCCACCATCGGCGACAGAAGGAAGCCCTCGAAGTAGGGATCCATCGCTCCCCCTTTCCCGCGCCCGCGGCGCGATCGGCGTCACGGGAGGACGGGGGCGCACCGCCCGTGCCGCGGGCGGTGGAGAGGCTGTGGAGAACCGGGGACTACTTCGCCGGCCGCAATTCCGCGAGCATCGCGCGGTTGACCCGGTCCACGAGCGCCTGGAAGGCCTGCTGCGCCCGGGAGAGCGCCTGGAGGCGCTCGTCGATGGCCACGGCGGCGGTGATCTTCCCGATGGTCTCCGCCGTCGCGGCGTCCATGGGCCTGCCGGCGGCCTGGTCCGCGGCCCTCCGCTGGTGGAGGGTGCCGAGGGCCTCGGCGAGGGTGACGGAATCCGGGGAGGCCATGACCGCCGCTTCGGCCTCGCGGAGCGCGAGGAACTCCGGCGCGGCGCAGAGCGTGCGCCCCAGCTCCGAGGCCTTCGCGATCACGTCCTCCATGGGGGCTCCTCCGGGGATGCCTAGGGACGCACGGTACTGTACAGCCGGCATTCCGGCCCGCCTCGGGGGAACCTCGTAGAGTCCTTCCATGGAAGACCCCGGCAACCTCCCCGGCCCCGCCCTGCCGACGCCTCCTCCGCCCTGGCGGCCCGCGCCCCCGGACCGGCCGTGAATCCCGGCCCCCGGTTCCTGATGGAGCATCCCCGGTTCTGGGCCTGGGCCTTCACGCTGGGAGCGGTCCTCCTGTGCTCCGGCGCCGTCGTCGGACCCAATCTCCTCCACCCCGGGTGAACCTCCACCAACGACACGGCCGCCATCGCCACATTGCGCAACCTGGGAAACTGCCAGGCGCAGTTCCAGGCGGCCGGGCACGTGGACCTCGACGGGGACGGGGTCGGCGAGTTCGGCACCTTCGGCGAGTTGACGGCCGCGGACGGGCTCCGTGCGGGCCCCTCGGGAGAGACGCGCGGGGCCCCGCTCTCCCCCCCCATCCTCTCCCCGGCCCTGGCCAACGTGGACGGGCAGGGCATCGTCATGAAGTCCGGCTACGCCTTCCGCATCTTCCTCCCGGGGAAGGAGGGGGAGCCGGTCCGGGAGGGGCGTGGCCACGGCTGGGACTGGAAGGGGGCCGGCGCCGGCTGACCGCCGAAGGGGAGCGGGTCCGCTCCGCCGGAGAGGGTCGAACGGGCGTGCGATCCCTTCACCGGCCCCGTGGACGCCGACGCCGCGGAGGTGCGCTGGTGCGCCTACGCCTGGCCCGTGTCCTCCGGCAACAGCGGGAGCCGCTGCTTCTACGTGGACGAGTCCGGCGAGGTCTTCGCGTTCGCCAACGCGGCGGGGGTCTACTCGGGCCCCGGGAAGGCCCCGGCCTTCGACGCCGCCTTCCCCGGGGACGTCCTCGGCGACTGGGCCTCGCCGAAACCGGCGGTCGCCGCCCCCTACCCCGGGAGGGACGGGGGGCTCTGGAAGCGGGTGAACTAGGGGGCCCCTGCCCCCCCCCGGTCCTCGTTCATGCGGCGGATGCGGGCGGCCATGACCCGCATCATCTCGACGACGAAGTCCGGCGTCTTCTGGATGAGGAAGTCGAACTTCCTCCGGTCGATGGACATGAGGCGGCACTCCGACAGGGCGTGGGCGGAGGCGCTGCGGGGCGCCCCCTCGAGGAGCGCCATCTCCCCGAAGAACCCGCCCGTCTCGACCCGCCCCACGGGCTTCCCGCCGACGCGCAGCTCCACGAGGCCCCCCTGCACGATGAACATCGCCTCGCCCTTCTCCCCCTCCTCGAAGATGACGGATCCCGCGGGATGGGCGACGCTCCCCCGGCCCGCGGCGAGGAGCCGCTCGGAGCCCCCGTTGGGCGCGCTGGCCGCGTCCCCGCCGGTACCGCCCGCGGCCAGGTTCATCGTGCGCAGGCGGCGGGCCATGGTGCGGAGAACGGTCAGGGCGAAGCCGGGGTTCTTCCGGATGAGCCGCTCGAAGCGCTCCCGGTCCACGGGCAGGAGGCGCACGTCGCCGGAGGCCAGGGCCATGGCGCTGCGGGGCTGGGCCTCGATGATGGCCATCTCTCCCATCACGGCCCCCTCGCCCACCGTCGCCACGAGGTTCCCGCCGGCGCGCAGCTCCACGGTGCCCTCGAGGACGAGGTACATGTGCTCGGCGGATTCCCCCTGCGTGAAGATGATCTCGCCGGGGCCGTACTCCTCGACCTCGTCGTCGGACATGTCGTGCAGCGTGATGGGCATTTCGTCTCCGCGCTTACCCCGCCGTCTTCCCGAAGGGTACGACTCCGCGCGGGCCGGCGGAAGGTTCCCGCCCCCTACGCGGCCGATCCGCCGGCCTCGAGCACGAGGACCCCGTCCTTGAGCGCGACCCGGACGGCGTCCCCGTCCTTGAACCGGCCCTCGAGGAGCCCCGTGGCCAGGGGATCCTGCACCTCCCTCTGGAGGAGCCGCTTCAGCGGTCGCGCCCCGTAGACCGGGTCGAAGCCGCGCCGCGCCAGCTCCGCACGGGCGCGGGGGGTGATCTCCAGCCGGAGACGGCGGGGGGCCAGCAGCCTCCCGAGCCGCCCCGCGAGGATGTCCACGATGCGGCCGAGGTCCTCCTCGCCGAGGGAGCGGAAGATCACGATCTCGTCGAGCCGGTTCACGAACTCCGGCCGGAAGTGGCGGTGGACCGCCTCCATCACCTCCGCCTCGCGCACCTCGCCCCCCGCGGAGGTGCCGAGGTTGCTCGTCATGATGATCACGGTGTTGCGGAAGTCCACGGTGCGCCCCTGCCCGTCCGTGAGGCGGCCGTCGTCGAGGAGCTGGAGGAGCGCGTTGAAGACCTCGGGGTGGGCCTTCTCCACCTCGTCGAAGAGCACCACGGCGTAGGGCCGCCGCCGCACCGCCTCCGTGAGCTGGCCCCCCTCGTCGTAGCCGACGTAGCCCGGGGGCGCGCCGAGGAGCCGGGAGACGGTGTGCTTCTCCATGTACTCCGACATGTCGATGCGCACCATCGCCTTCTCGTCGTCGAAGAGGAACTCCGCCAGGGCCCGCGCGGTCTCCGTCTTGCCGACGCCCGTGGGCCCGAGGAAGAGGAAGGAGCCGACGGGGCGGTCCGGGTCCTGGAGCCCCGCCCGGGCGCGCCGCACGGCGCGGCTCACCGCCTCCAGCGCCGCCCGCTGGCCGACCACGCGCTCCCCGAGCCGCTCCTCCATGCGGACGAGCTTCGCGACCTCCCCCTCCAGGAGGCGGCTCACGGGGATGCCGGTCCAGCGGGAGACGACGTCGGCGACGTCCTCGGCGTCCACCTCCTCCTTCAGGAGGGCGCCCCCGGCCTGGAGGGCGCCGAGGCGATCGCTGCCCGCGGCCACGGCCCGCTCGAGCTCCGGGATGCGGCCGTGGACGATTTCCGCCACCTCGCCGAGACGGCCCTCGCGCTCGAGGCGCTGGGCCTTCCCGCGGAGGGTCTCGATCTCCTCCTTGCGGGCGCGGATCTCCTGGATGGCGGCCTTCTCGTTGGTCCAGCGCGCCTTGAGGGCGGCGTGGCTCTCGGCGAGGCCCGCGGACTCCTTCTCGAGGTCCTTCAGGCGGGCCCGGCTGCCGGCGTCCTTCTCCTTCTTGAGGGCCTCGCGCTCGATCTCGAGGCGGCGCAGCCGCCGCTCCACCTCGTCCACCTCCTGGGGCATGGAGTCGATCTCGATGCGCAGCCGGGAGGCCGCCTCGTCCACGAGGTCGATGGCCTTGTCCGGGAGGAATCGGGCGGAGACGTAGCGGGCCGAGAGCGTCGCGGCGGCCACCAGGGCCGGGTCCTGGATGCGGACGCCGTGGTGGACCTCGTAGCGCTCCCGGAGGCCGCGGAGGATGGCGACGGTGGCCTCGACGGAGGGCTCGCCGACGAAGACCGGCTGGAAGCGGCGCTCCAGGGCGGCGTCCTTCTCGACGTGCTTGCGGTACTCGTCGAGGGTGGTGGCGCCGATGCAGCGGAGCTCGCCCCGGGCCAGGGCGGGCTTGAGGAGGTTGGCCGCGTCGGCGGCCCCCTCGGCGGCGCCGGCGCCGACGATGGTGTGGAGCTCGTCGATGAAGAGGATCACCTCGCCGGCGGCGTCCTGGATCTCCTTGAGGACCGCCTTCACGCGCTCCTCGAACTCGCCGCGGAACTTGGCTCCCGCGACGAGGGCGCCGACGTCCAGCGCGAGGACGCGCTTGTCCTTCAGGCCCTCGGGGACGTCCCCCTCGACGATGCGGCGGGCGAGGCCCTCGGCGACGGCGGTCTTGCCGACGCCGGGCTCGCCGATGAGCACGGGGTTGTTCTTGGTGCGGCGGCTGAGGATCTGCATCACGCGCCGGATCTCCTCGTCCCGGCCGATGACGGGGTCGAGCTTCCCCCTGCGGGCGAGGTCCGTGAGGTCGCGGGAGAACCGGGAGAGGGCCTGGTACTTCGTCTCCGGCTCCTGGTCCGTGACGCGGTGGCTGCCGCGCACGGTGCGAAGCGCGTCGAGGAGATGCTTGCGGTCGGCTCCTGCGGCGCGCAGCGCGTCGGCGGCCGCCCCCTCGGCCTCCACGGCGGCGAGGATCAGGTGCTCCGTGGAGACGTAGGAGTCCTTCAGCGCCTTCGCCTCCTTCGCCGCCCCCTCGAGGAGCGCGCGGAGGCGGCGGCCGGGGACCGGCGAGGCCCCCCCCTTCACGGAGGCGAGGGCGTCGAGGCCCGCCTCGCACCCGCGTCGGACGGAGGCGCGGTCCGCCCCCACGGCGTCGAGGAGCGGCGGGACGACGCCGTCCTCCTGGGCGAGGAGGGGGATCAGGAGGTGCTCGGGGGTGAGTTCCGGGTTGCCCCGGCGTTCGGCCTCCTCGAAGGCCGCGGAGAGGGCCTCCCGCGTCTTGACGGTCATCTGTTCGGGGTTGAGCATGGTGGAGGGGTAGGACGCAGACGACGTGCCGGTCGTTCAGGCTCGATTCCCGGGACGGAAACGTCCCGGGACTGCCACTTTGTCACCATGGGGCGAAGGGGAAGCGCCATGGCTGCTTCCGTCAACCGCCGGGTTGCAGGTTGGAGTCCTGCCTGGGGAACCCCGAAGCCGTCCACCACGCGCGCTGCCCTCTCGCCGCAGCGCGAGAGTCTGTGTCAGGGGGTGCGGCCCCGAAGGGGCCGCCCCCCCCCGGGGGGGGGGGGTCCGTGCCGGGCGTCTTGTTGGCGCGGGGGGGCGCGGTTGTGTCTGTGTCTGGGGGGGCGCCCCCTAAGGGACCGCACCCCCGCTGGTCTGCTCGATCCGTACGGGACTACTTGTAGACGCGCGTGGACTCGGTCTTCTCGATCTTGCGGCCGGTCTCCTTCGTGTTCAGGACGCAGAGGAAGCGGGTGTCGCCGACCGCCTTGCCGCGGATGACCACGGTCCAGGTGGCCACCGCCTTGGGCGCCAGGGTGGCGAGCGGCTCGAAGGTCACCTTGGCCCCGCTGCCGGTGCCGGGCGTCGCGCCGCCGGCGGAGACGAACTCGACTTCTCCCTCCATGACGCAGGAGATGAAGATCTCGGAGTCGGCTTTCGTGCCCTGGTTGGTCACGGTGATGGTGTACGTCGTCGTATCGCCGATGAGGACCGGGTCCGGGGAGTCCATGATGGTCATCAGCAGCGCCGGGACGCCGATGTAGTTGACCCTGGCACTGGCGGAGACCGGGTCGAGGCCGGTGGCGCGGGCCGTGGCGATGCCCGAGACCTGGCCTTCGGTGTTCCGCTCGACCGTGACCGTGACCGAGCGGGTCGCCCCCGGGGCGATGTTCCCGAGGTTCCAGCCGATGGCGGAGCCCACGATGGAGCCGCCGTCGCTGGCGGCGATGATCCGTTCGGCGCCCGTCAGGTTGTCCGTGAGGACGACGTCCCGCGCGACGCCGTCGCCGGGGTTCTTCACGTTGATGGTGAAGATGGCGGGGCGGTCGAGGATCTGCGTCTCGATGTTCGCCGTATGGGTGATCTCGATGGCGGGCTGGAGAACGCTCGTCGTGACGCTCGCTTCCGCGATGAGTTCCCCGTCGCCCGTGACATGGGCCGTGTTGGTGACCCTTCCGGTCGTCGAGGCGAGGGCGACGGCGGTGAACTCGCGCGACTCGCCGCCCTTGAGGCTGCCCACATCGAAGGTGATCGACTTCCGACCATCGACCGTCCAGCCCTCGGGGAGTTCGTCCGTGATCCGGACGTTGGTGGCGGTTCCGGTGCCGGGGTTGGTGACCACGATGCGGATCGGGATCTCATCGCCCAGGTTGACCTCGGCGGGAGCGAACTTCCTGAGCGCGATGCCCGCAACCACGACGTTCGTCTCCACGCAGACGATCGGCACGTAGGCGACCGTGGCGCAGTTCTTCAAGGTGCCCGCCCCGGTTGCGCGGCCCGTCACGGAGATGGTCTTCCCCTGTCCCGGGGCCAGGTGGCCCAGGTGCCATACGAGGGTGTTCGCTTCGCGCACTCCCTTGGGGTCCATGCTCAGCACTTCGTAACCGGTCTCCGGGAGACGATCCGTCACGACCACCTGCGTGAGGTTCATCTTCGAGGCGATGTTGGTCACGCGGATCGTGGAGGTGTAGGACTGGTTGGCGTTGACCTCGGCGGGCGCGAACTTCTCCAGGGTCAGGATTCCGGTGCGGAGGTTTCCGTTCGGGAGCGCCTGCCCGTTCCAGACCCAGTCGGCGGGGATGTCCCGCGGGCGAGCGAGCGCACTCGGGGAGCCGTCGTCGGTCGCAGAAACGACCGCGGCCGGCTCCTCCGGGGAGGCGGCGGGTGCCGCCTCCGGGGTTTCCCCCGTGCTGGTGCAGGCTCCTGAAATCAGAACGGCGGCGGCGAGCAGAACGGCATTCACAAGACGCATGAGTGGTGTCTCCTCCCGAGTCCCTGGTGCCGCGGGGTATGGAAGCCGACCGCTCGGATTCCTCAACCGCGAACGGACGATAGGTGTCCGGCATCCAGCGGACAATGGGGTAGAACCCGACCTTGGCTGCCCGCAGGGGTCCGGGCCTTCATGCAGGTGTCGGTCGGCAACCCGGCTCTCCGGAGGCTTCCCCGACGCGTTCCGCGAAAGGGCCGCACCTGGTCCCCCGCTCGTGGCTACGAACTCTCGAATCCGCGGAGAGAGTGTTCCGTAAGAGGGTTGCGTCCGGGGAGCCAAGGGCTCCGGCTACGGAACTGACCCCTCCGTTGGTTACTCGTGCCGCGGCGATGTGCATCCCGGACTTCGCGTAGACAACGCGGTTGGGCGTCGTGGGTGCCGTACGGTCTGAGCGCCGGCTTCTCGATCCGAGCGACCCCGTACCCGACATCCGGAAGTCCGCGGCAATCGGCCTCCGCGCCGCCGTTACCGCAGCTCACGGCGAGTTCGAACGCACGCACAAGGATCAGATGGCCAGGGAAGACAGGCACTGTTCCAATACCTCGGGACCTTTTACCGAGGGACCCCTCCGACGCCCGCCTGGAACGCCCTCGGGTTCGCTTCGGCCGCGGAATTCGACGGCGCGTTCAAGACGTTCCTTGCCGGGCTCCGGTAGGAGGGGTCCGTCTCGAACAGGACCTTCCCGTTGTCCCCCAGGATCTGGACCTTGGGGGCTCCGGTCAGCAGGATGTCGTCCGCGGCCAGTCCCCGGATGGCGTGCGAGGTCCCAGGTGTGGAAGTTCGGATTCCCCAGGCCCTTGCGGCTCTGGCGGGGGCTTGAGAGACCGCTCCTAGTACCTCTGCAGCCTCACCTTGCGGAACTCGACCTTGGCGCCCTGGGCGTAGAGGCCGACGAACCCCTCGGCCCGTTCCGGAGCCCGGGGGTGTTTTCCGACCTCCATGCCGTTGATGAGGGCGGTGATCTCCTCCCTTCGGAACTGCAGCGCGTAGGTGTTCCAGGCGGTCAGGTCGAGGGGATGCCCCCACTCCTCGACGGCCCCCTTGTAGAGGATGCGGCGGTCCTTCTCGGTAAGGCGGTCGAAGAAGTAGACCTTGCGGTTGATGAGCCCGACCCCTACGAAGTCGTAGGTCCCCTTGAGGGCCGCGAGCAGGGAGACCATGGGGTCCCCGTTGCCGCTCTCGGAAACGACGCGGGCCTCCACGGAGATGTCGTAGTCGCCATCCAAGGCCTCGGCGGAGCGGATCTGTCGGCTGCCCCGCTCCACGTCGGCGACGATGGCGCCGGAATCGACCCGGAAGTAGGGGAGCTCGGCGTCCAGCCAGCCCGAGAAGTCCGCTCCGTTGAAGAGATCGATGGGCTTCCCCTTCGGGATGGAGTCCACCACGGCGAGCAGGTCCACCGCCGCCTTGTCCCCGGGACGCAGCTTGAGGGCCCTCCGGAGGGCGCGCTCCGCCACCAGGGGGTCCTTCTCCTTCCACTTCTTCCCCAGGGCCACGAGGGAGTCGGCGTACCGGTCGACGACCTTCGCGATCTCCGCCGAGGCGGCGTCCATCTCCTCGAACATCCGGTTCGCCCGGACGAGGAGGCCGCCCCAGGCCGGGGGGGGGGCCACCTCGGCCTTCATCTCGGCGATGAACCGCCGGAGCTCCTCCAGGCCTTCGGAGGGGCGGCCGGTGGCGATGAGGGCCCGGGCCAGGCCGAACCGGGCCGGGTGGAAGGTCCCGTCCTCCTCCAGGGACTTGCGGAACGACTCCCCCGCGCTGTCCGTGTCTCCTGCCTTGAGGGCCTTCTCCCCCTTCTCGGCGTGGAATTCGGCCGCCTCCCGGTCCGCCAGGGCCGCGGGGGGGAGCGCCAGCAGGGCGGCGGCGAGGAAGGCCAGCCGGATCGCGAAGCCCCTCACGGGAGCCTCCCCGCCCGCATCCCCCTGTGCTCCGCCCGGCAGTGGCTCATGTAGACCCCGATCTCCCCGTCCGTGGCCCTGTCCTCGGAGGCGGCGCGGATCAGGATCTCCCCGTCCAGGCGGCAGAGGAGGACCCCGTCCCGGACGAGCAGCCCGAGGCGGTGGGGCTTCTCCCGGTCCAGGGCGGCCAGGGCAGCCGACCCGACGCTCTGGGCGACCTTGCCCTTCTCCCCCCACTGCAGTTCCACCTTGGCCGCCCTGGCGGAAAGGATCCAGATGTGGGCGCCGTCGTCGCCGAAGGTCAGCCCCACGGACCAGTCGGAGTCGTAGGCCTCCAGCACACGGAACTCGGTCTCGTAGGCGAACCCCCCCGAGAGCCGCTGGGGCGGGGTCATCCGCATCATCCCCCCGCCCGCGACGTCCATGACCAGGGCGTCGTCCACGTACTCGCAGCCCTTCCCCCGGAGCCACTTCTCCTGGATGGGCAGGGTCCACGAGGCGACCTCGGCGTAGGGGTCGGCGTCGGGGGCCAGCCCCCGGAGGGCCTCCAGGGCATCCTCGTTGTCGGGCTCGACCTCGAGGACCCGCTGCGCGGCCTGGAGGGCGGCCACCGTCTCCCCCTTCTCGGCCCTTTTCCGCATGATGGCCAGGAGCGCGGCGATGTACTTCTCCTCGGCGTCGTCGAACTCCTCCTCGGCCACGGCCAGGGCCCGGACGCGTTCCCGGGCCCGCTTGCGGAGTTTCCTCTCGTCGCCGGAGACCCGCTCCAGGCCCCTCTTCTCGAGGGCTCCGAGGTAGTCCCGGTAGGTCTGGAGGGCCGAGGACTCGTCCTTGCCCTTCTCCTGCGCGAAAGCCTTCCAGTAGAGGGCCTCCGTGAGGTTGGGGTCCTCCACCCAGGCCTTGCCGAACAGGGCGACGGCGTCGGCATACTTCCTGGAGCGGAGGGCCTTCTGGCCTCCGTCGAAGAGCGTCTTCGCGGCGGCGGCGTCCCCGGCCATCGCCTCCAGGGCGACGACCGCGAGGATGAGGAGGAAGCCCCAGACGGATCGGAGCGGGCGGTTCATCATCACTCTCCCTGACAGATGCCGGGGAATCTACGTCCCTGGCGGGGAGGGAGTCAACGGTACGGACCGGGAGGACGGGGACCCGCTGTGACCAGAAGCCGTGCTACGCACCACGACGTTCAGGCGAATCCCGTCGAGGAGGCGGAGGACGGTCGTGTCGATGTGCCGGATCTCGTCGAGCCGGCAAGCCCGGATCCCCTCCTTCGGCGCCGCCGGGTGGACCCTCGCCCGCGGCCGCCGCCAGCCCCGCTCCCGCACCAGCCGGAGCCAGGTGGTCGGGGACGCCACCACCCGGCCGAGGCGCTGGGCGAGCACCGCCAGCCGCCCCGTCGGGACGTGGCGGAAGGAGGGCGCGGTGGTCATGGCGCGGGCCGCGGCCAGAATCCTTTCACGAGGGTCTGGGGGGCGTCACTTCGCTTCTCCCCCCGGTATGTGATCCTTGGGCCGGACCTCCGCTTCCCTCCCCGGCCCGGAGGCCGGGATGCAGGACACGGACGCCGCGACGGATCGATCACAGGTCCGAGTGCTCCGCCACCCCCGGGGCTGTATACCCCCCGGAGTCCGGGATCACGGAGGGAAGATGCCAGCGATACCATCAAACGGTCAAATGTGCTATCATGCCATCACCATGCCCCTCACCCGACTGCAGGTCCAGCTGACCGAGTCCCAGGCCGAAGCCCTCCGCTCCCTGGCCGCCGCCGAGGGCCGCTCCGTGGCGGACCTCGTGCGGGAGGGCGTGGACGCGCTCCTCGGCGCGCGCTCCCACCGGAGCCGGGCCGACCTCCGCGCCCGGGCCCGCGGGGCGGCCGGCCGTTTCCGGTCGGGGCTCGGCGACCTGTCGTCGGCCCACGACCGCTACCTCGGCGAGGACCTCCCGAAATGAGCGTCTTCGTGGACACCTCCGCGCTGCTGGCGGTGCTGGACGCCGACGACCGCCACCACGGGAAGGCGAAGGCCGCGTGGGAAGCGCTCCTCGCGGGGGAGGGGGAGCTCGTGACCTCCAGCTACGTTCTCGTGGAGGCCTTCGCCCTCGTCCAGGCGCGGCTCGGACTCGAGGCGGCGCGCGCCCTCGCCGAGGACGTGGTGCCGGCGCTGCGGGTGGAGTGGGTGGATGCGGACCTCCACGCGGAAGCCGTCGCCGCCCTCCTCGCGGCGGGCCGCCGGCGGCTCACCCTCGTGGACTGCGCGAGCTTCGCGGTGATGACCGCCCTCGGCCTGCGGATCGCCTTCGCCTACGACACGCACTACCGCGAGCGCGGGTTCGAGGGGGTGTAGGAGGGGACCCGTCCGACCTCCGCCGGTGCGGACCCCGGCCCCGTTGCCCGGTCAACCGGGGCCGGCGGGCCGCGGCGGGGCCTGGACCTCGCGGGACAGCGCCTCGAGGCGACGGCGCTTGGGGACGGAGACGTCGCCCGCCAGCCCCCGACGGATCGCCCCGAGGACGCGCCGTCGATCCACCCGCTCCCCGCCGCTCCGTGCCAGGCGGATCATCTCCACGCAGTCGGTGAGGTCCGACTCCGTCAGCCTGTCAATCTTCAGGAGGACGAAGAGCGTCGCGTCGGGCCGCAGGATCCGGGCGCCCCTTCCCCGGTGGATCTCCACCAGGTGCCGCTCCCACCCGCGGATGCGGCGGAGGAAGTACGCGCCCGCCTGGTTGATCGCCTCCACGGGGAGGCCGAGTTCCTCCGCGATCTCCATCAACGCGAGGGCCTGGTCCATGCCCGCGTCGTCGGGCCCGGCCACGTCGATGTCCAGCGTCACCCGGTACTCCACCCCGAGAAGCGGAAGGACGCTTCCGCCCATCAGCACCCAGTCCCCCCGGAGCCGCTCCGACGCCCGTTCGACGAACCTCCGGAGCGTTCCCGCACGGACGCCGTTCACAGGTACCCCGCCACCGCGTCCCGCGCGATCCGGCCGAGCTTCACCACGCGCCCCGAGGGCTCGGCCGGCAGGAGGAGCCGCACGGCGGGAAGCCGATCCAGGCGCCGCCGGAAGAACGTGGGGAAGTGCGTGCGGATCGCGAGGAGGAGCGCCTGCAGCGCCTCCCGTCGGCGGTCCGATTCCGGGCCCGCCGGGGAGAGGGCGAGGTCGAGCGTCGCGTCGCCGACGAGCCGCACGAGGGACGCGGCACGGGAGCGGGTCCGCGGGGCCGGCCCGCGCCCGAGAGGCAGGCCGTGCGCGGAGAGGGCGTCCCAGTCCGCCCGCGGGACGCCGAGCTCGAGGGAGAGCCCCAGCGGACCGAGGAGCCGGCACAGCGTCGAGTGCGCGGGGTTCGCCCTTCCCGCTTCCACGTTCTGCACCGTCGGAAGACTCACCCCGGCCCGCGCCGCGAGGCGGGCCTGGGTCAGGCGGAGCGCGTTCCTCGCCCGGCGCACCTCGCGTCCGATCTCCGCGGCCTCGACCATGATGCATATTATATTATGTCCTGGCGCGGAAGGGAGGTCAGCAATGGGCCCCGGCGCACCCGGCCCCGACGGCGAGGAGGAGGAGGACGACGACGCCCCCCCTCCCCTCGACCTCCGCCCCCTCGACCGCCGCCGCATCAAGGAGATCCGCCACTGGCTCGAGGGGAAGCGCACCGACGACCCCACGGAGCGGGAGCTGCGCGACTTCCTCGACTGGGTCTGCGCGGAGATCGAGTGGGCCCTCGCCCACCACCAGCCCACGGGAGAGCTGGTCGGATACCTCAACGCGGTGAGGGAGGAGCTCCGGGGGTGACGGGCAGGTGGATACGGTACCCGACCCGAATCATCGGGGTCGGGCGATGGGCACCCGCCTGGCCGGAAGCCGCGAGCCCGACCCCGATGATTCGGGTCGGGTACCGTATTCCCCTAGTCCCGCGGATCGATGTAGTGGTCGAGCTCCGCCCCGAGCATCCCGAGCGCCTGCAGCGCCCCGCGCAGCCCCTCCTCGGTCCGCGACGCCGCCGCCGAGAGGGGGAGCCGCGTCTTTCCCGAGTCGAGGTCCAGCAGCCGCAGCGCGCACTTCACGGGGACCGGGTTCGTCTCCGTGAACAGCGCGCGGAAGAGCGGGAAGAGGCGCCCGTGGATGTAGCGCGCCTGCACCCAGTCCTCCTTGAGGGCCGCGTCGGTCATGAGCTTCATTTCCGCGGGCACCACGTTGGAGGCCACGGAGATCACGCCGGCCCCGCCGACGGCCATGGTCGGCACCGCCAGCGCGTCGTCCCCGGCCAGCACGATGAAGTCGTGGTGGACCAGGAGGTGGGAGGCGAGGACGAGGTCCCCGCTCGCCTCCTTCACGGCGAAGATCCCCTGGACCCCCGCCAGCCGGTCGTAGATCTCCGGCGTCAGCCCCGTCCCCGTCCGCGCGGGGATGTTGTAGACGCACAGCGGGAGCCCCGTCTCCCCCCAGATCGCCGCGTAGTGATCCACGATGCCGCGGGCCACGGGCCGGTTGTAGTAGGGCACCACGACGAGCCCCGCGTCGGCCCCGCAGGCCCGGGCGGCGCGGGCGAGCCCGATGGACTCCTTCGTCGAGTTGGTCCCCACGCCGGCCACCACGGGCACACGCCGGGCCGTCCTCTCCACGACGAAGGCGACCAGCCGCTCGTGCTCCTCGAAGGAGAGGGTCGGGCACTCCCCCGTCGTCCCCGCGGGAACGAGCCCGTCCACGCCGGCGCCGATCTGCCGTTCGATCTGCGCGGCGAGCCGGTCCCAGTCCACGTCCTCCCCCTTGAAGGGGGTCACGAGGGCCGTGAGGGTCCCGCGCAGGGCCGGGCCCGGACGCTTCCTGTCGGTGCTCATTCCTCCTCCTCCTTCAGGCGCTCGCCGCGACGGGCGCCGCGCTCCACCTCGGCCCGGAACGAGGCCACCGCCGCGCCGATGCCCTCGTAGAGGGCGACCGCCAGGAGCGACGCGCCGGCTCGCACCTGCTCCACCTCGGGCACCTCCGCCAGGCGCGACACCCGGGCCGGGGTCGGGGCCCCGCCGCCGGCGCGCACGCGCATGCCGACGCCGACGGCGGTCCGCGCCGCCAGCGCGATGCGCCGGTGGGCGTCGAGGGCCTGGTCGTCGGTCCGGGCCGCGCCGAAGAGGGCCGCGGAGAGCTCCACCGCGCCTGCGCCGGCGTCCTGGGCCGCGAGCACCCCGGCCTCGTCGGGCACCACGCAGAGGACGGGGAGGAGCCCCGCCGCCCGGACCTTCGCCGTGGCCTCGGAGAGGGGGCCGGAGCCCGCCGTCTCCAGTTCGAGCTCCACGGGACCGCCTCCCTCGGAGAGGAAGAGGACCTCGGCGGGGGAGAGCGCGATGGCCTCCTTCAGCTGGCGGGTGCCGCGCAGCGCCACGACGAGGGGCTTGCGGAGGATGGACTTCACCCGGCGGGCGTCGGCCACGGAGAACCCGGGCCCGTCCTCCCCGCCGAGGGGGATGACGACGGCGTCGGCCCCCGCGACGTCGGCGCGGTGGGCCAGGGCGGCGGCGTCGAGCGCGGAGCCGCCCTCGAGGGAGAGCACCCCCCAGAGGAATCCCAGATCGACGGTCAGGCCCACCACGGTGAAGGCGCTCCTCTCCTACCCCGGGGGCCATCCTAGCCATCCCCCCCCGGCCCGGGGACGGTAAACGGGGGGGGACACGGTACCCTAGTCTCCCCATGAACCTGCGCGTGATCGGCGGCCGCATGAAGGGCCGGCGTCTCGCCTCCCCCCGGGGGAAGGAGACGCGCCCCTCCTCGGGTCGGATGCGCAACGCCGTCATGAACATCCTCGGGACCGCGGGGGTGGAGGGGGCGTCGGTGCTCGACCTCTACGCGGGCACCGGGGCCTCGGGCATCGAGGCCCTTTCGCGGGGGGCCCGCCGCGCGCTCTTCGTGGAGCAGGCGCGGCCGGCCCTGGAGGCCCTGGAGCGCAACATCCGCGACCTCGGCCTCGGGAAGGAGGAGGCCCGGGTGCTCCGCCTGGACGCCCCCCGGGCCGTGGGCCGGGGAATGCTCCTCGAGGGGGCCCCCTTCAACCTCGTCTTCTGCGACCCCCCCTACGAGGTCTTCCGCGACACCCGGCTGGAGAAGGAGTTGCGCGAGGCCCTCGGCGTCCTGGCCGGGCGCGACGCCCTCGCCCCGGGGGCCATGGTCGTGGTCGAGCACCCCGCCGGCCGCGGCTTCCTCCGGCCCCCCGCGGGCCTCTCGGAGGTGGACAGGAGGGCCTATTCGGCGGCCGGGGTGACCTTCTACCGCAGGGGGGAGGGCCCCCCCTCGGCGGACCACGATCGGAGCGAGGAAGAGTAGCGTAACTCGTTCTGGTAAATATAGTTACATGAGGTCCTCCCGGGCCCCTTTCCCCCTTCATTCCCCACCCCTGCCCTGCCGATAGATACCTCAGCGGGACGCCCGTCTGGGCGAAGCCGGGGGTCCCCAAAGAGCGAGATAGGAGAGACCGTATGAGACACCCGGTCACGCCCGCGATCCGCACCGACCGAGCCCCCGGGGGCGGCTGCCCCGAGGTGGCCCGGGCCCGAGCCCTCTACATGGAAGCCCTGCGCGCCAGGGTCCGGAACGGCTCCTACTTCACCGATCACCGGGTCGAAACGGCCCTGCGGAGGATGATCGCCGCCCTCCGCGACGACCTGCCGCCGGAGGCGTAGCCCCCCCCCTCCTCCTCCGGGAGCCGGGCGGGTGCTAAGATGGACGGAGGAGTTCGCGACCTCCAGGGAGGGAAGACCATGGGACCCATCGTCCGTACGTTCCTCGCCGCCGCACTGGCCCTGCCGGCCCTCGCCGGAACCGCCTTCGCGGAGGACGGCTGGTGGGATTCCGACACCCGGGCCGTCCCCTTCGAGAACGTCCTCGCGGACCCCCTCGCCTACAGGGACGTCACCGTGATCCTGACGCTGCAGTTCACGGAGAAGAGGGCCGCCTTCAACCCCTACTTCACGGCCTTCTCCCCGGACCGCTTCGACAACTTCGCGGCCTGGCACGACGCCGCGGAACTCTGGGACCGGGAGCAGTACAAGAAGCCCTACGGCTTCTTCTTCGTGGTCCGCAACAGCCCCGCCGCGGACGCCCTCAAGGACCTCTCACAACGGACCCGCTTCTCCTGCAAGGCCGTGGTGCGATCGGTGTTCCGGGGCGAGCCCTGGTTCGAGATCACCGAGGTGAAGCCCCACCCCGAGGCCGTCAGCGCCGCCACCGTGAAGGCGGGTTTCCTCGGGATGCAGGCCTTCGACAAGGGGGACTACCCCGAGGCTCTGAAGCAGTTCTCGGCGGCCATGGCCACGAACCCCGGGGAGGGGCCGACGGCCTCCCTCTGGTACCGCGTCGCCTCCGTCCACTGGAAGACCCAGGACCTGCCGAAGACGAAGGACGCCCTCGGGAAGTGCCTCGCGGTGGACCCGGCCTACCCCCCGGCGGTCTCCCTCCGGGAGTCCGTCGACGCGGCGGAGAGGCGGCTCCTCGCCATCTCCGTCCCGAACATCCCTGGAAAGGCCCCGCCCAGGGAGCCCGTGGCCCCGGCGGCGGAGCCGCTGAACAGGGACGGCGGGACCCCGCCCAGGACGGAACCGAGGGTGGAGAGGAAGCCGGAGCCGAAGCCGGAGCCGAAGGTGGAGGTCAGGCCGGAGCGGAAGATGGAGCCGAGGCCGGAGCCGAAGGTGGAGCCGAAGCCCGCTCCCCTTCCTCCCTCCCCTCCTCCGCCCCCCGTCGAGACGAAGAAGCCGGCCCCCCCGAAGGAGGAGGAGCCTCCTCCTCCCCCGCCGGAGCCCACCGCCCCGAAGAAGCGGCCGACCCCGCCGAAGTAAGGGGACGTTCCTCACTTTTTTACTTTTCCGTGGGAAACCTCTCCCGCGAGGGTGAAACTCGCCACCCACGGAAAAGTGAAAAAGTGAGGAACGTCCCCGCCTCTCCCCCGGAGCGTGAAACGTGATCGAATTCCCCGACTTCGAGAAGGTCGAGCTGAAGACCGCCGTCGTGAAGGCCGTCGAGATCCACCCCAACGCCGACCGGCTGTACGTCGTGCGGCTCGATCTCGGGGGCGAGGAGCGGACGGTGTGCGCGGGGATCCGCGCCTTCTACCAGCCCGAGCAGCTCGTCGGGAAGACGGTCATCGTCTGCGCCAACCTCGCCCCGCGCCAGCTCCGCGGGGTCGAGTCCCAGGGGATGATCCTCGCGGTCCACGACGCCGGGACCGTGAAGGTCCTCACCGTGGACGGCGGGACCGCCACCCCCGGCATGCGCGTCACCTAGGGCGTCCATGCTCGCCGAGCTGGAGATCCGGGATCTCGCGCTCCTCGCGCGCGCCCGCCTCTCCCTCCGCCCCGGCCTCGTCGCCCTGACGGGGGCCACGGGGGTCGGCAAGTCCCTCGTGCTCGAGGCCCTCGGCCTCCTCGCCGGGGACCGCGCCGACGCCGCCGTCGTCCGCTCCGGCGCAGCCGCCGCCACCGTGCGGGGGCTCTTCCACCTCTCCCCCGGGCAGGCGCGGGAGGCGGCCGCGGTCCTCGGAATCGAGGAGCCCGAGGGGGGGGAGCTCCTCATCGAGCGGCGCGTCGAGCCCGGCGGCCGCGGCCGCGCCTCGGCCAACGGCTCCCCCGTCACCGTGGCGGCGCTGCGCGACGCGGCCCGGCTCCTCGTCGAGATCCACGGGCAGAGCGAGCACCAGCGGCTCCTCGACCCCGGGACCCAGGCCGACCTCCTCGACCGCTCCGGGGGCTGCACGGCGGAACGGGAGCGATTCGCCGGGGCGCTGGCCGCGGCCCGCGGGGCCCGGGAGCGGCGCGCGGGCCTCGAGGCGCGGCGGCGGGAGCGGCTCGCGCGCATCGACTGGCTCGACCACGTCGCCGCGACCCTCGAGGGGGCGCGCCTCAGGAGCGGCGAGAAGGAGGAGCTCGAGAGGGAGCGGGCCCGCTTCGACGGGGCCGAGCGCTTCCTCGCCGATCTCCACGGCGCCGTGGACGCCCTCCTCGAGGGGGAGGCCTCCGCCTCGGATCGGCTCGGCGCCGCCCGCTCCGCCCTCACCCGCGCCGCGGAGCTCGATCCCCGCCTCGCCGCCGCGCGGGACCTCGTGGAGGGGGCCCTCGAGGGCGCCGCCGCCGCCGCCCGGGACGCCGCCCGCCTCCTCGAGGACGCCGATTTCGACCCGGAGCGGCGCGCCGCCGTGGAGGAGCGCCTCGACGCCCTCGACCGGCTCCTCCGCGTCCACGGGCCGACGGAGGCGGACGCCCTCGCCGCCGCCGCGGCCCACGGCGAGGAGGCGGCGCGCCTCCGGGCCGAGGAGGAGGACGCCGGGCGGGCCGCCGCCGCCGAGGCCGCCGCCGCCGCCGCCCTCGGCGCCGCGGGCCGCGCCCTCGTTCGGAAGCGCCGGACCGCCGCCCGGGCGCTGGAGAAGGGGGTCCTCGCGGAGATGAAGGACCTCGCCCTCGGCGCCGCCCGCTTCGAGGTCCTCGTCGAGGAGGGGGCCGGGGACCCCGTGGAGACGGCCACCGCCGCCGGCCCGGGGCGCGTGGAGTTCCTCTTCCAGGCCAACCCCGGCGAGCCGCTCCTGCCGCTCGCCCGCGTCGCCAGCGGCGGCGAGCTCGCCCGCGTGGCGCTGGCCCTCAAGACCCGCCTCGCCGAGGCGGACCGCACGCCGGTGCTCGTCTTCGACGAGGTGGACGCCGAGGTCGGCGGCCGCCTCGGCCCCGCCGTGGCGGCGCGGCTGCGCGCCGTGGCGGCGGGCCGCCAGGTCCTCGTCGTCACCCACATCCCCTCCATCGCCGCCGCCGCGGACCAGCACCTCCGCGTCACCAAGGTGGTCGCCGACGGCCGCACCACGGCCGCCGTGGAGGAGCTGGAAGGGGCCGCCCGGGAGAGGGAGCTCGCGGAGATGCTCCGCGGCGAGGGGCTCGCCGAGCGCGGCCTCGAGGCGGCCCGCGACCTCCTCGCCGAGGCGGCGCCGCGGCCCCCTTCCGAGGGGCCCGCCCGGCGGAAGAGGAGGTAGCATCCTCCCGTGAGCGATCCCGTCCCCCCTCCCTACCCGATGCTGCTGGAGCCCCGCTACCTCGAGAAACCATGGGGGGGCCGCCGCATGGAGCGCTCCCTCGGGCGCCCCCTCCCCCCGTCCATCCCCGTGGGGGAATCCTGGGAGCTCTTCGACCGGCCCGAGGGCTCGAGCCGCATCCGCAACGGCCCCCTCGCGGGCCGGGACCTCGCCTCGCTTCGCGGCGGCCGGGAGCTGCCTCTCCTCCTCAAGCTCCTCGACGTCGAGAAGCCGCTCTCCGTGCAGGTCCACCCCGACGGTCCCACGGCGCTGGCCCACGGGACGGAGGCGAAGTCCGAGGCATGGATCGTGCTCGAGGCCTCCGGGGACGCCCGCATCTGGAAGGGGTTCCGCGACGGGGTGACGCCGGAGTCCTTCCGCGAGGCCGTGGCCTCGGGCAGGGCCGAGGAGTGCCTCCACTCCTTCCAGCCGCGGGCCGGGGACGTCGTGGTCGTGCCCGCGGGCACCGTCCACTCCGCGGGGGGCGGCCTCCTCCTCGCCGAGGTGCAGCAGAACAGCGACACCACCTACCGCCTCTTCGACTGGAACCGGGTCGATGGATCAGGGAAGGCCCGGGAGCTCCACCTCCAGGCGGGCCTCGAGGCGGCCCGCTTCGGCCCCCGGGACCCGGACCGCGTGGTGCCGAGAGAGCTGGAGGACGACGGGAACCTGCGCCGGCTCCTGCTCCTCTCCACGAAGTGGTTCACCGCGGAGCACCTCACCGTCGCGGGCACCGCCACCCTGGAGTTCACCTCCGGCGACGGCGACGGCGAGGACGGCGAGGACCCGTGGCACGCCGTCCTCTTCCTCTCCGGCACCGGCCTCGTCCGCGCCTTCGACCGCCGCGCCGTCCCGACCCCCTTCCGTCCCGGCGACACGGTGCTCCTCCCCGCCGCCCGCGACCAGTGGGAGATCGAGCCCCTGGGCGGCAAGGTCGTCCAGGCCCTCGCCTTCCGCCCGCCGTCGCCGGCGCCATACTGAACCGTTCCACGCAGGCAGGGGTATACGGTACCCGACCCGATTCATCGGGGTTGGGTGATGGACTCCCGCCTGGCTGGAAGTCGCGACCCCAACCCCGATGAATCGGGTCGGGTACCGTATACCCCTCTATGAACCTCCCGTTTCGCCGCCAATCTGGGTCGGGTTCAGTATGGCGCCGGCGACGGCCGCGGCGTCGACCCGGCGGAGGAGGGCGTGGTTGCGGAGGGCGGAGCGCACGTCCACGGCGAGGCAGGCCGCGGCGAAGGCCGCCGCCGCCCAGGCCCACATCGAGTGGGGGCCGGCCCCGCCGCCGGGCTCCACGGTTCCCCCGAGGATGGCCGCGACCATCACGGGGACGAGGGCGAGGGTCGCCATGGTCTCCACCCCGCGCTTGATCCCCTTCTGCTCCGCGATGAAGGCGGGGTCGATGCCCCTCTCCGCCACGAGGTCCTTCACGGCACGGCCGCTGGCCAGCATGTAGAAGATGGCGATGCAGCGGGCCACGAGGTTCATGAGGGCGGCGCCGAGGCCCCACGCCACGTGGCGGGCCAGGGGGTCGCGGGATTGCGGATCGGTGTTCCAGGCGGCCCAGGCCGCCGCCAGCAGGGAAACGAGGGCCACCACGTCCATGGTGAGCCAGGCCTGCAGGATGCCCGTCCCCTTGAAGGCGCGGTCCCTCATCGTGCCCCCCGGGGCTTGCGCAGGCGGAGCGCCATCCAGGACTCGCGGAGGAGGAGGGTCCCCTCGGCGCCGGCGGCGGTGCCGAGGGCCCTCCCCCCCGCCGCGGCGTCGGCCCGGAGGTACTCCATGACGATGCCGTCCCAGGGCGGCCGGCAGGTCCCGCCGGCGATCCAGGTGGCGGCCTCCTTCTCCTCGACCCACCGCACCGTGGACTCGACCTCCAGGCGCGCCGCCCCCGCCATGGCGCGCAGCTCCCGCGGGGAGAACACCCAGGCGTGGCCCGAGTGGCGGATGCGCTCCACGGCGTTGCGCAGGGCGCGGTCCGCGGCGTCCTCGGGCGCCACCTTGTCCACGACCAGGAGGGGCCCCCCGGGGCGGAGCACCCGGGCGGCCTGGCGCAGCGCGTTGCCGGGGTCGGCCAGGTGGTGCAGGGCGGCCCGGAGCACGACGGCGTCGAAGGTCCCGTCGCGGAAGGGCAGCGCGTAGGCGTTCCCCGCGGCGGGCATCACCCGGCCCCGGAGGTCCGGGTCGATGCCGGCGAGGGCCTCCATCCGGCGATCGAGGACGACGACCCGCGCGCCGGCGGCGACCAGGGGGGCCGCCGCCCGGCCCCGGCCCCCGGCGGCGTCGAGCACGAGGGCCCCGGCGGCGACGGAGCCGAAGGCGGCGAGATCGGGCTCGGCCGGGATCATCGCGGGGGGACCCCCGCCGTCGCCGCCGAGGGGCAGAGGCCCGCGAGGGGGCACTCTCCACAGCGCGGGGAGCGGGCCGTGCAGACGCTCCGCCCGTGGTGGATGACGCGATGGGAGAACATCACCCACTCCTCCCTCGGCAGGAGCGCCTGCAGGTCCCGCTCCACCTTCACCGGGTCCGTCTCCCGCGTCATCCCGAGCCGCCGCGCGATGCGCCCCACGTGGGTGTCCACCACCACGCCCTCGGCGAGGCCGAAGGCGGTGCCGAGGACGACGTTGGCGGTCTTGCGCGCGGCGCCGGGCACCTCCGTCAGCTCCTCCATGGTCCGGGGGACCTCGCCCCCGTGCCGGTCCCGGAGCGCCGCCGCCATCCCGCGGAGGGACTTCGCCTTGTTGCGGTAGAAGCCCGTGGAGCGGACGACCCCCTCGACCTCCTCCTGCCCGGCCCGCGCGAGGGAGGCGGCGTCGGGCCAGCGGCGGAAGAGCTCCGGGGTCACCCGGTTCACCATGGCGTCGGTGCACTGGGCCGAGAGGATGGTGGCGGCGAGGAGCTGGAAGGGGGAATCGTGGCGCAGCGCGCACTCCGCGTCGGGGTAGCGCGCGCGGAGGGCCGCGAGGATCCCCTCGACGGGGACCTCCCGGCGCGCGCGGGCCCGCCCCCGGGGCGCCGTCCCGCCGCGTCCGGGGAGGGCCCGTGTCCGACCGCCTGCCGTGGCCAAGCCGCATTCCTCCCCTCCGGCCCATCCGTTCGGAGCCGGGACCGCGTATGATAGCCCCTCCCCTTCGAAGCACGGCCCCGAGACCCCCCGAGACCCCGCCATGGAAGAACGCCTCCAGAAGTACCTCGCCCGCGCCGGCGTCGCCTCCCGGCGCAAGGCAGAGGAGCTGATCCTCGAGGGCCGGGTGACGGTGAACGGGGTCGTCGTCCGGAAGATGGGGGTCAAGGTGGTGGCCGGGACCGACGAGGTCCGGCTGGACACGGTCCTGGTCAAGGCCGGGCCCGCCCTGGCACTGCCGAAGCGGGGCTTGCGGGGGGTCCCGGGGGCCGACGCCCCTCCCGTCCCCCGGCCCCCGGCGGACGGCGTCTACCTCCTCCTCCACAAGCCCACGGGCGTGCTCACGACGGTGACCGACGACCACGGCCGCACGACGGTGATGGACATCCTCCCTCCGCAGCGCAAGAGGGTGTTCCCCGTCGGGCGCCTCGACGAGGACTCCGAGGGGCTCCTCCTCCTCACCAGCGACGGCAACCTCGCCCAGCTCCTCACCCACCCCCGCTACGAGGTGCCCAAGGTCTACGACCTGCGCATCCGGGGGGAGATCTCCGCCGACGCCGTGCGGACCGTGGAGAGGGGGGTCTGGCTGTCGGAGGGGAAGACGGGGCCCGCCCGGATGCACATCCGCAGGGCCGGCCGCGACATCTCCCACGTGCAGATGACCCTCCGCGAGGGGAAGAACCGCGAGGTGCGCCGCATCTTCGCGCGCCTGCGCCACCCCGTGCTCTCCCTCCGCCGCATCTCCCTCGGCCCCCTCGAGCTCGGGGCCCTCAAGCCGGGCCAGTGCCGCCGCCTCTCCCCCGCCGAGGTGAAGGCCCTCTACGCCGCCGCCCTCGGCACCGGCGCCACCATGCCCGAACGGGCGGAGCGCCCCGAGCGCTCGAAGCCGGGGAGGGGCGGCCCGCCCCGCCGCGAAGGATCCGGGCGCGACGGCTCCGGGCGCGACGGATCCCGGCGCCCCGGGAAGCCCTCCCGGTTCGACGGGCGGGTGAAGTCCCCGCGGCCCGGCGGTCCGGGCAAGCCCCCCCGCTCGGGGTACGCCGGCAAGCACCCGCGGCCCGGCGCGTCGGGCAAGCCCCCCCATTCCGGGTACGCCGGGAAGCACCCGCGGCCCGGCGCTTCGGGCAAGCCCCCCCATTCCGGGTACGCCGGGAAGCACCCGCGGCCCGGCGCTTCGGGCAAGCCCCCCCGCTCCGGGTACGCCGGGAAGCACCCGCGGCCCGGGTCGCCGGGCGGGCCCTCCCGCTCCGGGAACGGCGGGAAGGACTCGCGGCCAGGCTCCCCGGGCAAGCCGTTCCGCCCCGGCGGTGGTTCCGGGCACTCCCGTCCGTCGAAGGGGGGTCCGCGCCGCCCCCCCCGCCCCGGAGGGCGTCGATGACGGAAGCGGGCAGCGAGGGATCCCGCCGCGCCACTCCCCCACCACCGGAGGACTCCATGCGCCTCGGCCGAATCGCCGCCGCCGGACTCGCCGCCGCCGCCGCCGCCGCGCCCGGGCCCCGCGGGGCCGCGGCCTCCCCGGCCGGGGATTCCCCCGCCCCCCCCTCCTTCACCCGCGACGAGCGGACCGGGATCTGCGAGGCCATGCTCCCCAACGGGATGAAGGTCCTCGTCTGCGAGAAGCCCGACGTCCCCGTCGTGGCGACCCAGGTCTGGTACCGCGTCGGCGCCGTGGACGAGAAGCCCGGGGAGACGGGCCTCGCCCACTACCTCGAGCACGTGATGTTCAAGGGGACGAAGTCCATCCGCAAGGGGGACATCGACCGCCTCACCTTCCAGGCCGGCGGCGCCAACAACGCCTCCACCTGGTCGGACTTCACCAACTACTGGTTCAACTTCGAGGCCTCCCGCTGGCGCCTCGCCCTGGAGATCGAGGCGGATCGCATGCGCAACTGCGCCTTCGTCCCCAAGGAGTTCGAATCGGAGCGGGGCGCCGTGCTCAACGAGATGCACGCCGGCCACGACTCCCCCGGGGGCCGCCTCGACGAGGAGGTGGACGCCGCGGGCTACGTCTTCCACCCCTACCATCACCCGGTCATCGGCTGGCAGCAGGAGGTGGAGAGCGTCCCGCGGTCCACGGTCATCGGCTTCTACGACCGCCACTACATGCCCAACAACGCGGTGCTCGTCGTCGTGGGCGCCGTGAAGGCCGCGGACGTCGTGGCCGCCGCCGCGGAGGCCTTCGGGGACGTGGCTCCCGGCCCCCTCCCGGGACCCGTGACCGAGATCGAGCCGCCGCAGCGCGGCGAGAAGCGGGTCGTCCTCGAGGAGCCGACGGACACCCCCCGCGTCATGGCGGCGTGGCACACCTGCCGCGTCGGGGACCCCGACGACCACGTGCTCGACGTCCTCGCCTCCATCCTCGGCGGGGGCAAGTCCTCCCGCCTGCACCGCCGCCTCGTCGAGAAGGACCGCACCTGCACCGGCGCCTTCTCCTGGAACGAGACCCGCAAGTACCCCGGCCGCCTGAAGGTCTGGGCCGAGGGGCAGCAGGACGCGGACCCCCGCGCCATCGAGGCCGCCCTCCTCGACGAGGTGGCGCGGCTCGCCGCCGAGGGGCCGACGGACCGCGAGGTGGAGAAGGCCCGCAACAACCTCCTCGCCAAGGACCTCTTCGGCAGGGAGACCGCCTCGGGAACGGCGGAGCGCATCGGCATCATGGAGTGCTCCTCCTCCTGGCGGATCCTCGCGGACTGGCCGGAGCGGCTGGCGAAGGTCGGTCCCTCGGACGTGAAGCGGGTCGCCGCGAAGTACCTGGTCGCCGCCAACCGCACCGTCGGCTGGTCCGTCTCCCCCGCCCAGGCCCGCCTCGCCTCCCCCCTGCCCGCGGGCGCGGAGCCGGCGGCCGCCCCCGGGGAGCCTGCGGAGGAGGGGGCGGACGCCGCGGAGGAGGCCCCCGCCCTCGCGCGCAAGGCCGACCCCGCCTCGGAACCCGACGCGAAGCCGACCTTCCGCGGCGGCCGCGAACGTGCGCCCCGCCTCGACATCCCGAAGGGCCCCGCCGGGGCCGTCCGCATCGCGCCCCGCGTGGAGAGGCTCGGCAACGGCCTCACCGTCCTCCTCCAGCGCCACGGCACCCTCCCCGTCCTCGGGATCCAGCTCTGGGCCCCCGCGGGCCAGGCCGTGGAGGCGCGCCCCGGCCTCGCCCACCTCGTCGGGGACCTCCTCGACGAGGGCGCGGGGGAGCGCACCTCCGGGGAGATCGCCGACACCCTCGACTTCCTCGGCGCCTCCCTGGGGACCGGCGCCTCCGGCGTCCAGGCCCACTGCCTGGCGAAGGACGCGGGCCCGGTGCTCGACCTCGTGGCCGACATCGCGCTCCGCCCCCGGTTCGAGGCGGAGGAGATCGAGAAGGTCCGCGCCCAGCACCTGAGCGAGATCGCCGCCCAGGAGGACGAGCCCTCCGCCGTGGCCCGCAAGGCCTTCGGGAAGGCCGTCTACGGGGACCACCCCTGGGGACGCCCCGCCACGGGGGACGCCGCGTCCGTGGCCGCCGCCACCCGGGAGGAGATCGTCGCCCACCACGCGAAGTGGTTCGCCCCGGACCGCGCCGTCCTCGCCGTCACCGGCGACCTCGATCCCGACGCGATGCTCGCGGAGCTCGTGAAGCGCTTCGGGGCGTGGAAGCCCACGGGAGCCGTCCCGCCGGTCCTCCCCGAGGTGAAGCCTCTCGAGAAGTCCCTCCGCATCGACCTCCCCATGGAGGGGAAGAGCCAGAGCAACGTCTTCATGGGCAACGTGGGCATCCGCCGCGACGATCCCGACTACGCCGCCGTCCTCGTGATGGACCACATCCTCGGCACCGGCCCCGGGTTCTCGGACCGCCTCTCCAAGGACCTCCGCGACGAGCAGGGCCTCGCCTACACCGTCTACGGGAACGCCTCCCGCAGCTCCGGCGAGGAGCCGGGGACCTTCACGGCCTACATCGCCTGCCTCGGCGACGACCTCGACCGGGCGCTGGCGGGCATGGAGGCCCACATCCGCCGCATCCGGGAGGAGCCCGTGTCGGAGCAGGAGCTGGCCGACGCGAAGAGCTACCTCGTCGGGTCCCTCGTCTTCCGCTACGAGACCACGGACCAGCTGGCCGGCGCCCTGGTGGAGATGCGGCGCTTCGGCCTCGGCTTCGACTGGGCGGAGAAGTTCCCCGCCATGGTGGACGCCGTCACCCGGGAGGACGTCCTGCGGGTCGCGAAGCGCGTCCTCCAGCCCGACCGCATGGCCACCGTCGTCGGTGGGTGGACGGGGAAGTGACAGGGGACGTTCCTCACTTCTTCACTTTTCCGCGGGAGACCGTTGGCGTCATGGCGAAGGGGTCGCCCGCGGAAAAGTGAAGAAGTGAGGAACGTCCCCGCCTTTCACGCCAGGTCGAGGATCTTGTGGATCTCGCGCTCCGTGGGGAGGAAGTGGGGCCTGAGGAGGGGCTGGAAGATCCCGTTCACGGCCACGCCGGCGCCGACGCCGTACTTCTCCACGCCGGCCCTCGTCGAGCAGTCGTGCTCGAGGATCTGGATCGGCTTCCCGTAGTTGGCGCAGGCCTTCCGGACGAGCTCGTAGACGTACCCGTTCCAGGGGCACCGGTCCGAGAGGAAGATCTCCACGCGGAGGCGCCCCGGCTCCGGCGCCAGCTCCCGCACCGGGTCGAGGAAGCGGACCTCGGCGTCGGGGCGGAACTTCCTCAGGAACAGCACCTGCACCCCCCCGTCCCTCTCCGGGGCGCGGCGCCGCTCGATGGACTCGAACCCGAACTCCTCCCAGGACCTGTGGCGGCCGATGACGGCCACCCCGGCCCGCTTCGACCAGGCCTCCCCGGCGGAGTCCACCAGGGCGCCGAGGACCTCGGGCCGCTTGTCGTGCTCCGTCAGGCGGACGCAGTTGACGACGAAGAGGTCCTTGCCCGCCACGGGGGTCGGGGACAGCTCGAGGGGGTACCACTCCAGGCTGCCGACGAGGGCCCCGTCCCGGTAGGCGGCCCGCGCCCCGGCCCCGGCCCCACGGTGCTGGCGGAACCAGGAGAGCTTCCCCCGCTGCATGTCCACGGCGCCGAAGGCGTCGAGACCGGGAGGGAGGTTCTTCCCCACGCAGAGCTTCGCGCAGTCCGCGAGGTTGGCGAGCTTGACTTCCTTCACTTCGAGCATGGGGCCTCCGGGAGGGGCTCGCGCCCCCACGGCCGGAATCTACCCCATGCGGGGGTCGGGGCGGTCGCCCCGACCCTCCGCCGCCTGTGACGGTTCCGGGAGACGGCTACGGGAAGATCCCGCGCTCGCGGTAGACGTTCTGGAGCCTCGTGAGGGAGACCACGTAGGCCGCGGTCCTGGTGTCGATCCTCCGTTCCCGGGCGACCTGCTCCACCTGGGAATACGCCGAGTCCATGTAGGAGCGCAGCTTGGTCCGCACCTCCTCGAGGGGCCAGGACTCGCCGCGGCGGTTCTGGGTCCACTCGAAGTAGGAGACAGCCACCCCGCCGGCGTTGGCGAGGATGTCGGGGATGACGTGGATCCCCTTGGAGGCGAGGACGGCGTCGGCCTCGGGGGCCGTGGGTCCGTTGGCGCCCTCGGCGATGAGCCGGCAGTTGAGGGTGGGGGCGACCTCCGGCGTGATCTGGTACTCGAGGGCCGCGGGGATCATGATGTCGCACTTCGTGGCCCAGAAGGCCGCCGTGGTGGTCTCCTTCGCCCCGGCGAAGCCCTTCACCCCGCCCTTCTCCTTCACGTGGGTGGCGAGGTTGTGGGTGTCGATGCCCGAGGGATTGGCGATGGCGCCGGTGTGGTCCTGCACGGCCAGCAGCGTCCCGCCGAGGCCGGCGAGGATCCGGGCCGCGAAGGAGCCGACGTTCCCGTAGCCCTGCACGGCGAAGGTGCACTTGGCGAGGTCGACCTTGTTCTGCGCGGCCCAGGACTCGACGGTGCAGATGACGCCGCGCCCCGTCGCCTCGTCGCGGCCGAGGGACCCGCCCGAGATGACGGACTTGCCCGTGACGACGCCGCGGCCCGCGAACCGGATGGACATGCCCATGGTGTTGACGAAGGTGTCGGCGATCCAGACCATGGTCTGCGGACCGGTCCCCATGTCCGGGGCGGGGATGTCCCACTCGGGCCCGATGTTCATGCCGAGGGCGTGGGTGTACCGGCGGGTGATGCGCTCCAGCTCCGACTGGGAGTAGTGGGTCGGGTCGAGCTTGACGCCGCCCTTGGCGCCGCCGAAGGGGACGCCGATGAGGGAGTTCTTCATGGTCATCCAGAAGGCCATGGCCTTCAGCTCGCCGAGGGTGACGAACTTCGCGTACCGGATGCCGCCCTTGTAGGGTCCGAGCACGTTGTTGTGCTGGACGCGGTAGCCGTGGAAGACCTTGTAGCGGCCGTCGTCCATGCGGACGGGGAAGTTGACGATGATCTCGGTCTTCGGCTGGTGGAGGATGGTGCGGACGTGGGGGTCGAGGCCCATCACGTCGGCCGCGCGGCCGAACAGGGTGAGGGCCTGGGCGAACAGGTCGACCGTCTCGAACGTGAGGGGCGCGTCGGTGGCGCGCCTCTCGGGCTTCTTCATCTTCTTCTTCGAACCGCCGCTGGTGGTCGCCATGGATGCCTCCGTTGCCGGGGTGGAATCAGGGTCATCGTACTCCCGGCTCCGCGCCCCCTCCCAAGGACTCGAAGAGCGGTTCCGGCGGACGTCACGGCGCCCCCTTGTGACCGCCTCGATCCCTTGCCCGGGGGCGGGCGCCGGTCTAGGATGGCCCCTCGCCGCATCGCCCCCGTAGCTCAATGGATAGAGTACCGGCCTCCGAAGCCGGGTGTTCAGGTTCGAGTCCTGACGGGGGTACCAGGAAACGGAACGGGCCCGTGCGCGAGCGCGGGCCCGTCGGATTCAGGGGGGAGCCGGGGCTCCTCCTTTCCCCCGCCAACGGGCTGGACGGGCCGCCGTTCCGGGGTAGACTCTCCGGCTCGGGCAAGGAAGGTCCGCGGCACCGCCGCGGCGAACACAAGGAGGACTCCCCATGAAGCTCGGGCTCGGCGCGTTCCTGGCTCTCGGACTGGCCGTCGCCGGCTGCGCCGGCACGAAGGCCGCACCGAAGGAGAAGGCTCCCCCCCCGCCCCCCACGGAGGCGGAGCAGGCGGCGGAGATGGCCGCCTGGATGAAGTACATGACCCCGGGCGAGGAGCACCAGCGCATGGCCGCCGAGGCCGGCGAGTGGACCGCCGCGGGCAAGATGTGGATGTACCCCGGCGCGGACCCCGTCGAGAACACCGGCGAGGCGACGATTTCCATGCTCTTCGGCGGGCGCTACCAGAGGATGGACTTCCGCGGGGACTTCATGGGCTCCCCCTTCGAGGGCATCGGGACGGTGGCCTTCGACAACGCCTCGAGGGAGTACATCTCCACCTGGATCGACAGCATGAGCACCGGCCTCTCGGTGATGCGCGGGAAGGCCCTCGACAAGAACAGGCTCGAGCTCCGCGGCACGATGGTCGATCCCATGGGCGGAACGACGCCGGTGCGCGAGATGTTCGTCCGGACCAACGACACCATGGTCATGGAGATGTTCTGCAGCGGCGAGAAGTACGGCGGCGAGTTCAAGATGATGGAGCTGACCTTCACGCGGAAGAAGTAGCCCGCGCGGCACGGCTCCCTCGGGGCCCCCGGGCTGAGGTCCGGGGGCCCCTTCGATTCCGGGGCCCGGGGGACGGGGGCCGCGGCGGCGCATCGGCGTTGCACCGGGGCCGGCGGCGCGTCCTTCCCTGCGCGCCCCCCCGTTCCCGGGCGAGGAGGATCCGTGCACGGAGTCCAGAGGACGCTCGCCGCCCTTCTCGCCGCCGCGACCCTCCTCGCCGCGGCGCGGCCCGCCGCCGCCGAGGGCTGAGTCACCACGCGGCAGTGCGGCCCCGGTCAGGGCGCCGGAAAGGACCCCTACCTCGATGCCGGCGAAGGCCGGTTCTCCTTCACGTACCGCTTCGCCGACGCCCACACCCACTACCAGGGCACGGACCACGAGATCGACCGGGAGCGGAACCGGAACAACGTCGAGAACGTGCAGCACCTCTTCGACCTCCGGGTGACGGCGGGGATCTCGGAGCGGTGGAGCGCCTCGGTCAGCGTCCCCTTCACCTCCGGGTCCTGGTCCCTCCCGACCCCCCTCGGCCCCCCCGCCGGGCCCCGGGAGAAGCAGGAGGCGTCGGGCCTCGGCGACATCGTCCTCGGCCCCCGGTTCTGGGTCTTCAGGCCCTCGGAGCGGCCCCGCGGGAACGTGGAGGTCGGCTTCGGACTCAAGATCCCCACGGGCCGGGAGAACGTGAAGTCCCGCTACCCGGACATCAACGGGAGCGACGTCCAGAACAGGCCCGCGGACGTCTCCATCCAGCCCGGCGACGGCGGCTGGGGCGGGGTGATCGACGTCGCCGCCTTCCAGGACGTCGGCCCGGTGCGGCTCTTCGCCTCCGGGACCTATCTCCTCAACCCGCGGGAGCAGAACCGCACCGAGTCCGTCGCCACGGGCCTCGTCGGCGCCATCCCCGGGAAGGAGTACCTCAAGTACAACTCCGTGCCCGACCAGTTCCTCCTCGTGGGAGGGGCCTCCATCGGCGTCACCGACCGGCTCAACGCGAGCCTCGCGCTCCGCTGGGAGGGGGTCCCGCCGCGGGACCGCATCGGGGGCAACGACGGCTTCCGGCGGCCGGGCTACGTGGTCGCCCTGGCGCCGGGGCTCTCCTGGAGCGGGGACGGCTGGTCCGCCTCGGTCTCGATGCCCTGGAACTTCATGAAGAACCGGCTGAACAACGCCCAGGGGGATCCCGGCGACGCCACCTTCGCCGACTGGTCCCTCATCGCCAGCATCTCGGTGGACTTCTAGCCCTTCCCCATCCCCGCGGGCATCTTCACGGCGACGACCTCGCCCCGCACCGTCTCGACGCCGGCGCAGAGGACGCGGACCTCGACGACGACCTTCCGCGCCCGCTCCTCGCCGCGGTCCTTCACCTCGACGATGCGCCCGCGGATCTCGAGTTCCGGCCCGAGCGGCGTGGGCTTCAGGTACTCCACCCTGAGGGAGGCGGTGACGTAGCGCAGCGCCGGCTCCGTGCCCGGCTCCCGCCCCTCGGCGCGGTACCCCGCGCCGGCGGCGGAGCCGGTCCCGTGGCAGTCCACGAGGGAGGCGAGCAGCCCCCCGTAGACCACGCCCGGGACGGCGGTGTGGAAGGGCTTCGGGGTGAACCGGGTGAGGGTCTCCTCCCCGTCCCAGACGGTGCGGATGCGGTGGCCCTGCTCGTTCAACCGGCCGCACCCGTAGCAGCGCCCGGCGTCGTCGGGATAGAAGTCCTGGAAGGCGGCGGGTTCCATTCCGGGATGGTACGGCGGGCGGCGCCCTTTGATCGCGATTCCGGGAGTCCCGCCGTAGGCTCCCCCCCATGATCCCCTCCGCCGCGACGGATCCCGGGTCCCTCCCCCGCACCCTCGGCGCGCTCCGGGCTTCGGGGTGGAGGTCCCGCACCGTGAAGGACGAGATGCGGGCGAACCTCATCGCCCGCAAGCGGGCCGGCGCCCCGCTGTTCCCCGGCATCGTGGGCTTCGAGCGCACCGTGGTGCCCGCCGTGGAGAACGCGCTGCTCGCCCGCCACGACTTCATCCTCCTCGGTCTCCGCGGCCAGGCGAAGTCGCGGATCCTCCGCTCCCTGTCGGGCCTTCTCGACCCATGGCTCCCCGCCGTGGACGGCTGCGAGATCCGCGACGACCCCCTCGCCCCGGCCTGCCGCCGCTGCCGCCGCCTGCTGGCCGAGCGGGGGGACGACCTCCCCGTCGCCTGGCTCTCCCCCGGGGAGCGCTACCGGGAGAAGCTCGCCACCCCCGACGTCACCGTGGCCGACCTCGTCGGCGACGTGGACCCGGTGAAGGCCGCCGTGGAGCGCCGCACCATGGCCGACGAGGAGTCCATCACCTACGGCATCGTCCCCCGCACGAACCGCGGCATCTTCGCCGTGAACGAGCTCCCCGACCTCCCGGCCCGCATCCAGGTCGCCTTCCTCGACATCCTCGAGGAGCGGGACCTCCAGATCCGCGGCTTCCCGGTGCGCCTGCCGCTGGACCTCCTCGTCGTCTTCTCCGCCAACCCCGAGGACTACACCAACCGCGGCTCCATCATCACGCCGCTGAAGGACCGCATCGACTCCCAGGTCATGACCCACTACCCCCGCACCGCCGCCGAGGCCCTGGAGATCACCCGCCAGGAGGCCTGGAGCCGCCGCGGCGGCCCCGTCGAGGTGGTGCTCCCGGAACTCATCGAGTCGGCCGTCGAGGAGGCGGTCTTCGAGGCCCGCCGCAGCGAGTTCGTGGACCCCGCCAGCGGCGTCAGCCAGCGGGCGGCCATCTCCGCGCTCGAGTGCGTGGTGAGCAACGCCGAGCGGCGCGGCCTCGCCTCGGGGGACGCGCGGGTGCACGCCCGCGTCGCCGACCTCTGGGCGGCGGTGCCGGCGCTCGTGGGCAAGCTCGAGCTCGTCTACGAGGGGGAGCAGCAGGGGACCGAGGCCGTGGCGCGCCGGGTGCTCGGGGCCGCGGTGCGGCGGATCTTCGAATCCCGCTTCCCCCCCGTCCACGGGAAGGGGAGGGGCCGCGGGCGGCCCGGCAAGGAGCCGCCGGCGGAGCCCGACGACGCGCGCTACCGCTCCGTGGTCCGCTGGTTCGCCGCGGGCAACACCCTGGACGTCGAGGACGGGACCTCGGAGGCGGCCCACCGCGCCTCCCTCGAGTCCGTGGACGGCCTTCTCGACCTCGTCCGCGAGCACGGCGCACCCCGGGACGCCGCCGAGGAGAGCCTCCTCATGGAGCTCGTCCTCGAGGGCCTCCACCAGCACTCCGTCATCGCCCGCGACGACCTCGACGGGAGGGTCTCCTTCAAGGACATGCTGAAGGAGATGCTGGCGGGGATGGAGGGGGACTAGGCGCCCGGTGCGGTTCCGGTACTCCCGGCTGGACCACGAACTCCTCGCCCTCCTCCGCGCCCTCAAGGGCCTGCGGGAGGTCTTCGACGAGCTCGTCCTCCGGACCGGGGGGAACGTCGAGGAGGCGCTCCGCTGGATGAAGGAGCTGCAGCGGCGCGGCTACCTGCCGAAGGACGTGGACGTCTCGAAGTTCGCCGAGACCCTGGAGAAGTCCGGCGTCCTCCGGGTGGACCGGGACCGCCGCAACCTGACCCCGCGGGGGCTCCGCGCCCTCCGCCGCGGCGCCTTCGACCTCATGTTCCGCAACCTCCGCGGCGGCCCCCTGGGCGACCACCGGACCCGCGCGACGGGCGAGGGCGGGGAGCGGCTCTCGGAGACGCGCCCCATGCGGTTCGGGGATCCCCCCTCCTCCATCGACGGGGCGGGGACGCTCCGGGAGGCCCTGGCGCGGGGCGGCATCGAGGACCTCGGCATCGCGCCGGCGGACTTCCGGGTCTTCGAGACGGAGCACGCCGCCTCCTGCGCGACGGTGCTCCTCCTCGATGTGTCTCATAGTATGATACTTTACGGCGAGGACCGGATCACCCCCGCCAAGAAGGTCGCCATGGCGCTGGCGGAGCTCATCGAGACCCGCTACCCGAAGGACTCCCTCGACTGCGTGCTGTTCGGGGACGAGGCGAAGCCCGTGAAGGTGACGGACCTCCCCTACGTGAACGCCGGGCCCTTCCACACCAACACCCGGGACGGGCTCCGCATGGCGCGCACCATCCTCCGGCGGCGGCGCCACCCCAACCGGCGCATCGTCATGGTCACCGACGGCAAGCCCTCGGCCCTGACCGAGAACGGGATGATCTACAGGAACCCCTTCGGCCTCGACCCCCACATCACCTCCCGCACCATCCACGAGGCGGTGCTCTGCCGGCGGGAGCGCATCCCCATCACCACCTTCATGATCGCCGAGGACCCGGTGCTCCGGGAGTTCGTCTCGGAGATGACCCGCGCCAACAAGGGCCAGGCCTACTTCGCCTCCCCCGACGACCTCGGCGGCGCCGTCTTCGTGGACTTCCTGCGGAACCGGCGGCGGCGGGCCTGACCGGGATCGAACGGGGGGGGGGGGGGGGGGGGGGGGGGGGGGCGGGGGGGGGGGGGGGCGGGGGGGGGGGGGGGGGGGGGGGGGGGGGGGGGGGGGG
>CAYJMF010000033.1:0-2895 GCA_964370855.1 uncultured Planctomycetota bacterium | reverse complement strand
TCGGTGGCCTCCGGGCGCCCCCGGCGGGGGGGGGCCGCCCGGGTCCCGACCGGGGCGCGCCCTTGGGGCCCCGCCCCGGTGAAACGGTTCCGTCGTCGGCGGGAGGCTAGAAGTCCATCCCGCCCATGCCGCCCATGCCGCCCATCCCGCCCATGCCGCCCATCCCGCCGCCGCCGCCGCCGCCGCCGGGCATCGGCTCCTTCTTCTCGGGGATCTCGGACACGATGGCCTCCGTGGTCAGCAGCAGCGTCGCCACGGACGCGGCGTTGACCAGCGCCGTGCGCACGACCTTGCGGGGGTCGATGACACCCTGCTTGATCATGTCGCCGTACTCCTCGGTGAGGGCGTTGAAGCCGAAGTTGTAGTCCTTGTTCTCGCGGACCTTCTGCACCACGATGGACGGATCCACCCCGGTGTTGGCCGCGATCTGGCGGATGGGGGCCTCCAGCGCGCGGCGCACGATCTCGATGCCGACCTGCGCGTCGTGGTCGGCCTTCAGCCCGTCCAGCGTCTTCTGCGAGCGGAGCAGCGCCACGCCGCCGCCCGGGAGGATGCCCTCCTCGACGGCCGCGCGCGTCGCGTGGACCGCGTCCTCGACGCGGGCCTTCTTCTCCTTGAGCTCGACCTCCGTCGCCGCGCCCACGTTGATCTGGGCGACGCCGCCGGCGAGCTTCGCCAGGCGCTCCTGGAGCTTCTCGCGGTCGTAGTCGGAGGTGGTGGTCTCCATCTCCTTCTTGATGGCCCCGATGCGCCCCTGGATGGCGTCCTTCTTCCCGGCCCCCTGGACGATGGTGGTGTTGTCCTTGTCGACGACGACCCGCTTGGCGCGGCCGAGGTCCTTGACCTCCACCTTCTCGAGCTGGATGCCGAGATCCTCGAAGATGGCGGTGCCGCCGGTGAGGACGGCGATGTCCTCGAGCATGGCCTTGCGGCGGTCGCCGAAGCCCGGGGCCTTGACGGCGCAGACGTCGAGCACGCCGCGGAGCTTGTTCACGACGAGGGTGGCGAGGGCCTCGCCCTCGATGTCCTCGGCGATGATGAGGAGCGGCTTGCCCGCGCGGGCGACCTTCTCCAGCAGCGGGAGGAGGTCCTTGATGGCGGAGATCTTCTTCTCGTGGACGAGGATGAAGGGGTCCTCGAGGACCGCCTCCATGTCCTCCGGCTTGTTGACGAAGTGCGCCGAGAGGTAGCCCTTGTCGAACTGCATGCCCTCGACCCACTCGACGGTGGTCTCGAGGCCGCGGCCCTCCTCGACGGTGATGACGCCGTCGTTGCCGACCTTGTCCATGGCCTCGGCGATCTTCTCGCCGATCTCCCGGTCGTTGTTGGCCGCGATGGAGGCCACGTGGGCGATGAGGCCCTTCTTGTCGCGCACCGTCACGGAGGACTTCTCGAGGCCCGCGGCGATGGCGGCGACGGCCATCTCGATGCCGCGCTTGATGCCGATGGGCGAGGCCCCGGCGGTGACGTTCTTCAGGCCCTCCTCGAAGATGGCCTCGGCCATGACCGTGGCGGTGGTGGTGCCGTCGCCGGCGACGTCGGAGGTCTTGGAGGCGACCTCGCGCACCATCTGGGCGCCCATGTTCTCCCAGGCGTCCTCGAGCTCGACCTCCTTGGCGACGGTCACGCCGTCCTTGGTGACGGTCGGGGCGCCGAAGGACTTCTGGATCACGACGTTGCGGCCGCGGGGCCCGAGGGTCACCTTGACGGCCCGCGCGAGCTGGCGGACGCCGCGGCGGATGGCCTCGCGCGCGTCCTGGGAATACCCGATCTTCTTCGCACCCATGTTCGTTTCTCCTTCTTCCGGATGGGACCGTGGAGCGGCTGTCGTTGAAAGGGACTACTCGAGGACGGCGAGGATGTCGTCCTCGCCCATGATCACGAAGTCGTCGCCCTCGAGCTTGACCTCGGTCCCGGCGTAGGAGGAGAACAGCACGCGGTCGCCGCTCTTCACCTGGAACGCCACCGTACCGCCGTCGTCGAGGACGCGGCCCGTGCCGAGGGCGACCACGCGGCCCTCCTTCGGCTTCTCCTTGGCGGAGTCGGGGATGACGATCCCGCCCTTGGACCTCTCCTGCGCCTCGAGCCGCTTGATGAGGACCTTGTCCCCGAGCGGCCTCACCTTCGCACCGGACTTCGCCGTCGCCTTCGCCATCGTTCCTTCCTTCCGGGCTCTTCGCCCGCTAGCCGGGTCCCCGGCCGGATTCCTCCGGCGGCAGGGCCCGAAGCGCCCTGTCCAGGGCGCCCATGACCTCGGCGCGGCGCAGGGGCTTCCACAGCAGATCGAAGGCCCCGGCCGCGACCACGTCCTCCCTCACCCAGAGGTCCCGATCCGCCGTCATGGCGATGACCGGGAGCCACGACATCAGCCGGTGCAGCTCGCGGAGGGTCTCGATGCCCGAGAGGGCCGGCATCCGCATGTCCACCAGGGCGACCCGGACGACCCGGACCCTGAGGATCTCGATGGCCTGCCGGCCGTCCTCCGCAAGGTGGGTCTCCCACCCCTCCCGGTCCAGGAACTCGCGCAGCGACTCCCGGATGCCCGGGTCGTCGTCGGCGACGAGGACCGATCGAGATGGAGTCTCCACCATTGCCGTACCATGTTCCCGGTTGCGCAACGTCCGTGCCGCCAGGGAGCGGATCGCAAGTAGTTTCTGGACATGAGGTTGCGTCCGGCCCGCGAGGCCCCGCCCGTGTCAGAGTGACAGGTCCGCCGCCGGGGGAGGAACCGGCACTGTCAGAAAGGCAGGGGGAAACGGCGAAGAGGCAGGGACGTTCCTAACTAAGTAACTAACTCGGGGAAGGGGCGCCCTCGTCCACCCGGAAGCCCGGGGGCCCCCGAGTTAGTTACTTAGTTACATCGCCGTCAAGTTAGCCGGGCCCCTTTCGGGTGAG